>CAKQOE010000006.1 GCA_934255545.1 uncultured Clostridia bacterium | reverse complement strand
TGACTAAAATGCTGACCAGCAGGCGCGTAAAAAGTCAGCAAAACAGCTGCACTGACTAAAATGCTGACCAGCAGGCGAGTAAAAAGTCAGCAAAATAATTGCGTTGACCAAAATGCTGACCAGCAGGCGAATAAAAAGTCAGCAAAACAGATGCACTGACCAAAGTGCTGAGCAGCAGGCGCGTAAAAAGTCAGCAAAATATTTGTACTAACCAAAATGCTGACTTGCTTGCAATAAAGTATACATAATAAACAATAAAGGAGTAAACAAACATGAAATATGATATCGCGGTAATAGGCGGCGGGCCGGGCGGTTATACGGCGGCTGCTGAGGCCGCTGAAGAGGGGATGAGCGTCGTGCTGTTTGAGAAGGACAGTCTCGGCGGAACGTGCCTTAACCGCGGCTGCATGCCGACGAAAGCGCTCATACATGCAGCAGAACTTTATGAGCATATGAAGAACGCATCATTTTACGGCCTGCAGGCAGACCGCATCAGCTACGATATGCAGGCCATACACGCCAGAAAAAACGAAACAGTAGCGCAGCTTTGCAAAAACGTAGAGTCCATGATGAAAAAAAGCGGCGTGACAGTCATAAAAGGCGAAGCCCATGTACCTGAAAAAGGCCGTATAGAATGCGGCGGCGAAATATACGAAGCAGACGATATGATCATAGCCGCAGGCTCAGTGACAACAGCCCTCCCGGTGACGGGAGCAGACGCTGACGGAGTATTCACGAGCAGCGACATTCTTGAGGGCGAAGCAGGACTCAGAGACTTTAAGTCATTAGTTATAATAGGAGGCGGAGTCATAGGCGTAGAATTCGCTTCATTTTATCAGCCCTTCGGATGCAGCGTGACGATAGTAGAAGCAGCCGACCGCATACTGCCGGAAGCGGACAAAGAGATATCGCAGCGCCTTTCAATGTACTTCAGAAAACGCGGCATTTCAGTGAACGCGGGAACTCGTGTAAAGAGCATAGAACGTGACGGCGACATCCTGACGGTCGTATGCGAGAATAAAAAAGGCGAAGAATGCCGTTTCAGCGCCGAAGGCGTACTTGCGGCGGCCGGCCGCCGTCCGTCTGTCGAAGGCATATTTACAGGAGCATTTGCGCCTGAGATGATAAACGGCGCGATAGCCGCCGATGAAGAAGGACGCACGTCAGTACCGGGTCTGTACGTCATAGGCGATGCAAAATACAAAAATATCCAGCTGGCACATATGGCAGAAGCGCAGGCAAAGAACGCAGTCGCAGTCATAGCGGGCAAAAAACCGCCTGTTGACACGTCGACAGTGCCGGTATGTATATACGCGTCACCCGAAATAGCGTATGTCGGCCTGAGCGAAGCGGAAGCAAAGGAAGAAGGCATACCTGTAAAATGCGCGAAATTCCTGACAGGAGCAAACGGAAAATGCCTCGTAGAAAATGCCGAAAGCGGCTACGTAAAGCTCGTCAGCTCCGCTGACACAGGAAAGCTTCTGGGCGCGCAGCTCGTATGCCCGCGCGCGACTGACCTGGTGGCAGAGCTTGCAGTAGCGATAGAGCGCGGCATGACTGCCGCAGAGCTCGCCGCAGTCATACATCCGCACCCGACATTCAGTGAGATGATACGCGGAGCGGCTGAGGCACTGTTTTAAAAATGTATATTTGATAAATAAAATAACTGCCTGCAAGCAATACCGCCGGCAGTTTTTTTGCGCGGTGACGCGCATCAGGCCGTACAGTGATAACAGCTTTGTTACATATTCATTTTTAAGTTGGAACATCAGTAATTCGTGGTATAATTAGTAACTACAGGTGCAACATGTGCCGGAACATCCGGTGAAAAGAAAGGGGTTTCAAAAATGATCAAAAGGAATGGAAGATACGCCGCATTAATATTAGCGGGAACTATGATGCTCATGACTGCATTTACAGGATGCGGAGACAAGGCGCAGGGAGGAAGCGCAGCTGACCCGTCAAAGTCCGAGCCGCAGTCTTCAGAGCAGATATCAGCCGGCGAGTCTGAAAATACTGTTTCATATGAGATAGCGCTTACATACGCAAACGCAAAATATGTTGAGACAGGCGACGAAACACTGCCGGAGGTCAACAGAGACGGCAGCGCGACTGTCACAGTTGACAAGTCTACCGTAGCAGATAACGACGAGGGCCTCGCATACGCTGTAAAGTCAACTATAGACCTGCTGAAGGACGACCCTTCGCAGCATGGCGGCGGAGCAGACGATGAAACTTACGTTTCAGACGTTTTCGGCATCGGCAGCGTGACTGTAAAGGACGGCGTGTGCACGATCGACCTTACAGGCGACGAGCTCATGGATCAGAACATGTATACAGAAAAGTTCTTCATAGTACAGACGGTAGACACGATACTTAATTCATTCAGCGAGATATCTGCCGTACAGTTTACAGTAAACGGCGAAGCTGCAGACTCGCTCTCATACATGTCATTAGACGGCCAGTTCACTCGAGACACTATGGCTGAGATGGTAAAAGCGCAGTAAACGGAGACCTGAAAAAGTTATCCGGACGCTTATGCCGCAGAGATGACGCAATAACGAATGACACACAGCTGTCGCGCCGCCCGGCGTCGCATATGAGCTTTTCATTCACGAAAAGCCGGCTCCGGAAAACGCGGCAGCTTAACTATGCAGTAAAATATTAAGGGAGGCATTGAAAATGCAGGAATACGAAGTACGTGACATGGCGCTTGCGCCATCAGGCCACGAAAAGATCAGCTGGGTAAAGAAAAATATGCCGCTTCTCGCGGGACTCGAAAAGGAATTTCGTCAGACGAAACCTTTCAAAGATGTAAAAATATCACTGTCTGTTCATCTTGAAGCAAAAACAGCTTATCTGTGCAAGGTGCTCGCCGCCGGCGGCGCTATAATGTCAGTAACAGGAAGCAACGTCCTTTCAACACAGGACGACGTTGCAGCAGCCCTCGTTGACGACGGTCTCAGAGTATTTGCTTACCACGGCGCTACTGAAGAAGAGTATAAGAGACATATAAGGAAAACTCTGGAAAACGGCCCGCAGATCATCATAGACGATGGCGGAGACCTTATAGGCATGCTCCACACAGAGATGACAGACCTGTGCGACGGCGTATGGGGCGGCTGCGAGGAGACTACTACAGGCGTTATCAGGCTCCGCGCCATGGAAAAGGAAGGCGTACTGAAATTCCCTATGGTCGCAGTAAACGACGCAAAGTGCAAGCATCTGTTTGACAACAGATACGGCACAGGCCAGTCAGTATGGGAGAGCATCATGCACTGCACGAACCTCATACTCGCTGCAAAGAAGGTAGTTGTAGCAGGCTACGGCTGGTGCGGCAAGGGCGTTGCGATGAGAGCTGCAGCATACGGCGCTCAGGTCATCGTAACAGAAGTAGATCCTGTAAAGGCCATAGAAGCGCGCATGGACGGCTACGACGTCATGCCTATGGCGGAAGCAGCAAAGGTCGGCGATATATTTGTAACAGTAACAGGCTGCGAGGAGATAATCACAGGCTGGCACATGCTCAGCATGAAGGACAACGTAATACTTGCAAACGCAGGCCACTTCAACGTAGAAGTAGACATGGAATGGCTTGAGAAGAATGCAGTTAAAAAGAAGGAAGCACGCGAAAACATCACAGCGTACGAGCTTACAAACGGCCACACAGTAAACGTAATAGCAGAAGGCCGCCTCGTAAACATAGCAGCGTCAAACGGCCACCCTGCAGAGATCATGGACATGAGCTTCGCGGTGCAGGCCCTCTCAGCCCTTTATATCCTTGAAAATCACGAAAACCTTGAAAACAAGGTAATAAACGTAACAGACGAGATAGACACAAAGGTAGCAGAACGCAAGCTCGCAGCCTGGGGCACTAAGATAGACAAGCTCACGCACAAGCAGCAGGAATACCTCAACAGCTGGAACCTGTAAAAAGAAAATCAATTGATAGAAACAATATTTGTATAAAGCAAAAAAGCGGCGCCCGCAGGCGCCGCTTTTTTAAACACAACTGCACGCGTCACCGCGTGACAGGACCGCCGCGCCAAAACGATCATGCGCGGCGGTCTTTTTGAAAACAGATCAAATAGTTAATAAAAGATCTACTTCAAAGACTCCATAACAGCCTCAGCAAGCTGTGTCTTCTTGATAACACCTGTGTGTCTTACAGGCTTCTTGTCGAGATCCTTAAGGCCTGACGGTACAGGTACGCCTGTCTTTGCATTGAGCGCGCGGACGCATGCGAAGCCGTCTGCTTCTGCAGGCATTCCGAGAGCTTCGTTTACGCTTGCAGCGAACTTGTAAGCGCTTGCTGTTGAAGCGATGACTACAGGAGTTTCATCGCCCGTTGCCTTCTTGTAATCCTCATATACCTTGTAAGCTACTGCAGTGTGAGTATCCATAAGGTAGTTATTGTCATTGTACATCTCAGCGATGGCTGCCTCTGTCTGAGCCTGATCCGCATATCCGGCAGCGAAATCAGCAAGACCTGCCTTTACCTTGTCGCTTACAGTATAGCTCTTGTTCTGATCGAGGCTCTTCATGAGCGCAGCGATCTCAGCGCCGGCTGTTTCGTGAGCGGAGCTCTCGTCAAGTCCTGCAGCGCTCAGGTGATAGAGCAGACGTTCGAGATTGCTTGATATAAGGATGTCCATAGAAGGAGAATTAGTGATGTGAAATTCTCTGTCTGTGCTGTAAGTTCCTGTAGTCAGGAAATCAGTCAGGACTTTGTTTTCGTTTGAAGCGCATATGAACCTGTTTACAGGGATACCCATCTTGCTTGCATAGTAAGCAGCGAGGATATTACCGAAGTTTCCTGTAGGAACAGTGATGTTTATCTTTTCGCCAGGCTTTACTGCGCCGTTCTCGATAAGCTTTATGTAAGCGTAAACATAGTAAGCTACCTGCGGTATAAGACGGCCGATGTTTATAGAGTTCGCAGAAGAAAGGCGTATGCCTCTTTCATTGAGCGCAGCGTTGAACGCATCGTCGTTGAATATGTTCTTAACGCCTGTCTGAGCGTCGTCAAAATTTCCGTGGATGCCGAAAACGTGAGTGTTAGCGCCTTCCTGAGTAGTCATCTGGCGCTTCTGGACCTCACTTACGCCGTCCTCAGGGAAGAATACGATGATCTCAGTTCCCGGAACGTCAGCGAAGCCTTCGAGGGCAGCCTTGCCTGTGTCGCCTGATGTAGCAGTAAGTATAGCGACCTTCTTTTCCTCATTTTCCTTTTTCATAGCCGTAGTCAGCAGATAAGGAAGGATAGAGAGCGCCATGTCCTTAAACGCAGCAGTCTTTCCATGGTAAAGCTCAAGGAAATACGCGTCGCCGGCCTTTACTACGGGAACAACGTCCTCAGCCTCGAACTTTGAGTCATAAGCGCCGTCAACGCACGCCTGCAGCTCTTCGTCAGTATAGTCAGTAAAGAATGCAGCGATTATAGCCTTAGCTATTTCTTTATACGGTCTGCCGACCATGTCCTCTGGCTTGAACGGCAGCGAAGGTATCGCGTCAGGAACAAAAAGCCCCTTATCCTCAGCGAGTCCCTTTATAACAGCCTGTGCAGCAGTTTTAGCGTCTTTGCTGCCGCGAGTGCTTCTGTAATTTATCATTATGATTATCTCCTTATAAAATATTTGCGATAATGAATAAACATGTCTGTACGTTAATAAATATGTACAAATTACATCCGTAACAAGATCCGCGCGTCGCCGCGCGCATAAAGACCGTCGGAATGATTGTATACATCTTAACAAATGAGAAAACGTATTTCAACCCGGTATATTTAATTACTGCGTCTGATTTTTAAGGACTTTGGCAGAGCTTATTATATTTTTTGCTGTTTCTGCCTGCGATGCGTTGTCCTGTCCGGAGGATACAACGTCTATGTGGACGTAGCCGCCGTTTGCCGTGAACATGAAGTCCCACATGTGTACGGGAACACCGCCTGATGATGTGTCTATCTCAAAGTAGTATCCGGTGTTTTCGCCCATGGTCATCTGCTCAGGCTGTACGGTCACAGTCTGAACGAGCGCGTTGTCGCTCGATTCGCCTATCTTTGCTATATAAGCGTCTATGTACTCTTCAAGAGTCAGGCCCTCGTCATATGAATGGTCGGCTGACATCATGGCGTACATAGAGGCAGAAGGAGTTTCCGCGGCTATGACCGCATTTTTGGAAGCGCCGCTGCTCTTTTTCCAGTCAGACGGCACTCTCAGAGAGTAAAGGTTGTTGTAGCTTATGATCTCGTAGCTCCTCATGTCAAAATCAGCAGATATAATACGGTAGCCTATGATGCCGCCTCCGCCGATGAGTATGAAAAGTATGAGTATTATGGTAAGTGGTTTTTTTAATATCCTTAACATTTCAAGTTCCTCTTCTGTCAGTTGTCTTGTACAGACGCCGGGCGTCTGCCGTTCGTGCATATTAATTATACAGGATATTACAGAATTGAGAATATTAAAAGTCATTTTAATGTTATTTATGTTACAGATGGGGCGATTGATGGAATGAAAGTTTAAATTGTGCTAAAATTTTAATTGGTTGTTTAAATGCAGTTTAAGATAACATGGGCGATGGAAGCAGAAGCGCCCCGGACGGGATGCCGGGAGCGTGTTCACCTCGATGCAGGATCATCATGCATCGGTAAATTACGATATGTTTCCGCGTGCCTTGTTATGAAATGGTAAAAGGGGGAATAAGAAAAATGAAAATGATGAAGGCCGGCAGGCTCGTATTTTTTACGGCCGGCTTTATAATCCTTATGATGATGGTCAGCGTGTTCGTATCTGATGCCGCAAGCGATCCGATAACGATAACGCTCGACGGAAAGACGGTATCTACTGACGCAGACCCTGTAATAGTCCAGAACAGGACTATGGTACCTGTATCCGCTATCGTAGGTGCGCTGGGCGGCACGTCATCGTGGGATCAGGATTCTCACACGGCGACATTCGTTAAGGGCAGTACTACGGTGAAAGTCACTATAGGATCCAAAACGGCTACCGTAAACGGAGTTTCAAAGGGCATGGATGTAGCGCCTCAGCTCGTGAAGGTCGATAACAAGGGCGGCGCGAGGACTATGGTGCCGCTGAGATTCATAAGCGAAGGCTTTGGCTACGATGTTGACTGGGACAATCCTACAAGGACAGTTATCATAAAATCGCCGTCAAACAGCAGCTCAGGATCAGGCAGTATAGTTACAGAACCGTCATACACAGTATCATCCACAAAGGTCACTGCAGGCCAGAAGATATCAGGAGATTCGTCTAATACCTATACGAATGTCCAGATAACTTCGACGACTTCTCTGAAATCATACACAAGCGGTACATGGCTGAGCAGCCCTTACAGATATTATATAGACTTCAAGGACTCAAAGCTCGGAACTGACGCTGCGGGCACAAAGAGCGTCAGCGCTTCAGGCTCGCCTGTGACGAGCGTAAGAGGCGGCACGCAGAGCGGCAATATAGTCCGTATAGTTATCGATATGTCGTCAAAGGTGACACCGAAGGTATCATATTCGTCTGACGGAAAGACTATGACGCTTTCGTTTAAGGAAAGCGCGTCAACAGACAACGGCGGATCTTCAAACGGCAGCTCGACAGACGACAAGAACTCAAACAGCAGCTCCGGCAGCAATTCCAATACAGACAACGGCAGCTCAGGAAGCAATACAAACACAGGCACTAACACGACGACTCCAACTGTAACAGCGCCTGACAGCGTTACGGTAAACAATACAGTAAAGCATGACAGCCTTACGACTTACGCTCCGTACGCAGACGGAAAGATAACAGTAGTCATAGATCCGGGTCACGGCAAGACTACAGGCGGAAAGCGCAGTCCGGACAGCTCGCTCATGGAGTGGGAGTTCAACCGCGACGTAGCGTACAGGCTCAAGGATCTTCTTGAAGCTCAGGGATATACTGTTATAATGACAGTAGCGAAAGACGATCAGACAGACCCGTCGCTTGCCAGCAGAGTGGCAGTAGCAAACAACGCTGAGAACGTAGACCTGTTTGTGAGCATACACGCTAACGCAAACGGAAACGGAAAAACATGGAACAGCGCCCACGGCTGGGAGATATGGATCCACAAGTCAGGCGGCGTATCCGAAAAGGCAGCGAAGGCTATAGAAGCTGCTACAAAGGCGTCTATAACAGAATTCACTGACAGAGGTATAAAGAAAACAGGCGTTGGTGAAAAGGGTCTCTATGTCAGCAGAAACACAGAAATGCCGTCAGTACTTATAGAACACGGCTTCTACACTAACCAGTCAGAGTGCCAGCTCATGAAGACGAGCGCGTTCAGACAGAGGCTCGCGCAGGCTGACGCGACAGGAATAATAAACTTCTTTAATTCGTTTAAGTAAATATCGTTAATGTACGATACATACTGTACGTCGGCCCGGCCGACGCATCATAGTGCGGTATTTGCATTAAGTATTGATTTATTGACCATGTATTGTAAATAAAGGCGGTTTCGTATGAGATCAAAGCGTCCGAACAAGCGCAGTAAAAAAAAGCCTGAGATGCTGACTGCGTATGATGAAAATATGAATGAAATAGGCGTATTTGCAAGGCCGGTCGTTCACTACAACGGCATGTGGCACAGAGTAGCCCAGTGCTGGGTGGTAGGTATGTCGGACAGGGGTCCGCGCATCTATCTGCAGAGACGCTCATTTGAAAAGAAGAGCCATCCCGGCAGGTACGATATAACAGCCGGAGGCCACGTATCGGCAGGCGAGACGCCGCGGTACGCCATGACGCGCGAGATATGGGAGGAAACAGGCCTTAAGCTCACAGAGGACGATCTTACGGAGATCGCTGAGTTCCGCGAGGTCTCCGGTCATGACCACGAAGTAGCGACTATATTCATACACAGAGAGGACGAGCCGCCGTTTTCGCCGGGACCTGAGGTCATATACATGGTTTCAGCCGACCTGGAGGATTTCAGAGCACTTTCAGAGGGCTCGGTCGATGTGATAACTGTCATACCGGCTATAAGGACAGGCCCGATGACTAATGAAGCATTTAAAGTCGGTCCGCAGAACTTCTGCAACCACAGGAGCTTCCTTGAGATAGTGTATCCGTACATAAAAGAGCACGAAAAAGAGCTCTTTGGTGAGATCGAAGAAAAATAAATAACTGAAGTTTTATAAAGCGGCGGTAAGCTTAAAATATAAAGGCTTTCCGCCGCTTTTACGTGTACGCTTGAATAATAACTGCACGGGAGATATAATTAAATGCAGGCTGTTTTAAGCAGCAAAGCCGGCGCGCGTGAGCGCGCAGTATATGACCGGATATTACGGTATGACATTGAGACGAAATACGATCATGCCGGAGATTCAAAAGACGGTGATCGATTTGAGAGGGAATTATGGAAAATATCGTTAAAGGTAATGACATAAGCAATAATAAATTATTGAATAATTTTACAGTCAGGCATCTGACGACAGATGACGTTGAGCAGTATAACGATCTGCTCAGATACGCATTTCAGATAACGGAGCAGGAGCTGATGGAGACGGGATGGGACGATGACGATATAAAGCAGTCGAAGTTCCCTGTGCTTGAAAGAGCTGACGTTATGGGATGTTTCGACGGAGAAACGCTCGTTTCCCAGTTTGCGTCTTATCCGCTGGAAATGAACATATACGGCAGCAAATATCCTATAGGCTTCGTGACCAGCGTCTGCACTTATCCGGAGTATACGGGCCATGGCATAATGAGCCGCCTTATGTTTGAAACTATGGTGAACATGAGGGAAAAGGGCATATCGTTTGCGCTGCTATATCCTTATTCTATCCCGCTTTACCATGGATTTGGCTGGGAGATAGTGTCAAATAAGATATCATATACGATAAAAGACACGCAGATACCTAACCAGGTAATAACGTCAGGCTACGTGCGCCGTGTTGAATGGGAAAATCAGGATTTTAAGGCGCTGCACGCGAAATTCGCGTCAGTGACTCACGGCTGCCTGTACAGGAACACGCTTGCGTGGGAGGAATACTGGCGCTGGGACGAGGACGATACGAACGTCGCTATATATTACAACAGCGAGGACCGTCCGTGCGGCTATATGGTGTATCTCATAAAAGATGACATCATGCATATAAAAGAAATGATATATCTTAATCGCGAGGCGCAGAAGGGTCTGTGGAATTTTATCCGCGCGCACGAGTCAATGATAGACGAGATACGCGGCAATACATATTTCAGCGAGCCTATAGCCTTTGAAATGGATGACGGAGATATAAAGGAAGTCATCTGCCCGTACTGTATGGGCCGCATCGTAGATGTGGAGAAATTCTTTGAGAGCTATCCGTGCGACCCGGACGAGCCGCCTGTGCGCATATGCTTCGACGTAGAAGACGAGCTGCTTGAGTGGAACAACAAAAAGATAACAGTTCTTTTTAAAAACGGAAAGTGCAGCGTAGTTGAAGGTCCGGCGGATCATACCGTAAGGCTGACTATCGGAACGCTTACAGCGCTCCTGCTCGGCTACAAGACAGCAGCGCGTCTGCTTGAGCTTGAACGAATAGAAGGCTCAGTGGAAGCGATAGAGGAAGTAGATGACGTTATATTCCATAAAATACCATATATTTCCGATTATATTTAAATATACAGACAAGCTGATGCCCCGACAAACAGAACAGGGAGGATCCAAATGGCAAGAATAGCGCTTACTGAAGCAGTAAAGATAATAAACGGCGTAAAAGAACGCTTCGGCATCGAAGTAAAAACGCACAGCACATGCGGGCTCAAGGGTTTTTACCTGACAGTCGAAGAACCGTCACAGGATGTGACTGACTATATAGTTGAAGAATTCAGAGCGCGCGGAGGCGAGCTCCTTGTAGAGCCGGACCAGAAGACATTCGTATATAACGTTTACGATGAATACAAGCCGGGCGCAGGCGTGGAAAGAGACAATGCTTAATAGTATAATTTCATCTGTAATATCAAACGCTCTGACAGCAGCGCTGGACAAAAGCATACAGAATAAAACGCTGAAAATGGCAGGCGAGGGCGCAGACGCGCTGAACGAGATCAGGGGCGAGGGAGAGTATACGCTTTTCGTTTCGGGTTATTACATAGGCCTGTCGTTTAAGATCTTTACAAAATTTGTCGTAGGAACGCTTGTATTCTGCATAGCGATGATGTGCCTATTTGACCAGGCAGACGCCGGGATCATAACGGTATGCGTGCTGCTTGCATTGATGTTTCCGGTGTTCAGAGCCATAACGGCGAAACGCATGATGATAGTAGCGTACAGGAAAGGCGAGATCGTCATCATGAACAGAAAAAACGAGCTCCTGTGCCGTATGCCGTCAAGTGCTATATATGATGCAGAAGTAACAAGGTCAAAAGTCATCATACCGTGGAACAGCAGAAAATACATTATCCGCCGCGATGTCCGCGATAATGACGGCGCAGTTAAGAAAATGCTGGAATTTTACCGATTTGACATGATGAAAATTTAAGATCGATCGGCGCCCCAGCGCCGGAAGTTCAGCCGGTGACGGCTGCAGCTGGTAAACTGCCGCCCTGTTGTGCTTTATCGCATGACAGGGCGGTTTTTATGTTAAGAAAACTTAATAACTTAAATATATTAGATGTAATAGAATGTACTTAATATAAATGCATGCGTTAATATAAGAAAGAAAAAGTGCTGCCGTCACTGGCAGTAAAGGGAGAGAGATAATTATGAAGAGGAAAATAATGAGCATGGTAACAGCGGCAATGCTTATGTTGACGGTAACGCCTGCACAGGCAGCGGTGACCAATGTATCGGGCGGTCCAGAGACGCCGAGCGTGGAAAGTTCTGTCAATACTGACTGGAAGGAGACGTATACTGATGCGCTGACAAAAGAGGGACTGAGTCAGACAGGTGGCGATATCGTGGTGCTTCGTGATCTTGACCTTGACGGCATTCCGGAGCTTTTTTTCGGGCAGGAGCATCCGGGATATGCCCCGGTCAAGGCAGCGTGGTCATTTAAGAATGGAGAGTGTCGGAAGATAACGCTGCCTGATAGTGCCGGAAGCGGTGATGAACCTGTATATATATCGGCTGTAAAAAATGCAGAGCTTTATTACAGCACCGGTAAGAATGAATTTCGTTTTTTCGGGCTTCAGACTTATGCGCATAACGGTGTTGGAACTGATACTTATGTAAGGCTTATGTACGGTGACACCGGTCTTAGAACAGGAAAAGAGATATACAGTATAAGCTGGTATGAAAAATATGATGATGAGGCGCAGGTAATAGGGCGCACTGAATCGGGATACAGCTTTGGCGGCGTGTCTATGAATAAAGATGAATTTAATAAAAAGTTAAATGCTTTTTATAACGGATGGAAGCATGAGAGCAATCCTGTGCTGAAGGCTGATGTGCATGGCGTGTCGGGTGATGATGGTTTTAAGGCTTCTGCTGCGGCGCTGTGGACTGATGAGCATAAATGGAACAGCGCAGCGGTCAGACAGTTTATGGAGTTATGGATGCCTGCTGCTGTGACGACGATAGATTCATCATACGGAGTTGAAGACCCGTCACCGTGGGCCGCGTCTGATGTAAAGGAAGCAGAGGAACGCGGCTTTGTGCCGGACAGCTTAAAGGGTATATGGCGGCGCGATATTACGAGACAGCAATTCTGCGAGCTGGCTGTAAGGTCTATGGAAGCTATGGGATATCAGTTCGATAGCGTATCAGGAGGCAGGCGCTTTTCTGATACTGACAGCGAAGCAGTAGAGAAAGCGGCCGGCGCGGGGATAATAAACGGGACAGGAAACGGGCGCTTTTCGCCTGAAACCTCCATAAGGAGGCAAGATGCTGCAGTAATACTTTATCGTATGGCTCAGCTTGATATATTCCCGGATATAGACGACTCGGCGATGCTTCCGCATTCATGGGATGACAGTAAGTATTTCAGCGGGTGTTATTTAAACGGAGTCGATCAGAGCTATATATTTCCGTATGCGAGAGACGCGGTATCATTTTGCTATAACATCGGACTGATGGCAGGAACAGGGAACAACTGCTTTTCGCCAAATTCTCCGTATACTATAGAGCAGTCGGCAGTTACGATGCTGCGCCTTTACAGATGGGAAACAGGTACGCTGAAAAGTAACGCTGGTGCAGATGTTTAAATAAGGGCAGGTAAAATGAAGAAAACAGCATAATATATCTTCCTGTTTATATGACGCCATTATTGTAGATGAGCCGTCGCCATGTTGTGTTTTACGGCATGACAGGGCGGAGCTGTACGGCGGAAGTGTGTTCCGTAACAATGTCGAATTATGTATGTTGACAACAGTCCGGTAATATAATATATTAAGAATAAATAAGAGGGAGTAACCGACAGCTAGAGCGTCCGCCAGGCGGACACAAATGTTGTTTACGGTGTCGTCAGTACGACGGTCGTTGTGATAAAGAAGGCCGTCCGTATCGTAATGAAATGGTGAGACTTTTATTGCATGTTTTTGACGTGCAATAAAAGTCTCTTTTTGTTTTTTTGTTTCAAAAATCGAAAAGTTGAAAAGGAGGAATTCATTATGCTTACAAGCGAACAGGCAAGGCAGAATCAGGAAAGATACGGCATGAACGAGCTTCAGGAGGGAAAGAAAAAGAACTTCTTCCTGATATTTCTGGAGCAATTCAAAGATTTTCTGGTCATTATACTCATGATAGCAGCTGTCGTGTCAGCCTTTCTGGGCGAAGTCGAGAGCGCTGCAGTCATATTTGTTGTCGTAGCTATGAACGCTGTGCTTGGAACGGTGCAGACGGTTAAAGCAGAAAAGTCGCTCAGCAGCCTCAAGCAGCTGTCGGCGCCGGAGGCTAAAGTCATGCGCGATGGGACGCTCATGCAGATACCGGCCCGCGAGGTGACTGTGGGTGACGAGGTGATCGTAGAGGCAGGCGACATGGTACCTGCAGACGGAAAGCTGATCACGTGTGCCAGCCTTAAGGTCGATGAAAGCGCTCTTACAGGGGAAAGCCTTTCAGTTGAAAAGTCACTTGATGAAGTGCCGGAGAGCGCAGCACTTGGAGACCAGACAAACCGTGTCTTTTCAGGAAGCTTCGCGACTTACGGCCGCGCGTCGTTTGAAGTAACTGCTATCGGAATGCAGACGGAAGTAGGCAAGATCGCCGGCCTGCTCCACAGCGCTTCGGAAAAGCAGACACCGCTTCAGAGAAATCTTGATGATTTCGGAAGGAAGCTTTCGGTCATCATAATGGTCTTTTGCGCGATACTGTTCGGCGTCAGCGTGATGCGCGGAGATTCATTCGTAAACGCGTTTCTGTTTGCTGTAGCGCTTGCAGTTGCTGCTATACCGGAGGCATTGAGCTCTATAGTCACTATCGTTCTTTCGTTCGGAACGCAGAAAATGGCGAAAGAGCATGCCATCATAAGGAAGCTTCAGGCTGTAGAGGGGCTGGGAAGCGTTTCAGTCATATGTTCAGATAAAACAGGAACGCTGACGCAGAACAAAATGACTGTAGAAGATTATTATGTTGATGGACGGAGCGTTGCTGCAGCTGATATAGATCTGAATGATATCGCTCAGAAGGAGCTGCTGCTGTTCAGTATACTTTGCAACGACTCGAGCAACGGAGGCGGTCAGGAGATAGGGGATCCTACCGAAACGGCGCTCATAAATCTTGGAAAGAAGCTCGGAGTGGAAGCTAAAGCAGCACGCAGCGGGTACCCTCGCCTGTCGGAGGTCCCGTTTGACAGTGACAGAAAGCTCATGTCTACGGAGCATTGTATAGACGGCGAGTATGTTATGGTCATAAAAGGCGCTGTCGATGTTCTGCTAGACAGAGTGCGCCGCATAAAGGAAAACGGAAAAATAAGGGTGATAACGGATGAAGACCGCGATGCTATAGAGGCTCAGAACAGACATTATTCTGAAAACGGGCTCCGCGTGCTCGCGTTTGCGGCGAAGAGGCTTGAGGGTGAAAAGAGTCTTACAGTGTATGACGAGGACGATCTCGCGTTTATCGGACTCATAGCTATGATGGATCCGCCGCGTGAAGAGTCGAAGGCAGCTGTAGCTGACTGCATAAGCGCAGGTATAAAGCCTGTTATGATAACGGGGGATCATAAGGTGACTGCGTCGGCTATAGCAAAGCGCATCGGCATACTTAAGGACGCTTCGGAAGCGTGCGAGGGCGCGGTTATAGAGAGTATGACGGACGAAGAGCTCAAGGCTTTTGTGCCGGGTATATCTGTATATGCGCGCGTCTCGCCGGAGCACAAGATACGCATAGTGCGCGCATGGCAGGAGCGCGGCAATATAGTCGCAATGACGGGTGACGGCGTGAACGATGCGCCTGCCCTGAGGCAGGCTGATATAGGCGTTGCTATGGGTATAACAGGCAGCGAGGTATCAAAGGATGCAGCGTCTATGGTCCTGACTGATGATAATTTTGCGACAATAGTAAAAGCGGTAGAAAATGGAAGAAATGTATACCGGAACATTAAAAATTCCATACAGTTCCTTCTGTCAGGCAATTTCGGCGCTATACTGGCAGTTTTATACGCGTCGCTGGCGGCGCTGCCTGTACCGTTCGCGCCTGTTCATCTTTTATTTATAAATCTGCTGACAGACAGTCTTCCTGCCATAGCGCTCGGTCTTGAGCCGCACAGCAGAGAAGTCATGAAGGAAAAGCCGCGCCCGATGAACGAGTCTATACTGACGAGACCATTTTTGTTAAGCATCGGAACTGAAGGACTGTGCATAGGGGTAATGACGATGATCGCGTTTATGATCGGATATCATCAGGGGGAAAACGCGCTCCTCGCAAGCACAATGGCTTTCGCAACACTCTGCAGCAGCCGCCTTGTACACGGCTTCAACTGTAAATCATCCGGACCTGTGATCTTTACAAACAGGTTCTTCAATAACATTTACCTGATCGGCGCCTTTATCCTCGGCATGGTACTCATAACATGTGCAGTGACCATACCTGCGCTTCACACTGTATTCCAGGTACAGCCGCTGAACGCCGTACAGCTGCTTACAGCCTACGCCCTGGCACTTTTGAACCTGCCGATAATACAGTTTTTAAAATTCGTAAGAACAAAAATATCTGAAAAAAGATCATAAATAAATTAACAAGAGCCGCGCAACAGGTGGCTGCTTGAACAGATACTTGAGATGGAAAGTAAATATTAGTTATTGCCATACGGATAAATAACAGGGCTGTCGCATGTGCGACAGCCCTGTACAATAATTACTGTTATTTCAATGAAGCCATATACTCATCGATCATCTTATCACGGAAATTACTATCGCTGATAGTCTGCATGATATCATCGATACGTCCCTGCTCTTTTAACCATGCCTGCATATCCTGCACGAGCTGAAGCCCTTGAGTCCGGGCATCTTCCATCAATTCAGCTATTCCCTGACACATTTCGGCTCTGCCTTCAGCCCGGGCATCTTCCATCAATTCTCTTATCGCTTGACACATATTTACCTCCCCATCTTCTTCATAAACATTAAATGGTGTGTCTGTTACAGTTCCTATTACCTGCGCTGCACTCATTTCAATGAACATACGTGGGTTATCACTGGTTATCTCTACCAGTTTTTCTTTATCTTTAGAATATTTTATATACTGCAGTACTTCGCGCAGGCTGGTAGAAAATTTCAAAAGCTCATCATCGCTGAGCTGCGCCGGGTCTATAAGATGTACAGGATAGTCAGGTACAAATTTGATAAGCGTGGGATCATCAAATTTTATCATATCATGCAGCGATAAAGGACCATCCCATTCATCAGCGCCAAAATGTATAACAAGTGTAATAACAGGCCTCAGATAGTCATCTTTGCAAAATCCTGAAAGAAACTCAGCGCTGCTGCGTCCTCTAAATCCAGCAGAATTTTTTCTGTGAGCTTCAGCTATCTTTTGTACCTGTCTGCCGTACTGCAGAGCATCATAAATAATGTTCTTTACAGCAATAGCATAATTCACTTTCGTCTGGTTTTCAATACCCAGAATCACATAAGAAGCCATGTCATCCTGCTTTATAACAGCCGACTTCAGTACATCACGATATTTCTGAACAGTTTCGATGTTTGCAGCATTTTTACGGTAAGTAGAACTGACGGTATCCTTTTACCCACATGTATATGAATTTTGATATAGAAACTTTGTAATATTAAATTACATAAACTTCCAGATTGTGATCTATCCTGATAATACACTAAATGTAATAAAATTACAACCTGAATATGTAAAAAATATAAATTAATAGAAATACGCACGCCAGGCGCGCGTAAGGGGCAGGAGATATTATTGAAAAATTTTTCAATAATATATAAAAATATTGTCCATAATGACACTTCCTGTCATTCATGATTTGTACAATTACAGGAGTAAGGATAAAGCTGACAGGCAGCAGCAGGATGGTTTTCATCCGCCGGCGGATGCATGGCGCGTGCGCATTTTCGGGAGTGCGCGGATACAGCGCTTTGCATTAGTGCAGGATGTCGTTTGTCAGCATGGGTGTTTTTAAGAAAACAGATGAAATTTTGTAAGGGAATCATGAAATCGTAATGGAAAAGAAAAGGAAAAACGAAATCAGCAAAACAAAAGCATACAGGATACTGGAGCTCAGCGACAGGCTGAAAAACGGCGAAGTCATAGACAAGTACACCGCCGCGTTCCGGTACGGGGTCAATGAGCGGAGCATCATCCGCGACATCAAGGAGCTGCGCGATTATTACGACAACACAGTGCCGCCGACCGAGATCGTCTTTGACAGAGTCCGCAAGGGCTACGTGATGCGGCCGTACACACCGCGCGAGGATGACGAATGAGCGCCACGAAGTATTCTTAAGCGGAGGAACAGCCTTTCTGCCGTCACCGGCAGAGCGGGCTGCCCGCCCGCAGGAAAAAGTTGTGATGACGCTGACACTAATGCGGAATAGTATTCAGAAACGCAAGCAGCGCCCCACGCTGCTCGGCATCAAGCTGATAGATACGCTGAAATAAAGGATCTTCATCGCCTGCAGCGTCCGCGTCACCAAAAAAATCACTGAGCGAGATTTCAAGAGTATCGCAGATAAGCGATAGAAACTCGACTGTAGGATTCTTGTTCTCAAGCTCGATATCCCTCAGATAACTCTGCGACACACCGGCCTTGTTAGCAAGCCTGTTAACAGACCAGCCCTTCAACTCCCGGAAATACCTGATCCGCTCGCCGACCCTGTACCTGGACCTTTCATAATTCATGCAGACAGAGCCCTCCTTTATAGCTATAGGGTAGCAGAGATTTAGAGTTGATATTATTGTTATAAAGATTACATATTATCTAAATAAAGAAAACAATGGCAAGATAAACATAATATGTAAATAAATTAAGGGGGATAAATATAAAAATCAAAAAATATTTAATAAAAAATTGAAAATACAAGAATTTATATTGACGCTGTTCGAACATCCGAATAGAATGAAACTGTAATTGAATAAATGGCAAACCTGGCGAAAGCCAGGGACGCAAAACTATAGGGACTGTAAAATGTCAGCCAGCTGCACTCAATATATTTCAGATCAGAACCGCATTGTCGGGACATTTCGGATAATGCTGTTATTTTTTTTCTGTAAATAAACGCAGAATGAAGATCTTGAAATATATGAATAAATTCCAAACTATCCGTGCGCCCGGCGCACAGATAATGATGTGGAAAACAGAAAAAACTCATTGCAGAGTAAGGTCAGCTGGCTGCAACAAGCGTCAGAAAACACAATTTAAAATTTAAAACAGTCAGCATGATATCTGAAAGGTGATGATAAAGAAATAATGAAAGACTATATGAAGATCGCAGACGCCGCCTACAAATGGGGCATCAGCACACGCCGCGTCAACGCGCTCTGCCTCGAAGGCCGCATCCCCGGGGCGGTGAAGTTTGGGAATACCTGGGCTATACCTGTTGGGGCAGTTAAGCCGGAAAAGAAGCAGCGTAATGTCTGAATTAGATATAAAGATGAAATCTTAATGTAATCGAGGTACTTATGTTGAATGAAACCGATAAATATTTGGATATGTTAAACAAATTACAGGTACATCAAGTAAAGATGAAGTGTCGAAGCAGCTAAAACAAATTACATATATTAGTTCTGATTATAATTTTGAGAAGTATAAAGATTATGATAAGATATATAATAGTTGTTATTTGATGTATGTTTGCGATGCTGTTATAGAAATACTTGAAGTGTAGTATCGGTTTACGAAACTTCTCCAGTGTTTCCGAATTCGGAAACACTCTAAAAAGTGTATTTCCAACCAGTTGTATTTTAGTTGATTATCTCATATTACGATTAGGGATTAAAGGCACATTATTTTTAAACGCTTACGTTCCTATAATCGTAAATTGTATTGATTAGGAGGAAATTAAGATGTCTAATAGCTATGAAGAAAAGTATAAGAAGGAATGGGAAAATTTTTCTAAGAAAAAAATTAATCCTAATATTATGTTGTTAGGTGTAACTGGATGCGGTAAAAGCTCATTAATAAATTTAGTCTTTGGAAAGGATATAGCTCCAGTAAATGACATTTCAAGAGGTACTAAGGGATTTAACAAGTATAGTGGTAAAAAATATGGTATAAGTGTAAATCTTATAGATAGTAGAGGATATGAAATGGAAAATGGTTCGAATGAATCATTTGAAGAGTATAAAAAATCTATACAGGTAGAAATGCAGAAAAGTGAACAATCTGGTGCTGAGAATAAGATTCATATAATTTGGTTTTGCATATCTGTAGCAGCAGAAAGAATACAGGATTATGATATAGAGGTTTTAAAATTATTATTAAGTAATCAGGAATTAAAAAAAAGGGTTGCTGTTATATTGACGAAATGTGATGAGGATGATGAAGATGGCGGCACTGCTAGCACTTTTAAAGATATCATAAGGAGTGAGGTAGATAGCCAGATCGACATATTTGAGACATCTACAGATAAAAATCTAACATTAGAATTAATGGAACTTATAAAATGGTCATCGGAACAGCTTGGCGATGATGATTTAAAGGAAGCATTTATTTCTTCACAAATGATTGACTTGGATATGAAAAGATTAGAAGTTAATTCTAAAATTAAATATTATGCAGGTGCAGCTGCTGCAATAGGTGCAACACCAGTGCCTGTGTCTGATGCAGCATTACTTACGCCATTACAGATTACTATGTCGGCTAATATAATATATTTATATGGTATGGAAAATTTGACAAGTATTTCGTCTGCATTATTGGGTAATATTGTGATATCTAATTTAGGAAAATCAATAGTAGGTGGAATCTTGAAATTTATACCGGGTGTAGGAACATTAGTAGGAGGAGTTATCAATGCAGGTGTTGCTAGTTTAATTACAAGTGGATTAGGTTATGCAATTTCAGAGATTTGTTATGACTCTTGTAAAAAAATTGCAAAAGGGGAGTATGTGGATTTATCTAAGTTA
This sequence comes from uncultured Clostridia bacterium, assembly GCA_934255545.1. Classification (GTDB taxonomy): domain Bacteria; phylum Bacillota; class Clostridia; order Peptostreptococcales; family Anaerovoracaceae; genus CAKQOE01. Next base: position 55,575 of record CAKQOE010000006.1, on the reverse strand, counting down.
TTTGATTTTGATTCTATTAGTAAACTTACAAATGAATATATTAAGAAGAATAAATAACATTTGGAGGGCTAAATATGTCAGATAGAGCTAAGATTTTATTATTAGGAAAAACTGGTGTAGGTAAATCTGCATTTATTAATTATTTTGTGGGAAAGGATGTTGCTAAATCTGCAGTAGGAAAGCCTGTTACAAAAGAATATTTTGAATGTTATCATGTACATAATGGAAAATATGAGATAGAAATTTATGATACGAAGGGTTTGGAAACAGCGAAGGCTAATGATCAGTTAGAAGAAATTATTTCTTTAATAAAAGAGAAGAATAATGGAGATGACATTTTTAATTGGTTTCATACAATATTTTACTGTATATCTATGTCAAATGCTCGTTTTGAAGATTTTGAAATTAAATTTATAGATAAATTACAAAGAGAATTGACACAGCATATTCATATTATTTTAACGCATTGCGATGCGTGTACTACAGAAACAGTTCTTAATATGAAAAATCAAATAAGAAATAAATTTCCTACTTCAAATATCGAGATATTTGAAGTTATATCGGTTGATAAAAGGAAAAGAAATGGTCAAATTGTAAAACGAAGTGGTAAAGAGGTTATAGAACAAAGAGTATTTGACTTACTATGGAATGATATAGCTTTTAAAGTATCAAAAACATATGCGAAAAATTTACATGATCAGTTTTATAATTTAGCAGATAATACTAAGAATAGAATTGAAAGAAGTGTAGATAAATATGCGAAGCTTAAAACATTGATTGATTTGATAAAAGATGAGGCAGGCACATATAAAAAAATTGATGATGAAATTGAGAGAATTTCTGATGATTGTGAAAAGTTGCAAAGCCATATTAATGAATCATTTGATAGAAATATAAAACCTATTATATCTTTATATAATTCGTATAAAGGGGCTATAAATGATTCGCTTTTAAATGATTTAGAAATGGATATTGAAAGCGCAATGGATTGGGGACTAAATAAACCATTCATGGATAAAATAAATTCTTTAGACAGCGATGAAATATTAGATAAAAAATTAATGCCATTATGTTTTAAAGCTTGTTCGAAAGGTGGGCAATCAATGGATGACATAGATTTAGATGATTTATCAGTAAAGCAACTTTTATCACAAATTTTATTTGCTACAGTGGATCTTTTAAGTTTAAATAAAAATTTGAAAAAATGGGTTGATGAAATTTATGATGAATTTATAGCTTCTATTCCACCAATAGAGAAACTGCAAGAAGGTGCTTATAAACATCTGATTAATTATGTTAAAGTTAATTAGATGAATATTTTAAGTATAAGGTATATAAAGTGATAAGTTATGGAAAATCTTATGTGCATGTACTGCAAAAACAGTTAAACTGTGAAAAGTGCAACAACTCATGTTGTAAATTATAGAAACTGCATAATTATAATCAAGAATATGCAATGCCTTGAATGTGACCAGTGCGGTAAAAAGTATTATACTGATGATGTTACTCAAAGGCTTGAGGCTATAGTAAATGCGGCTAAGCGGGCTTATGCAGGAGGTTGTTGTCATTGATTACCAGCAGGCTGCGTAGTTGCGATTTATCGCTCAGCTATACTCTGCCGGTGACGGCAGCGATGATGGGAAATTTTTTTTATGGACATTTATTCATTCGTGAATTCTAGGGATATACGGGAGCATCTTAGGAGTATAGGTTATAAGTTTGATCCGCTGGAGGCGGCGTGGCTTATACATGAATGCAGGTCGGTTTCGTATGAGAAAAAGAGGGATGTCTGGAAGGAGCTTATGGAGACTATGCCTGATTGTGATATGAATCGCAGCAGGGAGGGTGTTGAGCGGAAGAGTCTTTTTAATGTTTTAAACAAGTATATAGGGATCATTGACCGTGAGATGGCTGATTTCTGTAATAGTGACGGTGACGGAAGGTATGTATATATGTATTCGTATTATTGCAGAGGTGACAAGGATTGGATCGAGGAGCACAGGGTATTCTCGTCTTTTGAGGTTTGTGTGGCTGCTTACAGGGCGGATGTTTATGAGCCGGGCTATGATATGGGTGTGCTGAGGCACAGGATAAGGCGTGTTCGGCTCAATGATCCGGATGCTGAATGTGAGGCTGAGTTTTTTGAAAATGATGAGCTGGCATATATTGTATATAATTCTGATAGGAATGATGCAGAAAATAATGTGATCAGACATTCATTTGATGGCTTAGGTATCGAGTTCCCGACGCCTTTTAAGAAAGGTGACATTTTATGGATACCGAAGAATGATTTTAATGTAGATATGAATGGCGGACTTGGATTTGTGTTGGACTCGCTGATCACGTGGGACGGTGTTGATAAGAATGTCAGGGCGGCTAATTTTGCTGATATGTATGGGTACGGGTATTTTGTCAATGATGATGGTACTGTTTACTGGCATCCTGTTGAAAAGTACATGGATCTTGAATATTATCGCGGGCCATATAAGTTGAATGAACGTATATTTACGGCGCTCAGCAAGTTTTTGAAGAAGGAGTGCTCGTTAACGTTTCTTTTGTGCGCATACAGGAATACGCTTCTTGATGTGGCTAAGGATGATCCTCGGCTTTTGCCTTATACTGATGAGATGCTCAGGGAAATCGGGATGGAGAGCAGGTAAAGCAGGTGCTGACGGTGGCAGGTGCTTAGTTGTGTTTTATCGCATAGGTATGATATGCCGGTGACGGCAGCGGAGTGTAAGACTTAGGTATGATGCAGATTATGAATATAAATAAAAATTTTGATAATTGTGTTATAATTACTGATTAATGTCATACAATAATGTTATAAAATAAGTAAATAGAATACAGACAGGAGCTATTGATCAGGGCACAGGCAACAATTACTGCAAGGGTAGATGCAAGGGATAAGGTTGATTTTGATGCTTTTTGTTCTAATGTCGGTCTTAACACGTCAACTGCTATAAACTTATTTGTAAAAGCAGTTTTGCGTGAGAAGCGTATTCCTTTTGAAATAATGCAGGCGCCCGATCTGTTTTTTACTAAACCTAATCTTTCTCATATAAAGAAATCTGTGCAGGAGCTTCGCGCGGGAAAAGGCACTGCTCATGAACTTATCGAGGTAGATGATGAGTGACAAACATACTTCTATGAAAAAATATATTTTAAGTTATAACTGAAAAAGGCTCAGCAAAGTGCAGAGCCTCACATCATTTTCTTTTAAGGGCTGTGCTCTTTATCTTTTAATTTTCAGCATGTCGATTGGATTCATGAAAGGTTCAGCTATTTGTATTTGCAGGTGAGAAATATCACAGCGATAACAATTATTGCACAACAAGCAAATAAAAAGATATTTCGTTCATATTTGGATGATGAGCGATGATCTTTGCAGTGTTGTGTATCATATGCCTTATTATTTACAGATTTATGTATAGATTCATGATTATGTGCTGATTTTACTGACTTAGATGACTGTGAGCTAATGCTCTGAGCGTATAACGCGAGAGGGTCGGTCTGGTTCATAATGCGTGTGTAGAAATCTTCGAGCCACCGGATGTCGTCAATGTCGCACAGATCTTCTTCGTAGCAGTCAAATTCATGTACTATTTTATTACGTACCCAACGGTAATGTTTTAATCGATTCAAGTCGCTGTTCCAACCTTCAACGTAGAAGGAACCGTTGGGATTTTTGATCATTTCGTCTATATATGCGCTAACACCTCTTTTATCGTTGAATATCTCGCCGCATATTTTTTCAAGGTGCTTGTAAGAATTCATAAATTCCATGTGGGATTCCTCTTATTTACAAATATATTAGATATAAAATGTTAAATATAATCAAAAATACTATAATTAGTTATTTATGTAAAATCTATAATATCGATAACGTATTTTTTTTATTATAGTATAATTTAAAGTTTTGCTCAACGTATGAGTCGATGGATAATTTTCAATGTATGGGTGCGGGAAAGGAATCAGACATAAATTCAACAAACTGTATTAAAATTACATATTAACTGTATAAAAATTACGGATAAACTTGATATTTTTTGCGAATAATCATATCATAGTGTATAAAGGATGGTATGGTTGTTATGTTAAAAAGATTCAGTGTTGAAAATTTTAAGGGATTCAAGGATAAGATAACGTTTGATTTGTGTTCCCCCGGTCGTTATGGGTTTAATTCTGAGATAATTGTGAATGGGTGTATTAGTAAGGGGATAGTGTATGGAATCAATGGCTGTGGTAAGTCAAATCTTGGATTGGCTATATTCGATATAATTACTCATCTGACTGATAAGCAGAAGCTTTTGCATGGGTATGATCTTTATCTGAATATGAGTGGCAGAAAGTCATTTGCTGAGTTTGAATATGTTTTTGGTTTTGCTGAGCATGAAGTGATTTATCGCTATAATAAAACAGATGTAAATACACTTAAACAGGAGCGTCTTTTTATAGATGATCGCGAAGTTATATATTATGATTTTGAATCTAATGAGGGATTTACAAGGCTTGAGGGCTCTGAAACGTTGAATGTTTCAATAAATAATGAAAGCCCATTATCAAGAATTAAATATGTGAACAACAATTCTATACTTGTAAATAATGATGAGAATATTGTTTTTAAGAAATTTATTGATTTTGTAGATAAGATGCTTCTTTTTTATTCGCTTGACAGTAGAGGGTATGAAGGTTTTATGAATGGCGTTGAAAGCATAGCTGAAGGAATAGTAAACAGCGGCAAGGTTGATGAATTTCAGAAATTCCTGGAGGAAAACGGAATAATTTACGATTTATACGGTTGTGAGGTAGATGGAAGAAAGGCGATATACTGTCGTTTTGAAAAGCAGGACGTGAATCTTTTTGCTATTGCCTCTACAGGAACAAGGTCACTTGCTCTGTTTTATTACTGGTATATAAAAATGAAGGATGCGTCATTTGTATTTATTGATGAATTTGACGCTTTTTACCATTTTGAGTTGTCTGAAAGCGTTGAAAGACTTCTTAGAGGTATTTCGGGAGTCCAGATATTTACTACTACGCATAATACAAATTTGATGAGTAATGATCTGCTCAGACCGGATTGCTATTTTGTATTAGATAATGATGGCATAAGGGCGCTTCATGATCTGACAAATAAGGAGATACGCCAGGCTCACAATCTGGAAAAGATGTATAAGGCAGGTGCTTTTGGTGGCTGACAGGAGTTATATATAACAGACCATCAGGTCTCTGATGGTCTGCATAATTGGTTTATTCAAATATCTCCTGCAATTTCATGTAGCGCTTAAGCAAAAAGCTGCAGAAATACGGGAATGTTATAATGCTGTCGGCACGGCCGATATTGCCTGCGGAAAGCTTTATGCCGTGGTGTATATCGGAGTATGTTTTGCTGTTTATAAGCGCAGAAAGTGAGCGCGAGCCTTTTGTGTTGGATTTCACTTCTACCGGAATAAGCTCGTTTTTTGAGCGTATGAAGAAATCTTCTTCAATTGTTGAATTTTCTTTTTTAAAATAAAAAAGGTCGAGTCCCTGTTTTCTGAATGACTCGGCTATGAAATTTTCGTAAAGTGCGCCCTTGTATACGCCGAGATTTTTGTTGGCGCGCAGGTCGTCCTGCGCTTCTTCGTCAAGGCATGAAACGAGCAGTCCTGTATCTGGGTAATAAAGCTTGAATTTACTGCTGTCATAGTTGCCCTTGAGCGGGAGCTCCGGGAATGCGAGGCAGTAGCATATACTTATGACGCCGGCGTCATAGAGCCAGTCGATACAGCCCTGATATTCGCGGGCGCGCGCAGAGGAGGACAGCTTTGAAAACTGGAATTTTTTATTTTCCTTTGCGAGTTGAGCCGGGATGTTTCTGTAAATATTGATGATCTTTGCCTGGTCGAGTCCCTCAGCATATTTGCGGACATCTTCTTCGTAGTCGAGCATTATCTGGCGTTGTATGTCAATGGAACCACTGAAAAGTCCTGTTTCAATATAGTTTTTTACAACTGCGGGCATGCCGCCGATAACGCAATATTCTAAAAAGAGCTCTCGATAAACTGTCATTTCTGTATTATTGAACGGCATAAGTGAAATCATATGCTGAAGCATATCTTTTATATGTGTTTCGCTATAGCCTTTTGCCCACAGAAATTCCTCAAAATCCATAGAATGCATTTCGTAATCTTTTTTATAGCCGACGCTGTTGCTGTGTATTTTTTTGTAATTCAGACCGAGCAGTGAGCCGCTGCATATTACATCGTAATCGCCGTCGATGCAAAATGATTTCAGTGAGGTCGCTATGTCAGGGCATTCCTGAAGTTCATCAAATATCAGGATCGTTTCGCCTGGTATGAAATTTTTATTAGGATCTATGAGCGTTATATTTTTCAATATAGATGCAACGTCATATCCGCCGCTGAGTATAGTTTTGTACTTTGCTTCGAGCGCGAAATTGATATAAATAATATTTTTATAGTTTTTAGCCGCAAAATGAAGAATAGATTCAGTTTTGCCCGTCTGACGGGCTCCTTTGATGATGAGCGGCATGCGATCATCAGATCGTTTCCAGTCATTCAGGTAATCATCGATCTTTCTTTTCAGATACATTTAAGGGCTCCTTTCGTGCGTACATTATCATGTCTGTATAATGATCGTAATACTGTTATTTTGGGAAAGAAACTCATGAATACAGTGTATATCACGTTTTATGAGCAATATATATTATTTTATCACATTTTATGAACAAATATAGCTGAAAATATCACGTTTTATGAGAATGATTCAGAGAGTTCATCACGTTTTATGAAATATATACAGGCATTAAGATCATATGATTTACTGCAAAGATAAAATCGTTCATCTCGTCCAGCTATGATATGCCGGTGACGGCGGAAGTTTATAGGAATCATTCATGGATTTCATGCTGAAAAAATGTATACATTCTCAAATCGTTTAAAATATGTAATAGATAATATATAATTGTAAAGAATATTATATATCAGAAAAATTTTCAGGAAAGATAAATTGTATAATTATGGAAATAAGAAAGACAGCTATAGTAGGCGCCGGGGCGCTCGGGATAATGTATGCGGATCATATAAAAAGATTCATAGACAGCGGCGCGGCTCGTGCCGCGGGCGGCTCTGCATATGACAGCGTAAGCTTCGTCATGGATCCGGCGCGTTATGAACGTCATAAGGATGACGTTTATACTGTAAACGGTGTGCGTATGGATTTTAATGTAAGGAGCTGCGAGGACTACGGCGCGGCAGATCTCGTTATCGTCGCAGTAAAGGCGCCGGGACTCAGGAGCGCGATGAACGACGTTATCGCAAAGATAACTGATGAGCACACGATAATCATATCCTCACTCAATGGCATATCGAGCGAGGAAATATTGGCTGAAATGTTTGACTCAAGCCGCATAGTTCCTTGCGTAGCGGCCGGAATGGACGCGATGCGTGACGGAAGCGACTTGAAATTTACGCAAATGGGAAAGCTTCTGATCGGAAAGGTCGTCGGCCGGGCCGACGCGGTGCAGCAGGAATCACTTGACACATTAGTACATTATTTTGAACGGATCGGTATGCCTTACAGCCTTGAAGACGATATAATGCACGCAATGTGGGCGAAATTTATGCTGAACGTAGGATGCAATCAGACATGCATGGTTTACAGCTGCACATACGGCCAGCTGCTTACTGAGCCTGAGATAAACAGGTCATTTATGGAAGCTATGCAGGAGGTCGTTGCGATATCAGAGAAAGAAGGTATCGGGCTCGGCCGGGCTGATATAGACCACTATATAAATATCATAAAGTCACTCGACCCGGACGGCTATCCTTCAATGCGCCAGGACGCAGAAGCGCACCGCGTATCGGAGTCAGAAATGTTTGCAGGAACGGTCATACGCATAGCAGAAAAGCATGGTGTAGACGTGCCGCGCAACAGATGGCTGCTGAAACGTATACTTGAAATGGAAAGTAAATATTAGATATTCCGAATATAGATAATAAACAGGGCTGCCGCATGCGCGACAGCCCTTTACGATCATTGCTGTGGTGGTGCTACGGTCTGAGACCCATACCGCCTTCAAGTGTAAGTGTTTCGCCGTTCATGTATTTGAAGTCAGGTGAAGCGAGCTGGACGCAGACGCGGCCGATCTCTTTTTCTACGTCGCCGTAATGGCCTGCAGGCGGCATTTTTACATTGGCCTTAAATGCGTCAGGATAGTCGATCTGGAATTTTTCAAGCTGCGCTGTCCATGCGAGCGGGCAGATGACGTTTACATTTATGCCGTCAGGACCCCATTCTGTGGCTGCAACTCTTGAAAGTCCGCGGATGCCTTCCTTTGCTGCGGCGTATGCTCCCTGACCGTAGTTGCCGAAAAGTCCTGCGCCGGAAGCGAAGTTTATGACAGAACCTTTAGATTCCTTGAGATAAGGGTAGCATGCTCTCATGTAGTAAAATGCTGCGTAAAGTCCTGAATATATGGCGAGGTCAAACTGTGTAGTCGTGTGATCCGCGATGCTTACGCCGGAAGCGGATGCCTGGGCGTTATTGATAAGAACGTCGATACTTCCGAATGTTTCGATAGTTTTATTTATCACATTCTGAACGATAGCTTCGTTGTTGGAGCCTGCGCTGACGTCTGCCTGGATCGGGAGCACTTTTATGTTATAAAGGTCTTCGAGTTCTGTTTTAGCGTCTGTGAGCTTTTGCATATTTCTGCCTGTAAGTACGAGGTTTGCGCCTTCCTTTGCGTATGCTGTGGCGATACCATACCCTATAGAACCGCATGTCCCGTCAGTAAGGACGGCTCTGCCGCCGCCTGTTATGATCGCAGTTTTTCCAGTTAAATGTCCCATAATGTTTACCTCCTGTGACGATCTTCATAAGGAATGCAATAATATATAAATGTAAGAAAAACCCTGCTCCCGCCCGGCGGGAGTATAGAATTGTTCTGAATTCCGAACTTAGTAGATATTATAGCATGATATTTGATGATACAAAGTATCAGTGGATAAGTATACAATATTATTGCCTGTGAACTTTTATAAATATCATGCCGGAGCTGCTGTGCCGCCGGTGACGGCGGAAATTTATGTAAGAATTATTGCTGTTCACGTAAAAAAAACTGTAATACGCGCATATTTATTCATGGGCAGGATAAAATAGTGTATTCTTACAGAGAATTTATTTTGTCTCCTGCATACGCGGAAATATGATAAATTGAAAATAAAACTTTTACCCTTACAAAGAAAGGCTGTTCTGTGGTCGATGTTTTAAGTGAATGACATCGGGTACAGGCAGCTTTTCTTTTTTGTGATGAACATTTATTGAAAATGAAAAGACAGTTTATTTATTGAATATGATATTATGTTATCATGTATTAAAGGTCAGATAATAATGTAAAATACAGTATATTGGCAAGGAGGAACTTTAGGCATGTGTAACGGTGCTAAAAAGAAAAATATTCCTGTCGGCATCTCTGATTTTCAGAAGATACGAGAGAGAGGATATTATTATGTCGACAAGAGCGGTCTGATTGTTGAACTGCTCAACGGAGAACCTGCAGAAGTTACCCTTATAACACGCCCTCGGCGTTTTGGAAAGACTCTTGCCATGGGTATGCTCGCTGATTTTTTTGATGTAAGGAAAGACAGTGGCAAGCTGTTCTCAGGGCTTAAGATCATAAATAATATACAGATCTGCGATGAATGGATGAACAAATACCCTGTACTTTTTATTTCATTTAAGCGAGTAGATGGACTTAACTTTAATGACGCTTTTTGCATGCTCCGTTCAGTTATTGCTGAAGCATGTGCGGAGCACCGTTATTTGCTTGAAAGTAATAAACCGGATCCATATGATAAGAGCGCAATAAAGAATATCATAGACCTTAAAGCAGGAGAAACTGAGCTGAAAAACAGCCTCATATCTCTCACACGGGCTATGTATACCTATTATGGAAAGCCGGTAATACTGCTGATAGATGAATATGACGTACCTGTAGCAAAGGCTGAAGAAAACGGATATTATGCTCAGATGCTTGACCTCATGAAAGGTATGATGCAGGCGTTGAAAGATAATCAGTCATTGTGCTTTTCAGTTGTTACAGGTTGCCTGCGTATAGCAAAGGAAAGCATATTTACAGGAACAAATAATTTTGTGTCAGATACGATAATGGATTCACGCCTGAATGAGTATTTTGGTTTCACTCAAAATGAAGTTGATAAATTAATGTTTGATACAGGCACGACGGCTCGCGCCGACGATATGAAGGCATGGTATGACGGGTACCGGTTTGGGAATATAGATATATATTGCCCATGGGATGTGATGAACTTTGTACGGGATCTGCTCCACGACCCCACAGTGAAGCCTGAGAGCTACTGGAAAAACAGCAGCGATAACGCAATAGTACGTTCATTTATAGAGAATTCAGGCAGCGCTGTAACAAGCAAGCTTGAGGAATTGCTTGCAGGTGGCTATGTAATACAGAGGATAGATAAAGACCTTACGTATGATTATCTTCATTCATCAGAGGATAATTTGTGGAGTATACTTTATCTTACTGGCTATCTTACGATGGCTGATGACAGTAGTGTTGCTGAAAATGTTTCTGATGGCTGTACAGCACTCATGATACCGAATGCAGAGATAAGGGATATATTCGAGACTACTGTAATGAAGTGGTTCGCCGAAAGCTCTGTGACATGGAACCGCAAAGCACTGTTTGAGTCGGTATGGTCGGAAAATTGTGAAATTCTTACTAATGAGATGACAAAGCTGCTTCGTAGGACAATAAGTTATCATGATTACAGAGAAGACTTCTACCATGCGTTCCTTGCTGGCATATTTGCAGGAGCTGGATATCGTGTAGAATCGAATAAAGAACATGGAGAAGGGCGCAGCGATGTTGTAGTTTACGATGAAATAAACGCAAGAGTAGCAGTCTTTGAAGCTAAGTATTCAAAGGAACTGAACGGACTTGAAGCTGCGTGTGATGCGGCGGTCGATCAGATAAACAACAGACTGTATGCTGAAGAATTTCAGGATGATTACGATAATGTATTTTGTTATGGCATAGCTTTTTACAGAAAGCGGTGCATGGTTAAAGAAAAATAAGTTTCCATAATTCCGTAATTTCCGATATTTCAGAAGTTTATACGAAAAAAAATAAAGAGCTTCAGGCTGAAGGTGGTTCATATAGATGTTGTATATGACAGTTCCACCTGCCAGCCTGAGGCTCTTTTTATATTAAAAATCTTATTGTAGTAAGCATTGTGATGTGGTAGCATAAACAGGTAAGTTAAATTCTTAAATAGGAAATGTGCTGACAGCACAAAGTCAGGCGCAGCTCATATCTACGGAAGGAGGACAAAAGCCATGCAGAATACGATGAACAGAGAGAAAAACATAATAAAGGTGATCGTTAGAATGTACAAAGGCACAGAAGTCCTCGCATCATCTGAAAAATAAATTTCAATTTTGAATTTAAATAAATGATGAAGAATGCAGGATAGCCACAGCACCTTTGTAAGGTGTTATTTTTTGTGCCCTTATTTAAGGAGAATGCATTTGAAAACAATAAAAGGAAAATACGCAGAAGCAAGGATATTCACTGATGAAAGCGATGAATACGCAGAGGCACAGGTCAGATTAATATGTGACAGCATTGCAGCAGACGGCAGCAGTGTATGTGTTATGCCGGATCTTCATCCGGGAAAGGTAGGCCCGATAGGTCTTGCTATGACTGTGACTGATAAAATAATTCCGCAGCTCATAGGCATTGATATAGGCTGCGGCGTAACGTGCGTAAGGCTCAATAAATCGAAGGTCGAGTTTCAGAAGCTTGATCGTATCATACATGAAAATATACCGTCAGGCTTTGATATAAGAAAGAACGCGCATCACAGAGCTGACGAATTTAAGTTTGAAGAGCTTTACTGCCTGAAAAATATAAACAGAGATAAGGCGGAAAAAAGCCTTGGGACGCTTGGCGGAGGAAATCATTTCATAGAGATCGATCGTTCTGCAGATGGAACGCTGTATCTGACAGTTCACAGCGGAAGCAGACATACAGGTGAGGAAGTTGCGGAGCATTACACAAAACGCGCTTCAATAGAGCTGAAAGAAGCAGGTCTTGATATCTCATACTATCAGAGCTGGCTCACTGGCAGATCAGCAGAGGAATATATCCACGATGTGCGTATCGTGAAAGAATATGCTGAACTCAATCGTGATATCATTATCGCCGAGATATTAAAGGGAATGAAATTAAAAGCGGAAGAAAAGTTTTCGGTCCCTCATAACTATATAGATGATGCGGGCGTGTTGCATAAAGGCTCGATATCAGCCCGTGAGGGTGAGAAGGTCATTATTCCTGTTAATATGAGAGACGGAGTAATACTCGGCATGGGAAAGGGTAATGAGGAATGGAACTGCTCAGCTCCGCACGGGTCAGGTCGCATAATAAAGCGTTCAGAAGTAAAGAATGCGCATACCGTATCAGAATTCAGAAAAGCAATGAATGGCATATACAGCAGCTGCCTGGCAGCTGACACGCTTGATGAAGCGCCGTTTGCTTACAGAAGTATAGATGAGATAGCGGCGCATATTCATGCAACTGTAAAAATTACTGACATACTTACTCCGGTATACAGCTATAAGGCTGGCAGCGGAAAGAAGGTGAAGTAATGATAGTTCAGATAAGCGCAGGTCAGGGACCTGCAGAGTGTCAGCTTGCAGTTGGAATGTTTTATAACGCTATTAAGAGTGAATACAGCGATATCAAGCTTATATCAGCAAGCAGGAGCAGAGAGAAAAATTGCTTTCATTCTATAAGGTTCAGTACGGAGCACGATCTCAGAGATCTTGAAGGAAGCGTGTTGTGGATATGCAGAAGTCCGTTCAGACCTCATCATAAGCGCAAAAACTGGTATATAGATGTAAGCATCATAAATGAAAAAGAAAAAGTAGATACATCTGAAGAGTTTAGAATAGAACGCTTTCATTGCGGAGGCAATGGCGGGCAGAATGTAAATAAAGTGGAAACAGGGGTGCGTGTGATACATATACCTACAGGTCTCGTATCGGAATGTACAGAAGAACGCAGTCAGCTTCAGAACAGAAAAAAGGCAACAGAACGACTGAAACGCAAGATAGCGGAGCTTCAGGAAAACCGTGATAATGAACAGATAAATGAGGCATGGAGGGAGCACTATAAAATAGAGCGAGGAAATCCGGTAAGAGTGTATCAGGGTGAAGGATTCAAGCTTAAGAAATAATATTTTCGTAAATTGCAATAAGAAATTGAGCACTTACACACTTTATTTTACATTCTTCCGACTGCCGATAATAATGCATCAAAGTCGGAAATAATGGGTAGTGTCATAGATGTATCTGGGTATATGGGAACATAAAATTTAAAAACATTAGTTCCATTTACGTATACACACTATTGATTTTATGGTATATTTAGAGAAAAATATGTTCGCATATATCATATTTTCCATAGTGTTTTTGCAGTGTTATCACGTTAATAAAAATCAATTTGGTGAATTTGATTCGAAAAGGTGAGATATACTGCAAAAATAGGATAATAATACCAGTAATATATTGTGAAATAATTACTTAAAATACAAGAAAAATCCACTGAAACCGGGGGTGAAACGATGGCATTAGAGCAGAATAAATTCAAGCTGCACAGCGAGTACAAGATGACGGGCGACCAGCCGCAGGCGGTGGAGAAGCTGGTCAGCGGGATCCGCAAAGGCTTGAAACATCAGACTTTGATGGGTGTTACAGGTTCGGGCAAGACGTTTACGATGGCAAATATTATAGAACAGGTAAATCGTCCAACTTTGATAATTTCGCACAACAAGACTCTTGCGGCTCAGCTGTACGGGGAGTTTAAGGAGTTTTTCCCTGAAAACGCGGTAGAATATTTTGTAAGTTACTACGATTATTACCAGCCGGAGGCGTATGTGCCTTCTACTGATACGTATATAGAAAAGGATTCCGATATAAATCAGGAGATAGAAAAGCTGCGTCACTCTGCGACGGCGGCGCTGTTTGAGCGGCGCGATGTTATAATCGTTGCAAGCGTTTCATGTATATACGGTCTCGGTAATCCTGAGGAGTATGCGCACCAGATGATATCTCTGCGTCCCGGTATGGAAAAATCAAGGCGCGAGATAATGGAACAGCTTGTCGCAAACCAGTACACAAGAAACGATATGGCGTTTGACCGCGGAACATTCAGAGTGCGCGGCGATATCATAGATATATATCCTATAGGCGCCGAGGAGGCTGTCAGAGTTGAGCTTTTCGGTGATGAGATAGACAGTATAAAGGAGCTCGATCCGCTTACCGGTGAAATAAAGGGCTCGCGCAGCCATATAGCTATATTCCCTGCTTCGCATTACGTTACATCACGGGAAAAAACAGAGCTTGCGTGTCAGTCTATAGAGGCAGAGCTTGAGGAACGCATAGCGTGGTTCAAGGGTGAGGGCAAGCTTCTTGAGGCTCAGCGTATAGAACAGCGCACGAGGTATGATCTGGAAATGCTGCGCGAGATAGGTACATGCAAGGGCGTAGAAAATTACTCTCGCCATCTGAATGGTCTGCCGGCAGGATGCCGACCGTATACGCTTATTGATTATTTTCCGGATGATCTGCTGATACTCGTAGATGAGTCACATGCCATGCTGCCTCAGCTGCGAGGCATGTATGCAGGCGACAGAGCGAGGAAGATGTCGCTCGTTGACTACGGTTTCAGGCTGCCGTCGGCGCTGGATAACAGGCCGCTCGAGTTTCACGAGTTTGAAAGCCTTGTGGACCAGATAGTATACGTAAGCGCTACGCCTAATGATTATGAGCGCGAGCACAGCGGTCCTGAAAATATAGTTGAACAGGTCATCAGGCCTACAGGCCTGCTTGATCCGCCTATAGATGTGAGAAAAACGGAGGGTCAGATAGATGACCTTATAGGTGAGATAAACAAAGTCACAGAGCGAGGAGAACGTGTGCTCGTTACTACACTTACCAAAAAGATGGCTGAGAGCCTGACAGACTACCTGAAGGACGTAGGCATAAAAGTACGTTACCTGCATTCTGAGATAGATACGCTTGAGCGAACTGAGATAATACACGATCTGCGTATGGGTGAGTTTGACGTTCTCGTCGGCATAAATCTTCTGCGAGAGGGTCTGGATATACCTGAGGTCTCTCTCGTTGCGATACTTGACGCGGACAAACAGGGGTTCCTGAGAAATGAAACATCGCTCATACAGACTATAGGAAGAGCAGCGCGAAATGCCGACGGCAGAGTAATAATGTACGCTGACTCTGTCAGCCCGCAGATGCGTTCAGCCATAGATATAACTGAGCGCAGACGCGAGATACAGAACGCATACAACAAAAAACACGGCATAACGCCAAAAACTGTTAAAAAGTCGGTAAGGCCAAAACTCGAAGCGACAACAGCTGTAGATAACGATGATTTCTTCGCAACTGACGTAAAGCCGGCTGAAATGACAAAGAAGGAGCTCAGGGCTTATATAGAAAAGCTTGAAACAGAAATGAAGGCTGCAGCTGCAGCACTGCAGTTCGAGCAGGCAGCAAAGCTGCGTGATGTCATATTTGACCTTAAGGTTAAGTTATAGCAGCTTGTAAATAAAATAAGCATAATATTACTGAGACAGATAAAATAATAAATATATTAAGAGAAAGCGCCGGTGCTCCGGCGCAGGCACATGCAGATCTTATTTGTGCAAAATTAAAATATTAAATAACAGATCACAAGATATGGAGAAAAAATGGCAGGCAAAAATATAATCGTCAAGGGAGCGAATGAAAATAATCTTAAAAAGATAGATGTTGAGATCCCAAGAGATAAAATGGTAGTTATAACAGGACTTTCCGGATCGGGAAAGTCAACGCTTGCGTTTGACACTATATATGCGGAGGGACAGAGACGCTACATGGAGAGTGTATCTGCTTATGCAAGGCAGTTCCTCGGGCAGATGGAGAAGCCGGATGTAGAATATATAGAAGGTCTTTCGCCGGCAATTTCGATAGACCAGAAAACGACGGCAAAGAACCCGCGTTCGATAGTCGGAACTGTAACTGAGATATACGATTATCTGCGTCTTATGTACGCCAGGATAGGCATTCCGCACTGCCCGGTATGCGGCCGTGAGATAACGAGCCAGTCTGTCGATCAGATAGTTGACAGCATCATGGAATATCCTGAGAGAACTAAGATCATGGTCATAGCTCCTGTTATAAAGCAGCAGAAGGGCGAGCACAAGAAGGTGCTTGATCGCATAAAGAAGGACGGATATGTGCGCGTACGCGTCGATGGTCAGATGTACAATCTTTCAGAGGATGAGATAAGCCTCGAAAAGACGTTTAAGCATACTATAGAAATAATAATAGACAGAGTCGTAGTGAAGCCGGGAGCAGAAGGGCGCCTCGCTGAGGCGGTAGAGCTTGCAATAGATGAAGGTGACGGCCTGGCAGTTATAAACTATCAGGTGCCGGACGGCGAACAGCAGGACAGGCTTTTCAGCACAAAGCTCGCATGCCCTGAGCATGGCGTGAGCATAGGCGAGATGGAGCCGCGGACATTCTCATTTAACAGTCCGTTTGGTGCATGCCCTGAGTGCAACGGTCTCGGCTTTATACAAAGAGTAGATCCGAACATCCTTATAGAGGATCCGTCACGTAGTTTACTTGACGGCGCGCTTGGCAAGTCATTCAATATGTTTGATGAAATGTCATATTATTCCAAGTCTACACAGGCTCTTGCTGACGATCTCGGTGTGGATCTGCACACTCCGTATGAAGAGCTTCCCGATATATTTAAGCAGGAACTTATGTACGGTACAGACGGCAGAAAGATAGACTACGAGTACACAAACAGGAGCGGCACGATGCATACGCAGCGCAGCCAGCGTTATGAGGGTATCATAAATAATCTTGAAAGACGCTACAGAGAGACAGGTTCAGAATTTATAAAAGAAAAAATAGAAAAATTCATGAGTACGAATCCTTGTCCTGTCTGCAAGGGCGAGCGCCTGAGGCCGGAGGTCCTCGCAGTCACGGTAAACGGCATCAATATAATGCAGTTCTGCCACATGGCTGTGAGAGATTCACTCGCATTCGTTGAGGGCCTGGTATTGACTGAGAAGGAGCAGATGATCGCTTATCAGATCCTGAAAGAGATAAAGGCGCGCCTCAGATTCCTGGTCGATGTCGGTCTTGACTATCTGACGCTGTCGCGCGCGTCTGCGACGCTTTCAGGCGGTGAAGCACAGCGTATCAGACTTGCTACGCAGATAGGCTCAGGCCTTATGGGCGTACTTTATATACTGGATGAGCCAAGTATAGGACTTCACCAGAAGGATAATGACAAGCTACTTGCTACGCTCAGACATCTTACAGATATAGGAAATACTCTTCTCATAGTAGAGCACGACGAGGATACGATGTACGCAGCGGACTATATCATAGATATAGGCCCCGGCGCGGGCATACACGGCGGTGAGGTCGTAGCGACAGGCACTGTAGAGGACATAAAGGCCTGCAAAGAATCATTGACGGGCCAGTATCTCAGCGGAGCTAAAAAGATACTTGTGCCTGCGACGAGAAGAAAAGGAAACGGCAAATATATAAAGGTAAAGGGAGCCGGTCAAAACAACCTGCAGAATGTAAATGTAGATTTTCCGCTCGGCGTATTCAACTGCGTTACAGGTGTTTCAGGCTCAGGAAAGAGCAGCCTTGTAAATGAAGTGCTCGCAAAGAACGTAGCTGCAGCAGTTAACCGTTCAAAAGCAAAGCCGGGAAACTGTAAGTCCGTAAGCGGTATTGAAAACATAGATAAGATAATAATAATAGACCAGTCGCCTATAGGCAGGACGCCGAGGTCGAACCCTGCCACTTATACGGGAGTATTCACGCATATACGCGATCTTTTTGCTCAGACACAGGAGGCTAAGCTCAAGGGATACGGCAAGGGACGTTTCAGCTTTAACGTAAAAGGCGGACGCTGTGAAGCGTGCAGCGGTGACGGTATTATTAAAATAGAAATGAATTTCCTGCCGGACGTCTACGTTCCCTGTGAAGTCTGCAAAGGCAAGCGCTATAACAGAGAAACGCTTGAAGTAAAATACAAGGGGAAGAGCATATACGATGTGCTCGATATGAATATAGAAGAAGCGCTCAGGTTTTTCGAAAATATACCTGCCATAACAAGACAGCTGCAGACGCTTTACGATGTAGGCCTTGACTATATAAAGCTCGGACAGCCGTCAACTCAGCTTTCAGGAGGCGAAGCGCAGCGCATAAAGCTTGCGTCGGAGCTTTCAAAGCGTATGACAGGCAAGACGCTCTATGTACTTGACGAGCCTACGACGGGACTTCATTTTGCAGATGTGGACAGACTGCTTCAGGTATTGCAGAGGCTCGTAGATGCAGGAAATACGCTTGTGGTCATAGAACATAACCTTGATGTTATAAAGTGCGCAGACAATATAATAGATCTCGGCCCTGACGGCGGTGACAAGGGCGGAACTGTCGTAGTGACAGGAACGCCGGAAGAAGTCGCGGCGTGTGATGCTTCATATACAGGAAGATATCTTAAAAAGCTTTTGCAGCAATAGCTGAGCAATATTTTATACTGCTGTGAAAAAGCACTGCGAGACCGCGCGTGAGGCAGTAAAATGCGAAAATTCATATGAATTTATTGACATATACGATTATTCTGTATATCCTATTATTTAACATGGTTTTTTGTACGATCTAACACTGTCTTTACACATGAAAAGACAGTGTATATACGTTGCTGTCTGCGGCGCGCCGGGCGCGCGTCATATCAGCAGTGTTCATTGTACGATGATCGGTGTATGAAAATATTGATGCGTAAAAACAGGAGAATTTAATCAGATGGAAAGCATTTCAAGCAGACAGATACTGAATCATACTCTGCTCACAGATTTTTATGAACTTACTATGGCAAACGGCTATTACGAACTGGGAAAGAAGGACCAGATCGGATATTTCGATATGTTCTTCAGAAAGGTACCTGATGAAGGCGGTTTTGCTATTATGGCAGGTCTTGAGCAGCTCATCCTCTATATGCAGAATCTGAAGTTTACAGATGAGGATATAGAATATCTGCGTCAAAAGGGCGGTTTCGGTGAGGGCTTCCTTGAATATCTCAGAAATTTTGAGTTTACATGCGATGTATGGGCTGTTCCTGAGGGTACGCCTGTATTCCCGTATGAGCCTCTTGTAACTGTAAGAGGACCGCTTATCCAGGCTCAGCTTATGGAAACGTTCCTGCTGCTTACTGTGAACCACCAGACACTTATAGCGACAAAGACTAATCGTATGGTAAGAGCCGCAAACGGCCGCGGCATAATGGAATTCGGATCAAGAAGAGCGCAGGGCGCGTCTGCTGCGATACTCGGAGCAAGAGCCGCATATATAGGAGGAGCTATAGGGACTGCATGTACCAGCGCTGAAAGAGACTATGGTATACCGGCTCTCGGAACGATGGCGCACAGCTGGGTGCAGAGCTTTGATTCAGAATATGAAGCATTTTCAAAGTTTGCAGATCTTTATCCGGACAACTGCGTTCTGCTGATAGATACGTATGACGTTCTGAAATCAGGTCTGCCTAATGCGATCCGTGTATTTAAGGAAAAAAATCCGTCTCGCAAAGGTGTAAGAATAGACAGCGGCGATATGACATACCTGTCGCGCCAGGCGCGAAAGATACTCGATGATGCGGGTCTGACTGACTGCAGCATCGTAGCGTCAAATTCATTTGACGAGTATCTTATACGCAGTGTCGTAAATGAAGGCGCGTGTATAGACTCATTCGGCGTAGGCGAAAGACTTATAACTGCAAAGTCACAGCCTGTTTTCGGCGGTGTGTACAAGCTTGTCGGACTTGAAGATAAGGAAGGCAACATCATACCTAAAATAAAGGTAAGTGAAAATCTTGAAAAGATAACAAATCCGGGATACAAAAAGCTGTACAGGTTCATAGACAGAAAATCAGGAAAGATGCTGGCAGATGTTATCGCGCTGGCTGATGAGGAAATGCCTGTCGGAGAGGGCGGAGCTCCGTATGAGATATTCGACCCTGAACACGTATGGAAGAGAAAGCTTCTGACTGACTACAGGTGCGAAGAACTCCAGGTACAGGTGTTTGAACACGGAAAACTCGTTTATGACGCGCCGGATCTCGAAGAAATAAAGGCATTCTGCAAAGAGCAGGTAGAGCTTCTCTGGAGTGAGATAAAGAGATTTGAAAATCCGCACAGATATTATGTGGATCTTTCGCATAAGCTCTGGGAACTCAAAAACAGCCTGCTCATATCGCATGGCAAGCAGAATCTCATACCTTCAGCAGATCATTAGAGCAATCAAATGCAGCGCAATTATGAAACTATATGATGGTTGATTAAAAAACAAGAAAAAAGAATATAAGAAAAGCAGAACGGAATGTGCCGCAAATAAAATGCAGTACATTCCGTTTTTTATATGAGATGAAAAAAATCGGGGAGATGAGCATTTTGATATTCATCTCCCCGATCTGTATTTTACTGTATCCGGTCAGCGCGCTGCGCGCTGCATCCGTTTATCTCCGCATTTATTAATGAAGTGTAGAGATTAGAGCATCTTTCTGATCCAGCCCTCAGGAGCTTCGAGTCTGCCCATCTGGATGCCTGTGAGTGTTTCATAAAGCTTCTGAGTTACAGGACCCATCTTTTCCATACCTGCAGGGAATACGATCTCCTTGCCGTGGTCAACGATCTTGCCTACAGGAGAGATAACTGCAGCAGTACCGCAGAGTCCGCACTCAGCAAAATCCTTTACTTCGTCGAAGTAAACTTCTCTCTCTTCAACTTCAAGACCGAGGTAGTCCTTAGCTACTGTGATCAGTGAACGACGAGTGATAGAAGGAAGGATGCTGTCAGACTTAGGTGTAACTACCTTGTTGTCCTTAGTAACGAAGATGAAGTTAGCGCCGCCTGTTTCCTCTACCTTTGTACGAGTAGCAGCGTCGAGGTACATGTTTTCATCATAACCTTCAGCATGAGCAGTTACGATAGCGTGAAGGCTCATTGCATAGTTCAGACCTGCCTTGATGTTGCCTGTTCCGTGAGGAGCAGCTCTGTCAAAGTCACTTACCTTGATAGTGATAGGCTTAGCGCCGCCCTTGAAGTAAGGACCTACAGGAGTGCAGAGGATCCTGAACTGATACTCGTCAGCAGGCTTTACGCCGATAACTGATGAGCTTCCGAAAATATATGGTCTGATATATAAAGTAGCGCCTGAACCGTAAGGCGGTACGTAAGCTGCATTAGCCTTTACTACCTGATCGAGAGCATCGAGGAACTTTTCTGTAGAAACCACAGGGATCTCGAGTCTGGCAGCTGACTGCTGAAGTCTTTCAGCGTTGAGGTCAGGTCTGAAAGTAACGATATGGCCGTCTTCTGTAGTGTAAGCCTTGAGGCCTTCGAAAACAGTCTGAGCGTACTGGAGAACGCCTGCGCACTCGTTGAGCGTGATAGTGTGGTCGCTTGTAAGAACGCCGTCATCCCATGCTCCGTCCTTGTAATTTGAAACAAAGCTCTTATCTACAGGCATATAAGCAAAAGATAAGTTTTCCCAGTCAATATTTTTCTTTTCCATTATTATGTCAACTCCTTCTGTAATAGAAAATTATATACATAAAAATTATCAAAATTATAAATAATGTATCTCATTATGAATAATTCCTGCCAGAGTACGGGCGCCCGGCGCCCCGACAAAGGTTGTAAACATTATAAGTCTGTAATTTTACAGTGTCAAGAAAAGCAAGGGCTTATTAAGCCAAATATCACATTTTTAATGAAAAAATACTCGGAGTGTTACGTAGGCTCATCAGCTATCCTGCATACTGTGCCTGCAAACAACAGGTATTTTGCATGCAGAGCCTGCGCATTTATTGCGATTTTTGCCATGTGTATATTACTGTAAGAGGAACAAAATATTACACACGGTAAATGACAGTATCAAATACATTTAATAATAAAAAGCTACATTATATATAGGCGTATATATATAATATTTGTATACTTCATATAGACAGAGACGGACGCCGGCGTCCGGGCAGGTGTAAGAATGTAGTACATAGGCGTATATAAATGTAGAAAAATAATAAAAATAATATCTGACCGTGATATGATCATGCTTCCGTGAGGCGGCGCCAAAAAACAAGTATTTGTTATGTATAAGCAGGACAATATATTAATATTACAAAATCGTTACACACATATACCTAAGGGGAAAATAACATTCTTGTACGGTAAGCTGTACAATTCACGGCGAATAGTATATAAAACCATACAAAATACAGAAAAAAAGCATAAAATATGCATAAATTTCAGTACATGGATTGTACAAACAAAAAAAATAAGGAATAATACAAATATGCAAAAGTACGATTTATCCATAACGAAAAAGAAATAATATCGGCATAATAGATTATAAGACGAATTATTGTCTTTAAATATACATTATACTTTATTTTTTCGCTTGTCCATGCAAATCAAATAACAAAAAACTTAACGAAAGCCGAATAATTTTGATGGATTTAAAAACAATTTGGTTGTATACTTCTACGTGATGTATATTATGGCGGTATCGAGTGAACCCCGGTATTGTGTCTATATATGTTTTATGACCGGTACACTTGTATACATTATTATTTTCTTGTTTTTGTTTACAAACAAGAAAAATAGTATTAATATACAACAAATTGTGATTTTTTTATGAAGTAAAGGAGGTGAATTAATTTGGGGTTAGCTGAGGAACTAACAGAAAAGCTTGATATAGCGTCCAAAGTATATCACTTACATCTGGGAAGCTTCGACATCCCGTTGCCGCAGTCAGTTGTGGTCACATGGGGAGTCATGGCGTTCCTGGTGATCCTGGCCATCGTGTTTACCAGAAAGCTGGAAGTAGTGCCGAAAGGCAAGCAGGCCGTATTTGAGTCATTCATGGATTTCATATACGGACTTTTCTACGGCATTCTGGGCGAGAGAGGAAAACGGTATATACCGTACCTCATAACGGTGCTGCTCTATCTCGGTATATCCAATATGCTGGGACTTATAGGTATCGCTCCGCCGACAAAGGATCTGAACGTTACAGCAGGTCTTGCGCTGATGAGTATCGTACTCGTTCAGTACGCCGGCATAAGGCAGAGGGGCGTAGGCGGCTGGCTGAAGCATTTTGCTCATCCGCTTGCGATGATCACGCCTATGAACATACTCGAGCTGGCTATCAGGCCGGTTTCGCTGTGTATGCGACTTTTTGGTAACGTTCTTGGCGCGTATATCGTCATGGAACTTATCATTTACTGCGTGCCTGCGGTAGTTCCGCTCGTAGCGAGCGCGTACTTCGATATATTCGATGGTATACTTCAGG
Source organism: uncultured Clostridia bacterium (assembly GCA_934255545.1). GTDB lineage: Bacteria > Bacillota > Clostridia > Peptostreptococcales > Anaerovoracaceae > CAKQOE01. Next base: position 32,088 of record CAKQOE010000006.1, on the reverse strand, counting down.
CTTACGTATTCTGTTTCCTGACCTCATTATTTATTCAGGAATCGATCGAGGATTAAGAATTCAGAATTCGCACATCCAGAAACTATTTTTTTATGAGAACGGCACATGACTGAAAAAATGAAATTATGAAAATTATAAAAAATAAATGTGCCGCAGAAAAATTACAAAATGCATAATTAAACAGGAGGACAATTATTATGACAGGTTTAATCGCAATTGGTGCAGGTCTTGCAGTATTAACAGGTTTCGGTGCAGGTATCGGTATCGGTATCGCTACATCTAAGGCAGCAGAAGCTATCGCAAGACAGCCGGAAGCAAAGGGTTCTATCACAAGTACACTTATCCTCGGATGCGCACTCGCAGAAGCAACTGCCATCTACGGTTTCGTTATCGCGCTCTTAATCATAGTAATGCTCGGCTAACCCCGAATACGAATATTCAGTAAATGTGATACAGCGCAGCGGCCGCCCGGCGGCCGGACATCACTGCGGGACGCCGCGAGGCGTCGTAAGTGTATGATATTTACAAGATCATTTATTTATTATATTAAGTATAGTTAACGGAATATTGGAGGCAAAAGCGTGCTTACATTAAACTGGGGAATATTCTGGATTGTTTTCAATATCATCGTTCTCTTTATCCTGCTCAGGATCTTCTTATTCAAGCCGCTGAACAAGCTGGCTGCAAAGCGTACTGCACTCATCGAAGGACAGATAGAAGAGGCTGACACAAAGAATAAAGAAGCGGCTGCATTGAAGGAACAGTACGAAGCTTCGCTGAAGGGCGCGAAAGAGGAATCAGCTCAGATCGTGTCTACAGCTAAGGAACGTGCGCAGATCCAGTACAATTCTATAATTGATAAGGCTAATGAAGACGCGGCACATATCGTAGAGCAGGCTAACAAGGCTGCTGAAAGCGACCGTGAGCAGATCATGCGCGACGCTCAGAACGAGATCGCCGGCATCGCTCTCGCGGCTGCATCCAAGGTGCTCGGAAGCACAGTGGACGGCGGCGCAAACAAGAAGCTGCTTGACGATTTCCTCGCAGGAGAGGAGTAGGATAAATGATAGATTTACCCACAAACTATGCCAGAGTCTTATTTGATATGAATATCGAAGCGGAGCAGGTCGAAGACATGCGCGCACTTCTGACAGAGTCACCGGAGCTTAAGGAAGCTCTGACTAACCCTCTCGTCAGAAAGGCTGAAAAGCGCAATGTGATAGACAAGCTGTTTCCGCAGTCCGTAAGAAGTTTTGTCAAAGTAATGAGCGACAATGACGACATCGAGTGTGCAGATGAAATGCTCGAAGCTTATGACGCCATGGTGCGTGAGAGCAAGTCTACAGTAAAGGCTGTATTTACTTATGTGACAAAACCGGATGATGCTCAGATCGAACAGTTGAAGAAGAAAATCGCAAAGGATTACAATAAAAAGAACGTTGTGCTTGAGCTTGAGCAGGACAAATCGCTTCTCGGCGGTTTCGTGCTCACTGTGGGCGATACTGTTCTTGACCAGAGCGTAAAAACATCAATGACAAGATTACAGCGTCATTTTGCAGAGAGGTGAGAAGTTGAGTAACGTAAATTCGCAGGGAATCATTTCCGTATTAAAAAGCGAAATCGAAAATTACGATAACAAGGCTCAGGTCGAAGAAATCGGAAGGATCATCAGCGTTGGTGATGGTATCGCGAACGTTTACGGCCTTGAGCATGTAATGTACGGCGAACTCGTTGAGTTCGAAAACGGCACTACAGGTATCGCTCAGAACCTCGAGACGAAGTCTATAGGCTGCGTACTCCTGGGAAGCGATCACGGTCTCGTAGAGGGATCGAAAGTAACACGTACCGGCAAGCAGGCCGGTGTAGCGGTAGGCGAAAAGATGCTCGGCCGCGTTGTTAATGCGCTCGGCGCGCCGATCGACGGCGAAGGCGCTATAGAAACTACAGATTACAGACCTATCGAGCACAAGGCTCCGGGCGTAATCACAAGAAAAGAAGTATCTCAGCCGCTTCAGACTGGTATACTCGCTATCGACTCCATGTTCCCTATCGGACGTGGTCAGAGAGAGCTTATCATCGGCGACAGACAGACTGGTAAGACTGCTATCGCTATCGACACTATCCTGAACCAGAAGGGTCAGGATGTAATATGTATTTATGTAGCTATCGGTCAGAAGGCTTCTACTGTAGCCAAGACTGTAAATACACTCAAGAGATACGGCGCTATGGAGTACTCCATCGTAGTAAACTCGCCTGCCAGCGAACCTGCTCCACTGCAGTACCTCGCTCCTTACACAGGCGCAGCTATCGGTGAACACTTCATGGATCAGGGCAAGGACGTGCTCATCGTTTACGATGACCTTTCAAAGCACGCGCAGGCATACAGAGCAATGTCTCTGCTGCTCCACAGACCGCCTGGACGTGAAGCTTACCCTGGTGACGTATTCTATCTCCACTCAAGACTCCTTGAGCGTGCCTGCAGACGTGACGCTGCTTTTGGCGGCGGTTCTATGACTGCGCTGCCTATCATCGAAACACAGGCCGGAGACGTATCAGCATATATCCCTACAAACGTAATATCTATCACAGACGGTCAGATATTCCTTGAGACAGACCTGTTCTTCTCAGGCGTAAGACCTGCGGTAAACGTTGGTCTTTCTGTATCCCGTGTAGGTGGTAAAGCACAGACTAAGATCATGAAGACTGTATCAGGTTCACTCCGTGTAGACCTTGCTCAGTACCGTGAAATGGAAGTATTTACTCAGTTCAGTTCAGATCTGGACGATGCAACTAAGGAACTTCTCGCACACGGCAAGAGCCTTATCGAACTCCTGAAGCAGCCTTTATATAACCCTATGCCGCTGCATAAGCAGGTAATACTGCTTTGCGCTGCTAACGCAAAGATATTCATCGATATACCTCTGAAGGAGATCGAAGCCTTCAAGAACGGCGTTATCGAGTATATCGAAACTGTACATTCTGATATCGTTGATGAGATCAACGAAAAGAAGGTAATGAACGACGAGCTGCAGGAAAAGATCCTTGCTGCTGTCAAAGAATATAAGAGCAGGTAGGTGATTTCATGGCAAGCATGAGCGAGATCCGTACGAGGATCAGCAGTGTCCAGGATACGATGAAGATCACTAATGCGATGTATCTTATCTCGTCTGCAAAGCTCAGAAAGGCTAAAAGCGGTCACGAAAAGGTGAACCCGTATTTCAGACTTCTGCAGCAGACTATAGCCGATATTCTCGACAGATGCCCGGATCTTGAAGAAGATTTCTTTGAGGAGACATCTCCGAGAACTATTCCTGAGAACGGAAAGCGCAGAACGATCATCGTGATCTCATCTGATAAGGGACTCGCCGGCTCGTACAATCACAACGTCTTCAAGAAAGTCGAAGAGCTTATTGCAGACGATTCTGAAAATACTCTCATTCTCGTTGGTCACATGGCTGTAAATTACTTTAAGAATTTCAAAAATGTAACTATCGACGAAAAGCATATATATCCGGCTGCGGATCCGGCTATGTACCGCGCCAGAGATATTGCGGAGCATGTTATAGGACAGTTCCTTGAAAATGAAGTAGACGAAGTATACGTTGTATATACGGATATGATCAACTCAATGTCTTTTGAGACACAGACAAAGCGTATAATGCCGCTGTCAACAAAGATGTTTGAGAATATTGAAGTAGGAGAACATCTGAGAGAACCTGTATTCTCTCCTTCTCCTGAAGCTGTGATCAAGCATGTCGCTCCTAACTATATAAAAGGACTGATCTACGGCGCCATGGTAGAATCATACGCTTGCGAGCAGAGTGCGCGTATGACTGCTATGGATAATGCCACAACGAATGCCAAGGATATGATACGCGAACTCTCCCTGGCATATAACCGTGAAAGACAGGCTGCCATCACTCAGGAGATAACTGAGATCGTAGGCGGCGCGTCTGCACAGTAACAGGAGGAATAAATGAATAAGGGAACGATCACACAGGTCATCGGACCTGTTGTAGATGTATTATTTGAAGGAGATTACCTTCCCCTCATTAAAGAAGCCCTCACAGTTGAACTTAACGGCAAGCCTCTCGTAATGGAGGTTGCATCACATATGGGAAACAGAGTTGTGCGCTGCATCGTGCTCGACTCCAGTGAAGGCCTCGCAAAGGGTATGGAAGTAACAGCTACAGGCGACTATATCAAGGTACCTGTAGGCGAATCTACTCTCGGTCGTATGTTTAATGTAGTCGGTGAGACGATCGACGGCGGTGAGCCTGTAAAGGGCGAAGAACAGTGGCCTATCCACAGAGAACCGCCTGCATTTGACGAGCAGACTCCGGTAGTAGAGATACTTGAAACAGGCATCAAGGTAGTAGACCTTCTTGCACCTTACGCTAAGGGCGGTAAGATCGGTCTGTTCGGCGGTGCCGGCGTAGGTAAAACAGTACTGATCCAGGAGCTCATTACAAACATCGCTACAGAGCACGGCGGTTACTCAATATTCACAGGCGTTGGAGAACGTACTCGTGAAGGTAATGACCTCTGGAATGAAATGACAGAATCAGGCGTAATCAAGAAGACAGCCCTCGTGTTCGGTCAGATGAACGAACCACCTGGAGCTCGTATGCGTGTTGCTCAGACAGGTCTGACACTCGCTGAGTACTTCCGTGACAAGATGCACCAGGACGTACTGCTCTTCATCGATAACATATTCCGTTTCGTACAGGCAGGTTCAGAAGTATCCGCCCTGCTCGGACGTATGCCTTCAGCCGTAGGTTATCAGCCTACACTGGCTAACGAAGTAGGTGAACTTCAGGAAAGGATCACTTCAACAAAGAACGGTTCCATCACATCTGTACAGGCCGTATACGTACCTGCCGATGACCTGACTGACCCTGCTCCTGCAACAACATTCACACACCTCGATGCAAAGACTGTACTTTCAAGAAAGATCGCTGAACAGGGTCTTTACCCTGCAGTAGACCCTCTCGAATCTACATCACGTATCCTGGAAGCTGAAGTTGTAGGCGAAGAGCACTATGAAATAGCAAGAAGAGTTCAGGAAGCGCTCCAGCGTTACGCTGAACTGCAGGATATCATCTCTATCCTCGGTATGGAAGAACTCGATGAAGAGGATAAGAAGATCGTATACCGTGCAAGAAAGATCCAGAAGTTCCTGTCTCAGCCGTTCCACGTAGCTGAAAACTTCACAGGCATTCCTGGTAAGTATGTTCCTATCAAGGAAACTATAAAGGGCTTCAAGATGATCCTGGACGGCGAAATGGATGATGTTCCTGAAATGGCGTTCTTCAACTGCGGTCCTATCGAGGACGTTTTCGAAAAAGCTAAGACAATGCAGAATGCATAGTTGCATTTTCAAATGAAAGTGTGAGGTGCATATATGAAAACATTTAAGCTGGAGATCGTTGCTACTGACAAGGTATTCTACTCAGGCGACGCTGAGATGCTCGTATTTCCGAGTCTCGATGGCGAACACGGCGTACTTGCCGATCATGAACTCATGGTTGCGCCTGTAGTTGCCGGCGAGCTGCGTTACACAGTAAACGGCGAACAGAAGCTTGCCGCAGTAGGTAACGGTTTTGTCGAGATCCTTGGTGACAGAGTCATTTTAATATGTGACTTCGTAGAAAGACCTGAAGATATCGACATCAAGCGTGCTCAGCTTGCGAAAGAAAGAGCAGAAGAACGTATCCGCCTCAAAAAAAGCGAACGCGAGTATGTACACAGCCAGGCGGCTCTCTCAAGAGCCATGGCTCGACTCAAGGTCACAAGCAAGAGCGGACGCAGATAATAACAATAAATATTCATGTAATATTACAAAAAAACGGAGATCCATATCGGTCTCCGTTTTTTGTATGCGTATAACTGCGCGCGTCATCGCGCGAGCACCGGCGCGGCGGGCGCGCCGTATCATTCGGAACATTTGCATATTCGATCTATGCAGGCGCTGCAGTCTATCCAGCTGCAGCCGCGGCATATGGTCCGCAGGCGGTTTTCTGTCATCTGAGCGTCGATCGTCTGTGTGATCTCGCTGTAGATGTATTCTTTTTCTTCGAGACCAAATTCTTCGATCATGCGGCGGTCAAACGCTTTGACATTATCCTGAGAGTCGCAAAGATCTTCGCCGCGCATGTGCGGACATGACGCGCACAATGAGTCTGTAGTGAATACGAGCTGTATTTTTGTGTCGGGCATGCTGCGCAGTATGTCTGTTATTTTATTCATGTTTTCGATGAAGTCGTGGCTGTAGCCCATGCCTTCGTAGCTCTGAGTGCAGAGCAGGTGGTGAGGTCGTAATCTTATCATGCTGTATACCTGTTTTGTGTTTATGCATCAATGCGATCTGATGCTGTAATGGACAAAAGATGTGCGTCCGCCGGGCGGACGTATGAGTTGAAGTATAGCGTTAGTATTGTTGATTGTCAACCCTTGATGATGCGAATGGTTGACTATCAGGCGGCTTTGTTTATGGATGTATTGAATGGTTTTTTGCTGTATAGTAGAATTGTTGTTATACGTTATTGTAAGTGAGGGATGAAGAAGCTGCGCAGGAAGGGTATGCAGGGATGAATATTTATAAATACGGTAAAAATCTGAGATGCGGCTATACTACCGGGGCGTGCGCTGCAGCTGCGGCGAGGGCGGCTGCTGATATGCTGCTTAATGACAGGGTAGCTGCAGATACGGAGCTTGTGCTTAAAGGCAGCGCGGTGAGGTTTTCTGTTGAGGATACAACGCGCGGTGACGGCTGGGCAAGGTGCGCTGTCAGAAAGGATGCGGGAGCTGATATAGATGTTACAGACGGGCTGCTGATATATGCCGAAGTGCAGCGTACAGCGGCAGGCAGCCACGCAGGCGCCGCTGCGTTAAACCCTAAAAACGCCGACCCGCCTGAACACGGAGCAAGCCGCGTCGGCCGGACCGACCCGCCTGAACAGGAAATAAGCCGCGTCGGCCGGACCGCCCCAACAAAAGAACGCATAATAATAAAAGGCGGTCCCGGAGTAGGCACCGTAACAAAAGCAGGCCTTGACCAGCCCGCAGGCGCGGCAGCCATAAATTCCGGGCCGCGCCGCATGATAACAGACGCCGTCCTGCAGATATGCGACGAAGCCGACTACGACGGCGCGCTTACGATAACGATATCCGTTCCCGGCGGCGCCGAAATAGCAGAAAAAACATTCAATCCCGTACTTGGAATACAGGGAGGAATTTCCATACTTGGAAGCACAGGAATAGTAGAGCCGATGAGCGAGCCGGCGCTCATAGAAACGATACGCGCCGAGATGCGCGTTAAATGGCTTGAGTTAAGCGCATATTGTGATGCGGCTGACGGAGTAAACAGTACGGATGGCGCGGCCGATATTTGCGGTGACGGCGCTGCGGAAACAGCACAGGAGACAGTTGCGCGCCGCGTAAAGCGCGATGCTGTGGTCATCGTTCCGGGAAACTACGGTATGAAATTTGCAGCTGAAAAGCTCGGCGCAGCAGAAGGTCAGACAGTAAAATGCAGCAACTTCATAGGCGAAGCGCTCGACTGCGCGTGTGAGCTGGGGATACCGGAGATAGTGATCGCCGGAAATCTGGGAAAACTTGTAAAGCTCGCCGGCGGGATATTCAATACACACTCGCGAAATGCCGACTGCCGTATGGATATACTTATGCGCTGTGCCTTTACGGCCGCGTCAGAGCTTCTGAACGGCTCGCAGAACGACGATAGCGCCTGTAGTGATAATGGATACCGGTACGACCGGAAAAACAGCGCAGAAGCTGTCTGCAGCCTCATGGCTGCGCTCAACAGCTGCGTGACTACTGACGCGGCTATCGAAGTGCTGAAGGAGGCCGGAACGGCCATAACAGGCGGTGACGCCTGCAGCTATGGAAACATTGATCGCAGTGAAAATATTGATGCCGAAAAGCATTCATTACTGGATGCAACGATGCGCATAATAGCAGAGAAGGCCATATACCACATAAAACGGCGCTGCAGCGGATCGGAAAACGGCATGCCGCGTATACGCTTCATTATCATTTCAAACGACATGGAAATACTGGCAGAAAAAGTAATCGAATAACAGAAAAATCAATCAAATAAAGGTACTGCCCCCATTACAGGAGCAGTACCTTTTTACTGTGTATTAAAGTTGAGAAAGAAAAATTTTAAATAAACAGTTTTTAAGAACCGTTTATTATCTGTAAAGCGAAGAAACGTAGTTGAGCATCATCTGAGCGACCTGTTCGCGCGTAGCGTTTGCGCGAGGCAGGAGCCTGTTATCGGTCGTTCCGTTGATGATACCGGCTTCAGCAGCCCAGAGCATGGCTTTTTCAGCATATCCGGATATTTCAGAAGCATCGCTGAATTTAGCCAGGTGCGAGCTGTCGTAAGTTACGTCAGGTTCGCCTGCGTTCCTGTAGAGCATAGCCGCGATCTGCTCGCGCGTTATGGATCCCTTAGGGTTTGAACCGTCAGATATGCCGTTTTCAACAGCCCAGGCCATGCCCTTAGCGAGAGCGTCGCCGGATGTATCGGCGCCGTTGAGTCTTGCTATTACAGTCATGAGCATCTCGCGCGTCATTTCAGCAGAAGGACTGAAGCTGTCAGCAGACGTTCCGTTGAAGAGGCCGTGGCCTGAAACAAACGCTATAGCGTCAGCAGACCAGGATCTTTCGTCAACATCAGAGAACTTCGTGCTTCTGTCGCCAGCCTTTATGGCAGCGCCGTCAGGTATGTTCATGTAAAGCCTGCCGTTTAAAACAACAGAATCGCGTACAAGCTCTTCCGTGCCGTCAGGTTTTACGATGTATGCTGCAGTGCCCGGACCTGCGTTCTTTATATCTGCGATTATGACAGAATCCTTGTCTGAACCTGTCTTTACAGTTACAGAGCCGTCCTTTCCGGCAGTTGTCTCAAGCTTATTGCCGGAAGCGTCAGTTACAGAGCCGATCGCAATCGTGTTGTCTGAAGTTCCCGGAGTCGTATCTGTCGAAGGCGGAGTTACAGGAGTCGTTGTGCTGCCTGAACCGCCGGAAGAAGAACCTCCGCCGCCACCGCCACCGCCGGAGCCTGAATCTGAAGTCCATCCCGCGTAAAGCGTAATATCACCGGTAAGAGTTATGCTGCTGCCCGCAGCAGTCTTAAGCTCGCTGTCTGTAAACCATCCGTTGAACTTATAGCCTGACTTTGAAGGAACGTACTGTGAGATGTCGATGACAGAGTTTTCCTTGTCAGTAACAGGCGCTATATCGCTGCCGCCGTTTGTGTTGAAAGTGAGAGTGTGTTTCGGAACGGTCTTTTCAGTTGAAACGGTATAACTTATGTCACCTGTTATGTTTTCAATGTCAGCTTTCCAGATGCCGTTGGCTTCATCATTTATGAATTCAGCAGCCTCACAGCTTACATCGGTAATGCTGAATCCGCTTTCAGGCATCACAGTGACAGTTACAGAAGAATTTTCAGCATATCTATCGTTATCCTTATAAGTACCGGTTACGTTAACGATATAATGCTTATCAGTTTCTGTACTGCTGTCTTCAACGTTAAAGAATGTCAATTCACCTGTCTCTAATGTAATATTAAGATCTTCCGAGAGAGCTTCGATGATAAGATCCTTCATGAGAGGATATTCTGTTTCACCGTTTTTCCATCTAGTTACGTTTCCGTCAGATCCGTTGTAACTGAATATCATTTTACTGCCTGCGGCAACGTCGTCACCTGAAGCAATAGTTTTGCTATCTGCTTTAGCAGTAACGTTATCGGCAAATTCTACCTTGAAATATGTTACCGGCTGGAAAGTGACAGTAAAATCATTGCTGTCAGACAACTCATTATAATCAAACGTTCTGGTCTTAGTTGTATTTGCGATATAATTATCGTTTAACGTCCAGCCTTTGACCATATCTCCGCTTCTTGGCTGAGCGGTGAGTTTGAGAGTTTCACCCGGATAGAGTTTTTCAGTATCAGTCTCGATCACATTGCCTGCAGCGTCTGTGATCTCCCATTCAAGTTTTTCACCGACAGTGAAAGTTTTGCTTGTTTTCTCAGTAAATACAGGTCTCAGAGTAATGTCACCGCTGACGGTGAATGTGTAATTTGTACTCGTGCTTACAGTTACATCGCTTTCATTTGTCCAACCGGTGAAGTCGTAGCCGCGATCCGGTTCAGCTGCAAATGTTACGTTTGTTCCTGCCACAGCAGTTCCGTTTTCGTTTACGCCCGTGAGATCGGCTGTGCCGCCGGTCAGATTTTCAGTGTTAAGAACGATAGAAAATGTCTGAGCGATAACAGGAACGGAAATACTTACATCATTCATCATTGTGAAGCTGTATTCACCGTTCTCAGGCTGAGGATCGAGAGGTACGCCGTTTACGCTCCATTCAGCGTCAGTATCAAGCGTATAGCCTGCTGCAGGCTTTACAGTGATTTCCGTATCGCCGGTGACGGCGGAAAGATCGGAAATATGATTGCCGTTATTATCGTACGCTGCTAAACCTTCACTTAGCGTAAGTCTGTAAGTATCACGCTCGAATTTTGCAAGAAGCTGGACACTGTTGTCAGGCATGAGTACGGTATATGTCTCTTCATCGCCGTAGACAGCGTTTTGACCTGTTACAAAGTATTCCCATCCAACGAAGTGCCATCCGTCATTTGGTTCTGCTGTGAAATTGATCTCATAACCTGAATTATACGCGTTTCCATTTTTGAAATATTTGTCTTCTGTAGTTACCCTGCCTGCGTTTGTAGGTGTAACAGAAGTAGTAAGCGTGTTCCTCTTTTTCTGGAATTCCACTATAACGTTTGTACCGGCGTCTGTCTGCGTCAGTGTAAGTGTATCGATACCGGCACTTCCTTCGATCATTTCACCGGTGTTTGCGTCTATCCACTGCTTAACTGTATAGCCTGGGTTGGCAGAAGCTTTGAAAATAAGCGTCTGACCGACTGCGGCAGAAGATACATTTTCAGGATACGCAACTGATACTGAACCGAAAGTCTGCTGTTCGTCTGCTACCCTGGCACTTACAGGATAGCTCGTGCCAAGGATGATGAGCTTGCCTGTACATATCGAAGCATCGTAGTTGCCCAGACCTGTTAAGCCGGGCTTCATAGTGTAGACGCCTGGCGTAATTGAGCTGTTTGCAGTGAGATCTGACCATAGATATCCCTGTTTTTGGATACGAATGGATAGTTTTTTAAGAGAGAATTTCTCTTCATCCCACTTATCAACAACACCATCTATTTTTAATTTATTAAGAAGTTCATTCTGCAGTGCTTCTCTTTTCTCTGCAGTAGAGAGATCATCGATCGAAACAGTAAGAGTCTCCGGAAGACCGGTAACAGTAAGAGGATGCGGAACTATTGTGATATAGTGCTTTTCACCCAGGTTGCTGCCGCCTCCGTCCCAGAAGTAGTAATCCACTTTACCGGTATATGCATTTCCGGCATAACCATCATAAAAACGCTGTCTGGCAGCTTCGTCACCAAGTCCGCTCAGATTCCAGGCATTCTTATCAGGCTTAAAGATCTCACTTGTGACATTACCGTCTGTAATTGTGTACTTTATGAAATTGAATTCATCACCGTAAACATAGCTGTCTTTAACGTCTACAAAGCTGCCGTTCTGTACGCCCTCGGCATAGAAAAGAGGCTCTTCCGGCTCATAGCTTGCAGGCAGGAAAATTTTGCTGCCGCTGTAGGTTGCGCTAAGCTTATACATGGCAGAAGCTTTATCAACTGTCACTTCTGCTTTACCGTCAGCTTTGACGTTGGCAGTGTAAACAGTCTGCGTTCCGTCAGTAGCGCTGAGGATAAAGTTTACGGTGCCGCTTGGTTTGGAATATGTTCCGATTCCTTTGACGACAGCGGTAAGCTTATTTCCGTCAATATTTAGTTCTTTGATCTCTGAATTGCGCTGCGTAAATGTGACCGTAGTTTCAGGGGAGTAAGATGTTACCAGATTATGCCCTGTCAAAACGCTGACCTTGCAGCGATAAAGACCTTCAACGCCCTTATCAGGATACTGGAAGGTAAGTGTTGCCGCATCTTCTCCTGCAACATTTTTCCAATTACGACCTGACTTCTTCTGCCACTGATAGTAAATCTTTGCGTTTTTGAACTCATCAGAGTTGGTAATATAGGCAGTCGTACTGAGACTGATATCTGGATATGTATCCAGCTTATCATCAGAAACAGCAACAAGCGGTACACCACTCTCAGGCTTAGTGTATGTTCTCAGTGCTTCGCTTGGTATACTTGCATTTGGCTGAGACGATCCTATAGTCTGGATACGGTACTGATAGCTGCTGTCTGCGTTAAGTCCAGTATCTATGTACTGATAATGCCTCACACCATCGATAACTTCACTGTAGCTGTCACCTTCAACAGTTCCGATCTTATAATAACCTGATGATGAAGGAGACTGGAAGTACCGGTAAATTATAAAGCCTGCGGCATTTCCGGAATGATCCCACTCGAGAGCTATCCGGTCAGTAGTCGTCTCATCTTCGTTTGCGCCGAAGTTTTCCGGCAGAAGAGGAGGTTCAGTTGCGTCATTGACAAGATAGGTAACAACAGGATATTTTCCCTGATAAAGGAAACCGACTAATTTCCAGTTGAAGGTATAACCGTAATTCTTTGCCTGTGTCGGCAGGCCATTCATTTCACCGGAGTAGGTCGAGCCTGCAGTAGTTATATGTACAGATCCCGCGCCATGGCTGTAGCCTGCAGTAACGCCTACAGTAATGCCACCTGCGCCTGCGCCGGCTTTGGTCTCTATATCAAGATCGTAGTTAAAGCTGTTTTCTTTTTCAGTCGTCATAGCTATAGACTGAGTGATCGTGTTCTGGCTGCCCTGACCTACAGCAGCAAAATTGCCGTCATACACAAGAGTCTGGCTGCGTCCGTCAGGAAGTGCGCTTATATCTGAAGCGTAACTGCCGGGATCACCGATCGTATGGGTCAGTACACCGGAAACATCCGGCAGGATATCGCTGTAGACCTTCTGAATGTCTGAATATTCATCTGCTGATATCGTACGTACAGACGGACTGTATGGCTTATTGACGGTCATCATCTGCTTTGTACCGTCTGTCATCGTTGCCTCATAGACATATGTCTCGACAGGAAGCGCGTACATCACGACAGAATCCATGCCCGCCATAGTTGAATATTCTATTTCATATTCAACAGACGATGTCTGCTGCGTTTCCCATGTAAACGTGTTATTTATCGAGGCTTCTGCCTCTGCGTGAGCAACTTCAACGTTAAAGATCTTAAACGAGTGCTCCCAGCTTGTATACACACCTACTGAGAATGAATTAGAGTAAGTTGAACCTCCGCCGGAACCGTGGCTTGAGCTGTATGATGTCTTTGACTCGATCATCTGGCTGTCGTCATCTTCGTTCGCAAGGTCTGCGTAATAAGGCGGAGACGCAAGTACAGCAAGGACCTCAGGGTCAGCGTATGTATAATAATGTTTGCCTGTATAACGGAGAACTATAGTGTCATTGTCTGTATTTGGCAAACAGAATGGAATCGCGCGTGTCTCATAGATATTATCTGCCCTGCAGCCGTCATCCGTGAATACTCCTACAGCACGTTTTCCGTTATTATTATTCAGACGCGCGAAAGCATAAGCCTGCGCAGATTTGCCGCTCAAACTCATATTGCTTCCGACAACTTCTTTGCCATTGCCGAAAAAGTCTGCTGCTCGAGCGCCCCATTCGGAATATTGGTAGTTTGTAAAATCACCAAGAAAATAAGCATATGTAAGATTTGTCCATTCCACAAGGTCAAGTACAGTTATACCACCGCTGCCGTATTTCAGGATGATGCTGTCAAGATATATACACGGACCTTCATCAATACCGTAAAACGAGCCGACAGTTAAATTTGCGACGTTTGTAGCAAGACTGCGATAGGTACCGTCAAGATCATCGGTTGTATTTATACTTTTAGACGCAAGCTGGTCAAAGCTGCTGCCGTTCCACGCGTATATGGCTGCATAACGATCGGATGCATCGTCTTTCGTATTTCCTCCGACGATAAGCTCGTTGCGGCCGTCGTTATTCAGATCGCTGACTGTAAGCCCGGCACGGTACACATTGCCGATATCTACAGGTGTTTGTTCAAGCAGCATCCTGCCCTGGTCCGCGCCCCATGCGACCGCGACTTTACTGTAATACTTTTCGGCATCAGTATAATAACTGCCGCATGCTAAGGCGAGATCATCAATACCATCCTTGTTGACATCGGCGGCAACAAGAGACATCATGTTTACAAGTGTATTTTTACTGCCTACATCCAGCTTGTTCGATTTGAATTCTGTTGCCTTCTTCCAGTTTTCACTGTAAAGATAGCTGTCGCCTGAAGTTTTCTGGAGCTTGTATACTGTTACGGAAAAACGGTTGAGGCTTGTTTCAGCGAATGCTATCTCGTCTATACCGTCACCATCGAAGTCTCCTGCGGTGAGAGCGCATCCGGTATAAAGTTTAGCCGGAGTAGTAGAGCTGCCTGTCGCTGAAATGAATCGGTCAAAGATAGGAGAACCGGTTTTACCGTTTACACCGGCAGTTTCAAGTCGCCAGCTGTACGAGCCATTTTGGTAATATGACGAAAGTGCTACAATATTCTTTTTCTGCCCGTTGTTAGCGGTTGAAAAATTTCCTTCTATCATTTGACTCGATGTGGCGTCCGGAAAGGCGGAAATATCAATATTTTTATTGTCATCATTGAAAAAACGGGCATCATCGCCACCGACATATCCGTCGCCGTACAGTTCCCCTTTTTTACTTTCCATATCCATCAGAAATAATTCATCAACTTCGGCCATAGTAGTATAAGTCTTGCCGAAGGGTGTATCCGTTATGCCTTCTTCCTGTTCATAACCCGCCGGAGCTCGTGTGTCAAAGCCGAGCGCATCAAATACGGTTCGGCTTGCGTCACTGCTGCCGGTCTGCGCGGCGAACGCAGTCTGAGGCATAAGGCCTAGGAGCATCGTGACTGCAGTCAAAATGCTTAGAAGTTTTCGTTTCATTTTTATCCTTTCTCTCCTTTCATCTATATCCGGACAGTTCCGGCTTTTGAATATTTTCCTTTATACCCAGTTTACATTTGCCTCACAAAGCAAGCGTCACCCCAACGGGGTGATTTTCCCGCAGTTAGCGAAGTAATAAATGTTTTGCGGTAAAATATGATAAATGTAACTTTGAAGGCGCGCGCCGTGAAAATATTTATGTATACATGAAGAAAGTATGGAAATTGATTGTTGAATAAGTGTTTTCTGATAAAATTTAATCAGTAATGAATGCGTCATCCTGTTCGTCCGCCGGGCGGACGCGGTTATGTATTTCCAAATCACCCTGATGGTGTGATTGGTTTGGAAGCTTTCTGATATATATTAAAAATATATTCGGAGAAAATGAATTTATTGAAAAATATGGAGGAAGGGCATGAGAGAATATCCGCATCTTAATGACCTGTACATATCCGAGCGGCTGAAGAAGCGGCTGAGCGGCATCGGAAAGAGCAGGATAACGACTGTGACGGCACCTATGGGGTACGGCAAAACTACTGCCGTCAGATGGTGGGAGAGGTACTATGCCGGGCATATAAGCGGGTCGGTCGTTATAAAGCAGAGTGTGATGACTGACAGTGTTTCCGATTTCTGGAACGGGCTGTGCGCGGCGCTGCGAAATTATCCTTCACTGGCTGAACGTCTGAGTGCTCTGGGATTTCCGGACGATCCGCGGAAAAGGGCGCTTTTCATAGAGATGATGCGCGAAAGCGCGGCGCTGCTGTCTGAAGACGGGGCGCCTGTCTACTTCATGATAGATGATGTATACATATTGAAGAAGGGAACGCTGAATGACCTCATAATGCTTGCGGCAGCCCAGCTGCCGGAAAATATGCGCATGATACTGGTATCGCGCAACGCAGTCTTCAGCGACAGGGAGCGGATGCAGCTCGGCAGGCGGCTGTACGAGATCACACCGGCCGACCTCAGGCTGTCTATTGAGGAGTTGTATGCATATGCCGGGAAATGCGAGATCGAAATAGACGAAACTCCGGCCGAAAAGCTGGAGAATATGAGCGAAGGCTGGATATCGATGATCTATCTGCATTTCAGGCGTTATGCACAAAACGGAGAATGGCGCTTCGACACGCAGGATATCTTTATGCTCATGGAGCAGGTCATGCTTGAGAGTCTGCCTGAAAGGCAAAGAAGGTTCCTTGTGGAAAACAGTGCCGCAGATATGTTTACGTGCGCGCAGGCGGAGTACATCTGGGAGGGGGATGACGCTGCGCAGCTGCTTGAATATGTCAGCAGCAGGAACGCGTTTATAAAAATGAACGAAAACGGATCGTACAGATATCACCATATGCTGCTTCATGTGGCGAGAGCGCGTTTTGAAGAACTTCCTGAGCGTGAGCGCATGCGCGTCCTGAAGCGTATGGGTGAGTGGTATCTGAAACAGGCGGAGTACGTGCACGCGGGGAAATTCTTTTTCAGGGCGGGTGACTGGAGCGGACTGCTTGAAGCTGTGAGAAGGGACAGAGGAAAAAGTATAAATGGGGAACATCAGGAAGAATTTGTAAAATGGTCGTCTGAATGTCCGCCTGAAAAGCTGGCACAGGATCTTGACGCTGTACTCGTGATGATGAGAAAGCTGTTTTCATTCCGTCAGATACCGGAGATGCTCCGGCTGCATGGGATACTTATGGAGAGACTGAAAAGTGACAGATCGCTGAACGAAGAGGACAGAAACAATTACCGCGGAGAGTGTGAGCTTGTTATGAGCTTTTTGAAGTATAACGACATATCGGCCATGAGCGAGCTTCACAGGAGCGCGTGCTCCCTTATGAACAGAGTCAGCAGATCTATAGATCCGCAGGGAACGTGGACGTTTGGGTCTCCGTCTGTTGCGATGATGTTTCACAGAACTGCCGGGATGCTCGATCATGAAAACCGTGAGATGCATGAGTGTATGCCGTATTATTACCAGATAGTCGATTATCACGGAAACGGTGCGGAGCACGCGATGCAGGGCGAGACTTATTTCATGCGCGGCGATATCGCCAATGCTGACATAGAATGCCATCTGGCGCTGAATGCAGCGAAACGCAAGGAGCAGTACAGCATACTCGTTGACGCTGAGTTCCTGCGGCTGCGTATAGCTGTGCACAGAGGAGACAGCTGTGATATAAGCGGTACTTTTTCAGCGCTGCGAGAAAAGCTGAAGCAGAAAAAACAGTACATACTTCTCAATACGCTCGATATATGCGAGGCATGGATCGATGCAGTGACGGGAAAGCAGGCAGCGGGTCGTGCAGAGGAAGGCCGGTCGAAGAACTCAGGTAGCACGTATGCGTGGATAACAGATGAGGGCGCGGATCAGCTCGTAATGAATCCGTGCATACCAATGCTCCGTACCGTAAGGCAGCAAATGCTTCTTGCAGAAGGAAAATATGCAGAGGCGGCTGCCTGCAGCCGTGAATACATCGAGGAAGCAGAAAAAAGCGGAAATCTTCTGTGCGCCATATATATGAGGATACAGCTTGCATCGGCGCTGAATATGCTGGGAAGCGCCGATACGGCAGAAGAAGAGCTGGCACGCGCATTCGACAGAGCGGCTCCTGATATGATAATGATGCCGTTTGCGGAGAATATGAAGTTTATAAAGCCTCTCCTGAGCAATATGTTAAAAAAAGGAAAATATGAAAATGAAATAGCGGCTGTACAGGAGATGGCGAACGCGCTGGCGTTCAGCATAAGTGATATTTTGCGCGGAAACTGCGGTATCGCGAAGCTTCTTACAGAACAGGAGTATAAGATAGCGCTGCTTGCTGCGGAACGCCGGACAAATGCAATGATCGCTGAGGAGATGAATCTGACTGAAAATACTGTAAAGACGCATCTTAAGCATATATTTGACAAGGTCGGCATAGCCGGGAATGTAAAGAACAAGCGACATCTGCTTGCTGATATGATGAACAGTGAAAGAAAGTAAAAAAGGGGAAAGGAATTGGATCCTGCTGATGCAGGACAGACGTGATATGTTATGGTAAAATGATGACTGCACCGGATAATGCGGAGCTTGCGGCTTTCGATCCGGTGCAGTCATTTTTCATGCAATTAATGCACATGTGAAGCATCGGCGCGTATATGGACCGCCGGGTCGGTCGAAAGGATGTTTTGTATTTGCTGTTGTTCTATTGGTCGTTATTTATGATTGGAGTTTACATATATGGATAATAAAGGAAAAGTGTGGTTCGTAGGCGCAGGAAGCGGGGCGCCTGACCTCATAACAGTGAGAGGGCAGAGACTGCTCAGAGAGGCTGATATGATAGTGTACGCGGGCTCGCTCGTGAATCCGGCGCTGCTTGAGAACGCGAAAGACGGCTGTGAGATATACGACAGCGCGCGGCTTCATCTCGATCAGGTCATGGATCTGATGATACCGGCGGCGCTCGCCGGGCAGTGTGTAGTAAGGCTGCATACGGGCGATCCGAGCATATACGGCGCTATACGAGAGCAGATGGACAGGCTTGACGCAGCGGGCGTGGAGTATGAAGTCTGCCCGGGTGTGAGCAGCTTCTGCGGGGCAGCGGCGGCGCTGAAAAAAGAATACACGCTGCCGGGAGTATCGCAGACGCTCATACTTACTCGAATGGAAGGAAGGACTCCTGTTCCGGAGGGCGAGCGCATCCGCGCACTGGCGGCGCACGGCGCTTCCATGGCGCTTTTCCTGAGCGCTTCCATGCTTGAAAAGCTGCAGGCGGAGCTGCTTGCAGGCGGAGAAGACGCTCGAAGCGCGGGCCTTAAGGGATACGACGAGTCTACGCCCTGCGCTATAGTTTACAAGGCTACGTGGCCTGATGAAAGGAAGATAGAAACTACGCTCGGCGGGCTTGCGCAGGCTGCGGCTGATGCCGGGATAACCAAGACGGCTCTCATACTTGTTGGCGGTTTTCTTGGCGACGAGTATGAGCTTTCTAAGCTTTACGATGCCGGGTTTTCAACGGAGTTTCGGAAAGCAGAGAGTGCGGCTGCGCCTCCAGGCAGGCGTGTGCTGAACGCGTCCGTTATATGCTATACGGAGAAAGGCGTGGCTGCGGCGGAGCGGGTGTCTGAGGCACTTTCACGTGCGCCGGGGCTGGCGGTGAACAGCAGGATATATCAATTTTCAAGGAACGGCGGAGAAAAAGAAGCTGATGATGTAAAGGAATATTTTTCTGATACAAATGAGCTTATGAGAAAAATATTCTGTGCGGCGGATGATGGTAAAAGCGACGGCGCAGCTGCAGAAAATAACATGAACAGCGATAATACGGTGCAGGTAAGGACAGATGCTGTGATATTTGTAAGCGCGGCGGGCATAGCTGTGAGACATATCGCGCCTTATGCGGTCAGTAAGACTGTCGATCCGGCGGTAATTGCAGTAAACGATAATTGTGATTACGTAATACCGCTGCTTTCCGGGCATATCGGCGGCGCTAATATGATAGCTGAGGCGCTTGCGCATGAGCTTGGCGCGGAGGCAGTCATAACTACGGCGTCTGACGGCGCGGGCGTAAAGGCTGTAGATACGTTTGCGCAGGAGAACGGGTTTGCGATAGAGGATATGCGAGCCGCGAAGCTGGCTACGGCGGCGCTGCTCAGGCATACAGACGCGGACTGCGGTGAGATGCACGGAAACGGTCATGGCGGACAGTTGACGGATAATAAAGCTGAAGATCGTTTTGTTGTAAGGAATATTGACGGGAAATGCGTATTGACAATAGACGATATACAGGTCATGCTGCGTCCTTTGAGGTACTGCATCGGTATTGGCTGCAGGAAAAATATGGAGCCTGCGCAAATGGCGGAATTCGTGAACGAAGTGTTGTCAGGCGCAGGAATATCTGTAAACGAGATATACAGGGTCGCTTCTGTCGATATAAAGTCGGGGGAGGCTGCGATAAAAGCTGCAGCGGATCTGCTCGGCGCTCCGTTTTATGTTTACAGCGCGGAGCAGCTTGCGAGCGTGGATGGCGAGTTTGCGGGGTCTGATTTTGTGCAGTCTGTTGTGGGCGTTGACAGTGTCTGCGAGCGGAGCGCCGCGGCAGCATGCGGCGGCGCATGCAGGATCGTTGTCGGAAAACAGGCGCGAAACGGGATGACAGTCGCAGTTGCAGAGCGCGCGTAAAGGGGTAAAGCTATGGCACTTAAAATAGTAGGAACAGGTCCGGGAAGGATCGATGAAATGACGGCGCGCGCCGGGCGCGCGATAAAAGAGGCGGATATTATTGTCGGATATACATTATATAACGAATTATTGCAGAAGGAATTTCCTGATAAGGAGTATTATGCGACTCCGATGAGGCAGGAGACTGAGCGGTGCCGGTATGCGCTGGAAAAGGCGGCGCAGGGAGCGGAGACAGTTCTGGTGTGCAGCGGTGACAGCGGCGTTTACGGCATGGCGTCGCTCGTGTTTGAGCTGGCGGAGCAGATGTACGGCAGCTCAGGCAGAGAAGCATGCGGAAGACCGGATGATAATGGTAATGAAATATGCCCTGAAATAGAAGTTATACCGGGCATAACTGCGGCGCTGAGCGGCGGTGCCAGGCTTGGATCGCCGCTTTCAAATGATTTTGCAGTCGTGAGTCTGAGCGACCTGCTTACGCCGTGGGATGTCATAGAAAAAAGGCTGAGTGGCGCGGTTGACGGCGATTTTGTTATAGCCCTGTACAATCCGGGATCTAAAAAAAGGCGTGAGCATCTGAAAAAAGCGTGCGATACAGTTATGGAGCGCAGGAGCGCCGAAACGCCGTGCGGGATAGTTCACAATATAGGGCGTGACGGGGAACATGTTGATATCATGACGCTTGGAGAGCTTCGCGATGTGCAGGCTGACATGTTTATGACGGTATTTATCGGAAATTCGAAAACGCGGGTGATCGGTGGCAGACTCGTTACGCCGCGCGGTTATGTTGAGAACGGCAGGACGACATGGAGAAAAAATAAGGCAGCGGGTATAAAGTACGGAGCCGGTGATACTGTGCTTATATTCGGCGGAACGACTGAGGGACGCGTTCTGGCGGAAGCAGCGGTGAACGGCGGCGCGCATGTCGTGCTCAGCGTTGCTACTGATTATGGAGAAGAGGTGCTTGAGGATATACAGGATATGGAAGGAATTGATATCCATAAGGGGCATTTAGATACCGGTAAAATGATATCGTTAATTGACGATGTAAAACCATGCGTTGTATTTGATGCAACGCATCCGTATGCTGAAGAAGTGACTGCAAGTGTTTCAGCCGCAGCCGCGGCTGCCGGAGTAAAATATGTGCGCATTCGCAGAGATATAGGCGCACAGGCGGCCGACCCTGCCGGGTCCGCCGCTCCCGTCCCGGACGTCAAAGCAGCGCCCGATACACCTGATATATCTGACATATCAACAGGCGCTGCAGGCGGCGCAGCAGATATAATATACGTCCCGGACGTCAGCGCCGCCGCGGCCGTCCTTAACAGGACCGCCGCCCGCGCCTTCATAACCACAGGCTCCCGGGGCGCGGCAGCCTTCGGCAGAGTAAAAGACGCGGAAAACAGACTTACCATCCGCGTCCTGCCATCAGAGGAAGCAGTAAAGCTCTGCAGAGAAGCGGGCTTCAAAGGAAAAAACATAATATGCATGCAGGGCCCGTTCAGCGCAGAACTCAACGAAGCAATGTTCCGCGCCGCAGGCGCCGAGATACTAGTTACGAAGTCTTCCGGAAAAACGGGCGGCTTCCCGGAAAAAACAGAAGCCGCCCGCCGCTTAGGAATGAAAGTGATAGTAATAACGCCGCCCGAAGACATACCGGGTATAACGATAGAGGCGGCCTGTGGTATGTTTTCATAGCTATCTGCGCACGCAAAAAGTCAGCAAAATACGACCAGCCCAAAAATGCTGTCCCACCGCCCCCCATGGAGCCGGCGACGGCTCGCATTACCCTCCGGGCGCAGCCGCATTAATTTATGCCACAAATTACCACAAAATAATCACACTCAAACTGATGCATTCCGTATACAAATAGTGTATAATATCGAAGATTTAAGCAGTTTTAAAAGTCAAAGCACGGAAAAGTCAGCAATGGGGCTCTCCATGCCAAAGCGCTGACCCGCAAATGAGCCACCGTGCCGATCGTGCAAAACTGCCGATCATTAAGTTATCAATACATCAAAATGAAATAAAACAAAAAACAGGGAGGCAGAATGAGACATTTAATGAACCCGCTGGATCTCACAGTGGAAGAGATAGACGAACTTATCAGCGTCGCAAAAGACATAGAAGCAGACCCAAAGAAATACGCGCACGCATGCGAAGGCAAAAAGCTCGCAACGCTTTTCTATGAGCCAAGCACGAGAACGAGGCTCAGCCACGAAGCAGCCATGCTCAACCTCGGCGGCAGCGTAATGGGCTTCTCATCAGCAGCATCAAGCTCCGCAGCAAAAGGCGAGAGCGTTGCCGATACTATAAGAACAATAAGCTGCTACGCAGACATAGTAGCAATGCGTCACCCAAAAGAAGGCGCGCCGATGGTCGCAGCTCAGTACTCGCGCATCCCTGTTATAAACGCCGGTGACGGCGGCCACCAGCACCCGACACAGACACTTACAGACCTTCTGACAATAAAATCAGTAAAAGGCCGCCTCGACAACATGACGATCGGCCTGTGCGGAGACCTGAAATTCGGCCGTACAGTACATTCACTCGTCAGCGCCCTTGTAAGATACCCGGGCATAAAATTCATACTCATCTCACCTGACGAGCTCAGGATGCCGGGCTATATCCGCCACGACGTCCTTGACAAAAATAACATTCCATACGAAGAAATGGTCCGCCTCGACGACGCGCTTCCAAAACTGGATATACTTTACATGACAAGAGTCCAGAAAGAACGCTTCTTCAACGAAGAGGACTACCTCAGAATGAAAGACTTTTACGTTCTGAACGCCGAAAAAATGAAGCTCGCTCCGGCTGACATGTACGTCCTGCACCCGCTTCCGCGCGTGAACGAGATCTCAACAGACATAGACGACGACCCACGCGCCGCTTACTTCAGCCAGACACAGTACGGCGTGTACATCAGGATGGCGCTCATACTCAAGCTGCTCGGAATAGAAGTAAAGTAACTGCAGGCAATTGATTTTAAACAGTTAATAGCTGATAGGCGATGCCGCCAAACGATGCCGTTAAACAATGCCGTCAAACAATGCCATCAAACAATGCCGCCAAACAATACCGTCAAACGGCAAATAGCGCATAATACGCATCAAGCAGCCAACAGCAAAGCAGATCACAAGGAGAAAACGCAAATGTCAGAAATGAAGAACACTCTAAATGTAGGAAGAATAGAAGAAGGCTTCGTGCTCGACCACATCCAGGCCGGCAAGAGCATGGATATATATAAGTACCTGCACCTCGACAAGCTCGACTGCTGTGTAGCCATCATCAAAAACGCCCGTAGCAGCAAGATGGGCCGTAAGGACATCATAAAGATAGAATGCCCGATAGACTATATAGACCTTGATATTCTCGGCTTTATCGACCATAATATAACAGTGAATATCATTAAGGATTCAAGAATAGTAGAAAAAATGGATCTTAAACTCCCAAAAAGCGTAGTAAATGTAATAAAATGCAAAAACCCG
This sequence comes from uncultured Clostridia bacterium, assembly GCA_934255545.1. Classification (GTDB taxonomy): domain Bacteria; phylum Bacillota; class Clostridia; order Peptostreptococcales; family Anaerovoracaceae; genus CAKQOE01. Next base: position 8,395 of record CAKQOE010000006.1, on the reverse strand, counting down.
CGCTGCATCACATCAGTAGAGCAGGAGCTCGACCAGATATTCATACTCACAGACGAAGAAAAAGAAGTTTACCGCTGCCGCTATTGCGAAGAACAGTATTATCCAAACAAGTAAGGAGAATATTACCATGAACTTAAAAGGAAGAAGCTTTCTCACACTCCGCGACTTCACGCCGGAGGAAATATTATATCTCATCGACCTCTCAGCAGAAGTAAAGGAAAAGAAAAAGAACAGAGTGCCTGTAGACAACTGGCGCGGTCAGAATGTAGCCTTGATATTTGAAAAGGACAGCACAAGAACGCGCTGCTCATTCGAAGTAGCCGCTCACGACATGGGCATGGGCACTACATACCTCGGACCTACAGGCTCACAGATCGGCAAAAAAGAAACGATCGAGGACACAGCCCGCGTACTCGGAAGGATGTTCGACGGCATTGAGTACCGCGGCTACGACCAGTCTATAGTAGAAGAACTCGCTGAAAAATCAGGCGTGCCTGTATGGAACGGCCTCACAAACCAGTACCACCCGACACAGATGCTCGCCGATATGCTCACTGTCAGAGAAAACTTCGGCACACTCAAGGGTCTCAAGCTCGTTTACATGGGCGATGCGAGATACAACATGGGCAACTCCCTCATGGTAGTATGCTCAAAGCTCGGCCTTGACTTCGTAGCATGCACAAACAAAAAGTACTTCCCGAATGACGAGCTCGTAGCAGCATGCAAAGAGTACGCAAAGGAAAGCGGCGCGACGATCACGCTCACAGAAGACGTAAAGGAAGGCACTAAGGACGCCGATGTCATATACACAGACGTATGGGTATCTATGGGCGAGCCTGACGAAGTATGGGAAGAGCGCATAAAGGATCTCACACCGTACAAAGTAACGACAGAAGCCATGGCAAACGCAAAGCCGACAGCTATATTCCTTCACTGCCTCCCTGCATTCCACGACCTCGACACAAAGGTCGGCGCAGAAATGGGCGCACGCTTCGGCTTCAATGAAATGGAAGTAGAAGACGCAGTATTCGAATCACCGCAGTCAAAAGTATTCGACGAAGCCGAAAACCGCATGCACACCATAAAAGCAGTAATGATGGCGACCCTCGAAGAATCACCGAAGGCATAAATCGCGCTGCACTTTATTAAAGAAACATTAAATAATAAAGCAATAAGATCCAAAACATAGCGTGCGTCACCGCACCCACAGACCGTCATGCAATCGGCCGGTCCGGTCGCAAAAAACAAACAACTCCGTACAGTACCGCGCGATCAGCCAAAAGCTGACCGCGCGGCTCCTGCCGGAGTTGTTCTATTAAAATATCAAATTGTCAAAGTGTTGATTTTTTTTACAGCGAAGCCTGATACTCCGCGATCATCTGATCGCGGAAAGCATCATCACTTATAGTTCGCATGATATCATCAACACGTCCCTGACTCTTGAGCCACGCCAGCATATCCTGTCCGAGCTGAAGACCTTCCCTCCGGCCCTCTTCGATACCATCCTCACGGAACTCCCTTTTAAACATTTCCATAGTTTCGGCTTCGTCATATTCAGTTAAAAACATACATATCACCTCAGCTTTGTGTTTTTTAAGAAAATCTGACAGGACCCCTTCATGGATGCATTCGTCCACAGTAAGCTCAACTGCTATTTTAGGCGACCTTCCGGCAGCTATATGCGTGCGCGTCTTTTCAACGAAAAGAGAATACTCCTCAAGCACGCGGCACGCCGAAAGCAGCTTTTTATTATGCCCATAATTAATATTAAGCATAATAGCAGTCCACTCGTAGCAGCCCTCCTCATCAGCAGGCACCAAAAAAGCATCCGACAGCCTGAGCACCGAGCGCTCAGGCAGATTCCCAGTTCCATTATACAACACGAAATACTTAGGTGCAGGAATTTTTATCAACTTACCGGAATAACGATTGAAATCGTGACTCGTTATATACTGGTCGTAAAGCTGCCCCGAGTAGAGCATACCGCGCAACGGCATATTAGGGTTGTATGTAGACTGCTGCTCAATAAGGCTCATGTGATTGTCGATAATACACGAAACATCGTTTTTCATCCCCATGTAAATAACATCGTCGATAGTAGTAATTTCAAGCATATCAGGGTCATCATAATCCCTGTCGTTGAGAGCATTATACAGAGAAAGCAGATTCTCCTTATTATCAGGATCCCCAAAAAGCTTTCTGAATATCCTGTCCTTGTGGTCACGTCTGATACCCGGCATAAACACCGTCCCTTCTTTCTATTCGATACACTAAAACTATGTAATTACATAAAATTCCATATCATGATATATCTGATAATACCCTAACTGGAATAAAATAACAACTAAAATATGTAAAAATAAAAAATAAATAGAAAACGAATAATAAACAGGCAAAAATATAATGATATGCGTGCGTCACCGCGCCGGAAAAGGGCGGTCGGGCAGAGATTTAAGGGCAAAATGGGCGTATAAAGTAATGTACTAAAAAAATACTTATTCCTGCATAAAAAACGCATAGCGTGAAAAACTGATATAAACAACATATATATCAAAACCATGCAGATCTGCAGGAAGGAAATGTTATAAAATGGAAAATAAAAGACCTGAAAAAATAGTAATAGCGCTCGGCGGCAACGCGCTCCAGTCAAAGGACAGCCGCCCGACGGCTGAGGATCAGCTTGAGGCAGTAAAAAAGACGTGCGAGAACATCGCAGACATAAGCGCAAAGGGTTATGAGATAGCGATAGTTCACGGAAACGGCCCGCAGGTCGGCCGCATACTTTTAGCGTCAGAAACAGCAAAAGATATTACTCCCGCCATGCCGTTCGACGTGTGCGGCGCCATGTCGCAGGGCTATATAGGCTATCACATCCAGCAGGCGCTCAAATACGCGCTGAACACGAGAAATATCAATATCCCGGTGCTGACAGTCGCGACTCAGATGGTAGTAGACGCGTCAGACCCGGCGTTCAGCCGTCCGGAAAAACCTGTAGGTCCGTTTTACACCGAAGCGGAGTCAAAAGAATTGATAAGAACAAAAGGCTATCAGATGAAGGAAGACGCAGGAAGAGGATGGAGAAGAGTCGTACCGTCACCGGTACCGCGCCGTATAGTGGAGATAAAGTCGATAAGATCGCTGTGGGATGAAGCGATAGTCATATGCTGCGGCGGAGGCGGCATCCCCGTCATAGAGCAGAAGGACGGGACTTTAAACGGCGTAGCCGCAGTCATAGATAAGGATCTTGCAGCTGAACTGCTGGCAGAGCAGGTAGACGCCGATATACTCATGATACTGACAGAAGTAGAAAAGGTAGCCATAAACTGGAACAGACCCGATCAGAAAGACATAGATAATATGAGCCTTAAAGAAGGCGCGCAGTATATAAAAGAAGGACAGTTCGCGCCGGGCAGCATGCTGCCAAAGGTAGAAGCAGCAATGAAATTCGTAAGAGCATATCCCGGCAGAAAGGCGATAATAACAAGCCTCGACAAGGCAATAGAAGCGCTTGAAGGCAAGACTGGAACAACAGTGACATTCGCATAACAGGATACGGGAAAAAACAGACCGGACTCGCAGACAGAATTTCTGAAAGTCCGGTCTTTTTAGCTGATTTTAAGTGATAAAAATATATAAAATCTGTAATTGATATGTTAATATAGATATTGTCCGCTGGACAAAGCACAACAGAATACAGGAACGGCGGTCAGCTCCCGAAAGGGGGTGAGCGTATGTCAGATTTTGAGATCCTTATGATAGTATTAAATATCTTGATGCTGCTCGTAAGTGTTCATAAAAATAATGATAAGCGTAAATAACCGCCTGCCCCGCTAAAGTTGGCGGTTACTTACATAACCTGTAATTTTAGCTGACCGCTTTACGGTTGCCTGTTGTGTTTTTATTATATTATGTTGTTATTTTAAAAGCAATAACCAGCATATAAATTTTGAAAAAGAGAGTTTATGAAAAATAAGTTATGGAAGATACGGTAATTAAAGATAAGAAAAATATTGTAATAGCCGGCATAGGCCTTGGCAACCCGGAAACGGCCACATTGCAGGTAATAAACGCGATAAACGCAGCCGACGTCATAATAGGCGCGGCGCGCATGATAGAACCGTTCGCGGCAGAAGGAAAAAAGCTCATAAGCGAGTACCGCGCAGATAAAATAGCTGAGATCGTAGACGCAGAGGATGCGGAGCATTTTGCTGTGCTCGTATCAGGCGACCCGGGACTTTACAGCGGAGCGCCCGCTATAGCCGAAGCGCTTGCAAAGTACGAGCCGAGGGTGCTGCCCGGAGTATCATCGCTGTCATATATGTGCAGCGCAGTAGGACAGGCATGGAACGATGCAGAAGTTATAAGCGCGCACGGCCGCAGCATAAACATAGCGTCTGAGGTCAGACGCAACAAAAAGACATTCATTCTTACAGATGGAAATATTTCCACACTTTTACATACGCTGCAGGAGTACAGATTCGGCTGCCTGCCTGTTTACATAGGCGAACGCCTGTCATACCATGAGGAAACTATAGTCTCAGGCACAGTCGATGAGCTCGCAGACGGAGAGTACGATAAGCTTGCGGTCATGCTTGTCATCAATGAAAAAGCAGACGAGCGTATACTCGCAGGCATAGCAGACGAAAAATTTGAGCGCGGAAACGTTCCGATGACAAAGAGAGAAGTCAGAGCCGTTACGATGTCAGCGCTTAAGATACAGCCTGAAAGCATCGTTTACGACATAGGCGCGGGAACAGGCTCAGTCTCCATAGAAGCGGCCATGGCAGCCTACAGAGGAACAGTGTACGGCATAGAAGTCAATCCTGAAGCCATAGACCTTCTGCAGAAAAACGCACACGCTATGGCAGTGGACAATATAGTTGCAGTAACAGGCAGCGCCCCAGAGGCGCTCGAAGAGCTCCCTGCTCCTGATTTCGTATTCGTAGGCGGCTCAAACGGTATGCTGGAGGGTATAATAGACGCGCTCGTGGAGAAAAACAGAGAAGCTCGCAGAGATTTCAGACTGGTCATAAACGCAGTTTCCATGGAAACTATCGCAAAATCAGTAACGATGCTAAGCACAAAAAAAGCGCTTAAGATAGAATACACGCAGATAGCCGCGTCCAGGACGCGCAGCGTAGGAGACCATAACCTTCTGCAGGCACAGAATCCTGTTTTCATAATAAAAGCGGAATTCCGCTTTAAGTAGGATAAGTGCGCGTTACCGCGCCAATGCATTTTTTATTAAGGGGATAAATGAAAATGAATGTTTTTCTTACAGGAAATGTTCAGGTAGGAAAGTCTACGGCCATAAAAAGATTTCTGGAAAAAGAAAATATCAGCCCGCTTGGATTTACTACTCATCTGGACAGGAGCACAGGCCTACTTACGATAAAAATTATCGGGAAAGACGGTGATCGGGAGATCAAAGCAGCGGCTCCGATCGGAGGATCAAGACCTGTACCTGATATCGAGGCATTTGACCGCGCAGGTAAGATGCTTACAGATATGGATACCTCAGACTGCGATATGCTCATAATGGATGAGCTCGGTTTCATGGAAAGGGACGCGCATGTTTTTACAGATGCAGTGCCTGTAATGCTCGATCGGGGCATACGCACTGTCGGAGTGCTCAGAAACAAGCCGGACGGCCCGTTCTGGGACATGCTGCACGAGCGCGATGATACGGTCATAATCACAGTAGATGAAGAAAACAGGAACGACATCCCTGACATAATATCGAGGTACATGAAATGAGGGTGCTTATAGCAGGAACAGGAAGCGGCAGCGGTAAAACGACGGTGACGTCGGGGCTGCTGCAGTGTCTTGTCAACAGAGGTCTTGATGCTGCGGCATTTAAGTGCGGTCCTGACTATATAGATCCTATGTTTTATGAACGTATAACGGGTGCGAGGGCTGGAAATCTCGACCCGTTTTTTTCTGATGAAAAAACACTCAGATGGATCATCAGCCGGGCGGAGGAAAGATCTGACATTTCTGTTATAGAAGGCGTCATGGGATATTACGACGGCATAGGCTTTACATCTGAAGCGAGCACATTCAGCGTCGCGCGCGCAGTAAGCGCGCCTGTTGTATTAGTCATAAACTGCAGAGGCATGGGCGCGTCTGTCGGAGCTGTGCTTAAAGGATTCCTTGACTGGCCGGAGATAACAGACAGCTGTATAAAAGGCGTTATCTTTAATAACATGTCGGAAAAGCTTTACAGACAGGCTGCTGAAATGGCTGAGTCAATGGGCGTCAGGCCTCTCGGATATCTGCCGCGCCGCGCGGCGCTGACTCTTGAGAGCCGCCATCTTGGACTGGTCACGGCAGGAGAAGTAGCCGATATCAAAGAAAAAATGAAGCTGATCGCTTCTGAAATGGAAAAAACTGTAGACATAGAGGGCATCATAGACCTGGCAGCTGAAGCGCCCGCGCTTCGATCGGATGCACCGGAATGGAAAAAGAAATTTGAACGTCAGATCGCTGAGGATACGGTAATTATGGCGCGCGGTGACGCGCGCAGGGTGCGTATCGCATTAGCTTCGGATGATGCTTTTTGCTTTACATATAAGGAAAATACAGCATTATTGCAGGAAGCAGGATGTGAGATCGTACCATTCAGTCCTCTTAGCGATACCGGGCTGCCTGATGATATAGACGGCGTGATCCTGAGCGGAGGCTACCCTGAGCTGCATGCGGCGGAGCTGGCAGCTAACGAGCCGATGCTTGAGTCGGTAAAGCAGTCGAGAGCCGATGGCATACCTATGATAGCGGAGTGCGGTGGCTTTATGTATCTGCATGAGGTCCTTGAAGGCGCTGACGGGAAGCTTTACCGCATGGCAGGTGTGATACCGGGCAGGTGCTTCAGGACGGAACGGCTCGGGCGGTTTGGCTATATAACCTTAAAGGCGCTTGAGGGCGGCTTGCTGTGCCCGGAGGGCTCGGAACTGAAAGCGCATGAGTTTCATTACTGGGACAGCGAGCATTGCGGAGAGTCATTTCTTGCAGTGAAGCCGGACGGCACCCGCAGTTGGAAATGCGGGATAATGACAGATGATATGTATGCCGGTTTTCCGCATCTTTTTTATTATGATTCGCCCAAAGCGGCAATGCGGTTCGTTCATGCCTGCGCCGGGCGCAGGAAAAGCTTGTGAGGCTGTATTGCAGCAGGTACTTTGTTGAAATAAATGGAAAATATGGAATTGAAAAAAACAGGGGACTCTATGGAAGAAAAAAGCTATGAAGAAATTCTGAAGGAACGTATCAGATCCATAAGTACGGTCGATGACGGCGCGAGACGCGCCGCGCGCGAACGCTGGGATTCGCTGGCAAAGCCTGTTGACGGGCTTGGAAGATTTGAGGATATGGTCGTTGATATAGCCGGCGCGAGTGGCTCGGCCGATGTCAGACTGAAAAAAAAGGCTGTAGTTGTCATGTGCGCAGATCATGGAGTAGTTGAAGAGGGCGTGTCACAGACTGATCGCTCTGTTACGGTAAACGTTGCAAATGCAGTCGCCGGGGGAAGCTCGACGATAAATGTCATGGCGGATGCTGCAGGCGCAGACGTTTTTGCTGTTGATATGGGTATAGCAGCCGGACGGGAGTGTATCGATGATCGTGTCATAGATATGAAGGTAAAGCCCGGAACGGGCAATATAGCTGAGGGTCCGGCCATGACGCGGGAGGAGGCGTGCAGGGCGGTGCTTTCAGGCATGGATATGGCAGCGATGCTTGCTGAACGCGGATATGATATAGCTGTCAGCGGAGAAATGGGTATCGGAAATACGACACCGATGACGGCGATAACGTGCGCGCTGGCCGGTGTCGAGCCGTCTGAGATAACAGGCCGCGGAGCCGGTCTGTCTGATGAAGGACTTGAGCGCAAGATAAGAGCTGTTGAGAGAGCGCTGCGTGTCAACTGTCCGGATCCTGCAGATGCAGTTGATGTGCTTTCAAAGGTCGGAGGTCTTGAGATAGCCGGGATGACGGGATTGTTTCTCGGAGGCGCGGCGTCCGGGATGCCTGTAGCAGTAGATGTTTCAGTCTCATCTGCGGCAGCAGTTCTCGCTGTGATGATATGTCCGGCTGCATCGGGATACATGATAATGTCATGCGCCGGAAAGGAGCCGGCAGCAGCAGTTCTCGCCGGCATGCTTGGAAAAAAGCCTGTAATAGATGCGGACATGGCCCTCGGCGAAGGAACATCAGCAGTCATGCTGTATCCGCTGCTGGACATGGCGCTCAGCGTGTACAATAACGGCAGAACATTCGACGACGCAGATATAACCGCATACGAGCGGTTTTAAAAGTATACGTTATTGTAACTTTTATTATTGTGAAATTGCCGATGCTGGTGGCTGATATACGGATAAGCGGAGCTCGGAGCAGAATG
>CAKQOE010000005.1 GCA_934255545.1 uncultured Clostridia bacterium | reverse complement strand
TTCAAAATAATCTGTTAGAAGCATCCCATTCTGCGACGCGGAGCGTTCCGTATATCAGCCGCCGGCATCGGCGTCCCTGTATTTACAAAAACGTATACCTTATCGTAACTACTTTTATTTTATTGTCTGTAAAAATATCATTGTGACTGTAAGCGCTGCTGATATCAGGCCGTGCATCAGTTTTGCGCGGATGTAGTGCGACATGCTTATATCGGTCCCGCGCAGTACGCCTGCTGTCTGGGCTGTGACGGACAGGCCTCCGAATGACACGAGGAATGCGCACAGCGTCGTCTTTATATTTATCCCGACTTCCTGCATGCTGCACACTCGGCTGCATCCCACGGTCATCTCAAGCATGCCAGACACTGCTGTAGTTATATAATGAATAATTTCAGCAATTTCAGCGGAAGCTACTGTCTGCGCGCCGGGCGCGCGTGATGCAAGAGCTGTTGCAGCCGCATCGCCTGCTCTTGCTGCGTATTCTGTTATTATCGTAAATATTATTATAAAGCCGCCTATCATCCCTATAGTTTTAAGCGAGCGCAGCACGGCGTCAGATGCTGCCTGCATGACTCCTGCAGGCGCGTCTTCCATTTTATGCGCCTTATGCGCCTCGAGCGGCTTCCCGTTCGTGTATATTTCATTTTTATATGATTCATTTTTGTATGATCGGCTATTATATGACACATCACTGTATAATGCCGCGTTCCGTTTCTCCGCACGATTCAGCAGCGACCCCGGATTCATTATCATGCCCGTCACTATCGCTCCTGTGCAATGCGCCGCGAGTATAATGTAACCGGCGCGGCAGTCGCCGAGCATGCCTGTTCCTACTGCTCCGACTATAAAAAGCGGACCGGAGGTCGAACAGAAATTCAGCATGTCTCGCGCCTGGTCCTGCGTGATGCTACCGCTGCGCCTGAGTTCAGCAGTCAGGCGCGCGCCTGTGGGATATCCGGACAATATACTTGAAACAAATACGAATGCCGCTTCTCCCGGTACGCCCAGCAGAAAGCTTACGGGGCGCTTCAGCTCGCGTCCTATCGTCCTGTGTATGCCTGCAGCCATCAGCATGTCTGTAAATATGAAAAACGGCAGCAATGACGGCACTACCGTGTTCCACCACAGCTCCATGCCCTTTCTGGCTGCCGCTACTGATACCTGCGGCGACAGCAGGAGCATCATACAGCCGGCGACGGCTGCTGTAGCTGTCATATCTTCATATTTTATTATGCGTTTTATTTTACATATTATATATTTTATTTGTGCCGTTTTACGCCTGTCTGCACGGGCGCTGTCATGTGTAAAAATATTCATGCATTATAATATGCCATACGATATCTTTATATGACAAGCAAATCGCGGCGTATATTTCCAATATCAGATTTTGGATAAAAAATATGCTGCATGAAGCGCAATGCTCTGCAGCACATTTGATGTCAAGAAAAAATACTCATAGTTTAAATCTTTCCTGCGTCGGCTCTCCTGCGGCGCAGCATGTATTTCGGAGCCACGGCGTGCGCCATTTTTACGCGCACGAGCTGCTGAGCGTGCGGAGCGACTTCTATAGCCTCGCCGCTTTTAGCGTCGTACATCTCTTCTACTGTCTGTGAGAAGAATCCTGCGCTGCCAGGTCCGAAGACTTCTATCTCCTGACCTTTTTTGAAGTTATTGCGCTGCTCTACGATAGCGTAGCCGGAGGCTTCGTCGTATTCCCTGACTATTCCTATAAAGTCATAATCGCGTATATACGCGCTCGACTCGTAGTTCTGCGCCGTTTCGTCCGTCTTACCGAAGAAGAATCCCATAGTAAAGTGGCGGTTGCTGACCTTGCAGAGCTCATCGAGCCATTCCTGGCGGAATCTGTAATTCTCAGGGTCGGCGTAGTAAGCGTCTATCGCTTCTCTGTATACGCGGACTACCGTCGCAACGTAAAATATCGTCTTCATCCTGCCCTCTATCTTAGCAGATGCTATGCCCGCGCCGACCATTTCCGGGATGTGCTCTATCATACAGAGATCCTTTGAGTTGAACACGTAAGTCCCGCGCTCGTCCTCGTCAACAGGGAAGTATTCGCCCGGACGCTGTTCTTCCATGAGCGCGTAATTCCAGCGGCACGGGTGCGCGCATGCGCCTCTGTTTGAGTCGCGTCCCGTCATGAAATTACTCAGCAGGCAGCGGCCGGAGTACGATATGCACATGGCTCCGTGTACGAACGCTTCTATTTCCATATCCGCAGGTATATTGTCGCGGAACTCTCTCAGCTCCTTAAACGACATCTCGCGGGCTGCCACTATGCGCTTTACGCCCTGCCGGTACCAGAAGTTTGCAGTCATATAGTTTGTAGTGTTCGCCTGAGTGCTTAAGTGTATTTCCGCGTCAGGCAGTACCTGTTTAAATATCATGAAAACGCCGGGATCTGACACGAGGAACGCGTCTATCGGAAGCCCCTTCAGTGATTCCAGATAACCGGGCAGCAGCTTTATGTCTTCATTATGAGCGAATACGTTTACTGTCATATACGCTTTTGCGCCGCGGGCGTGCGCGTAATCAAGTCCCTCTTTCATTTCTTCTATATTAAGATTGCCCGCGCCGGCGCGGAGCCCGAACACAGGTCCGCCGAAATACACGGCGTCTGCGCCGTAGTCTATGGCTATTTTAAGCTTTTCAAGGTCGCCGGCAGGCGCCAGAAGTTCCATTTTTTCCATAATCTGTAATTTCCTTATCTTAAAGTACATACGACACTGATATGCCGTCGCCGGCAGACGATACAGACGTTATTGCTTCATCAGAATTAGTTATATAGTCAAGGAACTCGCGCATATGGCGCATGTTTGTCCTGAACTTGTGAAGCGGGTCGAAATCGTCGGACGCGGTCTTGCCGCGCATCAGCACATTGTCGCATATTATGACAGTGCCCTTATGGCAGTTTTTTTTCATGATCTCTTTCCAGAAATCCATGTAAAGGCTCTTGGCCGCGTCTATGAATATCAGGTCAAACTCGCCCTCTACGTACTGTGACGTTATGAGCGCGTCACCTGCTACTACATGTATCCGGTCCTCATATCCGAGACGCTTTATGTTTTTCCTTGAAACGACGTTCATTTCATCGTCCGCTTCAAGCGTTACGATATGCGTTTCAGGGCCGCATATCTCTGCAAAGCACATTGACGAGTATCCTATCGCCGTGCCGAACTCAAGTATGCGCTTTGGTTTTATTATCCTGAGCATGACATCAAGAAATCTCTCCGTATCCTTGAGTATGATAGGAACGAAATCCGCTTCAGCCTGCTTTCTGAGCTCCCCGAGCTGGGGAGTCAGCGGCTTGTAAAGCGAGTCGAGATAATTTATCACCTGCCTGCTCGTTATGTTTTCATTTCTCATTTTACCGGTATATTCCTTTTTATTCTGTCAGTGATGCAAGGTAATCCTCTCTGTAGCTGCTGAAATCATCGCCTGTAGATGCGAAATTATGCTTTCCGCTTCCTGCTGATGTCAGTACGAAATAAAGATAATCAGTATCTGCCGGATGAAGCGCCGCGCTTATAGACGCCTGTCCCGGAGAAGCTATAGGGCCTGCAGGCAGGCCGGCATTCTGATAAGTATTATATGGCGAGTCTATCTTGAGATCGCTGTTCATCAGGCGCGCCTTCGGCGTTCCGAGCGCGTACTGCACAGTCGAGCACATCTGCAGCTTCATGTTCTTATTGAGCCTGTTATATATGACGCTCGCTACGAGCGGTCTTTCTTCGTCAAGCTTTACTTCGCGCTCTATGAGAGACGCGACAGTCACGAGATCAAATACGCTGTACTTTGAAGTATCTACTGTCGTTTCGTCAGCGGCCGCATCGTAGACCTGCTCAAATCTCGTCAGCATGCGCTGAATGATCCCGTGCGCTGACTCATTCTTGTATATCTCATAAGTATCCGGATAAAGGAACCCCTCGTAACGCTTTTCTCCGTCAACCATCTGATCATTATACTCGAAATCAAAATCGCCGTTCTGTGTTTCATTCAGGAAATCCTCAGCTGTGCCGTTACCTGTCTCCGCAAACCTGTCAGCGATCTGCTTCAGCGTGTAGCCCTCAGGTACCATGAACCTCAGCGTGTTCTGCGAGCCGTCCATGAGTATCTGCATTATCTCGTCCATATCCATAGACGGAGAAAGCTCGTAAACGCCAGTCCTGTATTTTCCGTCGTTCTTGTCCATGCGCGACTTTATCTTGAACTGTCTCGCGCTCTTTATGACTCCGTCCTCTTCGAGTATCCTGCCTATAGCAGCCGTACCGCTTCCCGACGGTATATCAACGCTTATCTTTTCCTGTGACGAGCTGTCCAACGGTTCCCCTATACCGTGGATGTACTTGTATCCCGCTCCTGCGATGATGACTGCTATGAGCAGCACCAGCACGAGCCCGAACGAAGCTTTTCCTGAGTTGCGGTCTTCCCCTGTCCTGATCTTTTCTGAATTCATTTCTCTGTCCCTTTCAATAAATGCTTTAAATATATTACTGTAAACCGCCGCGCCTGCGGCGCGGCTCTGCTGCATCCCTGCGCGCGCCCGGCGCGCGAAAAGGGCGGCTTCGCCGCCCGGCATGAAGATCTTCACAACCGTCTGAGCAGCCGCCAAAAAACAACACGCGGGCGGGTCAAAAGCGGCCCGCCCGTCTTTAATTTTAAACTACTTCTTTGAACGACCGAGGTACTCGCCTGTTCTTGTATCGATCTTGATAACTTCGCCTGCTTCGAGGAAGATAGGAACCTGGATAACAGCGCCTGTCTCTACTGTAGCTGCCTTTGTAACGTTAGTAGCTGTGTTGCCCTTAACGCCCGGCTCAGTCTCTGTGATCTCGAGGTCAACAAAGTTAGGCGGTTCAACGATGAACGGACTTCCCTGGAAGAACTTCATAGTTACTTCGTCATTTTCTCTGATGTACTTGATGGCATCCTCTACCTGATCAAGTGAAAGAGGGATCATGTCGAAAGTTTCAGGATCCATGAAGTAATAAAGATCTCCGTCGTTGTATGAGTACTGCATAGTCTTTGTTTCGATGATAGCTTCATCGAACTTGTCATCAGGGTTGAACGCTTCTTCGCGTGTAGCGCCTGTTATAACGTTTCTGTACTTTGTTCTTACGAACGCAGCTCCCTTGCCCGGCTTTACGTGAAGGAAGTCGAGAACCACGCAAGGTTCTCCGTTCATAATGAATGTTCTGCCCTTTCTGAAATCACTAGCGTAAATTACTCCTGCCATGTATAAATCCTCCGTTAAAATTTAATATTCTTTAATAGCTGAAAATCTATATATGCCCTCTGCATCAACGACATGTCATATGTCATGCACAGGACCATTTATCTTCTGTCTTCAACTAAAATCGATCAGTCGTTAAAGAATTATCAATTCTTTTTCTGACCCAGTTAAATTAATTATACCATTTTCTGTTACAATCGACAAGTCCTCAATACGAACACCGAATTTTTTCGGTATATATATGCCCGGCTCTATCGTCACGAGCATTTTAGGCTTGAGGATCTCCTCGCTGCGCGTGTTTGCAGTCGGAGCCTCGTGTATCTCAAGACCAACTCCGTGACCGAGACCGTGACCGAAGCATTCGCCGTATCCTGCGTCAGATATTATCTTTCGCGCTACCGCGTCAACTTCGCTGCCCTTCATTCCTGCCTTTATAGCGTCGCACGTCGTTTTCTGCGCGCGTAAAACTACATTATATATGTCGCGCTGTTCATCGGTAACGCTTCCCACTGCTACGGTACGAGTCATATCTGAGCAGTAGCCGTTAAAAATGCAGCCGAAATCCATAGTTACAAAATCGCCGTTTTCTATGAGCTTGTCGCTCGGCTCGCCGTGCGGCATGGAAGTGCGCTCGCCCGATACTACGATAGTATCAAATGAAAGACCTGACGCGCCAAGCTCGCGCATCTTAAGTTCAAGCTTAAGCGCTATCTCTTTTTCAGATACGCCCGGCTTTATCTCGCCGAGTATATACGAAAAAGCCCGGTCTCCGATCTTTTCAGCCATGGCTATGGCTGATAGCTCTGTGTCATCCTTTACTGCTCTTATTTCTTCGAGCATTCCGTCAAAGCTTACTATTTCAGAGCCTTCAGGCGCTGCGCCTTTTATCCTGCTGTAGTAGTCTACGGTCGCGTTTTTAAATTCAAGGCCTATCTTTGCGGCTCCGCGCTCCTTCAGGAACTCAAGTATCGAATAATGCGCGTTCGTAATGATGACTTCATATACGTCAGCCAGTGCTGACGCTGCTTCTGCATATCTGAAATCGGTGAGCAGATACGCTTTGTCCTTTGCGATTATTATTTCATATGATGTCGAGTGAAACATGGAAAGATAATATTTGTTTTCTTCCTTTGTCACTATGGCCATCTCTATGCCGGCGGATGCCATGGCAGCTCTGAATGCTGCCAGTCTTTCCTCCAGCAGACGTTTTTTTTCAAATTCGTCCATGATATGCACCTGCCTCCGGTATGTCATGCCCGCGGCAGAGCCGCGCTGCTTTTCTTAAACCTCAAGGAATATTGGAAGTATTATAGGGCTTCTCTTCGTCTGCTCGTATATGAACGTGCGCAGGTCGTCCCTTACGGCGTTCTTTAAGGCTGACCAGTCTCTGAGTCCCTTATCCTGGCAGTACTCGAGCACTTCCGTAACTACTTCCTTTGCTGCGTTTATGAGTTCTTCTGACTCTCTTACATATACGAAGCCTCTTGAAAGTATCTCAGGTCCTGAAACGAGAAGTCCCGTGCCCTTTTCTATAGCTGCCACAACGATTATGAGGCCGCTCTCTGAAAGGAGCTTTCTGTCTCTTAATACGATGTTTCCGACGTCTCCGACACCGAGTCCGTCAACGAGCAGCTTGCCGCTCGTAACTACTTCGTCTTCTATCTTCGCTGACTGTTGGGAAACACTGAGTATATTCCCGTTTTTCATGATGAAGATATTTTCGTGAGGCATGCCGAGCTCTTCCGCAAGCTTTGCGTGCGCATCGAGGTGCTTGTACTCGCCGTGTACCGGCATGAAGTACTTAGGCTTAAGCAATGAATGTATGAGCTTAAGCTCCTCCTGGCACGGATGTCCTGATACGTGTATGTCAGCTATATCTGAATATATAACATGCGCTCCTTTTTCGAGCAGCTTGTTTACAACGTTTGAAATAGTTTTTTCATTTCCCGGTATCGGGCTTGAGGAGAGAACTACTGTGTCTCCTGCTTTTATCTGAACGGCCTTGTGGTCGTTTGAAGCCATTCTTGTAAGGGCTGACATAGGTTCGCCCTGGCTTCCTGTAGTTATTATCACTACCTGATCGTTTTTCAGGTTCTTTATGCTGTTTATGTCAACGAGCGTTCCGTCAGGTATGTTGAGGTAACCGAGTTCCGTCGCGAGAGCGACGATATTTACCATGCTGCGGCCTGACACCGCTATCTTCTTTTTGTATTTTACAGCCAGGTTTATTATGAGCTGTATCCTGTCTACGTTTGATGCGAATGTCGCTATGATTATGCGGCTGTTTTCAACAGTTGCGAAAATGTCATCCAATGTTGCGCCTACAGTACGTTCTGACGGTGTCTGTCCCGGCTTGTGGGCGTTTGTGCTGTCCGCGAGCAGCAGGAGCACTCCGTTTGTCCCTATCTGAGCAAATCTGTTAAAATCTATCGGTTCGCCCTGAAGCGGCGTGTAGTCTATCTTGAAGTCGCCGGTGTGGAAAACTGTTCCGGCAGGCGTGTTTATGCTGTACGCTACTGCGTCAGCTACCGAATGTGTCATTCTGAGAACTTCTGCGTTGAAAGCTGTTCCGAGCTGAACTCTGTCTCCGGCCTTTACTACTCTCATATCAGCCTTGAGTCCATGCTCCTTGAGTTTGTTTTCTATAAGGCCGAGCGTAAGGCGTGTTCCGTATACCGGTATGTTTATCTGTCTGAGCAGATAAGGGATGCCGCCTATGTGGTCTTCGTGACCGTGAGTTACGAGAAGTCCTTTTATCTGATCCTTATGCTGCACAAGGTATGTCATATCAGGTATGACGACATCTATTCCGTACATTTCGTCACCCGGGAACGTCATACCGCAGTCGATCAGTATCTTTTCATCTTTGTATTCGAGGACTGTAAGGTTTTTACCGATCTCATTAAGTCCTCCGAGAGGAATGACTCTCAGCTTTTCAGTGTTGGCGCGAGGTCTTCTTCTCCTTCTGTAGTTTCCGTTTCTCAAACTTTCCTCCATTATTAAATTTTCAATTATCTGTCCGTGTTTCTCAATGCGTCCGCGTCCGCACGTCCATTAGAAACCGCCGGCTGGGAGTCCCGGCTTTATATCGTTTACAGCTCAGGTCCTCTGTTATCAGTCGGCGGTCATATATTTTTCTTTTTACTTCACTACGATATTAACAAGCTTGCCGGGAACTGCTATTACCTTTACGACATTCTTTCCTGCTGCGAGTTCCTTTACTCTTTCGTCAGCGAGCATTATGTCGGCAAGTTCCTCTCTTGAAAGTCCGCTTGCTACGTCAGCCTTCATTTTTACCTTACCGTTCAGCTGAACTACGA
Organism: uncultured Clostridia bacterium; assembly: GCA_934255545.1. GTDB lineage: Bacteria > Bacillota > Clostridia > Peptostreptococcales > Anaerovoracaceae > CAKQOE01. The sequence goes on along the minus strand of CAKQOE010000005.1, from coordinate 74,172 downwards.
TCTCTACAGTATCGAGAACGAGAGCTGACTCATCGTATTCAGGCCACTTTTCAAAGTAGAGAGAATGTTCAAATCCAAGCTTCTGCCACATTTCCTCGCAGATATGAGGAACGAACGGTGACAGCACGAGCACGAGCTTTACTGCTGCCTCTCTCATGAGAGCATAGTCTGGAGCTTCAGTTTCCTTGTAGCGGTACATCTCGTTTACAAGCTCCATTATAGAGCTGATAGATGTATTGAAGCTGAATCTTCCGGCAGCGAGACATTCAGTTACGCGCTTTACAGTCTTATTGAGCTCATAGTAGAGCTGGCGGTCATCAGCAGTTGAAACTTCAGCCTTCTGAGTTTTGTCTGCATTTTCGATGATCTCAAGAACGAGTCTCCATACTCTGTTAAGGAACTTGTAGCTTCCTTCTACGCCTGTTTCTGACCATTCGAGGTCTCTGTCAGGCGGCGCGGCGAAGAGTATGAAAAGTCTTGCTGTATCTGAGCCGTATTTGTCTATTATCTCTGTAGGACTTACTATATTGCCCTTTGACTTTGACATCTTTGAACCGTCCATAAGTACCATGCCCTGTGTGAGCAGATTCTTAAACGGCTCGTCAGCGTCAGTGAGTCCGAGGTCGTGAAGCACCTTTGTATAGAATCTTGCGTAAAGCAGGTGAAGTATAGCATGCTCTACGCCGCCGATATACTGGTCTACATTCATCCAGTAGTCAGCCTTTTCCTTGTTGAACGCTTCTTTGTCATTCTTTGCGTCTGTGTATCTGAGGAAGTACCATGAAGAGTCAACGAATGTATCCATAGTATCCATTTCTCTCTTCGCAGGCTTTCCGCAGTGCGGGCAGACAGCATGGGCAAATGATTCGCTCGTAGTGAGCGGAGACTCGCCCTTTCCTGTGAATTCAACGTCTGTCGGAAGGAGTACAGGGAGGTTTTCTTCCTTTTCAGGTACCCATCCGCAGTCTTCACAGTATATCATAGGGATAGGAGCGCCCCAGTAGCGCTGACGTGATATGAGCCAGTCTCTGAGCCTGAAGTTTACTGTCTTCTTTCCTATGCCCTTTGATTCTATATAGTCTATGATCTTCGGCATAGCCTCTTTATTGTTGAGACCGTTGAAGTCACCTGAGTTTATCATAGTTCCTTCTGCTACGAACGCTTCCTTGAGGTCGTTTATATCGATATCAGGATTTTCAGGGTCGATAACAGGTATGATATCTATGCCGTATTTTGCAGCGAAATCAAAGTCTCTCTGGTCATGAGCAGGAACAGCCATGATCGCGCCTGTACCGTAATCCATGAGGATGTAGTTTGCGATATATATAGGAACGTTTTTGCCTGTCAGAGGGTTTACAGCATAGCTTCCTGTGAAGCAGCCTTCCTTTTCAAGCGTTGTAGAATTTCTGTCTATATCGCTGAGATACTGGAGCTTGTCCATGAAAACGTCCACCTCAGCCTGGTGCTCCGGTGTAATGAGTTCCTTAACGAGCGGATGCTCCGGCGCAAGTACCATGAATGTAACTCCGTAAAGCGTATCAGGTCTTGTAGTGAATATCTTCATCTTTTCATCGTGTCCCACGATATCGAAGTCTACTTCTGCGCCTACGCTCTTGCCTATCCAGTTCTTCTGCATTAGCTTTACCTTTTCAGGCCAGCCCGGAAGCTTGTCGAGGTCATCGAGAAGTCTTTCCGCATAGTCAGTTATCTTGAAGTACCACTGTGAGAGCTCTTTTTTTCCTACAGGTGACTTGCAGCGCTCGCATACGCCGTCTACTACCTGCTCGTTTGCCAGAACTGTCTGGCATGAAGGGCACCAGTTTACAGGGTTCTTTTTCTTGTATGCAAGGCCCTTATTGAAGAACTGTATGAAGAGCCACTGAGTCCACTTGTAGTATTCTTCCTTACATGTAGCCACCTCTCTGTCCCAGTCGTAACTGAGACCGAGTGACTTGAGCTGATTTTTCATTTCAGCGATATTGTCATGAGTCCAGATGTCAGGACGTATGCCGTTCTTTATGGCAGCGTTTTCAGCCGGCAGACCGAAAGAGTCCCAGCCCATCGGATGAAGCACGTTCATGCCCTTCATTCTCATGTATCTTGCTATTACGTCACCTATAGAATAGTTTCTTACATGTCCCATGTGAAGCTTACCTGAAGGGTAAGGGAACATTTCAAGAACGTAATACTTTTCCTTGTCTGAATTTTCATCTGTATGGAAAACGTCGTTTTCCTCCCAGTATTTCTGCCATTTCTGCTCTATGGTGCGGAAATCGTATCTTTCTGCCATTATTCAGCCTCCCAATTTATGATCTCGCAATCGCTCCAGATCTTTTCCAGATTATATTTCTGACGATTTTCTTCCGAAAATACGTTAACTACCACATCGCCGTAATCCATGAGGACCCAGCCTGTTCCGTTCCTTCCCTCGATGCTGCGGACGAATCTGCCGTGCGCGGCTGATTTATCCTCAACATACTCTGCAAGAGCGTTTATAAGTCTCTCAGAGCTGCCTGTCGCTATTACGAAATAATCAGCAAAGGAAGATTTTTCTGCTATATCCATTATCACGATATCCCTGCCCTGCTTGTCGTCAAGGACTCCGGCAATGAATTCAGCGAATTTTCTGCTGTTTTCCATTGAATTTCCTTTCAGAATTTTTTTGAACCAGTCGCGAGCGCTGACCGTGTCGCTGTCGAGATAGCGCCCTTCTTCGGTTATTATCTTAAGGCTCCACTCAGCGACCTCAAAGCATGCCTTGTCGAGATCCTCAAAAGCAAGCTCATTCAGTCTTTTGGCGTCAGGATATGTCCTGTTTGGTTCTGTTGCGTCAGCTACATACACTATTTTTTCCAGTAAAGACATATTTTCTCTTCCTGTAGTATGATAGCTTATAGCGTTTACGATATCCTCATCGTCTATCCCGAAGCGGTCTTTTATGACAGCCGCCGCCAGCTTACTGTGCGCCAGCTGCGGTTTGTCTATGTACACCTCACCGATACCGTACTTCTCGACAAGCATATTCATTTCATCTATATCAAGATTCTTGCACGCATCATGAAAAAGTGCCGCTATATGCGCTTTTTCAACATCCGCTCCGTACTTTTCAGCAAGCGCCACAGCTGTCTCAACGACACCCATAGTATGTCTGTAGCGTTTAGCTGTAAGTCTTTCTCTTATATAATTATCGAGTTTTTCGATAAGCTTTTCATCCATGAGATGCACCACCTTTTTCAGTCTGATATATATGAAGCCAAAATGTCCACACAATACCGGACATTCAGAATTATCCGCGGTAAAGCCCCTCCCGGGCTATAAGTTCTCTGACAGCGTCAGGAACAAGATACCTTATGCTTCTGCCGTCCCGGCAGCGTCGGCGTATATCTGTTGACGATATGTCCACCTTAGGTATGTTCACTGTTATTATCTCGGAGCCGTATTTTTCCCGCAGGCGCTCCGCCTGCGCTGCAAGCTCCTCATCACGATAACCGGGCCTTGTTCCGACTGCAAAGCCATAACGCGTGAGCAGCTCCTCTGAACCCATCCATTTTTCTATGCCAAGAAAAGAATCAGTTCCCGCTATGAAATACAGCCTGTCACCGGGATACATATCACTGAGCTCCGCCATGAGGTCTACGGTATATGATACCTTTCCCTTTTCCACGTCGAGCGCCGATACCTCAAAATGTTCATTGCCTGATGCTGCAAGTCTTGTCATTTCAAGCCTGTGTCTGCTGTCTGTCCCGCTGCGCCCCACCTTGAACGGAGATTCGTAAGCCGGCAGGAGTATGACTCTGTCGAGTCCTGCTCTGTCTCTTACATGCTCCGCAAGCACAAGATGACCGTTATGCACCGGATCAAAGCTTCCGCCGAAAATTCCGATCTTCATTGCTACTGCTCCTGTTCGTCTACAGTCCTTATAGCGAGTTCCTCAAGCTGTTCGTCATCTATAACGCCGGGCGCTTCTGACATGAGGCACTGAGCGTTCTGATTCTTAGGGAACGCGATGACCTCTCTTATGCTTGATTCTCCGAGCATAAGCATAACGAGTCTGTCCATGCCGTATGCAAGGCCGCCGTGAGGCGGAGTTCCGTATTTGAAGGCTTCAAGAAGGAAGCCGAATTTCTCCTGAGCTTCTTCAGGTGAGATGCCGAGGCCTCTGAACATCCTCTGCTGCAGATCGTCATCATGTATCCTGATGCTTCCGCCGCCTACCTCTACGCCGTTGAGGACGATATCGTAAGCCTTTGCCTTTACTTCGCCCGGAGCAGTCTCGAGCTTGTCGAGATCCTCATCGCGAGGGCATGTGAACGGATGATGCATAGCGTAATATCTGCCTTCTTCTTCATTGTATTCATAAAGCGGGAAGTCAGTTACCCAGAGGAACTCGAACTGTGAATCGTCGAGCATTCCGAGCTTTCCTGCTATGTCTCTTCTGAGGAATCCGAGAGAGTCAAATACTACCTTTGCCTTGTCTGCAACTATAAGTATGAGGTCGCCTGCCTTTGCGCTCATTCTTTCAAGTATCTGAGCTGTTTTTTCTTCGTTGAAGAACTTCGCGATAGGTGAAGTGACTCCGTCTTCTGTAACCTTCATCCATGCAAGTCCCTTTGCTCCGTATGACTTTATAGCCTCCTGAAGCTTGTCTATATCCTTACGGCTGAACTTATCAGCTCCGCCGGTAATGTTTATAGCCTTTACCCTGCCGCCGTTTTCGAGAGCGCCTGTAAATACCTTGAAATCACAGTCTGCTACAAGGTCGCCGAGCTCTGTGAGCTCAAAACCGAAACGCAGGTCAGGTTTGTCGCTTCCGAAGCGCTCCATAGCTTCATCGTAAGGCATCTTTCTGAACGGTATCTGTATATCTCTGTCAAGGAGCTCCTTGAAGAGAGTCTTCATGAAACGTTCCTGTATCTCCATGATATCTTCAGGCTCTACAAATGAAAGCTCCATATCAATCTGTGTGAATTCAGGCTGTCTGTCAGCTCTGAGATCCTCATCGCGGTAGCAGCGTGCTATCTGGTAATATCTGTCAAGTCCTGATACCATAAGTATCTGCTTGAAAAGCTGCGGAGACTGAGGCAGCGCATAGAATCTTCCGTGATTTACGCGGCTTGGTATAAGATAGTCTCTCGCGCCTTCCGGAGTCGGCTTCACGAGTGTAGGAGTTTCTACTTCTATAAAGCCTTCCTTATCAAAGAAGTTTCTCGCGCATATAGCGACCTTATGTCTGAACTCAAGATTTCTCTGCATCTTCGGCTTTCTGAGGTCGAGATATCTGTACTTGAGGCGGAGATTTTCATCAACATTGTCGTCGTCCTTTATATAAATAGGAGGCGTAGCCGCTTCAGAATATATCTTGAACTCATCAACTATAACCTCGATATCACCTGTAGGGATATCCTTGTTCTTTGACTCTCTTTCTACAACTTTTCCCTTTACGCCGATAACATATTCACTTTTCAGCGAATCTGCGGCTTCAAATACTTCCTTTTCTACTTCATCGGTAAAAACGATCTGCGTTATGCCTGTCCTGTCTCTCAGGTCGCAGAATATAAGTCCGCCGAGATTTCTCTTCTTGCTTACCCAGCCGTTGAGGACTACTTCCTTGCCTACGTTCTCCTGTCTGAGAGTTCCGCACATATCTGTTCTTTTCCAGACATTTCTCATTTTTCATCATCTCCTGATATTTTAATTTTATATTTATTCAAACGGCAGATACAGCTTTTCATCCTTGCGCTGTATCATCTCGTCTATGCGCTGTATATATACTTCAAAATTTGAAACATTCGGAACACGCTCAAGCCTGTTGCCGTCATCATAATAAGCCTTGCTTATGCCGCCCGCGCCAAGCGCGATTATAGTCTGGTGCTCGTCCATTATACGTATATTGTAAACAGACTCCGTACCCTTCTTTGCATATGAAACGTTCTCAAAATTTCCCGTCATGTGCTTCTGCCTGTACATGTAATACGGGAAATATCCGTTGTCACGCAGCGTCGCCGCTGCATCACTGACCATGCGGCCTACTTCATCACCGCCGCTGTAGTGATAATCAGAATCCTGCTCGCGCAGACGCGATGCGCGCTTCACTGCAAGAGTATGGACCGTGATATTGTCAGGCGCGAGCTTTATGACTTCATCAAGCGTATGCATGAACATCGCATGATCCTCTCCGGGAAGTCCGGCTATAAGGTCTGTATTTATATGCTCTATACCGCTTTCTGCAGCTATCCTGAAGGCTTCATATATATCTTCAACGCAGTGCGACCTTCCGATCAGCCTTAACGTGCTGTCATTCATCGACTGCGGATTTATGCTTATCCTGTCTACGCCATGCGCCTTCATGACTGCAAGCTTTTCAGCAGTTATAGTGTCCGGCCTGCCTGCCTCAGTGCAGAATTCCTTTACTTTCGACATATTGAAGCTGTCAACGACTTTGTCAAGAAGTCTCTGCAGCGCCCCGGCGCTGAGCGATGTAGGAGTTCCGCCGCCTATATAAATACTTTCTGGCTTTATATCGAGCTGCTTCATCCTCTCCCCGACAGCGTTTATCTCCTTAAGAAGCGCTTCAAGGTAGCGTTCCATGGCGCTTTCGTCTGCCTGATTAGATGTAAATGAACAGTAAAGGCATCTTGTCGGGCAGAACGGTATACCTATATATACACCGGCTGTCCTGCCTGCAGGCGAACCTGTTATGAAGCTCTGGTTTCGGCATGTGTCTAACACCAGCTGCGTTTTTTCATCGCTCACATAATATACATTGTGAAATATATCAGCGATCTGATCGTATGTCAGTCTGTCGCGCGACATCATCTCGTTTGCAAGCTTTGTAGGGCGCACGCCCGTAAGCGTCCCCCATGCCGGTCTGTATCCGGTAAGCTCGGCCAGACTGTCGTATATAAATCTCTTGGCTTTGTTTTTTTCAAGCTGGCCGCCGCCTGCTTCATACGGGAGGCGTATGTCGGGATATTTCATCGAGAGCAGACCGTTCCATTTTCTGCCTGCCGGAGGCAGACCTGTGAACGGAACCTTCGCTGATCCGGATGACGCATCGTACTCGCGCTTTTCTTCGTAAGCGCGTACAGGTGATGCGTTGTTTTCTGCATTTTCTGCGGCCGCGGTGACGCGGCGTCCCGCGCCTGACTTTTTTATTGCTGACGCCTTGCTGCTCCTGCGCTTTATGGCGCTGTTCATCAGCTCGTATTCGTCGGGGCGCAGGAATTCTTTTATTAATTCCTCAAGCTCATAGCTGCTGCTGTGGTTCCTGAGGTCTATCCTATAAAAACGGGTTGAATTTCTTTTCATGTCCTATCGTTGTCTGGCCCATGTGTCCCGGAAGCACGTATGTTTCGTCAGGGAGCACGAAGAGCTTTGTGTGTACTGAATTTTTAAGCGTTGTGAATGAACCGCCCTTAAAGTCTGTCCTTCCGATGGAATCGGCAAACAGCGTGTCACCGCTGAAGAGGACGTTGCCTACGAGTATGCAGATACCGCCGAGAGAGTGTCCCGGAGTCTCCATTATCTTAAGCTCCATGTTTCCTACCTTGAGCGTATCGCCGTCCTTCAGGTCTACATCCGGTGTGAACTCTATCCTCTGACCTGTAAATGCTGCAGACATATTTTCATCGGCGTTGTCAAACAGGTAATTGTCCTTGCTTGAAGCGGCTATCGGACAGCCGAACATCTTCTGATAGTAAGGTACGCCGCATATATGGTCGCCGTGACCGTGCGTAAGTACTATATATTCTATGTCATAGCCGTGTGACTTTATATAATTGTCGAGCGGCTTGCTCGGACCGCCCGGATCGACTATAAATCCTTTATTTGTCTCTTCATCTGCGCAGAGATATGTGTTTACCTGCATAGGCCCTGTGTAAAAGAGTTTCAGATCCATGTTTTTTCTCCTTATTCATTTATTTTTAAGCGTTCAAATATATTGACTAACATTTATACGTGACGCCTCTCTATTACCTGCGAATATACGTGACGCTCCGTGGTACAGGGAATTTCAACTACGCTTACCCGTATATTCTCCGGTATTATTGGGCGTCTTTTTGTATTCTTAAATACCTTACAATAAAGTATTCTTTTCTTTTACTACTGTGCGCTTCCTCTGTATACGTCTATGACGCCCATGAGTGACTTGAAGCGGCTTATGAGCTGTGATATCTGGTTCACGTTCGATATCTGTACTGTAAGCGTTATGCTGGCTGTGTTGTCATTGTTGCTCTTGCCTATAACGCCGGTTATGTGAACGTCCATGTCTTCGCATATCTTTGAAAGATCTGAGAACAGACCCTTTCTGTCTTCGCCGACTATCGCTACTTCTGTTTCAAATGTCGCCTGCTGTTTTTCGATATCCCACTCTACGTCTATGAATCTTGCGCGTTCTTCTTCGGGCAGAGATGTTATGTTAGGACAGTCAGCTCTGTGTACCGAAACGCCTCGGCCTTTTGTTATAAAGCCGACGATATTGTCTCCGGGTACCGGATTGCAGCACTTTGCAAGCCTTATAAGGAGATTGTCCACGCCCTTTATGCTTATGCCGCCTGTATTTTCAGACTTTTTCTTTGACGGCTTGTGCTCATAGTTTTTTATCTCCTTAAGCTTTTTAAGCTCGGCCTGTTTTTCCTCATCATAGAACTTTACAAGAAGATCGAGTACTTTCGACAGCATAGTACCGCCGTAGCCGAGTGAAGAATAAAGGTCCTCAACGTTAGGAAACTTGAGCTCCTTAGCTACTCTGTTTATACGCTGGGTCTTTATGATCTGCTGAGGATCGTAGCCCTTTCTGCGTATATACTTTTCGAGCATCGATTTGCCCTTTTCTTCATTTTCGCTCTTGTTTTCTTTTTTGAGCCACTGCCTTATCTTGTTTCTTGCATTGCTGCTCTTTGCTATCTTGAGCCAGTCTATGTTAGGTCCCTTGCTGTTTGCAGACGTTATGATCTCGACTATGTTGCCGTTTTCAAGTACGTGGTCTATAGGGACCATCTTTCCGTTTATCTTTGCGCCGATGCACTTGTTTCCTACTGCGGAATGTATTTTGTACGCAAAGTCTATAGGCGTTGAACCCGCAGGAAGCTCTATGACCTTTCCGGCAGGAGTAAATACGAACACCTGATTTGAGAAGAGGTCCATCTTAAGCGTTTCCATGAACTCTTTTGAATCGTCCATGTCCTTGTTCCACTCAAGAGTCTGTCTGAGCCAGGCGAGCTTGCCCTCCTCCTGGTCTGACTTTATGCCTTCCTTGTACTTCCAGTGAGCAGCGATACCGTACTCAGCTATCTGATGCATTTCGTAAGTACGTATCTGGATCTCGAAAGGATGCTCGTCATCGCCGAATACTGTAGTATGGAGCGACTGATACATATTTGACTTCGGCATGGCGATGTAGTCCTTGAAGCGGCCCGGTATAGGGCGCCACATCGTATGGACGACTCCAAGCACCGCATAGCAGTCCTTGACCGTATCTACAAGGACCCTGACAGCCATGAGGTCAAATATCTCATCAAGCTGTTTATGCTTGTCACGCATCTTCCTGTATATGCTGTAAAAGTGCTTTGACCTGCCCTTTACCTCGTAATGGATATTGAGCTTGTCAAGAGCTCCCTTCAGTTGCTCTATTATCTTATTTATCTGCTGCTCGCGCTCTTCCTTGCGCTGATTTATCTGCTTAGCGAGGTTTGAGTAAAACTCAGGCTCAAGGTGCTTGAGCGCTATGTCCTCAAGCTCGAATTTCATGTTGAACATACCGAGACGGTTTGCGAGCGGCGCATATATCTCAAGCGTTTCCCTGCATTTTTCCTTTATCTTGTCAGGCGGCATATAATCTATAGTTCTCATATTATGCAGCCTGTCTGAGAGCTTTATGATAAGGACACGTATATCCTTCGACATAGCAAGGAACATTTTTCTCATGTTTTCTGCCTGAGCTTCTTCCTTAGTCTCAAACACGAGATTGCCAAGCTTCGTAACGCCGTCAACAAGCAGTGCGACCTCAGAGCCGAACTCCTCTGTAAGCTGTTCTTCCGTATACGGAGTGTCCTCTACAACATCATGAAGCAGTCCCGCCACTATAGTCTGTTCGTCCATACCAAGCTGCGCCAGTATTTTGGCCGTCTCCACCGGATGTATGATATAAGGCTCTCCTGACTTTCTCAGCTGGCCCTTATGCATAGTGGCAGCAGTCAGATACGCCTTTTTTATAATCTCCAGATCGTAATTCGGATTAAGTCCTTTTAAATATTCTAAGAATTCGTCCATTTTGTCTACCTGATCAACATTTTTCATACTACATTTCCAACTCCAAATAAATACTTTTGCGCTGCGTCGGCCCGGCCGACCCACAGATAAGATATTCCTGCGTATCCTGTATACACTATTTTATCATGCTTGACTTACATTATACAGCGTGGCTTCATGCGCTTCAATAATTATTAAATACCGTCATGACTCATTCACACCTGTGATCATGACTGTTCCGGACTCTTTTTGCTGTGATATATCATAACACAGCAGTTATATGATATTCTAACGGCATTTAATAGTCATTGAATGACTTTTTGCAGACATTTGCAGATCAATGATCCAATAATCGCAGCGATATGCTGAACATACATGAAAATTTTGCTTAACTTTAAATACAACATATGGGGCGCCCAAAGGACGCCCCTTACGATCAAAAGTCAGCGTTTATCGACACTGCCGATCTGCTATTTATTCTTCTTTGCCTTGCCGTGGTATGAAGATCTGTCTGTAGACTTCATGATATCATACCATACAGATGTGGCGATGAATATTGAAGAGCAGGTACTGCAGATAACACCTACGAGTATAGGCAGGATAAAGCTTCTGATAGTGTCTCCGCAGAATATAAGCAGAGGAACCATTACGATCACTGTAGTGAGCGAAGTCATGATCGAACGTCCGAGTGTCTGCTTTATACTCAGGTCTACGAGCGGAGCGAGACCGTTTGCGCTCCTCCTTGCTGAGTTATCCGTATTTTCTCTGATACGGTCGAATATAACGATAGTATCGTTGATACCGTAACCCAGGATAGTCAGTATAGCTGCGATGAACGGGCTGTTTATGCTGATGTGGAACACGCCGTAGAATCCGATAACGAGCAGTACAGTATTTGCAAGAGCTATGATAGCAGCAATACCGTACTTCCACATGAATCTGACAGCGATGTAGATAAGCATGAGCACTATAGCGATAGCTGTAGCCTTGAAAGCGCTTGACTTAAGCGTCTCACCTACTGACGGACCGATGTTTTCGATGGAAAGTACCGCGTCATCCGTGACGCCATACTTTTCTTCGAGAGCTGACATAAGAGCCGTTCTCGTGTCACTTTCCATAGAGTCAGTAGTCTTTATAATGATCTGTGTATTGCCGTCACCTGCGTGAGTAACGTTTCCGTCTATTTTCTGATCTGAAAGTATATCGTTTATCTCGCTTATCTTTACTTCCTTGCCCATCTCTATCTGCATGAGTGTACCGCCTGTGAAGTCGATACCGAAGTTATATCCTCTGATAAGTCCTGTCGCGATAGAAGCGATTATGAGGACGAGAGTTACGATATAATATATCTTTCTCTTTTCCATAAAAGGAAAGCTCTTTAATTTTTCCATATTATAAAGCCTCCTTTACTTCTTCTGATACTGCTGCAGGAGCGTCCTTTATACCGAACATCTTCTTTGTTCCGAAGATCCTGCTCTCTGCCATGAGCTGGAGATATACGTTAGTTACGATAGTAGCAGTAATGATACTGATTATGATACCTATCATGAGCGTAAGAGCGAAGCCTCTTACATCGCCTGAACCGAATTCGTAAAGTGCAACGCCTGCGATAAGTGTAGTTACCTGAGAGTCAACTACAGTACCGAGCGCTCTCTTGTAGCCCTGAGTAGTCGCTACTCTTATAGTCTTGCCCTTTACTACCTCTTCCCTGATCCTTGAGAATATGATAACGTTTGCGTCTACCGCCATACCTACTGAAAGTATCATACCTGCGATACCAGGGAGCGTAAGAACGTTTCCGAACGCTACGATGATCCAGAGGTAAGCGAGGATGTATACTATGAGGGCGATATCAGCTGCAAGACCCATGATCCTGTAAACTATGAGCATGAGCAGAAGTACGAGAGCTGCGCCGATAACAGCAGCGATTATACTCTGAGTCAGTGAGTCCATACCGAGCGTAGGACCTACGATATTAGTCTGTACTTCCTCAAGATTTACAGGGAGCGCGCCGCCTCTGATGAGCGCTGCGAGGTTCGTAGCTTCTTCCTGTGTGAAGTTGCCTTCGATCTGGCACTTTCCGCCTGTGATAACTGAGCTTACGCTAGGATATGATATCACCTCGTTATCAAGTATGATAGCGATGCAGTTTGCCGGAAGTCCGAGCTTCTCATCGGCTGTGATCTCGCCGTTTACTATAGACTGCGTAGCCGCTTCAAACAGTGAAGATCCTGTTGAGTCAAACTCCATAGTAACTACGTATCCTGCACCCTTCTGGTTTAATGCAGTACTTGCATCCTTTACGTTATCACCTGTGAGTATAACGTTTCCGTCTGCAGTTATAAATGTCAGCTGGGCTGTCGTACCGATAGATTTTATTGCTGATTCAGCGTCATCTACTCCTGGGAGCTCAACTCTTATCCTCTTTTCACCTTCGATAGAAACTACAGGGTTAGTAAGACCCATTTCGTTAACTCTCTTTTCAATGACTGCCTGAGTCTGATTCATGAGCGATGTAAGCTCCGCACCTGTAGCATCTGTATCAGCTTCGAGTACAACGTACACGCCGCCCTGAAGATCCAGACCAAGCTTCATGTGATCCTTTATAGGATCGACCTTGCTGCCTGCGCCGAAGATCGTGACATACCAGCCTGCTATGAGAATCAGAATAATGAGAACAGCCATTACTCTTTTAAAATTCTTCATTACTTTTCAATAACTCCTTCCTTTTACATATCATCTGATAAAACTGCCTGTATTCCTATGGCACATTCAACGCGCTTCTTTTCCATCTCGCAGCCGAGTCTGTACGGCTTCATGATGTCCCCATTTGCGTGCATCGCGTTAGCATGGCATCCGCCGCTGCAGTAGAATTTCGCCCAGCATTCCACGCAGTCAGGCTTGTTATAGATATGAGCCCTGTTGAATGTATCATACAGTCTGTTTTCAAATTTTTCGTCGTTCAGGTTGCCGAGCTTATATATCGGATTTCCGACAAACTGATGACATGGATATATGTCGCCTTCAGGAGATACTGCGACATACTCTGTTCCGGCTCCGCAGCCGGATACGCGCTTTATAACGCACGGTCCCTGATTCAGATCCACGTTGAAGTGGAAGAAATCGAAAGGCTTTCCCTCTTCCGCATTTTTGATGTACATATCTGACAGTCTGTCATACTCATTGAGTATGGTGTCGATATCTTCATCGCGAAGAGCATAGTCGTATTTGCTGTCAGTCACTACCGGCTCGACTGAAACGTTTGAAAATCCAAGGTCGAGCAGGTGCTTTACGTCTTCCGCAAAGTCAAGATTATATCTTGTGAACGTACCTCTTACATAGTATAACCCGTCACGCTTTGAAACGAAATTTTTGTAGTTCTTTGTGATTATATCGTAAGTGCCTTTTCCGTTCACCGTTTTTCTCATACGGTCGTTTACTTCCGGTCTTCCGTCTATGCTGAGGATGACATTGTCCATATTTTCATTTATGTACGCTATCTTGTCATCATCAAGAAGTATACCGTTTGTAGTTATCGTAAACCTGATATTTTTTCCGTACCGGTCCTCGATCTCGCGGCCGTACTTTACAAGCTCTTTAACTACGTCAAAGTTCATAAGCGGTTCCCCGCCAAAGAAATCTATCTCAAGATTTCTGCGGCTGCCCGAATGCTGTATAAGAAAATCTATAGCCTTCTTTCCTGTTTCAAGCGAAAGCAGGCATCTGATACCCTCGAATGCGCCCTTGTCTCCGAAGCAGTATGCGCAGTTCATGTTGCAGTCGTGAGCTACATGAAGGCACATCGCCTTGATAACAGGTTCTTTCCTCTCAATGGATCCCTTGTCCACTTCATCCTCGCTGAAGAGCATGTCCGCGGCAATGAGCTCCTTTATATCGGAAATCGCATCGCTGATCTCAGCAGGCTCGTATCTGTCGGCGAGAGCCGACGTGATCTCAGCCTCATTTACTGATCTTCCGTTGCAGTATTCGAGAGCGTCATATATCACCGGGTCTACCACGTGTACAGCGCCGCTGTTTACATCGAGCACTATAGGCGTGTCCCTGAAGATATATCTGTGTATCAAAAGATCAACCCCCTCAAAAAAAGAAGCTGTCTCAAAACGTGCATCCAATGCATAAAAAACTCTGCATATCAGGCAACATTCTGGACACCCTCTCTTCAAAAAATCAGTATCTGATTATCTTCTCTTAATGTTTTCGCACTTCTGGTTAGCAACTGTGCATGAAGTCTTGCATGCTGACTGACATGAAGTCTGGCATTCTCCGCATCCTGTGCTGCATGCTGCGTCCTTTAATACAGGTCTTGCGATAGTCTTTACTCTTTTCATTTTTTCCTCCTTATATGAACGCTTTTTAACATCTTAACATCATTCTGTTGGTTCAGATGAGTTTCGTTCTTGTATACTTGATTAACATTAGTATTTTACCCTACTATATAATAGGTGTCAAGCAGACTGAATTATTTTTCTGATCAATGCTTTCCTACGCCCAGAACTCCCGCCGCGCCGGACGCGGCAACAGGGATGGCGAGAAGCGCCGCACGTCCTGCAGACGGCGCTCCTGTACCGGCAGTGAGCGCAAAAAACACTGTAAGTGCTCCGACATATATGACTCCGGCTGCTATACCTGTAATAAGGCCCTTTCTGCCTACCGCCGCCGCGGCAGTGTATCCGTTTATGAAGGCTCCGACAGTTATGAAAGCTATGATAATGCCGGTCGAAGAATCTATGCCCATTGCCGTGAAAAACAGCATAAGCCCGCTTATGAGGACCCCTGCTGCCGCAGCCGCAACAGCTGCTGTAAATCCTTTCAGGCCTTTGCGGACGCCGGCGGCCGCTGTTCTGCCTGCATTTATATTTCTTTTAATTTTTTCGCCGGTATTTTTGTTTTTCTTCATATTATATACCTCCTGTTAAATTCAGTCTGGTAAATAATATGAAAAAAAGCTGCCGTATATACGCGGCAGCTTCCGACTTTATCATTATTATGATCGTGATATTTTAGTTATCCTCTTCTAAAGGATTCTTATCAGCCTCATCTTTGCGAGTGAGCTTCTTTATCTTTTTCTTAGATTCTGCTTCCTCAGCCTCTTCCTTTGCAGGTTCAGCCTTTGCTGCAGCCTTTTCAGACTTCTTTGAAACCTCGCCGATAGCCCATTTTTTGAACTCAATCTTTGTTTTGTCTGTTCCTACATAAACAACGACAGAATCTTCCTTTACGTTGAGGACCTTGCCTACGATACCGCCTATAGTAACGATCTCGTCACCTTCCTGCAGACTGTTTCTCATCTGCTTTGTTTCGTTATCTCTCTTCTTCTGCGGTCTTATCATGAAGAACCATAAAGCAGCAAAGATAAGAATGAGTGGCGCAAGCATCTGGATATAAGCTATTGTATTTTCGCTCATCATTAACCTCCATGAATTTAGATGGTGCCGGCGATCGGGGTCGAACCGATACGGTGTTGCCACCACGGGATTTTGAGTCCCGCACGTCTGCCAATTCCATCACGCCGGCACATAACTCTATGAGTATAACACAGTGCCGGTATGTTTTCAATAAGGTTTTCTATGATTTTCCGTTTCTGTAAAAGTCGATGATCTCCTGAGTATGCGCCATTGACAGTCTGTAAGCTTCATCAGCGTCATGAGACTCTATGGCCTTCACTATCATAGGATGATACTTTTCAAAATCCTCTAAAACTCTGTCAAGATCAAGGTCCGTCCATACGTTGTACCATTCTATGCATGTAGCCAGGAACATATCTGCCGACTTGCTTATCATCTGATTCCCGCAGCCGTCTATTACAGCCTTATGAAACTCAACGTCAAGCTTTCTGAAGTCGTTTGAATGTATATATTCGCCGTTTCTGTACCTGCGTATGAGTCCGGTCATATCAGCGTCCAGCGATTTCATCCTTTCTATATCATATGCTCCGGCCTTCTGCGCTGACAGCTTTACGAGCTGTGGTTCAAAGAGCTGCGACATCTCAAATATCTCGTTCATGAGCTGGCGTCCGTCCATGTCCTTGGAGCCCAGCGGATCATTCGGCATGCCCGGATTTTCACAGACGAATGTGCCCGATCCGCGCTTTATCTCAAGTATGTTGCGGGAGCAGAGGATCTTTACAGCCTCTCGTATCGTAGTTCTGCTGACATCCATAAATGCAGCAAGCTCCATCTCTGCAGGAATCTTGTCGCCCGGCTTGTATTGTTTGTCAATGAGCTGCTGTATCCTGTCCGCAGTCTGTTCTGATAATACTATTCGTGCCATGCTAAACCTCCTGCTCCCTATAATACATTACTGCATTAATTTTTTCAAGTTTTCAGGATAAGGGAATTCTTCCGGAGTCTCCCAGTCTTTTATTTCTGCCATCCACGGAGCTCTCTTTACGAACTCATCGTGTGCGAGCGGCAGAGGAGGGTGACATATCCAGTCAGGGTCGAATGCAGCCTTAAGGTCAAGTATCCATTCATGATACCCTGGTCCGTACGCCGGACCGGTAAGGTACATAGGCTGGTGGGAGCTGAGAAGCGCCGGATACGCGCCGTTCCTTACATTCATCTTTGCGCTTTCTACATAGAACTGGTCCATTCCGTTCGTATCTTCTCTCTGATCCCAGTAAATAAGATACTCATAGTAACCGAGATGTCCCATCTCGCAGCTCTGGAACCAACCGAGATCCTTGCAGTCAGGCATGAGAGGCGGCGTGTACTTATCCTTAAGGTCACGGTAGTTAGGCCCCTGCTTGAATGCCTGAGTAAATGTATCCATTACGTAGTCTACAGATACGTATGAGCCTGTCATGAGCCACATGCCGGCGGAGTCGGCGTTCTTGAACCACGATTCGTCAGAAGGCTTAGTGCGTCGTTCCTTTCCGCCAAGCTCGTTCATTATATCGATCAGAACATTATAATCGTAATCCATCTGTTCTTCTGATGTATAGCCTATGAGCATTACCCTTACAAGGAAGAAATTGGCAACAGATTCTTCTGTCTCCTTGAGCCAGAGATCCCAGAATTCTTCTTTGCATTCGGCCTTTGCTATAGCTCGCCAGAACGTCGGAACTTTTGTAACGGCAGCGCCTATCTCGGCGTCACCCATCATGAGATGCGCCTGTTCTATAGACTCAAGACTCGGCATCGTGAAATTTATCCAGCGTACGCGCTTCGGATCGAGCATAAGAGTCGTTTCGGGAGAAACGCCTGTCGGCTGAGGGACTTCAGGCTGGAACGGCAGAGTTTTTATAGCCATTTTGGTGCATATGCCGAGACATCCCAGCAGTCCTGTGTAACCACGCATGATACCTCTGAGGTCAGGACCTATGCCTTCGCCCCAGAACGGATCATCGCCTGCTGCAAGCGATCCCATCTTTACTATCTCGCCGTCAGGCATTACTATCTCCATACCTAGTATCCTGCGCTGCGGCAGACCTACTCTGAAGCTGAGCGGCGACCATCCGTCGTTCAGCAGGTTAGCTACGGCTGATGTCTGCGCGCCGCCGCCGCCGATAACTACGTAAGCGCCGTTTTCAAAGCATATCTGCTGTATCTGCGAATATATGACGCCCGGCTGTACTGTTATAGAAAAATGCTTCGGATCTATTGAAAAATCGCGCATCCTCTTCATGTCTATGATAAGCTCATGCTCTACGTGAGGATGAGAGCGCGGACCGTAAAAGCCTGTTGAATACGGTACGAACGGCAGCTTGTAGCGTCTGCATATCTTTACTATTTTCTGAACATCTTCAGTAGTGCGCGGCATGACCACAGCGCCGGCTATCTTCGTCATGACTCTCTCATAGCCTGTTCCGCTCTCGTATCCGCCCGGACCTGAACGGTATCCTTCGCAGTCAACAGGATCGTCAGTTATGTAATTGCTGCCTACGACAGCTTCTATTGCCTTATACGCATGCATATTTATACTCATAGTGACCCTCCTTCTATTTTACTGCCATAGCAAGAAGCTCGGCTATGTCTGTCATTTCAACAGACTCTCCGTCCTTCTTTATCACATCGCTGAAGTTGCTGTAGCACCACGGACAGGCTGCTACGAGCATTTCTGCGCCTGTAGACTTTACTTCTTCAAGTCTGTCGCGTGCAGCGAATTCAGATAACTCCGGAAAAGCCTGCTTTGTGCCGCGTCCGCCGGCGCAGCAGAGAGAATTTTCTTTTTTACGGTCCATCTCAGTAAAATCAAGTCCCGGAACTGCTGCTATGAGTCTCCTTGCCTGATCGTAAAGACCGTGTCTGCCTCTTCTGCGCGCGAGCCTCGGCTCTATGATACCCATCCATCCGCGCTCGCCTTCATACGGTTCCCACGGATCGCAGTTTCTGCTTACATTGCAGGCATCATGATACGCCATACGTTTATTTACAGATTCTGTAAGAACAAGTTTGCCGGCTTCGAGAGCTTCGTCTGCAACTTCGATAAAGTGCTTTACTTCGAAGCCGAGCTCATCTGTTCTTATGTTAAGAAGTTTAGGATAATCTACTTTCCACATGCGGTAGCACTCTGCACATCCTGTCATGAGCACCTTAGCTCCGCTCTTTCTCACTTTTTCTACGTTAGCCTCGGCTATCTTCCTTGCTTCGTCTACCATACCTGCAGAGAATATTATGTTTCCGCAGCAGGTCTCATCTTCCATGAGCATATAGTCGATGCCTGCGCTGCGCATCACCTTATCTACTGCAGCAGCTATATTAGTATTTTCATATGATGACGAACATCCTGCGAAATACATGATATCTGCCTTTTCAGCAGGCTGCGCGCCCGACTGTGCCACCCAGGCTCTTCTGTCTTTCTTTGCTCCGTAGCAGTTTCCTGACTCTGTTATGTCAGCTGCAGCCTTTTTATGGGCAGGCATCGGGCCTGCGCCGTCTTTTACAGCCTTTACTCTGAGAGCTTCGAGTGTAAGTCCGACTTCAAGATCAAGATTTCTCTTACAGCCTACATCACACGCTCCGCACAGCGGGTCGGCGTATATGAGTTCAAGGAGATGGTCGTTCCATTCCATCTCGCCGCTGTTTACCTTGAGACCTATCCTCATCTTTCCGAAAGCTCCGTATGAATCGAACTCCTTCCAGAGATTGCTCGGACATCTTACAGCGTGCTGCATGCCCGGCATGTATGTATGATCTACCCAATAGCAGCCTTTGCATTTTATACAATGCTGCATATCATATGTAAAATTATTCAGATCTTCGATGTCGAGGGCGAATTTTTCCTTCGGCGTATCGTATCTGTCAGGATGCATTTTATCTATTACAGACATAATTTTCCTCCTTTGCCATTTAGAAGCACAGATTGCCCGGATTCATTATATTTTCAGTGTCGAACAACGCTTTTACCTTTTTAAGAGCTGCTGTATAAGAGCCTGCTCTTTCGTAAAGGCGTTCAGCCATGTTTCCGTAAGGTCTTGTGAAATATCCTCCGAGTTCGAGCATTTTTTCAAATGCAGCGTCATAGATCGCTTTTACCTCTTCGACAGCTGCTGCCTCAGCAGGGTCGTAGAAGAATGAGAACTGAAGCTGGCACGCTCTGTTATGCTCTATAGGCTGCTGGTATATGCCAAGCTTGTCAAACTCATATGAATGCTTGCCGCATATATCCTTCATAGCGTCTATAAATATCTTCGTCTTTTCAGGTTTCGTTATAAAGAACAGATCCTGATACGCGCCTGCAGGAATGTTTTTCCAGTAATTCGAAGCCTCCGGCCACGCGCTGCGCAGTATTTTTATCAGCTTTCCTGCTGCACCCGGATGACCCGGAAGCGCATCCGTAAGCTTTATCTTTGTGAATTCGTTCTTGCAGACGTCCGCGAGGAAGTGTTCTTCATAAGCTATCTTTTCTTCCGGTCTTCTGATGAGACCGCTTATCGTGAACATCAGTGTATAAGGCGGAAGCGTCTTTTTAACCGCCTCGAATTCTTCTTTTGTATCTGTTATAAGGGCTGCGAGGTCTGTGTCATTGAGGATCAGACATTCCTGGCCTATCCTTCTCGGAAGTATCCTGTAAAGGAAATCTATGCCGTCGTTTATATCATCAAGCGCCGCGAATTTTATCTTATCTATCTTAGGTATGCTCTGTATCTTGAGAGACATCCATGTGACTATGCCCATAGTTCCCTGAGCGCACTGCAGCAGGCGGTAGAAATCAAGACCCGGTCCTGCAGGGTTTGCACCCCGCGCGAGCGAGTACGGGAACATAGGCGAGCTTGCTGATCCTGTTCTGAATATATCACCGTTAGGGAACACTACCTCCATAGACTGTGTAGGCTCACCGTAATCGTAGACCATGTTTGTCGTGACCTCGCGTTCAAGATGGTCTGTCGCTGCTGAGCGCTCTGCGCGCGGAGCGAGCGGCATTATAACTCGCATTCCTTCAGCTGCAAGCGTTTCAGTAAGCTTTTTCCATGAAACTCCGACGCCGAATCTTACGAATCTGTTTACCTTGTCTATCTCGTGTATCTCGTCAAATCTCTTCATGTTTACTATAACGCCGCCCTGCTTAGGGATAGTGCTTCCGTAAAGATGTACGGGCGAGCTCACAGGTATCAGCGGGATGCCGTTTTCATTGGCCCACTTTACTATGCTGCTCACTTCTTCTGTCGTGCCCGGACAGACCTCAGCCTCAGGCATGCCGGCTGATACAAGGCTCAGATCTGAAGCATATCCGGCAAGCAAAGATCCGTTATCTGTTACGTTTTCCTTACCGACGATCGTTGTCAGGTCTTTCAATATATCCATAGTGACCTCCATCTCTTAACTATGCAGGCTTAAAATGACAGACGCAGTATGCCGGCAGCGTACAAATGGCTAAAAAAGACGCTGCAGCGACATTTAAATGGAAAAGCGTGCTTGCCTGCTTTATTCTGGCTCGTTTCATGAATTAAACTTAAAATGATATTGGAAAAATATCTTTCATATTTAGCGCCTGTCATTTTATCTCCTCTTCCTGCATTAAAAATAACACATCATACGTCTTACGTCAAGCATCATATTTTGTATACTTATTATTTTTTTGTTAACTGCCGACTGCTTTTATATATACGGCGGTAGACCGCCGCAGGACGCAGAATACCCCGGTCCGCGTGCGGCGGACCGGGGTATTTCATACTTTCTTTCCTGCTTATTTTATTTTTATATGCTTTTATACTCATCTGCTGTTCAGACCGTGAGGTCTGCAAACTCTGCGTTTATTATCGTTGCAAGCGTTTCCGGGGCGATCTCTATCTGCAGGCCTGGCCTGCCGCCGCTTACGTATATTGCTTCAAAAAGCTGAGCTGTTTCGTCTATCACAGTTTTGAACGGCTTTTTCATGCCTATCGGCGAGCAGCCGCCGTGTATGTATCCTGTCAAAGGCAGGAGTTTTTTGAGCGGGAGCATCTCAAGCTTTTTTTCGCTGAGCGCTTTCGCAGCCTTTTTCATATCGAGAGTCTCATCCACAGGGATCACGCACACGTAATGCTCACCTTTCGGAGTTTCAGTCACGAGCGTTTTGAAAACGCGCTCCGGATCCTGTCCGAGCATGCGCGCAAGATCAGAACCGCTGGTGAAATTATCCTTCAGGTCGCAGTCGTGGAACTTATGATCCACGCCTTCTGCGTCGAGCATCCTCAGCGCGTTCGTTTTAGTGCTGTTATTTTTGCTTCCTTTAGCAGACATATCCCGCTCCGCTTCCTTTCTCTGTCTTGTCGAGCTCTCTCATCTCCATTTCCCTGTGCTTGAGCTCTATCTTATCGCGTATTTCCATCATTTTCCTATCAGTGTCGGCTATAGTCTCAGCGCACTCCTTAAGCTGCGCATGTATCTCATCCATGTCAGGCAGTTCTTTTTTGTACTTCAGATCGTGCTCAAGGCTTGCCCAGAAGTCCATGGCTATAGTTCTGATCTGGACCTCGACTCTCAGATTCGTCTTGCTGTCTGAGAAAAATACCGGTATCTCGATTATGAGATGCAGGCTCCTGTAGCCGTTCGGTTTCGGATTTTTTATGTAGTCTTTTACTTCTATGAGTTTTACATCATCCTGCTTTTTCAGCATCTCTGCCACTGCGTATATATCGTCAACGAATGAGCAGATGACTCTTATGCCGGCAACGTCGTTCAGATTTTCCATGACCGATTTGAAGGATATCTCAAATCCCTTGCGCTGCAGCTTCTGGACTATGCTCATCGGCTTCTTTACGCGCGACGTTATGAACTCGATAGGGTTTCGTGAATTCTTCACTGAAAGCTCGTCGTTCAGGACCTCAAGCTTTGTCTTCACCTCGCGTATCGCGCAGTTGTACATCATAAGTACCTGCTGAAGCTGCTGAGCCGTTCCCAGTATCTCATCCGGATCCTCAGGAAGCACCGCGTTGCTTAAAAGCTGTTTCTGTAAATTATCCATATATCCATTCTCCTGCGTATTGCTGTTTTTTTCACTTTTGTTCTGATAATAGTATACCATGAATCTCCTTTGAATTTTTACCTTAGCGCATATTAAAATTCCGTTAAGGTATCCCCTTTCCATATTTCTTAAGATCCCTTCTGAGGCAGCGAGCAGATAATACTGCGCATGCCATAGGTATATTACCACAGTTTCGGAATATATAAACAGCTCCGTGAAAATTTTCACAAAATCATCATAAAAATATCAGCATACATTTATGTCGAACCGCACGCGAAAAATGCGCGGCTTGCGCCGCTTGTGCCATCATTGCGGCCGCCCGGCGGCCGAGTCGGTGTGAAGCCTTATTACTACGCTGCAATTGCATTTGAATTAATATTGTCTATAACTTTTCTTATTCCCATCCATACCGTCATATCCGTAAAAATCTCCACTACACTTCCACGGTCTGTAAACGGCGACTCCTGAAGAACAGAGAGATCCTTCATCATTCCATTGTGAATTATATATTCCACTATCTGATTCACAAAGTATATCTGTCTGCTGTCGAGGCTTGTATCTGTAAGATATTCTGAAAACGCTTCCTTCGCCGCATTCATATCAAGTCCTACGATCTCACGTACAAACTCTCCAAGCGGTTTCGTTCCGAATTCCTGTTCGTAATCCTGTTTTGTACCAACCTCTTCCCATAGTATTTTTTCAAGTGACTCAACATCTTCACCGGTTAAAGGCTGATTCGTCTTTAACTTTGAAATAACAGTATCGTTCTGGTGCTGTTTGATATAAAATTCAGCCTTTGCTTTGTAATTTTTCAGTTCATCATGCTCCGGTTCGGATTCCCTCCATTCAGTCGATAACAATTCATCCGTAAAGTTTGTTATATATTTCTGGCCTCCTTTAGGGATATATTTTACAAGATCTCTGAGTTTTTGCCTGATTTCTTCAAATTCATCTATACCTGCATTATCTATATACTCAGTATTTTGAAGTATATTTATAAACTCAGTCTGCATCTGTATCTCAGGAATATTAGCAACGCCTGCTATTCCTTCAATTTTTTTATGCAGATCACTGCGGGCTCTTGAGTATTTTTTTCCTGCCAGATACGCAAGCTCGATTGCATACATCAACGCGTCAAATCTCAGTGCGCTTACATCATCATTCTCAGGCAAAATAAGCGGCGCAACTTCCTCCTTCACCTTTAAAGTATCCTCGTATGTAATCGTCTGATAATTCACCTCATCTGAATAATGGTCGATATATTTCAGATGCTGACGCACTGCAAAATTATTTCGTGGCAACTCCTGCACCTTTTCACTCATATGCTTTACCAGAGCGTTTCTGTAGGCAATAAGTCTTTCAGCCTGATATTGAATATCCTGAAGCTTGTATGATATCTCAAACTGTAAATTAAATATCGCGCCCTGAAGGGCCATCATATTGCCTGTTGCCTTACCTTTATTTAAGCGAAAGAATTCAAAATTACCGCAAAAATCAAATATATAAAACTTCTGCTTATCTTCTCCATCGATCAGTCCGGGACAGAGTCTTGTACCTCTGCCTATCATCTGCCAGAACTTTGCTTTACTCATAACTTTTTTAAAAAATACAAGATTTACTACTTCAGGCACATCGATACCCGTATCAAGCATATCGACAGATATAGCTATCTGTGGCATTTTCTTCGGATCCGAAAATTCATCTATCGCACTTTGCGCATATTTTATATAATTATCGATCACTTTTGCATAATCTGTCAGATATGGATACTCTTTATTGAAAACTTCAAGTATTTTTTCGGCATGCTCATGATTTTTTGCAAAAATAATCGTTTTTCCAATCTTTTGACCGTAATCGATTTTTATACCGTCATTCATTAAAATATTCAGCACCTGTTTGATCGTGTTTTCATTAAATATCCATTTATTCAACGCAGATGAATTTATAGATTCCGGTAAATTCCCGTCTTTATCCGTAAACGTCTTTTCGTATTCCTCTTTTTCCTCTTCAGACAGCTCATCGTAAACTATCCCATTTTCGATAAACTTCAATTTTGATTCAACAGAAATATAATCCACAAGATAACCATCGCTTACAGCTTGTGCCAGATCATATCCATAAGTAGGCACACCGTTTTCAAGTTCAAATACTTCATAAGTATTTTTATCTAATTCATCCTTTGGCGTTGCCGTCAATCCTACGAGAGGCGCATCAAAATAATCAAAGATATTTTTGTATTTATTGTAAACAGATCTGTGAGCCTCGTCACATATAACAAGGTCAAAATGACCGCATGTAAATAACTTTCCTTTCTCATCACTTACTGTATCTATACAGTTCATCATTGTCTGATAAGTAGAAAAGACACAGCGTGCATTATAATTATCTTTTTCTTCCACAAGATTGGTGCATGAAAAGTCTTTTAGGTTATTTGTAAAACTGCGCTTTGCCTGAGTAACAAGAGAATTTCTGTCTGCAAGGAAAAGTATATTCTTTACCCAGCCTGCGTCTGCAAGTATCTTGCACAATGCAATGACAGTTCGCGTTTTTCCCGAACCTGTAGCCATCACCAGAAGTGCTTTTCTGCGATTTTTCTCATCAAAGCTGCTGCACACTGCTTTTATAGCGGCTTCCTGATAATACCTTCCTGCTATTTCTTTATCGACCGTAACATGTTTCAGACTTGTTCTCATAGTCAGTAAGTTAAACCACTTTTCAAGATCTCGCTTAGAATAGATCACCGAGCACTTTCTTTCAGGGTACTGTCCATCAATAATACGCGTCTCAAAACCGTTTGTAAGAAATATCACAGGTCTTCTTTCATATTTTTCTTCTAACAGATCTGCATAAAGCTTTGCCTGCTGCCTGCCCTTAGACACATCTACGCATGTCCGCTTAGCTTCGATCACTGCAAGCGGATGATGCATATCATCATAAAGTACATAATCAGCATAACCTTTTCCTGATCTGTTTGGCATACCATAAAGCTCTACTTCGTCTATCCAGTCACTGCCTCTTGTCCAGCCGGCATCCATAAGCATGGCATCTATATAAAGCTTACGTGTTTCATATTCAGAAAGATCGAGCGGTTTCGGAATATATGCAGGCTGATGTTCTTTTCTTCGCTCTGATAACTCTTTTTTCAGTAAAGCATTTTCTTCAATCAACTTATTGAGATCTATCTCCTGCTGCGCAGACTTTTTTTGTTCAGCTAACAGCTTTTCTTCTGCGGCAGCTGTATTTTTTCTTGATTCCTTTGCCTTTTTTATCCTTGAATCTATTATTGTTTTGTCATATTCTCTTTCTTCATAATGCTCTGCGTAACAACAGCTGACAAAATCAAAAAATATAAAAAGATTTTCAAGACACAGCATAGCCTCGTCTCTTCCGAGCTTTTTACTGCCATGAGCCGCGTTATTACCGCATCGGCGAATATAATCCATTCTTTTCCAAATATCATAACCCACTATATGTCTGAATTCTTCCGAATTCATAAGACTCTGCAAATTATCCTGATAAGGCATTTCAAGCTCAGAATCAACGGAATACATCCATTTCACCGCAAATTCCATCGCTCTGCGGCTGTTTAAAATACTCGCTTCAGCATCTATCAAAACGATTTTCTCGGCTGAAACAGCAACATTGGCGAATCTTGAAAATTTAGATTCATTTTTAAGATAATCAAAGTTAGTAACCATACTACACTTCCTCTATCATAACTTATATGGGACACATCATATATTTAGATCCTACTGAATAACCTAAAACCAATACTAATACTGTAAATACAACAGTTTTTGGGTTATTCATCAGACATTATTTATAAGTTTATTTGTGTATTGTTATCTATATAATACCATTACGCATCCAAATTTTAAATATCTGTATATTATAACTTTAGATTTGTTGATTTGTTCTGCAAATGTAACAAACTCCTTTTGAAGTTTCATTGGCGGAAGAAAAATCCTAGTTTTCTTAATCTCACCCAAGTGTAAATTTGGAACTCCAATACCCTTTATACTAGAATCAAACTGCTTTTTTGTTTCAGGATTATTAATCATACATCTAAAGAAAACTGGATCAATCAATTCTTTCGGTCTGAGCAACGCCAAACTTACATATATATCAAAGATTTCATCTGTATCATTTACTGCTGCAACTCCATAATTAACGCCATTCTTTGACATAAGAATATCATTTCGTTGTGGTTTAATTGTTGCATACAATTTTTCATGTAGTTCTGCTGGAATATATTTAATATCAGACCAATCTATTTTCTGCGACATTACATCCTTTGAAGAAAGAAACTTATATCCCGTTTTTTTATCATCTGTATATCGAGGTGTTTGATGTGTACCATCTTTAATTAATGTACAAACATCCTCTATAGTAACAACATCAAATCCATTTTCATTATTATGAAGAGTTCCAAACATCTACACAAATCGGGCTTTGATTAGGTCATCTAGTAACTGCACTTCCTGTTCTCTTAACATTATAACTTCACGCAGTTCATCAAGTTTATCACAAATTAATCTCTGTTCTGCCACATTAATTTCTGGAACTTCATATCGTGATACATAATCATCAGTTTTTAAATTATGGAGTCCAGTGGTTTTATTCTCAAACCTTCTTGTACCACCACGCTTATAATTTGCAAATAGCGAATAAAATACATATCTCGGATACCATATTTCTTGGTCTTTCACTCGAAGTAATCCTGTAAAATTATTAAAAAGATATGTATTATCTTCACCGTCAAAATATATAACCCTACCTACAGGAAACTTATCACTTCCACCAGACTTCTCAATAATAATATCTCCTTTACGTAAGTACTTCTCCTCAATATTTTTCTTAGTAATTATTCTGGTAACTACATCATTGTAATTTACCACGCCCTCATTGGTAAAATTGGTTGTTCTAAGTACTGGGATTCCGTCACCAGTTTCATCATCAGTCCCCCATTCACCAGATAAAGCTTTTCCTGTTATATCAATTAATTTTACCATCTACATCATTCCCACAAATCCGAATTGTCTTTTAGCAATCAAGCAATAATTAATTCATCATATAATCAATTATGATATGTATTTTTGATGTGATGCTTTTACGTTGTTCTGATTTACTATCGCGTACTGCATCGTTGTGTCTATCTGCGAGTGGCCCAGGATCTTTTGAACCTGTTCTATCGGCATACCTTTATCTATAGCTCGAGTTGCCATCGTCCGACGGAATTTATGTGGGTGTATTTTATGTAGTTTCAGTTTCCTGCCAAGCTCTCGTATACGGATCTCTACACCGCTTATCTTGAGGCGTGCATGCGGCGCGTCCAGTGTTACAAATAAAGCCGGATCATTATCTGTCCGGCTTTTTATATATTCTTTCAGATGAAGTTTTGCCTTGGCATCAAAATATACACGGCGTTCCTTATCGCCTTTACCAAAAACAACGCACTCACGCGCTTCAAAATCAATATCTGAAATGTTGAGATTAACAAGCTCGCCTACACGTATGCCCGTAGAATAAAGCAGATCTATTATAGCAAGATCCCTTATACAGCTGCAATTATCACGCAGTCGTTCTATATCTTCATCCGATATCGTTTCTTTGACCTGCTGTTTTGTTTTTATCTTATGTATACGCCGCATCGGACTTTTAAGTATATAATCTTCTTCCTCAAGCCATGAAAAAAAGCTTGATATATTTCTTCTGATATTATCTACAGTCACTTTGCTGCAGTTATTGATTTTCTGATAATCAACAAGGTAACTTCGTATCAGCTCAGTAGTCATTTTCCTTACAGAAACTGTAAGCTTCCTGATCAGATGCTGTATCGTGGTTCTGTAATAATCAATAGTCCTTTCTGAACAGCCTTCGATTTTCTTTGCTTCAAGAAACAATGTCAGATATTCTTCATTAGATATGATCTTTCTTTCTAAGTCGGCTTCTTCTCTGACAAAATGCTTGAGCATTACTTCCTGAAGCTTTTTCAGCTGCGCTATGCTGAGTATCTCAGCCATTTCATTTATGACAAGAACTAATTTTTCTTCCACTGTGATATACCTCGTTTTTGAACAAGTATATCATATGTGACTACATCTGTTGCTACATGTTTGTGTCTTAACTGTACAGAGCTGATATTTCTATAATATTTTACTTAATCGTATAACTATGCTGCCTGTGAATAATCAACGATAAAAATCTTGCTTGCCACCTGCTCCAGCTTATCAAGCAAGTCATCGATATTTTCCAGTACGGAAGCTTTATAGTATATCTCACCGCACTGACTGCATTCTAAACACGGTACATTTTCAATAATTACATAACAATTTGTCAGTTGAGCAAAATAAGTGTTCTTTGATTCTTTCATTTCTTCCATCCCGCAACTTAAACACTTCATACTATTTTTTCCTCCTCTGTTTAAAATCATTATCCCAGATCTCAGGATCCGGATAATACGCAGTGATTATCCTGCTCGATGTGCCTTCATCACTCATTACTATATGAAGATATCTGTCATCATTTGTTTTTCCAAGTATCAGGCAACTCGGAAACGGATGATCGTCAGGATACTGCTCTATGATATCGCCGTTACTGACTGCGCAACGAACATCTCTGATTTTAACACCTCTTTGCCTGAATCTCATCGAAGCATGTTCCGATACCAATACTGTATCTGAGTCAAAGTGTTTCTTCAAGTCTTTGATTTCTATTATTTTTTCTGCCATTTCATCATCCTATCCAAAATACTTCTGCATAAGACTGTCAAACAATAACTGTGTTTCGTCAAGTGCTTTTTTTACCGCAGCTTTAGATTTGTCGACCTGGTGGATAAAGTCTACAAATTGTTCTTGCAGCTCAATTGGTGGAACTGTCACATCTAACATTTTCATTTTAGCACCAGTCAAGTGTGATATTGTTGCCTTAGCTCCTTCAATAGCATCAAAGCCACCATTATCCCTATTATACTTAAACCACCACGCCAAATAGTCCGGCAAAATTATTTCCTGATTGCATCTCACCCTATGAAGCGCTTTTTGAAAAAAACAGTTTTTAACTTGATTGTGCCAAACTGCACATCTACCAATCTCCCCGCCTTCGCAAACAAGTAAATCTCCATCCTCAAGACAAAATTCTTCCCGATCTTTTTCATTAAAATCCATTTCATTCAAATTATCTAATTCAAATTTAAACCATTGAACATTAAAATTAGCTAAATAAGGATATTTACATATGCCCGTCTGATGTTTAGTGTCGAGCATTTTGCCTAATCTTGAAGTAGTAATATCAGAAAACTGCTTACATCCCCATTTTCTATCATTACGAATAACATCCCCAAACAGCTCGACAAATCGGGCTCTGATGAGGTTATCCAGTTTCAAGATTTCCTGTTGGCGCATATTTATAATAGAAACAATCTTGTTAAGCTGATTTACAATTTTCTGCTGTTTTTCTAAAGGCAAGTCAGGAATTTGCATTTTTCGCATTGTAGCTTGGGTCAACTTCTGTCTTGTTGCTCCATTAACTAGACCATCTGTGTTATAAAACATTAAAGAATAACATAAGAAATCAACATTAAGTCCATTTTTAGGTTTCAGAACATGAGCATGGTTGTTAACCCAACATTTGCCAGATATTCTATATGCTATAGGTCTTGTTTTAGAACCAAAATTCCCACCGTCTTCTGCCAAGAGTACAAGTTCATCATCAAAGATATAATCTGCAATATAATCCTGTATTCCATTAGCCCCATAATATGGATATGGGCCTTCTTCTCTATTTGCTGCTGTTATTGGAACTCGCAAGGAATCCAATATTTCACAGCAATCCTCTAATAATATCATTTTCATCTTTCATCCCACAAATCCGAATTTTCACTCGGATCCGCTCTTCCTCTCTATAAATTCAGCAGTTTCTCCAGTTCATCTATTTCTTTACCGATTTTGATTTCAATTTCACGGATATTTGCCATGATCTCTGATGTCGGCGGATATTCTACCGGGATATATTCAACCTCTTTATATTTATTGATGCTCAGATCGTAATCATTATCCACGATCTCCTGCTTAGAAACCATGAATGATTTATCTGTGCGCTTTCTTTCTGCTTCCTTATCAAGATTCTTAAATCTTTCGATAATATCAGAAATGTCATTTTCATTTACAGGTGTACGCTTATCATCAAGGCTGAAGCCATCAGCAGTCATATCATAAAACCATACATTATCGGTACCGCCATGTTCAGTCTTTGTAAATATCAAAATAGCAGTAGATACTCCCGCATATGGCTTAAATACACCTGAAGGCATTGATATAACTGCCTCCAATCTGTTATTATCAACGATTTCTTTTCTGATAGACTTATGTGCTTTAGAAGAACCGAACAAAACACCATCCGGTACGATACATGCACAACGACCGCCGATCTTAAGTATGCGCAAAAATAATGTTAAAAATAAAAGCTCTGTTTTTTTTGTTTTGCATACCTTCAACAGATCGCCTGATACTGACTCAGCATCAAGACTACCCTTAAACGGAGGATTCGCAAGAACAAGTGAATACTTATCCTTATCCTGATTCTGATCCGACAAACTGTCTCTGTATTCAATAAACGGATTATCTATACCATGCGTCATCATATTCATGGCTCCGATGCGGAGCATCGTACGATCCATATCATATCCGTGGAACATATGATTCATATAATGATCTTTCTTCTGCCTGTCATAAAATATCTCTTCTTTTTTATTTTCTTTAAGATATTCTCCTGATGCAACGAGAAATCCTGATGTACCGCACGCAGGATCGCATATCACTTCATCACTTGAAGGATCCATCATCTCAACCATCATTTTTATAATATGTCTTGGTGTTCTGAACTGACCGTTGCGTCCTGACTGCGCTATCTTTGAAAGAAGATATTCATACACATCTCCTCTTACATCTGCAGTCTGAAGCTCGTTCATCATACTGTATATTTCATCCAACGAGTCAACGACTTTTGAGAGTACCAGCGGCGTAGGAAGCTTAAATATCGCATCACCCATATATTTTGAATATGCACTGTTTTTATCACTATGAAGTGTCTTGATAAACGGAAATACCCATTCCTGTATAACAGAATACATCCTGTCGGCAGGAAAATCATGAAATACTGACCATTTCAACTGTGTTCCGTCGATTATTCTTTCACCTATCTTTACCTCTTCCGCAAAAATGCTCTGATAAGGAAGCCCCAGCATAGCACTTTCCTTCGTACGCATATTGTCTGACTCATCAAGATCATGAATAAACATAAGATATGTTATCTGTTCGATTACTTCAAGAGGATTGACAAGACCTCCTGCCGCAAATATATCCCATAAAGCATCTATTTTATTTTTTAATTCACCAGTTATCATATCATTTTTCTCCTAAAATCCTATTTATTCCAAATATATTTTGTATACCGTCCACCGCCTATCTTGATTATTTGCTCTGATTTCAACAATTCAGCTAAAGTTCTCTGAACAGTCACTTGACTTATATCAGGGCATTGTTTCATTATCTCAGTTTTCGATATGGGTCCTAATGTTGCTTTTATAAGCTTTGTTATTCTGTCCGGCTTAGATACGGCTTCCACTGCAAGCAAACTCACTCTTGAAGAAAAATCCCTGTAGGCTGCCAGTGTAACGCTCAACATATATTTCACAAATGGTTCATAGTCATTTTTATTTTCATGCCATCCAACAGAACTTCGTTGCAGGCAGTCATAATAGTTGACCTTTGTACTCTCTATCAATTTTTCTATACTGATATATTTTCCAACAATATAACCTGCACGATACAAAAGCAGTAAAGTAAGCAGTCTGCTCATCCTGCCGTTTCCGTCATTAAACGGATGTATACACAGAAAATCAAGAATAAACATTGGTATCAATATCAGATGATCTATTTTATCTGCGGAAACTGCTTCCTCAAATGCCCTACACAGCTCTTCCATAGCTTCAGAAGTCTCCCATGCTGAAACAGGCTGAAATCTGATAAATTTATGTCCCTCTGCGTCTTCCTCTTCAATGACGTTATCAGTTGTCTTATATTTTCCGCCCACGTCAATTCCTTCAAATTTATAAAGATCTCTGTGTAATTGCAGTATCATTGAAGGTTTAGCCGGGATATAATCATGACTTTCATGAATCGTATTCAATACATCTCTGTATCCTGCAATCTCACATTCATTTCGAGTCCTTGGCATAGTGGTATCTTTTACCAGAGCTTCCAGCCGTTGATCCGATGTATAAATACCTTCTATCTTGTTAGATGCTTCTGTACTTTGTATCTTTGCAATTTCAACAAGGTGCATCAATGTATCGGATTTTGATTCAATAAACAAAGTCTGCTCACCTTTGAATTCATGTATCTGTGTAAGATAGGATACTATCTCAGGAGTGAGCAATTTTTTCCATGTTTCATTATAATTAAATTTTCTCATTCTTTTATCCCATCATTTTAACTGTAACGCTTAAAATCATACTCACATTTTATATTTCAATTTCATCATAGTCAATTCAATTTTATCATTTATAAAAAAATGATAAAATTGAATTCTGAATGAACAAATTAAACTTTTGTGCAATGCTAATAAAAAAGCGGAAAGCCAACATATCCGTCAGCTTCCCGCTTTTTCCGTTTATCTACCGCATTACTTTTTTTCTCTGTTCCTGCGCTCTGCAGACAGTCTGTCTGCGAGCTTGTTCAGATCATCCAGGGCTGAGCCGCTGCATGCTGAGCACGAACCGCCGCATCCGCCGCCCGTGCAGCCTGCACAGCCGCCGTTCTTCGCCTCTCCTACTATGGATCTGAGTGCCCATGCCGCCCATGCTGCAAGTATAAATATAACGATAATGTTTCCTAACATATATATCACTCCTTACTCAGGTTAGTTTCTTCTAACTTGATTTCATTTTACTCCTGTTACCCCAAAAAGTCAACAGCAGCGGATAAAAAGGTCTGTTTAGGTCTTTCACGTGAATTCATTGTCCTGTTCATCTTTATTTGATCCGTTTCTGAATATCCTCAACAGACGGCAGTTGTTTTTCTAAATCATACGGCAGGCTACTTGTTAGTTTATATTCGCTTACGCCAATCGGTTTAGAAATATCTTTGAGTGAATATTCCGCCACTACATTGTTCTTGCTCTTACACAGAAGCAAACCGATGGACGGATTATCCTGCTCTTTCTTTAAGATGCCATCCACTGCTGACAGATAGAAGTTCAGCTGTCCTACATATTCTGGCTTGAATTCCCCGGTTTTCAGTTCAATGACCACATAGCAGCGCAGATTCAGGTTATAGAACAGCAGGTCGATATAAAAATCATCGCCGCCTACATTCAAATGATACTGATTTCCCAAGAATGCAGAGCCTGTTCCAAGCTCCAACAGTAGCTTAGTGACATCCCTCACTAATGCCTGCTCAATCTCCCGTTCCAACATATCTTCCCGGAATGGAATAAAATCAAATATATATGGATCTTTCATAGTCTGCACAGCAAGCTCGCTCTGCGGAGATGGCAATCGCCGTTCAAAATTTGTGACCTTATCTGCCAAAACCTGCCGCTGATATAATCCGCTTTCGATCTGATGCACAAGAACATTACGAGACCAGCCATTTTGCGCCGATTTTTCAATATACCATTCACGCTCGTTTGAATCAGATATTTTATCTAGAATTACGATATTGTGTCCCCATGGAATTTGTGCAACAACATGTTGCACAAATTCTCGATTCTGGTAAGTCTCGGCGAATTTTGCCATATACTTAAGATTGCGGACGGAATAACCTTTTTAATTATATTACTTTTCATCTCTTAAGTAAACCGCAGCGGATAAAAAACAGACCCGGCGCGCGTCATATAAGACGCTTCCGGGTCTTCTGCAGATATGCATATTTTCCAGGCAGTCGGCTGCCGCGCCGGGCGCGGCCTTTTATGTCCGGTTTATTGTATTTATTTGCTTATTTACTGTAAATCATTACAGTACAGTAAATATCTCCTCAGCAGGCTTTCTTACCGCATGCATAGGACCCGGCTTAACGTCTGCTGCAGGATATCCTACAGGCAGGAGGCATCTTGGCTGTATGCCTTCAGGCAGTCCGAAAACTTCCTTTACCTTTGCAGTGTCGAACCAGCATACCCATGTAGTTCCGAGTCCGAGATCTTCTGCTTCCATCATCATGTGAGTGCAGATGATGCTCGAATCCATAACATGTGAATTAAAATCATCAAACGGATTTACCCATGCTGACGCCTCGTCAGTGCAGACGAGCATGACTACAGGTGCCTTGAAAGTAGCAGGAGTGATGGCTCTGAGCTTTTCAAGAGCTTCCTCGCTCTTTATAACGTACACCTTAGTCGGCTGAAGATTCTTTGCCGTAGGCGCTACGCGTCCCGCTTCCATGATCTTCTGGATCTTTTCTTCTTCTACCGGCTTTTCTTCAAACTTTCTTACTGAAAATCTCTTCTTGGCGAGTTCTAAAAATTCCATTTCTGTAAACCTCCTTGATTCGTTTATCAACAAATGTATCAGCTGATGCGTCACCGCATCGGCATTACTTCATGAGCGCTGCGAGATCCACATCCCTGCGGCTCACGATAGTTCCCGAATACTTTGAAAAATCTGTTATCATAGAAGCGACTCTTGCGATGTCGTCCATAGATACTGCGTCTATAGCGACGATAGCTTCCTCTGCGGTCCTTACGCGGTTTCTGAAGAGCGCGTACTTACCGTTGAGCACCATGCGGTTGCTCGTATTTTCAAGACTGAATATAAGGCCGCCCTTTGTCTGCTGCTTTGATATCTCAAGCTCTTCTTTTGTTACTCCGCCTTTTGCAAGTGCCTCAAGCTCTTCGCGGATAGCGTGCACAGTGTCTTCTATCTTGTCATGAGCGACGCCTGCGCTTATAGCGTAAAAACCGTCATTGTCGTGCGAGCCTGTGTACGAGTAAACTGTGTACGCCATGCCCTTTTCCTCGCGTATGTTCTGGAAAAGGCGCGAGCTCATGCTTCCACCCATTATGTTGTTTAGGATATTGAGCGTATATGTGTCAGGATCGTCAAACTTCAGAGCTTTTGTTCCGAGGCATATGTGAGTCTGCTCTATATCCTTTACCTTGCCCTTGAATGACGGTACGTATATCTGCCCGCCTGCAGGCTTTTCCTTCTTTGCCGCTGTCATGCATGAGAGCTTGTTTTCAAACTGTGCGCACACAGCGTCCTCATCGAAGTTTCCTGCGATAGATACGACTATATGATCTAGCGAATACTCTCTTGCAATGTAGCTCTTCAGGTCATCGTGCGTGAACGCGTCAAGGCTTTCAGGTGTTCCGAGTATCGAGCCTGAGAGCGGCTCGCCTTTGAAGAGTACTTCGTACAGCATGTCCTGTGCGTCATCGTCAGGCGTATCCTCGACCATCTTTATCTCTTCCTTTACGACCTGCTTTTCCTTTTTCATCTCCTCAGGATCAAACTTTGAGTCTGTCATCATGTCTATGAGTATGTCGCATGTCTTGTCCAGATTGGAGCTGAGCGACCTTACATAGTAGCACGTGCTTTCCTTTGAAGTGAATGCGTTTATCTGAGCGCCTAATGCATCAATGTCTGACGCTATCTGACGCGCGCTCCGCGCGCCCGTTCCCTTGAACATCATATGTTCTATAAAATGCGATATTCCTCTGCATGTGTCGTCCTCGTCAACGCATCCGGCCTTTACCCATATGCCGGCTGTGGCTGATTCAACGTAAGGTATCTTCTCGAGCACCATGCGAAGACCGCAGTTCAGTTTTCTTATTTCGATCATTTTCCTTTCGACCTCTTTCTTACTCCGGAACGTTTTTTACTCTCTTTCCGGTCTTTTCTGCCCAGCCCGCGAGGGCTGCTGCATTCTTTAATATTATACGCTTGAATGTTGTAATTGTCTATTACATCATTTTGGCTGCGTTCATGTATTTGCACGCGCCGGGCGCGTGATAGTGTTTACCGTAATTATTTATGGAAATATTATTCACCGTACCGCTCAGATGCTATTAATATGCTCATCTTCGTGGTATACTACATATACATTTTGGAGATCACGGTTCACAGAGGGGTGTTTACAATGGATAAAAACAGTGTAGATATGGCAAATGATATTCAGAAAAAGCTCAGCGATATAATGGCGCGTCAGATAAAGAATAATCTGATGATCATCATCGGATGCATCGTTTACGGATTCGGGCTCAATATGTTTATAAAGGCTAACGGGCTTGCGCTCGGCGGGTTTTCGGGCCTCGGTCTTATACTTAACTACAAGTTTGGTTTTCCTGTCGGCGCGTTTTTCATAATAGCGAATATCCCGCTGCTCATAATTTCTTTTAAGGTATGGGGCAAGCGTTATGTTTTCAATACTGCTGTCGGTGTAGTCGTCAGTTCGATAACTGCCGAAGCCTTCTCCGGAATGTCGCTCGTCGTAGATGATCCGCTGCTGCCTGCTATATACGGCGGGCTTTTTAACGGGCTCGGTATAGGTATAGTACTTCGCGGGAGCGGTACGACAGGAGGATCGGATATACTTGCGCAGCTTTGCAATAAGTACCGCGGCACGTCTCTCGGCACGTTTTACCTTTGTTTCGATGCGTGCGTGCTTATGATAGTGGCTGCGATATACGGCCTTACTACTACGCTCTACTCCATGGTAGCTGTATTTATATCGAGCAATGTTGTAAACCTTGTAGTTGACGGTCTCGATTCAGGAAAGCAGGCTATGATAATCTCAAAGCATTATGAAGAGATCGGCGATTATATCAGTCATGAGCTGCGCCGCGGCTTCACTTATCTGCATGGAAGCGGCGGCTACACAGGCACGGGCGAGGAAGTAATAATGTGCGTAGTAAACCGCTGGCAGATATTCCGACTGCGCAACGCAGTCAACAGGATCGACCCCAACGCCTTTATTATTATAAGCGACGCTTATGAAGTATATGGGGCAGGATTTAAGAATAATAAATAAGTATACATTATTGTAAATACGGGGACGCCGATGCCGGCAGCTGATATACGGAACGCTCCGAGCTCCGCTTATCCGTATATCAGCCACCAGCATCAGCAATTTCACAATAATAAAAGTTACAATAAAGTATACTTTTTTGTAATATTTCATACATTTCACAGTGATCCGCTGCATATGATTAAGCAAAATAAACTGTTGCTTTTTTGTATGGAATCCGGTGAATGTCATGTTTAATATTATGATCATCTTAAAAGGCTTTTTTGAGAAATACCGTACTGCGGTCACTTCTATCCTATTTCTTTTTGTAATTTTCATATTTCTAAATATATTTTTCCATCTTGACGGATATTACCGCGAACGGATGTCTGAACAGCTGACATTTATGACGGAGTGCGGTTCTGAGCCGGATGGAAGCTCATGTATAAGCGCGGCAGCCGGAAGCGATATAGTATTCAGAAGCGGCGACACATCAGGTAATGATCTCGCGATCACATGCAATGTTGACTGGGGCGAGGACGTCATCCCGGAGATGCTCGACATACTTGAAGAATACAACGTAAAGATAACATTTTTCGTTACAGGAAAATGGGCTGAAAAGAATTCTGACCTGCTTCTCCTGATGTACATGAAAGGTCACGAAATACAAAGCCACGGCTACTCGCATAAACTGTGCTCACAAGTCACAGCCGACGAAGTAAGTTCTGAAATGGATAAGGCTTCAGATATAATATCACGTATCATCGGTAAAAGACCTGACATATTTGCACCTCCATCCGGTGACTTCGACGACGCTACTGTAGCGCTCTGTCGTGAAAAAGGCTATCTGCTCAGCCTGTGGTCGGCAGATACTATAGACTGGCGCGAGGGCTCGACAGCAGATGTCATATACGACCGCATAACAAAAAAGGATCTGCACGGCGCTATCATACTCATGCACCCTAAGCCTGAAACTGTAAAAGCCCTTCCACGCCTCTTAGACCATTTCCGAGAGCAGAAGCTCACGCCTGTTACGCTTTCTGAGCTTATAAAATGACACGATCTGTAAATATATTTGTCTTACATATATTGTTTTACCTGCAACTTTTTAATATAATAGACACATAATACGTCTAACGTATTTTCTGTTTATTCCTACACTTATACATACTTACATAAGAGGTAAAACAAATGGCTAAAATTATCTCCGCAGCTGAAGCTGCAGAACTTATCAACGACGGCGACTCTGTCGTATTTGCGGCTGATGGGCTTGTCTGCTTTCCAAATGAGCTCGTAGACGCAGTTGAACAGCGTTATCTTAAAGAAAAGCATCCTGCAGGCATCACAAGCATAAGAGCTGCAGGTATGGGAAACTGGGGCGACGCCGGCGAAGCCCACTGGTGTCATGACGGCATGATCACCCGCGCCATAAATTCATACATGAGCGTCTGCCCTCCCCTGTGCAAAAGAGTTGAAGATAACAAGATAGAGGGTTATATGTTCCCTCTCGGCCCTATAATGCAGCTTTTTCATGAAATAGGCCGCGGCATGCCCGGCATGCTCTCAAAAATAGGCCTCGGTACATTTATGGACGCAAGAAACGGCGGCGGCAAGCTTAATCAGCTCACTGCCGAGCAGGGCGAGGATCTTGTAAAATATATTCCTGATTTTGAGGGCGAAGACTACCTGTGGTACACCCTTCCTAAACTCAACGTTGCGCTTCTCAGAGCTTCATCAGCTGACCCGCACGGAAATATCAGCATAGACAAGGAAGCCGAAGAGATAGAAGTACTCTCCGTAGCGCAGGCAGTAAAATCCTCAGGAGGTATCGTCATATGCCAGGTGGACGAGCTGGTTGAGCTGCACACTGTAAATCCTCATATGATAAAGGTTCCCGGCATATACATCGACTACATAGTAGTAGCTCAGGACCGTGAGGCCATACCACAGAATATGGCCCGCACAAAAGGCGCTACATATGAACCTGCATTTACCGGAGAAGTTCTGAAAGAGGTAAAAACAGAAGTCGCATCAGTTCCGCTTAACGAAAGAAAAGTCATCGCTCGCCGCGCCGCGCTTGAGCTCGGACCCGGCTACAATGTAAATATGGGGCTCGGCATGCCTACTACGGTTCCTATGATACTCGCCGAAGCAGGAGTTGACGATAAGATCACGATGATATCTGAAACAGGCACGATCGGCGGAGTTCCGGGAACAGAAAGACTCGATTTTGGCTGTCACTGGAATCCTGAAGCGTTTTCTGACCACGGCGAGCATTTCTCATATTTTGATGGCGGAAACCTCGACTGCGGAGTTTTCGGTCTCAGCGAAGTAGATGCTGACGGAAATATGAATACGAGCCACCTTAACGGCAGTATCACCGGCGTAGGCGGATTTACCGATATATCTTCAAATGCGAAAAAAGTTCTTTTTATAGGAACGTTTACCGCAGTGGGTCTTAAGACAGAGATCGGCAATGGCGCTATAAAAATTGTAAACGAAGGAAAATACAAGAAATTTATAAAAAAATGCGATAAAGTATCATTCGTTGCATCCGAATATCTCAGAACGCATGACAGCTTCCTTTATATAACAGAACGCTGCGTCATCCGCCGTACAAAAGAAGGAATGATACTCGAAGAAGTTGCTCCGGGCATCGATATCCAGACTCAGATAATCGATCTTTGTGATGCTGAACTGACTATTCCTGAAGGCGGTCCGCGCATCATGGACGAGCGCCTCTTCCGTGAAGAACCGCTTATGCTCGAATGGTAATTCTAATATTTAAATACATTTAATACTAATGCAGTAAGGCCGGGCGCCTGTCTGAAAAGGCGGGCGCCCTTTTTACATCCTGACGGCGCGCCGGCGCGCCAGCATAACTGCAGAAATTACATACGCGCAAAATAAGAAATGCGGCATATACATCCGTTTTCCGGTTATATGCCGCATTTTACTTTTTTACATCATTTTTGATCTTCTGCGTCCTGTATGTGGCCGGGAGGCCACGTAGGCAATGCATCGGATCATTCATTTATTTATTTATTTGTCCTTACTTATCGAGGCCGGGACGCTTGAGGTTGATCCTTCCCTGTCCGTCTATCTCATAAACAATTACTTCTACCTCATCTCCGATGTTCATTACATCTTCTACCTTCTCAACGCGATGCTTTGCCATCTTTGAGATGTGCAGGAGGCCTTCTTTGCCTGGGAGTACTTCGATAAATGCGCCGAAGTTCATGATGCGCTTTACAGTTCCCTTATAAGTCTTGCCTACTTCTACCTCAGCAGTAAGGAGCTCGATGTACTCCTGAGCAGCCTTTGCTGATTCCATGTCAGGAGCCGCGATAAATATCTGACCTTCATCGTCAATATCGATCTTAACGCCTGTTTCAGAGATGATCTTATTGATAGTCTTTCCTCCAGGTCCGATAACTGTTCTGATCTTGTCAGCATCGATCTGCATGGTTATGATGCGCGGAGCATACGGTGAAAGCTCTGTTCTTGGTTCAGGTATCTCTTCGAGCATCTTTCCGAGGATGAATTCTCTGCCCTCATGAGCCTGCTTGAGAGCTCTTTCAAGTATCTCTCTTGAAAGGCCGTGGATCTTTATATCCATCTGGATAGCTGTTACACCCTTGCGAGTACCGGCTACCTTGAAGTCCATGTCGCCGAGGAAGTCTTCCATGCCCTGGATATCACTGAGGATAGCTATATCATCTTCTTCTTTGATAAGACCCATGGCAATACCTGCTACAGGAGCCTTGATAGGTACGCCCGCGTCCATAAGAGAAAGTGTGCTTCCGCATACTGATGCCTGTGATGTACTGCCGTTTGATGAAAGGACTTCTGATACGAGTCTTATAGCATAAGGGAACTCTTCTACAGGCGGGATAACAGGGAGGAGAGCTCTTTCAGCGAGCGCACCGTGTCCGATCTCTCTTCTGCCCGGGCTCCTTGATGTCCTTGCCTCACCTACGCTGTAAGGAGGGAAATTGTAGTGATGTATATATCTCTTTTCTGTTTCTTCTGAAATGCCGTCAAGTACCTGGCTCTCACCTACAGCGCCAAGCGTAGCTACTGTAAGTACCTGAGTCTGTCCTCTTGTGAACAGACCTGAACCGTGAGTCCTAGGAAGGAATCCTGTCTCACACCAGATAGGTCTGATCTCTGTAGTCTTTCTTCCGTCAGGACGAACGCCTTCATGGATGATGAGGTCTCTCATCTGTTCCTTACGGATCTTGTATAATACATCATCGATATCCTTGCCGTTTTCAGGATATTCTTCTATGAATTTTGCCTTTGTATCTGCTTCGAGCTTGTCCATAGCATTCTGACGCTCTGTCTTGTCATGGATCTGGATAGCAGCTCGCATGTCAGCAGTTTCAAACTCTCTCATAGCCTTTTCAAGATCTTCAGGAATATTATGCTCAGGCATAGGCTTCTTTTCCTTGCCTACTTCAGCTGCTATCTGATTTATAAATGTAACGAGTTTCTTTATCTCTTCATGCGCAAACATGATGCCGTCGAGTATGTCTTTTTCAGGAACTTCGTTAGCGCCTGCCTCTACCATCATGATAGCATCCATAGTGCCTGATACAGTCAGGTTCATATCACTGACAGCTCTCTGCTCAAGTGAAGGGTTTACTACGAACTCACCATCAACTCTGCCTATCCTTACTGAACCTGTAGGACCATCCCATGGAATATCTGAAATAGAAAGAGCTACAGATGAACCGATCATAGCCGCGATATCTGACGGGCAGTCGTTATCAACGCACATTACTGTAGCGACAACAACTACATCGTTGTAATATCCCTTAGGGAAGAGCGGTCTGATAGGTCTGTCCATAAGTCTTGATGAAAGGATCGCCTTTTCTGAAGGTCTGCCTTCTCTCTTTATAAAGCCGCCAGGGATCTTTCCTGCAGCGTACATTCTTTCTTCATAGTCACAGCTAAGCGGGAAAAAGTCTATATCTTCTCTCGGTTCAGCTGAAGCTGTAGCTGTTACGTTTACTACTGTGTCACCAAGTCTGATAGTGGCTGCCCCGTTAGCCATTCCGGCTACCTTGCCTATCTCGACCTGGAGAAGCTTACCGCCTAAAGCGGTCCTGAATGTGTGATAATCTTCAAATCTCATCAGTCTGATTTCCTCCATTTTGATGTTTGCAGTAATGCTGACCTCCGGTCGATCCCGGATAGCAGCAGTCCCTGCCGATCCCATCATGACCCGACTTGACAATTCAAAGCGCCTGAATGATCTGACGCGCTGGATTCTCAAGTCCTGATCTGACGGAACTGTTGTGAATCAACGTTTTCAATATATACTTAAAGCGGGGCACACAAAAAATGCCCCGCTTTTCAGCCGAATTATTTTCTTAAACCGAGACGCGCAATAAGTGCTCTGTATCTTTCCAGATCCTTTTCCTTAAGGTAAGCAAGAAGATTTCTTCTCTGACCTACCATCTTAAGAAGACCTCTTCTTGAATGATGGTCCTTCTTGTGGATCTTGAGGTGCTCATTGAGATCATTGATCCTGTAAGTAAGGATAGCTACCTGTACTTCCGGTGAACCAGTATCACCTTCGTGTGTTGCGTACTCAGCAATAATTTCTGCCTTTTTCTTCTGATCGATCATTTTTTTCTCCTTTTCTGAATTCTCCTGCGACCGGGTAGTATGCCGGAGTTGCACACAACGCAGTCACGGAACTTACTTATGATGTATTTATGTGCAGTATATCTGCACATCGTTTATAATTATACAATTATAAACAACCTGTGTCAAGCGTATGAAATATTAAAGGCCATGCTCTTTTCTTACAAACACAGAATCATCGTGTATCTGCTTTTTCAACGCTTCCAGATCATCAAATTTCTGCTCGTCGCGTATTTTTTTCAGAAACTCTACCGTTATTTTTTTATCATAAATATCTTCATTAAAATTAAAGATATTTGTTTCGATATTCTTTCCATACTCGCCTATCGTCGGTTTATTGCCTACATTTGTTATGCTGCAGTATTTTACGCCTTCGACATAACAGTATGTCATGTAAACGCCGTTTGGAAGAGCCGCCATACTTTCGTCTATAACGATATTGCATGTAGGAAAGCCTATAGTCCTTCCTATCTCATTTCCGTGTATGACAGTCCCTCTTATCGTGAAATTCCTGCCAAGAAGCTCCGGTACTGCCTCCACATCGCCGCTCATGATCTTCTCGCGTATAAGCGTGCTGCTCACTACCTGACCGTTTACCTTTACAGGATCAACGACTGCAACATCAAACCTGCCTGCCGCCATGCCTCGCAGCATATCTGCCGTCCCGGCAGCTTTATACCCGTATGTAAAATTAAATCCGCATACAGCAGTGTCTATCCTGAATCTTTCTATAAGCACTTTATCCACAAAATCCTGCGGACTCAGCTTCATTATTTCTTCAAAGCTTATGGAAAAAAGATAGTCTACACCCATTTCTTCAAGTATTTCTATCTTCTCATCCTCATATATAATATTTCTTACAACGCTGTTTCCTGCAATCACGTTGCGCGGATGATTTGAAAATGTAAATACTGCGCTTTTTATGCCCTTTTCCTCCGCCGTCTTTACTGCTTTTTTTATAAGGACCTGATGTCCTTTATGGATACCGTCAAAGTTTCCGAGTGCTACTGCAGTTTTTTCTATATCTTGTATTTCAGCTAAATTTCTGAATATCACCATCTGAAAAACACCTTACCTGCTTTAAAATTTCTTTTTTCACTATCATATACTGCAGTTCCCAGAAACTGACCTGCTGCGCCGTAAACGCAGAACATATCCGAATATTTTTCATCGGATCTGAGCTTGTTTTCCTTTTTAACAGTAACTTTTACCGGGGAAAGTCTGCCTCCGTTAACATATTTGCCCTGTTCTTCTTCATTGAGAAATATGCTTCCGAAATCTTCAAGGCGTCTGTCTACAGGAACTATGAATCTGCTCATGTCATAATCAAATGAGCTGCTGCGGCGCCTTGCATATATTTCATCGACGCTTATACCCTCATTTTCAGATACATACTCAGCTATATCTTCCAGAGTTACTGCATCTTCCATCGAAAAGCTTCCGCT
Organism: uncultured Clostridia bacterium; assembly: GCA_934255545.1. Taxonomy (GTDB): domain Bacteria; phylum Bacillota; class Clostridia; order Peptostreptococcales; family Anaerovoracaceae; genus CAKQOE01. Next base: position 29,414 of record CAKQOE010000005.1, on the reverse strand, counting down.
CCTCGTTCTGACAAGAAATGACATTGTAGCTCCGCATCCAAGCTTTTCACCGATATCAGTGCATATACTGCGCACGTATGTGCCCTTTGAGCATTTTACATCAAACATCACACGGCCCGGTTCATGAAATACAGATACCGGTTCTATACTGTAAACAGTTATCCTTCTCGGCTCTATCTCTACATCCTCGCCGCTGCGCGCATATTCATAAAGATGCTTTCCGTTTTTTCGTATCGCAGAATATATCGGCGGATACTGATCCTGCTCGCCCTCCATGGTACGAATAGCTTCAAGCACCATATCCTCTGTAATGTCAGACACAGGTACGCGGGCTCCGCCCGCATGCTCAACTGCTGTTCCCCATATGTCACCCGTATCGGTAACTTTTCCGAGAAGCAGCTCGCACCTGTATTCTTTTTCATCACATTCTACATACTCTGCCGCACGCGTCGCCGCTCCGACACACATCGATAACACACCGGCTGCCATTGGGTCAAGAGTGCCTGTATGACCTATTTTTTTAGTACAAAGTATCCGTCTGAGCGCTGAAACGGCATCATGAGATGTCATTCCTGCAGGCTTCAGCAGATTTATAAATCCATCCAAAAGAAAATTTCCTTTCTTTTATTTTGTGCTGTTAAGCTCGCTCATCATACTCAGCCATAACACTTTCGACCTCTGCCTTAATAAGAGGAAGTGTTTCTTCCATAGTCTTGAGCACAGCGCAGCCTGCAGCATGCTTATGTCCGCCTCCTCCGAGCTTTACGCATATCTCAGCAACGTCCACATAATTTTTGCTTCTGAAGCCTACTTTTATCTCATGCTCGCTCATCTCCCTGAGGAATATTGCGACCTCAACACCCTGTATATCGCGAAGCGTAGAATTTATACCGTCACTTTCACTCGTCTTTGCGCCTGCTTTTTTGTACATATCAAGAGTTACGTATGCCATAGCTGCGCGACCGTCACAGAATGTCTGCATATTGTCCATTATCATAGCATGAAGCTTCAGCTTCTGAAGTCTCTGACTCTGATACAGCGTTATATTTATATTTTTCTTGTCTATACCAAGTTCTATAAGCTCAGCTACAATGATATGTGTTTTTTTAGTTGTATTTGTATACTGGAAATTTCCTGTATCTGTTACAATTCCGGTATACAGAGCTTCTCCGGCTTCAACATCAAGTTTAACGCCCATGAAGTCATACAGCTCATATAAAAGCTCGCATGTAGCGGCAGCGTAAGGATCAACAAGATTTACATCGGCAAAACCTGTTTCTGTAACATGGTGATCCACACATGCTGTGCGTTTTCCCGCTCCGAAAAATATATGCTCTCTTTTGGGAAATCTGTCAACATTACTGCAGTCAAGCGCGATGCAAAGATCGCGCTCCGGCAGTTCAGTTTCTTTATCCGCATATATTACATAATTTTTATCAAGGAACTTAAGATTGTCAGGTATTTCATCTTCCATGACGATGTCAGCTGTTTTTCCCATCTTTCGCATAAGTCCGCACAGTGACGCGCATGAACCCATTGCATCGCCATCAGCTACCATATGCGGAAAAATATATATTGTATGTGAATCATTTAATACATCTGCTATCTTATGCATATTTTCGTTTCTGACATCAAAACCTGCCATATCTTATTCACTCCTTTCCTCACTGTCATCATTATTGTCATACTTATCGATGCCGAGACTGTCGATTATCTTTGACATATGACGACCATATTCGATAGAATTGTCTATCTTAAAGCTCAGCTCAGGTACATGTCTGAGCTTTACATTCTTGCCTATCTCTCTTCTGATGACGCCTGACGCACTCTTCATAGCCTTCAGTATATCATCTTTTTCTTTTTCATCAGCATCCTCGCTTATGCTTTTGCCGAGAACAGAAAGGTATACTGTCGCATAGCTTCCGTCATCTGAAACATCGACGCCGGAAACACTGACCATCTTGCCTTTCAGTCTCGGATCCTTCAGTTCAAACAGGAGCATATTTCCTGTTATCTTTCTTATCTCCTCAGCGAGTCTGCCTGCTCTGTAGCCTTTGGCCATTTTATCTGTCCTCTTTTTCTTTTATATCATTACACATTAAAGGACTTATTTTCTCTCTACCTCTACCATCTTAAAGGCTTCGATTATATCGCCTTCCTTGATGTCATTGTAGTTTTCGATTCCGATACCGCATTCGAATCCGTGGTTTACTTCCTTTGCGTCATCCTTGAATCTCTTGAGTGAAGATATTTTTCCTTCGTGTATTACTATGCCCTCTCTTACGAGTCTTACTCCGGCATTTCTTTCTACCTTTCCTGTAAGAACGTAAGCTCCGGCTATTATGCCTACGTTAGGTACCTTGAATGTATTTCTTACCTCAACTGTACCGATCACCTGCTCTACATATTCCGGATCAAGCATTCCCTTAAGAGCCTGCTCTACATCTTCTATAGCCTCATAAATAACACTGTAAGTCCTGATCTCGACACCGTCTCTCGCTGCTACGCTCTGTACAGCGGCAACAGGTCTTACGTTGAATCCTATGATTATAGCGCCTGTAGTGCTTGCAAGCATTACATCTGACTCTGTTATAGTACCTACACCTGTGTGAATTATCTTTACAGCTACCTCTTCGTTTCTGAGCTTTTCAAGTGATGTTACAAGAGCTCCTACAGAGCCCTGAACGTCTGCCTTTATTATAAGGTTGAGTTCCTTGAGGCTTCCCTGCTCTATCTGGCTGAAGAGCTGGTCGAGAGTTACTCCTGCAGTCTTCTGCATTATCTGTTCTCTCTGCTTTTCTTTTCTGTGTTCAGCTATTTCACGAGCTACCTTATCTGAGCTTACAGCATTGAATTCATCACCGGCTTCAGGTACTTCTGTAAGGCCAAGTACCTCTACAGCTGTAGCAGGTCCGGCCTTTTTAAGTGCTTCTCCCTTAAAGTTAGTCATGGCTTTTATACGTCCGCTGCAGTTTCCTGCTACTATTGCCATACCTACATGCATAGTTCCGTTAAGAACGAGAAGCGTCGCTACCGGGCCTCTCTGCTTATCAAGTCTTGCTTCTATAACTGAACCGAGTGCAAGTCTTGAAGGATTTGCCTTTAACTCGAGCATTTCAGCCTGGAGAAGGATCATCTCGAGAAGCGTATCTATACCCTCGCCTGTCTTTGCCGAAACAGGAACGCATATAACATCTCCGCCCCATTCTTCGACAAGTATGCCGTTTTCTGCAAGGTCTTTCTTTACATTGTCGATGTTTGCCCCCGGTTTATCGATCTTGTTTATAGCTACTATAATAGGAACTGACGCAGCTTTTGCATGGCTGATAGCCTCTACTGTCTGAGGCTTTACACTGTCATCCGCTGCTACTACAAGTACAGCTATATCTGTCACATAAGCTCCTCTTGCACGCATAGCTGTAAATGCTTCGTGACCCGGAGTATCAAGGAATACTATCCTCTGTCCATTATGTGTTATTTCTGAAGCACCGATATGCTGAGTTATACCGCCTGATTCGCTTGAAGTCACACTTGTCTGTCTTATACGGTCAAGAAGCGATGTCTTACCATGGTCAACGTGACCCATTACTGTAATAATAGGTGGTCTTGGCTCAAGATCTTCCTCACGGTCTGTGAAGTTTTCGATGCCCTCTTCTACTTCCTCTTCCTCTACTTTACCTATTACGATAGTCTTTCCGAGCTCATCTCCAAGTATCTGAACTGTATCCTCATCAAGGTTCTGGTTTATATTTGCCATGATACCCATTTTCATGAGCGTCATGATTATCTGTGATGTTGAAACATCTATCTGCTCTGAAAGTCCCTTTACCGTGATAGGTACTGTTACTATGATAGCTCCTTCAGGAAGTGCTGCAAGTTCTTCTTCTGCCTTTCTTGCAGCTTCCTTGCGCTGTTCCTTTCTGATGTCCTTTTTATGTGAATGCTGCGGCTTTGACATTTTCATCATATTAGGGCGTCCGCCTTTCTTATCACCGCTGCCGTTTCTGCGCTTTGAATTTTCTCCGTCGCCATTCGTTCTGCGGTTACGATCTCTTTCTTTATTGTCGCGATTATTTCTTGAATCACGTCTCTGCTGCTTCTGGTCTGCTGCCGGAGCGCTGTCTCCGCCATATGATGCATTCCTCTGTCCGCCGGAAGTTCTGCGTTCACCTCTGTCCTGTCTGTCGCCGCGTTCATTTTTTTCATTGCGTGGGTTTCTGTCCTGTCTTGCAGGTCTTTCGCCGCGTGGTTTTCTGCTTCCGTCAGCATTTCCGCCGTTAGCGTTCTGAAATGGTCTTTTTCTTCCGTCAGTGCTTCTGCCTTCTCCTGAAGGTCTTGTATTTCTCTGCTGACGCTGTTCACCATTTCCGCCCTGTCTGTCATTCTTCTGGCCTGAAGGTCTTGACTGACTTCTTCCCTGGTTTCTGTCGCCTGATTCATTCTTCTTTGATACAGGAGCATCTGAAGCAGGTCTGGCCGCTCTCTGTGGCTTATCTGCAGGTTTTTTGCTCTTTGATACAGCATTTCTGACTGCAGCGCAGTCATCATCATTCAGGTTATTCATATGGTTAGTTGCATCTATTCCCATTTTTTTCAGTCTTTCGAGCAGATCCTTATTGCTCATATTAAGACTCTTTGCTAATTCATATACTCTCATTGGCATAAAACAGCACCTCCTTATTATTCTTCAGAAATTAATTTCTCATTCTGGATCTCCTTTATCATCACTTCTGCAAAATTCCGATCTGTGATTCCGTATATTCCCCTGCCTGTAAATCCTGTCATTTGTGACAAAGTATCGACAGTTCCATATACTTCGAATTCTACACCGTATCTGCTGCAAAGGTTTTTAAATCTATCTCTTGTATTTTCCGACGCGTCAGACGCGACGATGATAAGCTTGATATTTCCTTTACTTATAGTGTGAACGCATGTCTGGTAACCGGAAACGATCTTTCCCGCTCTCCTTGCCAGGCCCAGATAGCTCTCAATTTTCTTTTTTTTCATATTTTTCGAGTTCCTCAAATATCGCGTCGAGTTTTTCAGAAGATATCGTCATACCCAGACTGCGTGATATTGCCTGCTTTTTGCGTGCGATCTTAAAGCACGCTGCATCAGGGCACAGATAAACTCCGCGTCCCTGAGCCTTGCCGGTAACGTCCAGCATTACATTACCTTCTTTATCTCCAACGATCCTGATAAGCTCTTTTTTTGGTTTTGACTGCATGCACCCTGCACATCTGCGCATGGGTATCTTTTTTGTTTTCATAAAAAATTACCTGTCTGAATCATCGTATACGGTAAAGCCCTCATCTTCAGCTTCGTCAACATATATGTCCTGATCCTGCGCACTTTCCGTATCATTATCTTCATCAGTATATTCACTGTTGTATTCTGTATATCCGGCTTCTTCCTGTGCCTCTTCATACTGAGAATGGCTCTTTATATCTATCTTCCATCCGCAGAGCTTTGCAGCAAGACGAACATTCTGACCTTCCTTGCCTATTGCAAGTGAGAGCTGGAAATCAGGAACTATTACGGTAGCTGACTGCTCTTCTTCATTTATAAATACTTTTTCAGTCTTTGCCGGGCTGAGTGCACTTCTTACGAGTTCTTCAGGTCCGTCGCTCCAGCTTATGATATCTATCTTTTCATCAAAGAGTTCATCCACAACGGCCTGTACCCTCGTACCTCTGGGACCTACACATGCTCCTACAGGATCAACATCAGGGTCTGATGTATATACAGCCATCTTTGTCCTTGAGCCTGCTTCTCTTGAGATGCTCTTTATCTCAACTATACCGTCTCTTATCTCAGGAACTTCAAGCTCAAACAGACGCTTTACAAGTCCCGGATGTGATCTTGACAGATATACCTGAGGACCCTTTGTTGTTTTCTTTACATCCATTATATATACTTTAAGTCTTGAGTTAACAGCATATTTTTCACCACGCACCTGTTCATTTACTGAAAGTATACCCTCTGCCTTTCCTATGTTTATAAACACAGTGTCATTGCTGATCCTCTGAACCGTACCTGTTACGATCTCGCCCTGTCTGTTTGAGAATTCATCGTATACCTGTCCTCTTTCGGCTTCTCTTATCCTCTGAACTACTACCTGCTTTGCAGTCTGTGCAGCTATTCTGCCGAAATCCTTAGGTGTTACTCTGTTTTCAATAACATCACCGAGCTTATATGACGGATCTATTTCATGAGCTTCATCGAGTGTAAGTTCACCGTATTCATCCATAACTTCTTCGTCAGTAACTACGATCTTCCTCATGAATACGTCTATATCACCAGTCACCTTGTTTATATTTACGCGCACATTTTGAGAATTACTGTAATTCTTCTTATATGCGGAAACAAGAGCAGACTCTATAGCATCGATAAGAGCGTCCTTGGATATTCCTTTTTCCTTTTCCAGTTCTTCAACTGCAAGGATAAATTCCTTGTTCATTTCTTTATGTTTTCCTCCTTATATGATAACTGACAGATTTATTTTTGAGATCTGATCAAACGGGATCTCAAAGTTCTGATTTTTTTCATCGATAAATGAAACAATACCCTCGTTAAGTCCCACAAGCTCTGCACAGAACTGCTTTCTATTGTCTATAGCCTTATAAAGCTTCACATCAACAAGCCTGCCTGCATAACGTCTGTAATCGTCTTCCTTTATAAGTGGACGGTCAAGTCCCGGTGAAGATACTTCAAGCATATAATTTTCTGCTATCGGATCCTCTTCATCAAGTCTGTCACTGAGGAATCGGCTTACTTTCTCACATTCCTCTATATCAACGTATTCGTCTTCTCCGTCAGGTCTTTCCGGTTTGTCTATATAAACGCGCAGAAAACGCTCTCTGCCTTCCTTGACAAACTCAACATTGAAAAGCTCCAGATCATTTTCCGCGAGAAAATCAACAAGCAATTCAGCTACAATGTCTTTTACCTTTTTCTTTGCCACAGCTCATTTCCTTTCCGTGTCTTAAGTTTCCCCATACAACACACAGAGAGTGGGAATAAACCCACTCTCTGAAACAACTAAGTCATGATTTTGACTTTTCTTGTTATAGAATAACATACAGACAGGTTTATTGCAATAACTAAAAACCAAATAAAGTAAGCTGATCTGACTCAGGCAGGCCATCAAGCACACCGTACTCTCTAAGCGTTTCCATATTTGTATTATTTACGGAAGTTCTCGTACTTATATCTTCTATAGAACTGAATCTCTGTTTTTTATATTCATCAGCAAGACTTAACGCTGCAGTTTCACCCATTCCTTCAAGAGCTCTGAACGGAAGTCTGACTTTACCGTCCTCTACCTTGAATTTTGTGGCAGCGGAGCTGCCAAGCCTTGCAGGAAGAAATTCATATCCTCTTGCGTACATTTCATATACCACTTCATAGACGAGGTATTCACTCTGCTCTTTATTTGTAGCTTCTTTGCCCATCTTCTTTATAGCATCCATTTTATCTATTACTGACTGCATGCCTCCAAGTATGACCTTAGCGTTAAAGAAGTCTATCTTCATTGTAAAATGAACAGCATAGAATTCCGGCGGGTAATATACCTTAAAATAAGCTATCCTGTATGACATCATAACGTATGCTACAGCGTGTGCTTTTGGGAACATGTATTTTATACGCCGGCAAGATTCTATATACCATTCAGGAACGTTATTAGACTGCATGAGTTCCACCCACTCATCCTTAAGGCCCTTTCCCTTTCGCACGCTTTCCATTATCTTGAATGAATCCTGCTTTGGAAGTCCTTTATGTATGAGATAGTTCATAATGTCGTCTCGCGTAGCTATCGCATCATCCATGGTGGCCTGACCTGATTTTATGAACTCCTGAGCATTGTTTATCCATACATCAGTTCCGTGTGAAAATCCTGCGATACGTACGAGTGCCGAAAATTTCTTAGGCTGCGTATCATCAAGCATCTGACGCGTAAAGCTCGTTCCAAACTCAGGTATTCCGAATGTTCCGTGTTTTTGTCTGTAATCATCTATCTTTATATCAAGAGCTTCATTACTTATAAATATACTGTTTACTTTTTCATCACTGAGCGGTATATCCTCAGGTTTTATGCCTGTCATGTCTTCGAGCATCCTTATCATCGACGGCACATCGTGTCCCAGTATATCCAGCTTCAGAAGGTTCTGGTCTATCTTATGATAGTCAAAATGCGTTGTAGTTATGTCTTTTACAGCACCCTCTGAAGGATGCATGACCGGACAGAACTCATAAACCTCATGTCCTTCAGGAACTATAACTATACCTCCCGGATGCTGTCCTGTCGTCTTTCTTACGCCCTCACAGCCTTTTGCAAGTCTTTCAACTTCACATTTGTTTATTATCTGTCCTGTTTCTTCACAGAATTTTCTTACATAGCCTTCAGCCATCTTTTCCTGTATCGTACCGATAGTTCCGGCTTTAAAAACATTTTTCGCTCCAAATATCTCTTCAACGTATTTATGTGCTACAGGCTGATACTCTCCTGCAAAGTTAAGGTCTATATCAGGCTCTTTATCGCCGTTGAATCCAAGGAATGTTTCAAACGGTATACTGAATCCGTCCTTTTTATATGGAGTGCCGCACACCGGACACACCTTATCCGGCATATCCACACCGCATTCATATTCACCTGTCTCTATAAACTCTGAATGCTTGCACTCAGGATTTGGACATATATAATGCGGAGCCAGAGGATTTACTTCAGTTATACCATCCATAGTCGCAGCAAAGGAAGATCCTACAGATCCTCGCGAACCTACAAGATATCCGTCCCTCAGAGATTTCTGTACAAGCATTTCTGCAGCAACATACATGACAGCGTATCCGTTGCCTATTATTGAACTGAGTTCTTTTTCAAGTCTTGTTTCAACTATTTCAGGAAGATGGTCTCCATATATGCTGTGAGCTTTTTCATAGCACCTTGTTCTGAGTCGTTCCTCTGCGCCTTCTATATTAGGCGGAAATTTTCCGTCAGGTACAGGTTTAAGGACATCGACCATATCTGCTATCATATTTGGATTGTCTATAACTACTTCTTTTGCTACATCTTCACCAAGATAAGCAAATTCTTCCAGCATTTCTTCAGTAGTCCTTAAATATAACTTAGGCTCTGTATCAAATTCCTTGAATCCATGAGCTGCCATTATTATGCTTCTGTATATATAGTCTTCTTTATTAAGATAATGCGCATCGCATGTCGCAACTACAGGTTTTCCGCTTATACGTCCGTATTCTACTATTTTTCGGTTAAAATCCAGCAGATCTTCCTCGCATGAGGCTATGCCCTTAGCTATCATGTATTTGTTATTTATCCGCGGCTGTATCTCAAGATAATCATAAAACTCTACAAGTTTTAATACTTCTTCATCAGATCTTCCTTCTACCATAGCTCTGAACACCTCACCGGCTTCGCATGCTGACCCTATTATTATGCCTTCTCTGTACTGAGCTATAACAGATTTAGGCATTCTTGGCCTTTTATAGTGGTAATTAAGGAAAGAGTATGAAACAAGTCTGTAAAGGTTTTTAAGCCCGGTCTGATTCTGAGCTATAAGTATTATATGCCTTGCAGGATTAGTCTTATAATCAAGTTCACCGTTAGGGAGCTTTATATCATCAACAAGATATCCCTCAACACCAAATAATATCTTTATCTCGCCCTTTGCTGCCTTTGCTGCATCAGGAAATGACTGTACAACGCCGTGATCAGTCACAGCTACAGCCTTATGCCCCCATTTTTTAGCTGTTTTTACGAGATCGGCTACATCCATTACACCATCTATCTGGCTCATTTTCGTATGTGCATGAAGCTCTACCCTTTTTAGCTCGGAATTATCATGACGTTCAGGCTTTTCGGCAAGCTCAACGCTTCGTCCCATGAGCACTACCATTTTTTCAAAATTATCATACTCACAGTCACCCTGCACCTTAATATATGTTCCTGTTTTTATATATTCATCAAAATCCTCCTGCTTCTGGGAGGTTATAAACATCTTTACGCAGACAGAGTCTGTATGATCTGTCATATAGATAAAGGCAAGCGATTTACCGTTTTTCAGTGCACGCGATTCAGTCCTGAAAACGCTTCCTTCTATCACAATATCTTTACTGTTTGAATGAAGCTCCTTTATTTTTACTTTTTGTCCATTTACAGGTTTTCCCACTATCCTGTTTCCGGTAACAGGTCCCTCATATCCCCGCTTCCTCTGAGGTTTGCCGCCTCCCGCAGGAGCAAATGCAGACTGCGGTGATGCGGTTGATGATGACGCATCAAACTGTTTTTTTTCTGAAGCAGGCGTGCGAGACACAGCAGGTCTTGGATTTTCTCTGGCTGCTTTAGCTGCCCTTTCCATTTCAACATGGACCTTTTTAAGTTCATCCGCACTCTGCATCTCCATAGCTTCGATGCGTCTGCTATATGAATCGCTCTTATTTCGGAATGCAAATACTCTGTTTATGCCAAAGTCATGCATAAGCATATTGTGCATGGCAGGAGCAGCAACTTCATTAAGTATTTTTGCCGGCTGTTCTCCGAGGCAGTATATTATCACATGTTCTTCATTATTTTCACACTCATTCAGATCTGCTGCGTGAGCGTATTTGGCAAATTCCGGCATCGCATTGAACATATGAGGCACGGCAAGCTTTATTATCTCGCATTCTCCGAGAGCCATATTTTCATATCTGAAACGAAATGAAACGTTAGACACTCCGTTTATTTCTTTTTTTAAATTTTCTTTTATATTTTGCAGATCATGGAATGGAATCACAAAATTGAGTGAAACATCAAGCTGCAGCTCCATCTCATCCTTAAGCAGGCAAACATGCTCAATTTCAAATATGAGCCCGCTCCTTTCATGCGGAGCGAGCTCATTCCATGAAATGCTGTTTTCGATAAAATCCTTCATTGATCAGTCACTTCTTAATTTTATATTTTTCGTATAAATACTGTTCAGTACATAATATGACAACATCAGCCACATCAGTTTTCCTACTTAGTTACAAGCTCTTTTACTGATGTTGCAAGGCCCGCAAGACCCTGTATGTCAGACGGTATTATTATCTTTGTAGCCTGACCGTCAGCAGCTGCCGCAAAGGCATCCAGACTCTTGAGCGATATAACCTGATCTGTAGGCTGAGCCTCGACTATCATGCGTATACCGTCAGCTGTAGCCTGCTGTACCATACGTATAGCCTGCGCCTGACCTTCAGCTTCTCTTACTGCAGCTTCTCTGTTAGCTTCAGCTTCAAGTATCTTTGCCTGTTTTTCTGCTTCAGCTTCGAGTATCTTTGACTGCTTGTTACCTTCTGCGATAAGAACTGCAGATTTCTTTTCACCCTCTGCTCTGAGTATAGCTTCTCTTCTTTCTCTCTCAGCTCTCATCTGCTTTTCCATGGCATCCTGGATATCTCTTGGAGGCACTATATTTTTTACTTCTACTCTGTTGATCTTTATGCCCCACGTATCTGTCGCTTCATCAAGAACGATCCTGATCTTTGAGTTTATGATCTCACGGCTCGTAAGAGATTCGTCAAGTTCGAGATCGCCTATTATATTTCTCAAAGTAGTAGCTGAAAGATTCTCAATGGCTGCCATAGGATTTGCAACACCGTAAGTGAAAAGCTTCGGATCGGTTATCTGAAAATAAATAACTGTATCTATCTCCATCGTTACATTGTCCTTTGTGATGACAGGCTGTGGCGGGAAATCTATAACATGTTCCTTTAAAGAAACTTTTTTTGCTATCTTGTCTATCAGAGGTATCTTCACATGAAGGCCTACTTCCCACGTTCCTGCATAAGCACCGAGACGTTCTATTACGTATGCATTTGCCTGCGGAACTATACGTATATTGGTAACCAGAAGAGCTATAACGATAACGAGCAATGCAATAACAACTATCATTTATTTTATCTCCTTTTTTACTATAAGCTTTACGCCCTCTATCCTTTCAACTATAACTGTATCTCCCGTGCTTATATCAGGAGAATCATCCGCAAGCACTGCCGTCCACATTTTATTGTCGGCGCGTACAGTGCCGCGCAGATCATGCCGTATATCACTTTCTGCCCGGCCTCTTGCTCCTATGACCGCGTCAACATTTGTACGTTCAACTTTTGTATTGAGCATTTTCTTTGCGATCGGTCTTGTAAAATATACCAGAACAAGCGAAACTACTGTAAAAACAAGGAGTTGTACAAGAAAGCTGTCGGTAATGCATGATACGAGTGCTGCAACAAGCGCTCCTCCGGCAAACCATATAGTCGTCAGCCCCATCGTGAATGCCTCTATGATCCCCATTATAACAGCGACTCCAAGCCACAGCCATACAGGTGACAGGCTGAGCAGATCCTCTATTCCCATGGTCATCCTCCCTTCTGAAGACAGAACAATAACTTTTATTTTATTTTACTATATCTTCTGTTATTATTCTACTTAATCTTAACTTCAGATATAAGCTCAATATAGCTAAACACTGTGCCGCTCAGACGGGATCACCGGTGTTCCATATTGTTTTAAACATTACATTATCATCTGCTTCAGTTCTTCAAGAAGTCTTGTTTCTATATCTTTTTCCTTGACTGTATCTATTATTTTTCCTTTTTTAAATATTACGCCCTTTCCATCTCCGCAGGCAACGCCTATATCAGCATGAGAAGCCTCACCCGGGCCGTTTACAGCACATCCCATAACAGCAAGATCTATGCCGGGAAGATTTTTCTGTATCATCTCTGCTTCCAGGACTTCCACTTTTTTCATAAGACGTTCTGTTATCGATGGCATATCTGTATGGCAGCGTGAGCATGTAGGACATGATATGAGATTTATGCCTGCATCGAGATCACCTGTACATTTCAGAAGCTCACGCGCAACAGGTATCTCTGCAACAGGGTCTCCTGTGAGCGATACCCTCAATGTATCTCCAACTCCGTTGAGAAGAAGCGCTCCCAGACCCGCTGCCGACTTTATCGTGCCGCGCTTAGCGTCTCCTGACTCTGTAACACCTATATGAAGAGGATGATCAGTCTTCTGTGATATAAGCATATATGCCTGATAATTCATGACCACATCAGAAGCTTTTACCGAAACAACTATATCGTCAAAATCCATACTTTCAACAAGCTCTATCTTTCTGACAGCGCTTTCGACGAGTCCTTCAGCACACGGTCCGCCATATCTGGCAAGTATATCCCTTTCCACAGATCCGGAATTTACACCTATCCTTACAGGTATCCTATGCTCCTTTGCAGCATCTATAACAGCTCTGACACGTTCCTCAGAGCCTATATTTCCAGGATTTATCCTTACCTTATCGGCTCCCTTTTCTATAGCCGCTACTGCAAGCCTGTAATCAAAATGTATATCAGCAACCAAAGGCATATCTGTCTTTTTTCTTATTTTCCCAAACGCTTCTGCAGCTTCCATGTCAGGTACTGCAAGGCGTATTATCTGACATCCTGCTTCCTGAAGCCGCTTTATCTGTTCCAGCGTCGAGTCAACATCTCTTGTATCGGTATTAGTCATAGATTGTACAGATATCGGGCTGCCTCCCCCTATGGGGATATTACGGCACATAACTTTTCTTGTATTTTTTCTTTTTACATTATCCATTGCATCCAGCCACTCCTTCAAAATATATATTCCGAAATATGTTACTTAATTAAATATAAACATATTTACATCTTTCATAGTTATGAGGATCATAAGTCCAAACAGTATGATTATGCCTGCATAATGTATCCTGTTTTCCATTTCATCTGTTATGGCTTTGCCGGTTATCGCGCGGATAACAACGAAAAGTATCCTTCCTCCGTCAAGCGCCGGAAATGGCAATATATTAAACAGTCCGAGATTGAGGCTCAATACTACTGTCAGGAGCACAAGGTTCGATGCGCCTGCCTGTGCAGTCTTATCTACAGCATCTACTATACCTATAGGACCGACAACGTCATTTACTGACCCCGCTCCGGTCAGAAGGTCCTTGAATGCATCAAATATCATTATTTCTATATTGACGCAGTTTTTAAAGCCAAGAACTGCCGCTTCAATAATATTTGCAGGTCCGCCCATTACCATTAGAAGCACCGTCAGAACTATGAACGCAAACAGAAAATTCATGAACGGTCCCGCAGCCAGTACAAGCAGCTTAGCCCATGCCGGTCTGTTTGAGAACGCTCTTTCATCGTCAGACTCTTCATCCTCGCCCTCAAGCGCCACATATCCGCCTACAGGCAGCAGCCTCAGCGAATACAGAGTCTCACCTTTCCTTTTGCTGAACAGCAGCGGTCCCATACCTATTGAAAATTCATTTACCCTTACGCCAACGGCCTTAGCCGTCATAAAATGGCCTCCCTCGTGCACAGCTACGAGCACACCGAATATAACGACAGCAGCTATTATCCCTATAGCTAAATGCATAAAAGCACCCCCTTGATCTAAACCTTTAAGCCTTATTTTTTCAGAACATCTGTATTAAACATTTGTTCTTGATTTATTATAGTATAACAAGATCCTTCGCGCAATAGCGCTCTGACACTTCCGTAAATAATTTTGTACCTATAAGGCACCAAAATAATTTCTGCAATCAAAAAGTATTTTCGAAAATAACGCGGCGACAGATATTCCCCGCATCTACAGACAACCGGAGTCCTATGTGCCGTATACCGATATTTTACAATAATAATATCGTCATATTACAAAAACTGCGTCAGACCGGTGACAAAAGCGCTTTCAGCGCATCCACGCTCATCTGACCGCCCGGCGGTCACGATCATGCATGTATAAAAATATCATCTGTGTGACGCAGTATGCTTATTCAAATAATAAATAATGATCAGGATCCGATCCCTGCCAGCAGATCGGATGTCTGCTTGCGCACATATCCGTCAATGCGAAGTATCTCCTCCAGATCAGCTTCAGCAGATGGTCTGTGCATATCCATGATACGCGCGAGCGTATCGCTTATATCCATGTAACGTATCTTACCGCTCAGAAAGGCTGCAACACACACTTCATTGGCCGCGTTAAGCGCCGTGCAGTATGTATCGCCGGCTTCAAGCGCATCATACGCAAGCTTCAGACACGGAAATGTCTCCATATCAGGCTTTTCAAACGTAAGCCGCCCCATATCAGCAAGATCGAGCGACGGCATGCTGTTTGGAAGGCGTTTCGGATAGTTGAGCGCCAGGCTTATAGGTATCCTCATATCAGGAAGTCCGAGCTGCGCCATGACAGCTCTGTCCTCGTACTCTACCATTGAGTGTATTATACTTTCAGGGTGAACGAGAACATCTATCTTAGATGCCGGCGTATCAAACAGCCAGCGCGCCTCTATGACCTCAAAGCCCTTGTTCATCAAAGTCGAAGAATCTATAGTTATCTTGCTTCCCATCTTCCATCTTGGATGGTTCAGTGCCTGCTCAAGCGTAACGCTGTCAAGCTCCGCTTTTGTCTTCCCTCTGAACGGTCCTCCGGACGCGGTAAGTATTATCCGCTTAAGCTGCGCCCTGTCATAGCCCTCAAGCGACTGAAATACAGCACTGTGCTCACTGTCAACAGGCAGTATGTCAACGCCTTTTTTTGCTGCTTCTCCCATTATGAGTGCTCCGCCTGCGACGAGCGTTTCCTTGTTCGCAAGAGCGATCGTCCTGCCTGACATTATTGCGTGATATGTCGGCTCAAGTCCCGCCATTCCTACAAGAGAATTTTCAATAATATCATACTCAGCCTGCCCCGCAACATATACAAGCCCGTCACGCCCGGATACGACCTCGATGTCCGGACAACTTTCACGAAGAGTTTCAGCGTCATCAGGATCGGAAACGCATACGGCCGACGGTGAAAATTCACGTATCTGATCTGCAAGAAGCTTTATATTTTTTCCGCACGTAAGCGCCGTGACTTTGAATTTATCCGGATGTTCTCTTACTATATCAAGTGTCTGTGTTCCTATCGAACCTGTAGATCCAAGAATTGCAAGTTTTTTCATAATAAATAAAACTCCTCATAAATAAAACTTCTCAGCCTGCTCGCCGGCCAGGCCGGCGCACAGATATTTTGAATTTATTGTATTTTGAATTTATTGCAGCTGTTTCAGCATTGCATCAGTAATATTTAAACGTGTCAGACACGTTTTCTGCAAATTAAAATGCATTAAGTATATATAATGTGTAATATACCATCGGGGCCGTAAACAGCACGCTGTCGAATCTGTCCATTATGCCGCCGTGTCCCGGTATGAGCGTACCGTAATCCTTTATGCCTATCTTTCGTTTAAATATAGATGCTGTAAGGTCTCCGAACTGCGATACGATGCCTCCGGCAACGCCTATTACGGCATACTCCCAAAGCTGAAGCCCGTCTCCAACAGGAAACAGATACCCGAAAAGCATGCAGAATACAACGCTTCCAAGGATGCCGCTCACAGAGCCCTCTATGGTTTTCTTAGGACTTATTACCGGACAGAGCTTGTGTTTTCCCAGGAAATATCCACCGAAATACGCAAATATATCTGTACAGAACGCTGTTATAAGTATGAGCCATACCGGTGAAGAGTGCAGCCCTATCATGCCTCCGCTTCCGCCAAAGTACGCCTCCGCCATGACTGCGTGATATGAGAAAAATCCTATATAAACTATGCCCGTTATCGTTACCATGGCATCCTCGAGCCGGCGTTCTTCTATCTTGAAAAGATAAAGCAGGCACATCAGCACTGATATGAACAGCCATAAAAGATACCACGAAGCGTCCGGCTGCGCCTGGAAGAAATACTCATAAACAAGATGCAGCGCATAAAGCAGCGTTACTGAAACAGCTGCTATCGGATACGAAGGCTTTATCCCAATAGTCCTGAAGCCGTTAAAAAACTCATGTATGCCCATAAGAGCAATAAGAAAGCCTAAAAATGTGATACAAGGACCGCCAAGCACAACAAGTATAAGCAGCGGCGCCATCACAAGTCCTGAAATGATTCTTGTCTTCATAATAAAAATACTCCAATGTTTATTATTCGCGAAACGCGCCCGCGACGCCTCACGGCGTCATTTTGACCCGTTTTACAGCCCGCCGTACCTGCGATTCCTGTGATTATAAGTTTCTATGCAGCGCACGAGCTCCGCCCTGTCAAAGTCAGGCCAGTAAACATCAGTAAATATAAATTCGCTGTATGCGCACTGCCAGAGAAGGAAGTTGCTCAGACGCATCTCGCCGCCTGTTCTTACTATGATGTCAGGATCCGGGATACCGTGCGTATCAAGATATCTTCCGAGATCATCTTCAGTAATATTTTCAATTCGTGAAATAATATCCTCAACTGACGCGCCGTCACCGGCGCCTGCAGCCTCAGCCTTTACAAGAGCTTTTACCGCATCGGTTATCTCGCGCCTGCCCCCGTAGTTAAGCGCTATTGTAAATACGAGGCCCGTATTATTTTTAGTTGTTTCAACAGCATTTATGAGGCTCTTTTTTGCATCTTCAGGTATAACTCCCCATTCACCTATAACGTTTACTTTTACATTTTCTTCGTTGAGTTCCTTAAGCTCCTTATTAATGTAAAGTACCATTATCTTAAATATACCTGACACCTCATCCTGCGGTCTTTTCCAGTTTTCAGTAGAAAACGCGTACACCGTCAGATAATCAATGCCAAGCTCTCCGCAGGATCTCACAGTTGCCTTGAGAGACTTCATGCCTGCGTTATGTCCTGCAACGCGCGGCATTCCCTGCCTCTGCGCCCAGCGTCCATTTCCGTCCATTATTATAGCTATATGCGACGGAACAGGCATTTTTTCCGTATTCTGATCGTTCATTGTCTGTTTTTCCATATTTTTAATTTTAATTTTTTAAACTGAGTGTCGTCTAAAATATTTTTCAATATATCTGTCTTATGCCGGTCATTTATCATCATATCCGTTGACTGCAGTCAGTCCCGGATCCGTATCCGGGACTCTGCAAAGCGTAAGTGTCACACTTCCGTCCTGATCGTATTTCTGTCTTATGACGCGCAGCGGTCCATTGTCGCCGGAGGCGTCACCGGCATGTCTGCCCATTTTGACAGGCGCTGAAATTTGTTCATTATGTGAGATACCTGCTGCGTCAAGTATCTCAACAGCAGCAGGCATTTTCATTCCGAGTACATCGGGTTTTTTATTCATATCGTGCGATTCCTGATATTTTCCGGAAGCTGTAATTAAACTTCAAGAATATCCTTATCCTTCTTTGCGATCATCTCATCGATCTGCTTTGTATGAGCATCTGTAGTCTTCTGGATCTTGTCGAGACCTCTCTTGAGCTCATCCTCAGTGATCTCGCCGTCCTTTTCCTTCTTTTTAGCTGCATCGTTTGCATCTCTTCTGAGGTTCCTGATGGCTACTTTTGCTTCCTCGCCCATCTTTTTTGTAGTCTTTGTAAGCTCTTTACGTCTCTCTTCTGTGAGCTGCGGAACGATAAGGCGGATCACCTTTCCGTCGTTAGAAGGCGACATACCGAGATTAGCTTCGTTTATAGCTTTTTCGATAGCTGATATGCATGATACGTCAAACGGTGATATCTGAAGCGTTCTCGGATCCGGAACTGAGATATTCGCAAGGCTCTTGAGCGGTGTAGGAGTTCCGTAATATTCTGCTGATATCTTATCAAGTATAGCAGCGTTCGCTCTTCCTGCTCTTACAGTATTGAGATCCTCTTTTAATACTGCGATAGTCTTTTCAGCCTTGTCGTTGTAACCTTTAATGATACTGTCCATAATTTTCCTCCGGGAAATATTTAATATTAATGTAAATTTTATTTTCTGTATGAGCATACGCCAGGCGTATGTCGTAAGCTGCGGTAATAATCAGTATTATCAGTATATAAATGTACCTATTTTTTCTCCGCATACCGCCTTGATAACGTTTTCAGGCTCGCTGAGTCCGAATACGTGTATCATGATCTTATTGTCTCTGCATATAGATGCTGCTGTTGAATCCATGACCTTAAGATCCTTTTCGAGAACTTCCTGATGAGTAAGTTCGTCGTACTTCTTTGCGTCAGGGTTCGTCTCCGGATCGCTGTCATATACAGCGTCTACTTTCTTTGCGAGGAGTATGACGTCAGCCTCTATCTCTGCTGCACGAAGAGCTGCTGTCGTATCTGTCGAGAAGAACGGGTTTCCTGTTCCTGCGCCGAAAATAACGACTGATCCCTTGTTCATCTCTGAAATAGCTCTTCTTCTTATATAAGGCTCTGCGACCTCTCTCATCTCTATAGCTGTCTGAACTCTTGCAGGGATGCCGTTTCTTTCAAAAGCGTCCTGCAGAGCGAGTGAATTTATAACTGTAGCGAGCATACCCATATAGTCTGCTGTAGCTCTGTCCATGCTCTGGCTCGTACGTCCGCGCCAGAAATTTCCTCCGCCAACGACTACCGCTACCTGAACGCCCATATCCTTTATGGCTTTTACCTGTTCAGCTACCTGCTGGAGCATCTCCTCGTCAAGTCCTGTTTTTTTCTCTCCGGCGAGTGCTTCGCCGCTGATCTTAAGTAATACTTTTTTATATTTCGGTTCCATAGCTGCCTCTCATTTAAATTTTTTATTTTTACTGCTGCGTAATTCTGCACAGTCAAAATCAGTATAACATAAAAAAGCGCGAGACAACACAGGAGATTTTCACTATTTAAAGCGCATGTTTGCCTTTTCTATGCCATAGCCTTTATAAATCAATCGTTACAGCATATTTACGACATGTTCCTTACTGCTGAAAATGTTTGCATTATTTCTGATATTCTTCTATTATATACTTTATGTAATATATGAATATCGTTCAGGGGTATTTATTAAAAATAATCAACATATGGAGATAATATAAATGGAAAGCATACAGCAATATATTTCGGATATCCTGCCTCAACTTGGTTCCATAGTCGGGCAGTTCTTAAGCCAGGCAGCAGGCATGATCAGCTACGCATTTTCATGGCTGCACGATAATCCGGTGTCAGCCGGTGCAGTTTATACACAGGTCATACGATGGGTCATGCCGCTGCTTGCGCTGCACATACTCATATCAGTCCTTCGCGAGATGCTGCGAGTCAGAAACCCTAAAGAAACCTGGGGATACCTTTATTCAAGAGACCTCGGCAGATTTCCTATAAACCATTGGGAATGCACGGTAGGTCGCGCTCGCCACTGCGATATAACGGTAAAATTCGCAACTATATCTAAAACACAGTGCGCGCTCATGAGAAACGACTCCGGGCAATGGTTCGTGCATGACTTAAGCGGGCGCTCTTCTACACTTATAAACGGTAAGGAAGCGGAATCCGGAAAAGGCACCGGTACAGAACTTCACCACGGCGATACTGTAAGCATAGGCGGCGTTGATTTTATATTTGAATCTATAACAAAACAGGAAATGGAGATACAGCAGCAGAAGCGTATAAGAAAAAGCAGTCCGCTCCCTCCATGGGCGGCGTTTATCACGCTGACAATTTTCCAGTTTCTTACAGTGATAGAGCTTTCTATCACACGCCCTGACAATATAAACGATATATTATCAGGTTTCGGTCTTTTATGCGCCGTCATGTGGGGTTACGTTATATTTACGAGAGCTGCAGGCCAGCGCGGTTTTGAGCCTGAGATACTCGCATTCTTCGCATGCACGCTCAACCTTGCGGTAACTGCTACTTCCTCGCCTTCCATCATGCTCAAGCAGGCCATCGCGATAACGATAGGCGTCGCAGGTTTCATGATCCTTGGTGTATACCTGCGAGATCTGAAGCGTGTAGTTAAAACGAGAAAATTCATGGCCGCGGCAACGATAGCGCTTTTTATGGTAAACATACTTTTCGGCAAACTGCTGTACGGCGCAAGGAACTGGATAAATGTTATGGGTGTTTCAGTCCAGCCGTCTGAGCTGGCAAAGATCTGCTTCATATTTGCAGGAGCGGCGACGCTCGACAGGCTGTTTGCAAAGCGCAATCTTTTTGGATTTATGTGCCTTTCAGGATTCTGCCTGCTGGCTCTTGCTGTTACAGGCGATTTCGGCACTGCTGCCATATTCTTTGTGGTATTCCTTGTCATAGCTTTCATGCGTTCAGGTGATTTTGCTACGCTTTCGCTCATATGCGGCGCGACTGTTGGTGCGATATTCATGATAATACGCTTCAAGCCTTACATAGCGGCGCGCTTTTCCGTGTGGGGGCATGTGTGGGAAAACGCCAGCGGCGCAGGATATCAGCAGGTCAGGACGATGTCAGCTTCAGCGAGCGGAGGCCTTATAGGCGTAGGAGCAGGAAACGGCTGGCTGCATAATGTCGCAGCTTCAAATACTGACCTCGTTTTTGGAATACTCTGCGAAGAATGGGGCCTCATCATTGCGCTCCTTGCAGTCGCCATAATAGTAGTCTTTTCAGTATTTGCATTCCGCGTAGTCCAGACAGGCCGTTCATCATATTACACCATAGCGGCGTGCTCAGCTACATCGCTGTTAGTATTTCAGACTATACTCAATGTGTTCGGTTCTGTAGATATACTGCCGCTCACCGGTGTCACTTTCCCGTTTGTTTCATGCGGCGGAACGAGCATGATAGCGTCATGGTGCCTTCTTTCATATCTGAAAGCCGCTGACACACGTCAGAATGCAAGCTTCGCTGTAAGAAAGAAAAATCAGCTTACGGACGACGTTCCGGAAGATCCGCTTGCGCTGATCCGCAAAACATCCCTGCGCAAGCCTGCGCGCGGCCGGGCGCGCGACGATAACAGCAGCGCAGATAAGAAAAAAATCATTGATAATAAAAACCGGACAAACGAAAGCGGTACAAAAGCAAAAGATCAAAGTGATGAAATAGAAGCTTTTCTAAGCCAGTTTGATGACCCGCCGTCACCACAGTACGGTCCGCCGGGCGGACCCGGCCGTGAAGAGCATTCGGGCAGTGACGCGGATGATATAGACATATTTTTGCGGCAGTTCGATAATATCCCTGACACAGCCTCTGACGATAAGACAGAGGGCAGCAGCTACAATGACAGGAGGCGTATATAAATGAAGAAAATAACAAGAAGGACTATCGCCTGCCTTTTCCTTTCGCTGCTTCTTATCATCGGGACTGCGCTTTTCATCTTCCGCTTTGTACATGACGGCGGCGACTGGGTCGCATTTCCTTCAAACAGACATCTTTACAGCGACGGCGTTCTCAGCTGCGGCCGCATACTCGACAGGAACGGTGAGGTGCTTGCCGCTTCTGCCGAAGACGGAAGCGGCGGATGGACGTACAGCAGCAGCTCGTCTGTGCGGCGCGCTACGCTGCATGCTGTCGGCGACCCGAAAGGCAATATAGGAACAGGCGCGCTTTCACAGTTTGCGGACAAGCTTACAGGATACAACCTCATAACTGGCGCAAAGACTGTATTTTCAGGCGGACGCGATGTCTATCTGACAATAGACGCCGATGTATGCGCAGCTGCATATGACGGACTTAACGGACACAACGGCACCGTAGGCGTTTATAATTACAAGACAGGCGAGATCATATGCATGGTCAGCGCTCCGGGATACGATCCTGCAAAAAGCGTCGATCTTGATGACCCGTCAAACGACGGCGTTCTGTTCAACAGGCTCACTCAGGGTAAATTCATACCGGGTTCGATATTCAAGCTGATAACTGCCACTGCGGCCCTGGAAAATATCAGTGATATAGAATCACGTACATTTGAATGTACCGGCTCGCTCGATGTTGACGGGTACCACCTCACATGCCCTTCAGCTCACGGAAAGATGACATTTGAAGAAGCTCTTAACCACTCATGCAACTGCACGTTCGGAAGCCTTGCAGTCGAGCTTGGCAGCAAAACAATGGAAAAGTATGTAAAACAGACAGGTCTTACTTCAAGATACTATGTAAATGGCATAAAGACTACAGCCTCAACATTTGATTTTGAAAGCAAGGGAAATGACGGTCTTGCATGGTCAGGTATCGGCCAGGGCCATGACCAGGTGAACCCTGCATCTATGATGATATTTTCAGGGGCTGTAGCAAACGGCGGCAAGTCTGCTCTTCCTCAGATATACCAGCATTCAGCGTTCAGGGGCGGTGTGCGTACCAGCATTTATATAAAGCATTATACAGATAAGCTTATAGACAGCAGCACGGCACAGCGGCTTAAGGAAATGATGCGCACTGATGTATTAAACAATTACGGCCAGAGCAATTTTCCTGACCTTGAGATATGCGCAAAATCAGGCACAGCGCAGGTAGATGGTTCAAATGCCGATAACGCCTGGTTCACAGGTTTTCTTGATGATGACGACCATCCTCTCGCCTTTATCGTGAATGTCGAGGGCGGCGGATCAGGCGCAAAAACAGCAGGAAAGCTGGCCAATACAGTACTTCAGAAGGCAATAGAAAAGGGTTATTGATGCCAATTGTCATTTCCGGCCCGGGGCCGGAAAGCTGCAGATATTAATTTACAAAGGATATTATTTTTATAATGAACAATACAAACGATAATACAAACACTGAAAAAGATACAGAAAAAGACAGCTGTAAAAAACATATGAGTGAAAAGCAGGCTTCCATCATACGTCATGCGCTGTATGCGGCACTCATCGCAGCGCTGCCCATAGTCAGCCTTTTTATGTCAGAATGCGTTCACAATATATTTATATATGATTTTTCGCCTGCCGGAACTATAGCTAATTATATACTTTTTGCAGTAATATATATCGCGGGTCTCGCGCTCTTCGGAACAGTAAGGCGCTCAGTCCTTGTAATGACCCCACTCATATACATATGCTCAGTAATAACAGAAGTCATACTCCAGTTCCGCGGAACGCCTGTACTTCCGGCAGACATACTAAGCATAGGTACAGGCCTGAACGTAGCCTCCGGCTACCACTTCAGCATATCTGCAGGAATGTATGCAGGCTTTGCTGTACTCCTGGTAATGATGCTCGCAGCGTGGTTCATACCGCTGAAAAAAGACAGAAAAAAACGCACATTAAAATGCAGCATCATCATACGCGTCGCTGCTGTCGCAGTGATAGCTGCTGTCGCAGTGCCGTTTTACACTACCGACTTTGCAGCTGACCACAAGGTCAAGCCTGATTTCTGGGATCAGGCCCGCGGCTACCGCAACAGCGGAACGATCCTGAACTTCGTGCTAAATACAAAATACCTCATAATAGAAAAGCCTGCCGACTACTCTGCGTCAGAAGTCCCGGAGCTCCTTAACGACCTGCTTTCTGAAAATGAAAACGACTCAGGCATACTTGCTTCAGCGCTCAAGCGCCAGGAAGAAAACAGCACGGAAAAAAATACGCTCCTTGCAGTAGCCGGAGAATCAGAAGAAAACCAGCCTGCTCAGTCGGCAAAGAAGAAAAAAGGTCAGGTACCTGACATCATAGTGGTCATGAATGAAACATGGTCAGACCTTCACGCGATAGGCAGCTTTGAAACAAACCAGGATTATCTGCCATTTACGAGAAATCTTACAAAGAATACCATAAAAGGAAATCTTTATATGCCTGTAGTAGGTGCCGGAACAAGTAACTCAGAGTTTGAATTTCTTACAGGAAATTCCATGGCATTCCTTACAGGAGGAAGTAACGCGTACGAGCTCTATGTAAAATCAAACCTTCCGTCACTCGCACGCACGCTGGCTTCCCAGGGATACTCACGCACAGGCCTGCATCCTTACTACGGCAACAGCTGGAAACGGAGCACAAACTATCCTCTGCTTGGATTTGAACGCTTCCTGAGCCTCGAAGACATCATAGGACAGGACCTTGTAGACGCGCAGCGCAACAACGAGATCGATTTCACAGAGTTCAGTGAGCGAGTTGAAGCGCTCTTCCCTGATGAAAATGTCCTTCTCAGAAGATTCGTCAGCGATTCGTTCGACTTCAGATATCTAGAAAACCTTTACAGGCAGCGCGATCCGAACGTTCCGTTCTTCATGTTCAACGTAACGATGCAGAACCACGGAAGCTACCAGGCAGGCTACACGAACTTCGACCAGCAGATACGTCTGACCTCAACTAAGGACTACTACCCTTACGCCAATCGTTTCCTGTCTCTCATATATGAGTCGGACAAGGCACTCAGCGAGCTGATAGAATATTACAGTGATGTTTCCAGACCTACGATCATACTTATGTTCGGCGATCATCAGCCAAGCATAGAAACAGATTTCGTAGAAGAGGTCATGGGCAAAAAGCTTGAAGACCTTTCACTCGAAGAAAAGCAGAAACGATTTGTGACGCCGTTCGTCCTCTGGGCGAACTATGACATTCCTGAAGGATATATAGACATGATAAGCAGCAACTACCTGTCTACCCTCCTCCTTCAGACTACCGGCCTTGAAACTACGCAGTACAATAAATTCCTTTCAGCGCTTTACAAACAGCTTCCTGTCATAGATACGACAGGCTACATAACGGCTGACGGAAAGTACTGCACATATGACGACAAGACAAAATACACCGATCTGCTTAAAGCGTATGAAAAAATACAGTACAACGACCTGTTCGACGCTGCAGGCAGGCATGATGACCTGTTCTATCTTAATGATAGCAATACGCAGCAGTGACCAATAATATGAATGAGAAAAACGGGTCCTGCGGACCCGTTTTTCTCATTCGATCACAAAGCATCGCGCGCCCGGCGCGCGGCACAGGATGCAGGAAAAGCATCACCTCTTCACATTATTTATCCACAGGGCTACGCCGCAACGCTTACGCAGTCGTCACGTACAGAATACCTGTAAACGCTGTAACTCAGTATTTCATCATCGGGAACTACTGTATCGTTTACTTCCTCGACTACTGACCTGAGCCACGCAAAATCCATATCCGGCCTGTCTGCTACGCATATGAGCTCGTTTACTGATGACGGTATTATAAGTATGTCTCCTTCTGCCTTTTCAGCAACTGACCTGAGTATTTCATTTCTGAGCAGCGCTGCTGAACCGTTAATAAAACTTTCCTCATACAGCGCGTATATTATAAGCCTGTCCGGTCCTTTATTTTCCGCCTCCATCCTGTTCAGTTCTTCTATAAGCACTGGTTCTCTTCTGCACATCCGTTTCAGTGTATTTATAAGCTCTTCAGAAAAAAATCTTGTGCTCCTGCGCTCATTTTCAAGCGCGATCTCAAGAAGCTCCGATCCGCATACGCCCCACGACTCTGCAAGGTTTTTAGTAATACGTATCATCGAGCCTTCTTCTGAGTCTCTTTTTTTATTCCCGGCCATTTCATTGCACTGTCTCTCTGACCCGCTGCCTCCTGAGCATCTCATATCAAGAACGAATGTAACTGTCAGATCAAGAAACGGTACTGATTCAAGCTGATCTATGGTCTTTCTGTTTATAAGCGGATTCATGAGTCTGATATATATCCTGTCTTTTATATCATCAAATTTGCTTATCCGCTTAAGTATATCTACTTCAGCCTGAAGTTTGTCAATATATTCTTTGTAATCCATATTATACCCCCTGTGATCCATTTCATTGCTTATTGTAAATAAATGTAATCTCTACAGGGATATATTATCCTTTTAAATATCCATTGTCAACCTTAAATTACTGTTTTATATATTTTTTCTTTATTTTTCCATTTAATAATAATATTTTTCCATTACATAAAATGCCGCAGATCGCGCATAAAGCTTTCTTCTGTTGAAACAATATTTCCCGCTATCCTCCGGCTTTCTTCTGAGGCATCTTTATACTTGTTTATATATTCGCTTATAGTCTTTATACCCATGTTGCACCCATCTGTCATCACTGATGCTATCTGGTGGCTGCTGTCATTCATCATCATTTTCATTTCTGTACTGAGCCATGCAAACGCGGCCGCCATATTTCCCGGCGTCTTTCCTCTCTCGCCTGCGCAGCGCAGGAGCTCGTCTGATTCTTCCTTAAGCTCTTTATGTTTTGCATTATACTCGTCAATAACTTCTTTAAGCAGCGGATCGTTCACAGCTCCCATGACCTGTTCCATGCTCCCTATAGCCATATGACATCCTGAACTGCACTCCCGCAGCAGCTCTGCAGTATTTTTATCCATATATTTTTACCTCCTTAACATATTGTTCTGATTATTTTCTGTTATAAACGAAAAAGTATACTTTTTTGTAAGTACATTATGCGGTACTGCTGATGAACATACGGAACACTCCGCGGTCGCAGAATGGGATGCTTTTTTCCACTCGGTTCACAGAACTTTTTGTCAAAAATAACTCGCGGCAGAGAATGAATTTTCCTTCGGAAAATTCAACCATTATAAGCGCTGTCGCGCATTCCGCTCAAACATATTTTTGACGTTATTGGTCCTGTTCACCTCGCGGAAAGCATCACCATTCTGCTCCGACGCTCCGCTTATCCGTATGTTCATCAGCTTTGCAGCATCTTTGTAATAACAGTAGTTACAATAAAGTATACTTTACCACTTTAAAGAAAAAAGTTAGTTTCTGCTAACTTTTTTCTGTTTTCCTATTGACACCAATGACCATTTGTTGTAATATCTATACAAGTTAGACGGAACTAACTAAACAAAACTGATTGAAAATAACAAAACAATTATGGGTGGATAAAAGCATAACGGGGAAAAGGAGAACGGATATGAGCGTAGTAATAATAGGCGGCCATGAGCGCATGGAGAGCCAATATCACAAGATATGTAAGCAGCATAACTGCAAATCAAAAGTATTTACCAAAAAATCAGGAAGGATGGCTGACCAGATCGGTAATCCTGACATCATGATCCTGTTTACAAATACAGTTTCACACAGGATGGTACACTCTGCCGTCGGAGAAGCGGAAAGAAAAAATATTGAGATCATCAGATCTCATTCGAGCAGCGGCTCAGCTCTTAATGAAATACTCGCAAATGCATGTCAGAATGCATAAATTGCCTCATAATAAAAACAGGACTGTCTTTTGCCATGGAGACAGTCCTGTTTTATTATGTTTATTTATCAATTATTTATGACCGCACTGTCAGCACTGCAGTTGGCCGCATCTATCGCAAGCACGAGCATCAGTCCGTGAAGCTCGTCAGCAGGATCTGCTATGTCCAGCACATATGTATCGCCCCAGGAAAGTATCTTTCTGGTGATGCGCATGACCATGCTGCACGCCTGCCATACCTCGTACTCCCACTGCAAAAAATCACCCTCAGCGCGCCATCCGCGAAAATCAACGTCGTATTTAGGCTTGAACATACTGAAGCGGCGCTCTACTCGCCCTATGACGCGCCCGTCCTCTTCAAGCTCAAATACCGGAAGTATAGTCATAAGCTTCTGCCTTACAAGACCAACTTCATTTCCATCCGTGTCATATATATGGAGCCTGTGTCCGAGCGAAAAGAACTCACCCTTGACGAAATATCTTACATTGCCGTTTTCATCATATATATCATATTTATCTGTCCATGAAAATACTCGCTGTTTTATAAGAAGCTTCATATATATCTCCTTTCAGATGATCCGGCGGCGCCATGCATATATCACAAATACGGCTCTGCCATCCCACCGGCTTATCGCGCGGCGACGCGCGCACCCTGCCTGCATTTATTTAATCCGCTATAATCCTCGCTACATGAAATCAGGATAGCCGAGTCCTGTGTAAAATTCATGCGCCTGTGTTTTTACGTCATTCTTGTTTTCAACACTTCCTGTTATAAGGATGAGCATATTGTCAACTCTGAGGTATATGCCGTAGACCGAGCCGAGCTCAGACGATACGCTCGGATCCACTATCTCTTCGTAATAATCATAATTTGATCCTGAATCTATGACATTGAGCTCAACTCCGTCAGCGCCCTTGTCGCCGAGAGCCATAGACTTCGCAGCTGCAGCGTCGTCAAGCTTCATGTATATGAGATTCAGCTCGTTTCCTGAAACTGCAGCAGCCTCATAGCCGAGTGCCTCAGTCATATCACGCACCTCACCGTATTTTCCTGCTGCCTCCTTAAACTTGTCAATATCAGTGACCGGATAAGTTACCTCTGCTTCGCCCTGTATCTCCGGCTCGCCGTTGCCGGCTGAAAGACCGTCTGTCTTGCCGCAGCCTGCCGCTCCGGCTGCAAGCACTGCAGCCATCATAAGAGCTATGCCTGTTTTAAGGATAGTTGATGTTCTGTTTTTCATTTTTTCCTCCCGGTAAAATTTATTTTAAAATTTATTTATCCGTATCTTCCTCTGAGCAATTTCCGGATATTTTTTCGAGTTTTCTGTATTCTTCGGAATTTTTCATGAAGTTATATATCGCCGCGCCGCATATTACGATGTATCCGACGATGCTGAAAGCGTCAGGGACCTGACCGAAGAATGCAAAGCCCCATATCGTAGAGAATATTATAGCCGTATAATCATAAACAGATATCTCACGCGCCGGCGCGTAGAAATAAGCCGTAGT
>CAKQOE010000004.1 GCA_934255545.1 uncultured Clostridia bacterium | reverse complement strand
GCTCCGAGCTCCGCTTATCCGTATATCAGCCACCAGCATCGGCAATTTCACAATAATAAAAGTTACAAAAACGTATATATTATTGTTTTCGTAATATTGATTATAAATACTATTTATAGTATACTATTAGACATTCAAAAAAATGGAAAGGTATCTTAAATAAAGGTTCAATATTTATGGCAAGAGGACGCAGCAGTTTTAAAATGGGGACGGTCGAGCTTATCATACTTTTTCTGCTCAGCAAGGAGGATCTGTACGGGTATCAGCTCAGTACGCTGATCAGCAGGCTTTCGGGCGGAAATTTTGATGTGAATGAGAGCACGCTCTACCCTACGCTCTACAAGCTTCTTAACAATGAATTCATATCTGACCGAGAGGAAAAGGTCGGCAAGCGACGCGTGCGCGTTTATTATCATATCGAGGAAAAAGGGCTGGCGCGGCTCAGCGACCTGCTTGAGGATTATCAGAAGATAACAGACGGTATCGCGGCGATACTTGCCTGCAGTGAGATACCGGCTGAAGGGTGATAAATAAACCGGAGGGGAAAAGAAAATGTCATGCTGAAAAATACATGGAACATCGATATAACGCTTGATCTTATTTAAAAACAAAAATTAACGGAACATGATCTGCTGCGCGGGGCTGCTTTTCATGTTCCGTTTTTTTATTTACTTTGTTTATCTGTTTAAATTTTCCTGATATATAATTTCTTCTTTTTTAACACTTTCACTGTCAAGGGTGCAAACGATGCCTCGGTCGAGCTTATAGAGAACTGTTCCCCACACCTCGTCAGCTATCTTATCGTAGAGCCTGCCTGCGCTGTAGCTTTCTCCAAGTACTGTATATACGCTGTTTGCTACGTAGCCTATTTTATCAAGGCCCGGAAGTACTACTTTTATCGCTTCCCTGTCGTGTTTGTTGTCCGGATCTTTTACAAGCTTTACTTTTGTTCCGGGCTCAAAAATATTGCTGCCGTAATAGTGATCCATTCCTGTGATCGTGAAATATACATCCTGCATATTGATATACCTCCATCGCTTAATAATTTACTGTGTATACGATATTTTAATGCTTTGAAAGCCGCTTTCTGATATCAGTATACTTATAGAGGATGACAGAACGTGTCATAGTATAAAATTTTTTTATCTGTCCAATACTGCATTCAACGCTTCTATCGCTTCACCCAGGCGCCCCGGCCGTATGTCTGAGTAATTTATGATATATGTGTTTTCCGGAGCGCGCGACGGGTCGTCGTAGTAGTCTGAGAGCGGCGCGAGGCGGATGCCGCGGCTGAGTGCTTCGCGGCGGAATTCCTGTTCTGTGAGCTTTGTGTCTATCTTCATTAGGAAGTGCAGGCCGGCGTCTTCTTCTGTTATGTGGACGTGGGCCGCGAGCGGGCTGACGGCTATGGCCTGCAGTATATCATCTCTCCTGTTTCTGTATAATGTCCTCATCCTGTTTATATGTTTTTCAAAGTAGCCTTCTTCTATGAAGCTCGCCAGTGTGAGCTGCTCAAAGTTTGATACTGTACAGGAATAAAATGACAGCTTTTCGTAGAAGCGGCGGACCAGGTGCTCCGGGAGCACCATGTAGCTTATTCTTATCGTAGGCGTCAGGCTCTTTGAAAATGTGTTCATGTATATGACCTTTTCCATGACGTCTATGCTGCTGAGCGTCGGGATTGGGCGGCCCTCCAGGCGGAACTCGCTGTCGTAATCGTCTTCTATTATATAGCGCAAGTCTAACTTTGACGCCCATGCGAGGAGCTCATATCGGCGGCTTACAGGCGTGACTATGCCCGTCGGGAAATGATGCGACGGAGAAATGTGCAGTATGTCGGCTCCGGAAGCTTCAAGCTCCGGCATTGCGACGCCTCCGGCGTCAAGCGGTATGTGGCGGCATTTTACGCCATGGCTGCCGTAGATCTTTGATATTTTTCTGTATCCGGGGTCTTCTACTGCGTACACGCGCTGCGCGCCGAGGAGCTGTATCAGTAAGCTGTACAGGTACTCTGTGCCGGCGCCGACTATTATCTGCTCAGGCGCTGCGTTCATGCCGCGGAATGCGCGCAGGTGCGCGCATATGGCTCGGCGGAGGCGGGCTGTGCCGGCCGACGGCGAGGGCGTCATCAGCGCTTCTTTTTCTTCGCTGATGACGCTGCGCAGGATGCGCGCCCATATGGTGAACGGGAAGTTTTCGGGCGCGGTGTGGTTGGCGGCGAAGTCTGTTGTTATGGGGCGCGGAGGCTGAGACGTGTCGGTCGATGGCGTCTGGGGCAACGTTGGGTCGTTTTGTTTGGTCCGGGGGGTGGGCGGGGTCTGTGACGTCGGGTCGGAAGCGGCGCCCCGGCGGGACGCGGGGGCGGCGCCTGTTCCTCCGCTGCGCAGGACGGAGTCCTCGTCTATGTCGCATACGTAGTAGCCTTTTTTCTGCACGGAAAAAACATAGCCTTCTGCTATGAGCTGCTGATACGCATTTTCCACTGTTATCGTGCTTATGCCCAGATTGCTTGCAAAACTGCGCTTTGACGGCAGCTTTGTTCCGGCGCTCAAAGTTCCGTTTATTATGTCGTTTTTTATACATTTGTACAGATGCTCGTACAGGCTGTCTGACCCTATATCTGAAAAAGAATATGTTATCATAATACCAGTTTTCCTTTATCTGACCATTCTGAATATATTTATTTTGGTGATTTTAATATGGTCAATCATGATTATAATACATAGCAACGGTTTTTAAAAGGCTTCATTTACAGGTACCGGCTGCGCTGACGCAATGCGCGGCGGCACGACCGCCGAATGGTGGCGCGGTGACGCGTCGTATCGAAGTCTTGATTTTACAGGATCATTGATTTTAGGAATTGATGCATTTGCTGATCATGGAGGATATATAAAATGTCAGAAAACAGATATGAATTAAACAAAGAACTCGCTCAGATGCTAAAGGGCGGCGTTATTATGGACGTTACTACACCTGAGCAGGCTAAGATAGCTGAGGCTGCGGGAGCATGCGCTGTAATGGCTCTTGAGCGTATACCTGCAGATATCCGCGCTGCAGGCGGTGTTTCCCGCATGAGCGACCCTAAGATGATAAAGGGCATCCAGGATGCTGTTTCTATCCCTGTTATGGCTAAGTGCCGCATCGGTCATTTTGTTGAGGCTCAGATCCTTGAGGCTATCGAGATCGACTATATCGATGAAAGTGAAGTACTCTCACCTGCTGACGATACTTATCACATCGACAAGACTCAGTTCAAGGTTCCGTTCGTTTGCGGAGCGCGCGACCTTGGCGAGGCTCTTCGCCGTATAAACGAGGGAGCATCAATGATCCGTACTAAGGGTGAGCCTGGCACGGGCGATGTCGTTCAGGCTGTTCGCCACATGCGCATGATGAACGCTGAGATCGCTCGTCTTGTTTCCATGAGAAAGGATGAGCTCTTCAATGCAGCCAAAGAGCTTCAGGTACCTTATGACCTGGTCCTCTACGTTCATGAAAACGGCAAGCTTCCTGTCGTAAACTTCGCTGCAGGCGGCGTTGCTACTCCTGCTGACGCTGCTCTCATGATGCAGCTCGGAGCTGAAGGTGTTTTCGTAGGCTCAGGTATATTTAAGTCAGGAAATCCTGAAAAGCGCGCTAACGCTATCGTAAAGGCTGTAACAAACTTCACTGACGCTAAGCTCATCGCTGAGCTTTCTGAGGATCTCGGCGAGGCTATGGTCGGCATAAATGAAGACGAAATAGAACTCCTCATGGCTGAAAGAGGAAAATAAGGAGCGCGATGATCATGGCTGTATCAGATTCAGAAAAAAAATTAAAGATCGCAGTCCTCGCTGTTCAGGGAGCATTTAT
Organism: uncultured Clostridia bacterium; assembly: GCA_934255545.1. Classification (GTDB taxonomy): domain Bacteria; phylum Bacillota; class Clostridia; order Peptostreptococcales; family Anaerovoracaceae; genus CAKQOE01. The sequence goes on along the minus strand of CAKQOE010000004.1, from coordinate 84,229 downwards.
AGAGCATGAAAAGATGCTTGAACAGCTCGGCGCTGAGTGCATCGAGCTGCGTCAGGCGGCAGACTGCGAGCAGGATTTTGACGGACTTGTGCTCCCGGGAGGCGAATCTACTGTTCAGAACAAGCTGCTCCGCGAGCTTGGTATGTATGATACGCTAAAGGCAAAGATAGACGCAGGACTCCCTGTCCTTGCTACCTGTGCCGGTATGATACTTCTCGCTGACACTATCGGTAATGACGATATGCGCTGCTTTAGTACTCTGCCTGTCACCGTCCGCAGGAATGCTTACGGACGCCAGCTCGGAAGTTTCTCAGGAATACATGACATAGCTGGAATAGGTCCTTTTGAAATGCGTTTCATAAGGGCGCCTTATGTTGAAAAAATAAATGAAAGCGCCTCCGCGTCTGCTCCCGCAGACGGGCAGGGTGCGGATACGGACAGAGTGCATATACTCGGAACGGTCGAGGACCGCATCGTCGGCGTCGAATACAAAAATCAGATCGCGCTTGCGTTCCATCCTGAACTGACTGATGATACTCGTATACACGAGAAATTCCTCAAGCTCTGCGCATAGATCCGTATTTAACACAGGATAAGGATAATTGATATAAAAAAGCTCCGGCATTGCGCCATGACAGTCTTTTCTATGACTGCCTCTGCTGCATAGCCGGAGCTTTTCTTTTTTAATTTCTTTTTTTAATGAAAAAGAAAAAACGTTCCGGTGCGTTACTCCGAAGCGTTTTTTCCTAAGCGTTAATTTATTTAAATTGGAGAATCTAAATAACTATGTTATCTGGTATATACTAAAGACGGATCCGACTGTTTCGAATTCCGTCTTTGTGAAAAATTTATTGTAAACATTATAAGGCCTTTGAGATATTTGTCAATATGTATTTTGTATTTTTTATGCACAAAATTTTATACATCTTTTTTATCTATAATATTCAATTCGTATATATCCGTGCGGCGTTGTTTGAGCAATGGGAGCTGCTGCCGTACGTCTGATATTATTTTGAGGTCTGATTCAAGCAAAAGCATGCCTTCTTTTTCATTGAGCTCGCCGACTACAGATCCCCATGGGTCGCAAAGCAGTGTATGGCCCCATGCATGATAAGATGCTGTTTCGTCTCTCGCCGTCGATGTTCCGAGCACATATATTTGATTAAATACCGCCTGCGCACGCAGTGTAAGCTCCCAATGCGCCGGGCCTGTTGTCATGTTGAATGCTGCAGGAACAAGTATCATCTGCGCACCTTTAAGAGCCATACAGCGTGTGATCTCTGTGAAACGTATATCGTAGCATATGCATATTCCCAATCTGCCAAATTCAGTGTCAAAAACTGTTACATCGTCACCTGCTGACAATGTATCTGATTCTTTAAAATACTGACCTTCGTTTACGTCTATATCAAAAAGATGCATTTTTCTGTGCTTTGCTATCTGCGCTCCTTTTCTGTCAAATACGTACGCTGTATTGTATATTTTTCCTGTGGCCGGGTCTATTTCAGGCATCGAACCTGCGGCTAAATATACGTTACTTTCAGCTGCCAGGTGAGCGCATAACTGATGCCATGAACCGCCTTCTGCCTCAGCCTTCTTTGGAAATTCCAGCGTTTCATACGGGCAGCAGAACATTTCAGGAAGCATTACGAGGTCAGCCCCCTGCTCTGCAGCTTCAGATATCTTTTCGTTCAAGTATATTTCCGCTTTATTTATATTATCTATAACAGGCATCTGAAGCTGCGCTGTTTTTATTTTTCTTTTTAAATTTTTATCCATGTTCTATTCCCTTCATTAAAAATAGCTGCTTTGTTGCAATCGAATCAGCATTTGAGTCATATAGCTGGTTTGCTGACTTTTTCGGCTCCTGCAAGTCAGCATCTGGGGCGTATGGCTGGTTTGCTGACTTTTTCAGCTCCTGCAAGTCAGCATCTGAGCTGTATGGCTGGTTTGCTGACTTTTTCAGCTACTGCAAGTCAGCATTTGGGCCGTATGGCTGGTTTGCTGACTTTTTCAGCTACTGCAAGTCAGCATTTGGGTCGTATGTCTATTTTGCTGACTTTTTTGCTCATGACATTCAGCATTGAACCGTCTGTCCGTTTTCTGGTCACTCCACACGTTTTTTTCCTGCTTAGTTATTATATTATACATGCATACACACGCCGGTGTACGCATATATATTTTTCATACGATGCATACCTGTAAAATGTCACACACAAAAGAAAGGACGTGCCTGCACAAATGAAATATATAAGCATAAGGAAAAGAAAAAGGGCGCCCGGCGCTCTGGACATACCTGCTCTTATCGTTTTTATCACAGTGACAGTTATATACGCAATAAACGGTCACAGCGCTGCCGACGCCTCCGGCGACACGCGCGCGGCGTCCGCGCCGCCCCATACCATAATAACCACCGACAGCGCCGCGGACCCCGCTGTAAAAAAAGCGGCCGCTGACGCGCCCGCAGCCCCCGCCGCCACCCCATCATCAAACATAAAAATAATAACCACCACACCGCCCGACCACACATCCCCCATCCCTGACGAATACCTGACAGCCCTGTCCTCGTCAAATGTCCTCGTCCTAATGAACGACGGGAGCACGCAAAAAGTCCCGCTCGAACTGTACACAGCGCGAGTAGTCGCCTCAGAAATGCCATCAACATTCTCATACGAAGCACTCAAAGCACAGGCCGTAGCCGCGCGCACATACGCCGAAGGACGGCGCGAACAATACGAACAGGGAAAATCAAAGCACCCCGAAGCATACGTCTGTGCTTCGACCTGCTGCCAAGTCTACCGTGATGAAGCTGAGCTGCGCAATGTTAAATCAGACAAATGGTACGAAAATGATTTTAATATAATAAAAAACGCCGTCGCGGAAACAGCAGGAGAACTTCTTTATTATAACGGCGAACTCGTACAGCAGCCGCTCTTCTTTTCATCCGCCGGAGGAGGGAGCACTGAAAACTCTGAGGACGTTTTTGCCGGAGCAGTGCCTTATCTGCGCAGCGTAGAAAGCCTGTACGATGCTCCTGAAAAATATACAGATAAGAAAACAACGATCCCTCTGCTCGAAGTAATGTCAAAGGTTAAAGATCTCGCTGCCTCATCCCCTTCCGCTGTTACTGTAGTTTCAGCAGGCGATGCTGACGCTTCATCGAGTATAGAGATCATATCTCGCACAGAAGGAGGCGGAGCATCACTTATACGTTTTGGGAGCATCGCTCTGACAGGACGTCAGACTCGCACGCTTTTTGACCTTCCTTCATCAGATATGGATATATCTGTAAGTTCAGACACAGTAACATTTACAACTCAGGGCAGCGGCCACAGAGTAGGCCTCAGCCAGTACGGAGCCGACGGCATGGCCCGCCGCGGCTACACATATAAAGAGATCCTGCGCCATTACTATTCAGGCGCGGATATAGAGAAAGCCGCCTGAAAAGCGGCTTTCTTCATGTACATTTTCATGCATTTTAGTATTTATTTTCCGTTTTCTTCCATATACTTTTCAAGTATATTCGCCGCGTCCTCCACGCAGCCCGGACATGAACGCAGCTTTGGCTTTCCCGGACCGCCGAGCAGTTCACCGCATATTATGGACTGATTTTTATCTATAAACTGCTGCTGCAGTTCTCTCATCAGCTTATAAGTCTTCGCCTTAGTCTTAGGATTGTCAAGATCGCCGTCGCTTGAAAGGCAGCTTGCTGCCATCTGCATGCCTGAAATCGCGCCGCACACCTGCTTTGAGCCCATTCCAAAGCCAAAGCCTTCAGCCAGTCTGAATACGTCCTTTTCGTCCATCCCCATAACGTCTGCGAAAGCGCACGCTACTGCCTGAGCGCAGTTGTATCCGCTCATGTGATTCATCAAAGCCTTTTCTGCTCTTTTTCCCATTTTGATATGTACCTCCGTAAGCATCTTTCTTTTTATTCCGAAAGCGCGCTGTTTGTTTTTTATGTGCAAAGCGCGCCTCACAGCCGGTGACGGCTGCTTTCTGAAAAACTTTTCATAAATCAATTATACCCCTGCATATCCGCATATACACGTATAAAATCCGGCACGTTGAAAATAATAGGCGTGTACAGAAAATATCACGCAGGAGGAAAACGTATGACTGACGATAACAGCAAAAATATACCAGATAAGTCTTCAAATGCTCCGATCCACATATACTCGGAGGTCGAGCCGCTGAAGAAGGTCCTTCTTTTCAGGCCGGGACATGAGCTTGACAATCTCATGCCGGAGTATCTTGACAGGCTTCTTTTTGACGATATCCCGTTCCTTGAGGCTGCGCAGAGCGAGCATGACGAGTTCGCGTCTACGCTGCGTTTCTGCGGGGCCGAGGTCGTATATCTGACCGACCTTGTGAGTGAGTCGCTGACTGACCCTGACGTCCGCAACAGCTTTATCCACGAATTTATCGCCGAGGCGGGTATACGCGGCGACCGCCGTACAGAAATAATTTATGAGCACCTTGCCGGTCTGGAAAATAATGTAATGCTCAGTCGCATGATCTCCGGAGTCAGAAAATCTGACATCCCTGAGTACGCGCGCAAAAATCTTACTGACTACCTTGAGGAGGACTACCCGTTCCTCATCGACCCTATGCCAAATCTCTACTTCACGCGCGACCCGTTTGCGTGCGCAGGCAATGGCGTTTCCATCCACCGCATGTCTACAGTGACGCGAAACCGCGAGACGCTTTTTGGCGACTATATATTCAGATACCACCCGGAATACAAAAATGTCCCGGTCTGGTTCGCGCGCGGCGTCGCAAATGCGACTACGGCTGATTATGCGGGCTGCGAGACTATAAGCGGCACATGTGACTCGACTATCGAGGGCGGTGACATCCTTATCCTTAACAAGGAAACTATTGCAGTTGGAATTTCCGAAAGGACTCAGCCGTTTGCTATCGAGCAGTACGCGAAAGAAATACTTGACCCTGACAAGGGTTCCGGCTTCAAAAAGATCATCGCTATAGATATCCCCAAAAACCGCAGCTTCATGCACCTCGATACTGTGTTTACGATGGTCGATCACGACAAATTCACCGTTCACGCGCACCTCAGCGACAGCATGAGCTTCTTTATCATAACGCTTGACGAGAACAAAAAGCTTCATATTGAGGAAGATTCTGACAACCTCGAAAATATGCTCCGCAGGCAGCTCGGCCTTGACTCTGTAACGCTCATAAAATGCGGCGGCGGTCATCCTGTAGACTCAGCTCGCGAACAGTGGAACGACGGCTCAAACACGCTTGCGGTAGCGCCGGGTGAAGTAATAGTTTACTCGCGCAATACAGCGACCAATCGCGTGCTCCGGGAGCACGGAATAAGAACGCACGTAATACCAAGCTCTGAGCTGAGCAGAGGGCGCGGCGGTCCGCGCTGCATGAGTATGCCGCTTATCCGCGGGTGAAATGCTCCCGAATTAATAGAACAAAAAGCAGCTTTGCTGCCTCCCGTGCGGCTGAAGCCCTGCCCGTATCTTGATACGGCCCGCAGGCCTCATACAGGAATTACGCAGATTTAGCTGCAATGTAATTCTTCAGTTGGTGCACCCAGGATATACGAATCAGCGGCATATTGTTACAGGAAGCCGCTGATCATTACTGTATGAAATATTTATTTTTTAATATTGATATCAGAAAGGAATTGATAGATATGGCTGTAAACTTAAAAGGAAGATCATTCCTGACTCTTATGGACTTTAAGCCTGAGGAGATCAGGTACCTGCTCGACCTCGCGCGCGACCTTAAGGCGAAAAAGCGCGCAGGGATATGCGGACGCGCGCTTGAGGGCAAAAACATCGTGCTCCTCTTTGAAAAGACTTCCACAAGAACGCGCTGCGCATTTGAGACAGCTGCGCACGACGAGGGCGCCCACGTGACATTCCTTGACTCCGGCAGCTCGCAGGTCGGCAAAAAGGAATCAATAGAGGACAGCGCAAAGGTGCTCGGACGCTTCTTTGACGGTATAGAATACCGCGGATTTGACCAGAAGGTCGTAGAGGATCTTGCAAAGTACTCCGGCGTACCTGTATGGAACGGTCTTACTGACGAGGACCACCCGACTCAGATACTCGCTGATATGCTTACGATCGAGGAGCATATCGCAAAACCGCTTAACAGGTGTACTGTTGCATTCGTCGGCGATATCCGCAACAACATGTGCTACGCGTGGATGTACGGCTGTGCAAAGATGGGCATGCATTTCGTCGGATACGGCCCGCAGAAGCTCATAAACGACATAGACGCAGAGGTCATAAGAAAGGTAAAGACTGTATGCGAGCAGACGGGAGCATCTATCCAGATAAAGGACGATATAGACGTTCTGAAGGGCGCTGACGTCATATACTCCGACATCTGGGCTTCCATGGGCGAGGAGGAGAAGATCCCTGAACGCGTTAAGCTGCTATCGCCTTACAAGGTCACTATGGACATGCTCCGCAAGACTGAGAACCGCGACGTGCTCTTTATGCACTGTCTGCCTTCTTTCCACGACGACAAGACGCGCATGGCTGCTGAATGGTTCTCACACGGGACAGATATATGCGAAGTGACTGACGAAGTGTTCCGCAGCAGGCATTCTGTAGTTTTCGACGAGGCTGAAAACAGGATGCATACTATAAAAGCGGTGCTCGTCGCTACTATCGGCCGGGGCTGACGGGAGGCCGCGCCACATGAAAAAGCTTAAAATGCCGCAGGCGTTCACTATCCTCATCATACTGACAGCGGTAATGGCTCTGCTTACGTGGGTAGTGCCTGCAGGCGAATACGAAAAAATACTGACAGACAGCGGCTCCGAGCCCGTCGCAGGCACGTACAGCGAGACGGCGCGTTCAGGCCGGGGAGTCAGCGCTGTACTGCAGGCGCCGTTCAGCGGCTTTTACGATGCTGCTGACATCGCAGTATTTATCCTGATGGTAGGGTCGTTCCTCGGCGTCATGAATATGACAGGCGCGCTTGAGGCAGGTATATTCCGCGTGCTCCACATCATGAACGGGCGCGAGAAATGGATGATCCCTATAATTATGACGCTCTTTGCGCTCGGCGGCACTACGTTCGGCATGTCAGAAGAAACTATCGCATTCTACGCGCTCATACTTCCTATATTTATAGCCGCCGGCTATGATGCCGTTACTGCAGTCGCTGTCATCATGCTCGGCGCCGGTATAGGCGTTCTCGGCTCTACTGTGAATCCGTTTGCTACAGGCATCGCGTCAGGATTTGCAGGTATAAGCATGGGTGACGGTATGATTCTGCGCCTTGCAATATTTATCGTTGGACTGGTAATTACTGTAATATATGTTATGCGCTATGCTGAGCTTGTCAGAAAAGACCCTGCGCGCTCGCTCGTCGCAGATATGCGCGAAAGTAATCTGAAGCACTTCGCGTCACCTCACGACAGCGCGCCGGCCCTCACAGGCCGCAGGAAGGCAGCGCTGGCGCTGTTTGCAGTGACATTTATCATTATGATATACGGCGTCATACCATTCGATGATATGGGGATAAGCGTGCTCCCGTCTCTCGGCTGGTGGTTCCCGCAGCTCTCCGCGCTGTTCCTGACTATGGCTGTTGTCACCGGACTTATATACGGACTTAAGGAAAAAGAGATAATCGACGGCGTAGTTTCGGGAGCAGCCGAGCTGCTCGGCGTCGCATTCATCATCGGCATATCTCGCGGCATTACCGTTATAATGAATGACGGAATGATAACCGATACGATACTTCACGCAGGCGAGAGCCTGCTCTCAGGTCTCGGCTCAGCAGCATTTACGCTTATAAATTACCTGGTATTCATACCGCTTTCATTCCTTATACCTTCAACATCCGGACTTGCGACGCTTTCGATGCCTGTGCTCGCTCCGCTTGCGGATTTCGCCGGCGTCAGCCGCTCGCTCGTCATAACTGCATTCCAGTCAGCATCTGGTATCGTAAACATGGTGACACCTACGAGCGCTGTCGTCATGGGCGGGCTCGCCATAGGACGCGTTCCGTACGACCGCTGGCTGAAATTTGTCTGGAAATATCTTCTTATAATATTCCTGCTTGCAGGCGTTATGATAGTGACCGCAGCGCTCGCATCATGATCACTCTGTATGGCAGAAAATAAGACCGGCATCCGCTGACGCTTAAAACGTCCGGCGATACGCCGGTCTCCTTTTAATTGTCAACCATATCTTTATTTTAGGTTGACAATACTTTTTATCTGGTTTACAATAGGCGATATCGCGGAGATATTGGTTTACAATTGCCGTTTTTCTTCACCAACAGGGTGAATACTAAGCCGGTTCGATACAGGATACTCGGTAATTTCAATTCATCCGCACATATTTTTTATTTTTTATTATTTTATCGAAAGGACTTATTCTGTTATGGAAAATTCACACTCAAAAACACTGACGCTGACATACATCGCACTGTCAGCCGCGCTCATCGCCATATGCTCATGGATATCGATACCGACGACAGTGCCGTTCACGCTCCAGACGTTTGCAGTATGTCTCGTAGCCGGCCTGCTCGGAGCCAAGCGCGGCGTACTCGCAGTCATAGTATTCATCTGCCTCGGAGCTGTAGGCTTCCCTGTATTCGCAAATTTCAGCGGCGGCCTCGGCGTTATATTCGGAACGACAGGCGGTTACATAATAGGCTTCATATTCACAGCTCTGATAGTCGGACTCACAACTCAGAAATTCGGCTACAAGATCCCTGTTTTAGCGATCTCCATGGTACTCGGCATAGCAGTCTGCTACGTTTTCGGCACAGCATGGTTCATGTTCGTCTACACGAGCCAGACAGGCGCTGTCGGCCTTATGACAGTACTCGGCTGGTGCGTGTTCCCGTTTATCATCCCTGATATCATCAAGATCGTAGTTGCAACGATACTCGCCGACAGGCTCCATAAATTCATAAAATAGAAAATACGAATATCATATTCTCATAATATTTTCTTTCACAAAGCTGCCGCGGTCACATACGGCAGCTTTATTATTCCCCAATAATACATCGTTTTCGTTCGCGCGCCCGGCGCGCACACCGATCACAGACCCATCTGTTCATTACACATCTGTCATTTATTGTTCAAGAGCCATCCTGTACGCTATGAGCTCGCTTATGATCATCCTTCTGATGCCGTATCTGTAATTATTCGATATTCCTTCTGCTATATTCCATATTTTTGCATTCATTTTCATTTTATTCGCCTCCTGTTTACCATTTATTTACTTGTCTTCATCTTCATTACTTACATCTTCATTCTTTTTATTTTCATTTTTATCGTTCTCCGGTCTTACGACCTTAAGCTCCGGCTTACTGATGTTCTCACGCCAGCACCCGCTGCCACATCTGTACTTACATCTGCAGTAGCATTCGCTTTTATCATAAACTCCGTCATAAAAGCTGTTATCGCCAAAATCACATTCAGGATCTTCGAAACTGTCATAAAACGTGTAGTACTCCGGGTCATCAGGATCATCAATGCCAAATAAAAATTCTTCACCATCATCAAGCTCCTCCGTCATCAGATAGCTGATCTCATCGGCAAGCATTATGATCGCTGATCCAAATATTGCCATTATAAGCATCACACCTATAAACCCAAGATCTTCCATATAGCCTGACAGCCACCTCATGATATACGGCAGCTCGCGGCATACAAGTATTCCGATAGAAAACGCCATGATAGTACATCCCGAACCCGTCAGGAAATACTTCAGCGGCGTCCTCTGCGGCGGCCTTTTCTTTTTTCCGCTATCATCAGGTTTTCTTTTTCTTTTTTTTACATTTTTCTCTTCTTTTTCTTCATCCTCTTCATTGATCATTACAATGTCCCTTATCATGTCAAGACTTCCGCGCTTTCCGATCTCTCTGTGCATATAGATTTCCATCCTTTCTGTTCAACTTATGAATCATCTTAATTTTTCCGTTCAGGACTATTGCCTTTCCCGTATCTTTAGTATCTCATTTTCCGAACAGACACAAAACTGACATACAGCGGACATTTGAAGGCACTTTTGCCAACATCTCCGACATCCACGCATAAAACCAATAAAGCACGAATAAACAAAAAACGACCTGCCGCCCGGCGGCAGACACCATTGTAAGAATGACCCATTTACACGGATCACCTCCCTTAACGATATCTGCCGCCGGGCGGCAGGTTACATATTATTTCGATATTAAATTTGTCATATTGTACGTATTTATTTTTCCTTCGTTTTTATCCATACTTAACAAATACGTTTTTCACGGGCGCGCCGGGCGCGCAATATTTATTTTCTACTTTTTTCTTACTTATTTTTTCGTTACTTTTTCTCCCCGCGAAGCCCTGCAACGACGCTTGTAACTGCTTCTATTATCCTGTCAGCCTCTTCCATAGTGTTGTAGCGGCCGAGCGATATGCGAAGCGAGCCGTGGGCCATTTCATATGGAAGCCCCATAGCAAGCAGTACGTGGCTCGGGTCGAGTGAGCCTGACGCGCAGGCTGAGCCTGATGACGCTGCAACACCCTCAAGATCAAGGTCAAACAGCATTGACTGACCGTCTACCTTTGCAAATGATACGTTAAGATTTCCCGGTAGTCTGTTTACAGGATCGCCGTTCAGCTGAGAGTCATGTATATTCAGCAGGCCTTCCTTTATGTGGTCGCGCATGGCAGCGAGCTTTTCCGCCTTTGCGTCCATCTCTGCGCACGCCATCTCAAACGCTTTAGCCATGCCTATGATATACGCTACGTTTTCTGTACCGGCCCTGTGTCCGCGCTCCTGCGCGCCGCCGTCCATAAAATTATCAGGAAAATGACCGCGCCTGCAGTAAAACACGCCTACGCCCTTTGGACCGTTGAACTTATGCGCCGACATGGACAGCATGTCTATATTCTGCTCATTAACGTCTATATGAAGCGCACCGGCAGCCTGGACCGCATCCGTGTGGAACAGCACGCCAGCCTCGCGGCATATCCCGCCTATCTCCTTTACAGGCTGTATGGTTCCGACCTCGTTGTTTGCGTACATGATAGAAACGAGTCCGGTATCCTCGCGTATAGCGTCCTTTACAGACTGAGCAGATACGCGCCCATACTCGTCAACAGGCAGGTAAGTCACGTCAAACCCCTCGCGTTCGAGTGCCTCTGCAGAGTGCAGTATCGCATGGTGCTCTATCTTGCTCGTAATAAGGTGCTTTTTGCCCTCCGCCGCCAGGCGGCGCATAGTGCCTTTGAGCGCCCAGTTATCCGACTCAGAGCCGCATGACGTAAAAAATATCTCCATAGGGCTCGCGCCTATGAGATGCGCTATAGTCTTGCGCGCAGATTCTATAGCCTGATGATTATCTCTTCCGAATTTATAGACAGATGACGCATTTCCGTAATTTTCCTTAAAATACGGCATCATCGCCTCAATGACCTCGTCAGCGATGCGCGTCGTCGCTGCGTTGTCTGCGTATATGAAATCTTTCATTTACTTATTACTTCCTTTATATATGCTGAACGGCCGGCCGTTCGCCAGCCGACCGTTATCTATTCGTGCATTATCTGTTGTTATGCTTCAGTTCCGTCCTCGATCAGAGCGTACATGATCCCGCCGCATACCATGCCCTCAGACTCAGCGACTTCGCCTGTCATGTCTATAAATACAGTCTTGAACTTTCCTGTTCCGATGATATCTATAGCGTCGCGTATAACAGCTCCCTCGCTGCATCCGCCGCCGATGCTTCCGGTTACCTGGCCTCTCGGACTTACAGCCATCTTTGCGCCTGCGCCTCTCGGAGTAGAGCCCTTTGTCTGTATTACAGTCACTATAGCCTTTGGCTCGTGGTTCTCGGCAAGGTACTCTATCATCTCAAGGTCGAGGTCGGAAGCGTTTACAAAACGAGATCCGTCCTTGTTGTTTTCAGGCAGACGCTTGTACGCGATGATCTCAGAGAGGATAGAAACTGCTATCTCCTCAGGCGTAACAGCGCCGATGCTCAGACCTATAGGCGTGCAGATGCGGTCCATATTTTCACGGCTGTAGCCCTCCTGCTCAAGCATTTCAAGCAGCCCCTTTACACGTCTTCTTGAACCTATGAGTCCGAGATATGTAGGCTGCTTGCCCGGAAGTATCGCTCTCAGGCAGTCACCGTCGTGAACGTGTCCGCGCGTAATGATCACAACATAGTCATACGGAGTGATCTTCAGCTTCTCTATACAGTTTTCAAAAGTATCGCACAGCACTTCCCTCGCCCACGGGAAACGATCTTCGTTTGCAAAAGCCGGTCTGTCATCGCATACATGCACTTCGAACCCGCACTTTGCAGCAAACTCGCATACCGGAAGCGCTATGTGTCCGCCGCCGAGTATGATAAGCCTTTCCTTAGGAAGTATAGGCTCGCTTACATAAAAATCTTCTCCTGACTTTACTGCAGTAGTAGTTACCATGTTGAAGCCCTTTGCGTCAACAGTGCTTTCTACCTGTCCGACAGATCTTTTTATACCGTCAGCGATGTCGCCTTCTGTTCCCTTTATCTCAGTCTTAAGAGCTACGCTCTCGCCCTCAGCTACAGCCTCAAGCATCTTTGCGTAAATATTCTTTTCCATTATATATACACCTCCAGTATTAAAACGAACAGCATCCAACTCCGGCGCTCCCTGCGCGCATACGGCTTACCGGATACCCGTCCCTCTTCAGCTAATGATCGTTTAATGATCTGCGACCCCGGACTCATGCACAATAAACACAGTCCTGTATAAATTATAGCCAACTCGCCCCAATTTGTAAAACAAATAATTCACAAACAGCGGCGGCTCCGCGCGCCAAAAAACTGCACAAAATAAACAATACTATGTAAATATTTGTACTCATATACCATAACATCAAAAAATACAAAACATAAATCAATTAAATTTGACATCTGCTTTTTAACATCGTATACTATGAACGTAAAAACAGCTCGTCCATTGATTATCAATTTCTGTAGATCGGGTCCGGGTGGATTTACAAGTTTAAATAAGAAATTGCCCGTTACCGGCTGCAGCACCTTCAGCAGACGGCTCAGAGGGCAGGGTCTTTAGAAGACTGCACAGGCAGTTTTTCTGCATCTTGGGGGAATTAAGTTGATTCAGGAGGTACTCTATGAACAACGGAACAGTAAAATGGTTTAACGCAGAAAAGGGTTATGGCTTCATTGCAGATGAAGAAAGCGGAAACGATGTATTCGTTCATTTTTCTTCTATCATCGCTGACGGATTCAGAACACTGAACGAAGGTCAGAAGGTAACATTTGAAACAGAGCCGGATCCAAAGAATCCGGAAAAGCTCAGAGCTGTAAACGTAAAAGCAGCAGAAGCTTAATTCGGGTCTTAAACAATACATTTGACCGTAAAACCAAACGGGCTGCCGCATCGCGCGGCAGCCTTTTTCTTTCGGGGCGCGCCGGGCGCGCCGCACCCTGCACATATTTTATTGTTCTATATCTATATACTTCATTGATTTCGACATGATTTTGTTATATAATTCTCGTTTGTTAAAAAAAATATTCATTACGACATCAGGCGGAGCCGCCCGTATGGCACCGCGTATAAATATTCTCACAATTTAAAACCAAAGCTGAACCGCCGGTCCGGGACCGGCAATTAAGGAGACATTCCCATTATGACAGATAATAATCTCAGAAACGTCGCTATCATAGCGCACGTTGACCACGGCAAGACCACTCTCGTTGACGAGATGCTCAAGCAGAGCGGTGTTTACCGTGAAAACCAGACTGTCGTTGAAAGAGTCATGGACTCAAACGACCTTGAACGCGAGCGCGGTATCACTATCCTCGCAAAGAATACTGCCGTTACTTACGGCGACGTAAAGATCAATATCGTAGACACACCGGGACACGCTGACTTCGGCGGCGAGGTAGAGCGTATACTCAAGATGGTAAACGGCGTTATCCTGCTGGTAGACGCAGCAGAAGGCCCTATGCCTCAGACTCGCTTCGTTTTATCAAAGGCTCTCGAGCTCGGCCACAAGGTCATAATCCTCATCAACAAGATCGACAGACCTGACCGCCGCATCGATGAAGTCATAGACGAAGTGCTTGAGCTCCTTATGGACCTCAACGCTAACGAAGAGCAGCTCGATTCACCTATACTCTTCTGCTCCGCGAGACAGGGCATATGCTCAGAGTCACAGGAAGTTCAGGGTACTGACCTCAGACCGCTCTTTGAAGCCATCCTCAGACACATCCCCGCTCCTGAAGCTGACTACGACCAGCCGTTCCAGATGCTCGTTTCATCCATAGACTACAACGAGTTCGTAGGCCGTATCGCTATCGGACGCGTTGAAAGAGGCGTACTCAACCAGAACAGCGAGATAGTAGTTACTAACTATCATGACGGTACGACATCAAAGAAATCAAGAGCAGCTAATATATACGAATTCGACGGACTCACAAGAGTCCCTGTAACTGAAGCAAAGGCAGGCAACATCATAGCGCTGTCAGGTATCGGCGACATAACTATCGGTGATACGATCTGCGCGCCTGAAGCTCCTGAAGCGCTTCCTTTCGTAAAGATCTCAGCTCCTACAGTCGAGATGACTTTCTGCGTAAACGATTCACCGTTCGCAGGCAAGGAAGGCAAATACGTAACTTCAAGAAACCTGCGCGACAGGCTTGACCGCGAGCTGCAGAAGGACGTTTCACTGAGAGTTACAGAGACAGATTCTACAGACGCGTTCAACGTAGCGGGCCGCGGCGAGATGCATCTTTCTATCCTTATGGAGAACATGAGAAGAGAGGGTTATGAGTTTGCGGTATCACCACCGAGAGTACTTACAAAGGAGATCGACGGCGTCCTCAATGAGCCTATAGAAAGACTCGTAGTAGACGTTCCTGAAAATGCAGTAGGTTCAGTTATAGAAAAAATGGGATCGCGCAAGGCTGAAATGCTCCAGATGACGCCTGTAGGAAACAGAATGAAGATAGAGTTCCTCGTACCTTCGCGCGGACTCTTTGGATACAGAAACGAGTTCCTCACCGACACTCGAGGCGAGGGCATCATGACTTCTGTATTTGAAAAGTACGCTCCGTTTAAGGGCGAGGTGACTCGCCGCAGCACAGGAAGCCTTGTTGCATTTGAAACAGGCGAATGCGCAGCTTACGGACTTTTTAACGCTCAGGACAGAGGCGCGCTCTTTGTTGAGCCCGGCGACCAGGTATATGAGGGCATGGTAGTCGGCGTTGCGCCAAAGGCCGGCGATATAGATGTAAACGTATGCAAGAAGAAGAATCTGACGAATATGAGAGCAGCAGGAAGCGAAGAAGCGCTCAGACTTATCCCTGTAAGAAGGATGAGCCTTGAACAGTGCCTCGAATTCCTCGCTGACGACGAGCTTCTTGAGATAACGCCTGAAAGCCTGAGGCTCAGAAAGAGCATACTCAATAAAGAGCAGAGAGCTAAACAGCGTTCAAGAATTGCAAAAGGTCAGGAATAATGTTACAATATACGCAGCGCGGCCGTCATGGTCTCGCTGCTTTTTAGAAAAAATATATTATCAGTATATCCCGCAGGGCGCTGCACAGGAGAGACAAAAATGAAATTATTCACTATTTTAAACTCAACAGGCAGCAGAGCTCGCCGCAGCGCACCCTGCTTTGATAGGCGAGCTTCTGATGCCGTTCCGTTAAGCGCAGCAGAACTTGCCTGCACTGTTGAGTGTTTATAAGACTGGGGGTCAAAATTTGAAGATTCAGGAATCAGCCGAAAATTATCTTGAAACAATACTCATGCTCGGTCAGTCAGGCCAGCCTGTACGCTCCATAGATATCGTAAATGAGCTCGGTTACTCAAAGCCGAGCGTGAGCGTAGCTATGAAAAAGCTCCGTGAAAACGGTTATATCAATATGGACAACGACGGTCACATCACGCTCACAGCTTCAGGCGCAGAGATAGCTGAAAGGATGTACGAGCGTCACACGCTCCTCAGCAGCTTCCTCATCAGACTCGGCGTTGACGAAAAGACAGCCGTAGAGGACGCATGCCGCATAGAGCACGTCATCAGTCCTGAAACGTTCCAGAAGCTTAAGGATCACGTTGAAGGGCATACAAAATAACATATCGTTTACAAAATTCCCGCGCAGGGATCTTTTGGCGTGACTCATGTCACGCCTTTTCTTTTATAAGCTTCAGCACGGATCTTCGTATTTTTTATTCTTATCATTTATGACACTTTTGTGACACTTTTTTGACTGAATTACGGGGAATTAAAAGCTGTTTTGCCTCATACTGTAATCAAGCTCAACAGTGAGCGGATCAAAAAGAGTATTGAAAGAGTATTGGAGGTAGCTAAAATGAAAAAGAAAACAAGATTATTTATGAACGGTACTGTATGCGCGCTCGTACTGACGATCGGAGCGACAGCAGGAGTTCCCGCTTTCGCGTCTACAGTCAGCAGCTCAGGAACAGACACAGCGGCAACAACGGCAGCATCAGCAGCCACGGATCATCTCGGTGGTAACTACGGCAAGCTGACACCTGATGAAGTTTCTCTGTACAACAGCATCTGCGACAGGCTGAATGAGATATTTGAGCTTTCGGATGAAAAATTCGAGCAGCATTCAGATGAAGTCAATTCACTCTTCGACCGTCTCGGCGAGCTCGACGAGAAGGCAGGTTGGACTGCTGAGTACGAATACGACGATATGCAGTGCCTCGAATGCGAAGCTGTCGATCACGGTGATCTGACAGCCGCTGAGATCGACGAACTTGAAGGTATATATTCAAGATACGATGCCATCGCTTCAGCGTGCGGCACATACGATGAATCCGTAACTGACGAAGAATACGACCGCAGACTGGCAAAGTACACAGACGAACTGGAAAAGCTTGACAAACGCGCGGCCGAACTCGAGATCAAAGCCGGCTGGTACACTGCAGCTGATGATAAGATCGAAATGTATTAGTATAGAATAGCACACGGATCGCCTGTCCTCACGGACAGGCTTTCCGTGCATGGAGGGCAGCATGAACAAAGTGATATACGTTGCAGATGACGAACAGGACATCCTCGATGTACTGCAGGAATTCCTTACAAACGCAGGATACGATATAAAAACATTCCTTACCGGTGACGACCTGTTCAGTGAATTCCGGGAAAAACCGTGCGACCTTGTCATACTTGATATCATGATGCCCGGCACAGACGGACTTTCCGTCTGCAAAATGATCAGGGAGATCTCAGACGTTCCCGTCGTTATCCTGACAGCGAAGGAAAGCGAATCAGACCAGATCAGAGGATATATGACAGGCGGTGACGATTATATGGTCAAACCATTCTCACCTTCCCTTCTCGTAGTAAAGATAAAAGCACTGCTTCGCAGGAGCGGGACGGCGGTGTCACCTAAAGAAGGAGTCAAAGCTTACGACATCGTTATCTCCGACGCCGTACAGGACGCCTTGTATGAAGATAAACAGATAGGTCTGACAACGACAGAGTTCGCTCTTATAAAATGCCTTTCAAAAGAACCCGGCACAGCAGTTTCAAGAAACAGACTGCTCGACGACGTATGGGGGATAGATGCCGAAGAAGTGGAAACAAGAGTTGTCGATGAGACAGTCCGCCGCATACGCGGCAAGCTCAGAAAAGCCGGCTGCAAAACAAAAATATCAGCCGTCTGGGGATACGGATACAAACTGGAGGCCACCAATGAATAAACTCAGGATAAGAGTCGCAGTCCTTGTAGGCTGCTCCATACTCTTGACTTTTCTGATAATCGCTGCGATCTATAATGTAAGCACGCGCAGTTATTTAAGCTCCGAAGTAAAAAAATCGATAGACAATGTTTTCGTCCTTTCCTACGAAAACTACGACGAGTCCTATCTGTATATACCGGAATGCTTCTATATAGAAGAAAGACTTCTCAACAACAGCGCCGCGATAAACAGCGATCACTACAGTCTGAAGGAGCGCCGGATCATCGAATGGTGCAGGGAGCACGACGCTTCCACAGTGACAAAAGCTGTCATAAACCAGAATACGTACTATATAAGGACCGGCCGCGTCGATTACGATGACGACCTGAAATACGGATCCCCCGAAATCATCGTCGCGTACGTCGATGTATCGGGAGAGCCTGAAATGATCGCGCAGACAAATCTCTTTCTTTTGGCCGCTGCCGTCATCATCAGCATATTCGGAAGCCTTCTCGGACTCGTATTCGGCAAAAAAATCGAAGAAAGCCAGCTTTCACAAAAGCTTTTCTTTGAAAACACTTCACACGAGCTGAAAACGCCGCTCACATCCATACGCGGTTACGCGGAAGGTATGGAGCGCGGCGTTATCACAGATTATCAGAAAACAGGCAGCGTCATCATTTCACAGACAGAAAAAATGAGCCGGCTGATAGACGATATACTTCTGATGGCAAAGCTCGAAAGCGGCTCGGCTCCGCTCGAGTATACAGATGTGGAGGTCAGCGAATTCGTTCAGAACTGCCTTATGCCTCTTGAAGGAGCAGTAGAAAATCGCTGTCTCGCAGTCGAGCTGCGCCTTGCGGACGGAACGATCAGGGCAGACGAAAACAGATTTGATCA
The DNA here is from genome assembly GCA_934255545.1 of uncultured Clostridia bacterium. Taxonomy (GTDB): domain Bacteria; phylum Bacillota; class Clostridia; order Peptostreptococcales; family Anaerovoracaceae; genus CAKQOE01. The sequence goes on along the minus strand of CAKQOE010000004.1, from coordinate 65,661 downwards.
GGCGTTTTCAAATCTCCTCGTAAACGCTATCCGTTACGCGAAAAGCAGGATCGTCATCGTATACGACGGCAGGATACTCTCCGTTTCAAACGACTGCGATGACGTAGAAAAAATTGACACAGATCATATTTTCGAGCGATTTTATACCGGACAAAACGGGAGCACCGGAGTCGGACTCGCGCTTGCAAAGGATATAATCGAATTGCACAAATGGAAGATCCGCGCCGATAAACACAACAATGAGATCTGCGTACAGATCGACATCACGGACCGCAGCTGAAGACATCATTAAAAAAGCAGACATCCCGCTCTTAAAGACCGGAAGTCTGCTCTTATCTCTCTTTTTATCGATCCATATGATCGATCTGTATATGATCAGCTTCTGTTTTACCGTTCTTCACCGTTTCAGACTAATTGATCTCAGTCTCGACAACGCATTCGTTCTTTATACGGCCTACAAGATACTGGAGCGCGTCTATAACGTGCGGACGGATGTCGCCGCCGACGAGGACGTACATTATGTCATCGCCTACTTCGAGATGTCCTTCGTTGAGCCATACTCTGAGGTAGCCGATACCGTCCATCCTGTAAGTTTCTTCTATGATAGCGTCTACCTTTGCCTGATCGTAAGAGAATTCCATGCCTGTTACAGGCTCAGTGTCCTCCGCGCCGGCGCGTACCTTTGCTTTTGCAGTGCTTCTTACCGTGCCGTTGTGCGTCAGGTACATCCCTATATCCTTAGCGCTTTCATGCTGTTTTGCTTCTCTCAGCCATTCGTCCATTGACGGGCTCTGTTTTTTTTCTGCCATGATCGTTTCTCCTGTTTCTGTAACTGATACATAATGCATCTTTCAATTTATGCGAGCGCCGCCGGGCGGCGCGTAAGGCGCGTTATCAGCGTATTTTTTCAGACACGCCGCGCTGTTTAATATTTTAACATATTACCGCCGCCGACGCGAAGCGTATTTCAAAACAGCCAGCCTCAGTCTTCCCGCAGATTCCGTACCACTCCGTATGTAATTTCGCCCAGTGTTGCAAATGCAACAGCATGTTTAATAGTTAAATGCTAATATATAAATACAGCAAGGGGGAACGAAAACATAAAAAACGTTCCAACCATGCCGGATCAGACGTTTATCCGCGCGTAACCGCGGCCGGCGGTCACATGGCCGCTGTCTCAGCTGACGGCGCCGCCGGGCGGCGCGCGGGATGTATATAGAATATTCATTATTGCGAATAATAATGATGTTAAGAAGGAGGTATTTACATGAAACCTATGAAGCTTAAAGACGGACTTTACTGGAACGGCGTACTCGATCCTGATCTCAGAGTATTCGATATCATAATGCATACTGAGTTCGGAACGACTTACAACTCATACGTACTCAAGGGCAGCGAAAAGACAGTTCTTTTTGAGACTGCGAAGATGAAGTTCTGGGATGATTATAAGGCTACTCTCGACGAGCTCGGCGTATGGGGCAATATCGACTATATCGTAATGAACCACACTGAGCCTGACCACGCAGGCAGCATCTCAAAGATACTCGACCTCAATCCGCGCGCTTCTGTAGTCGGCACGGGAACTGCGATCAGCTTCCTGCGCGAGATAACAAACAGAGATTTCAGCGCCCTCATAGTAAAGGACGGCGAAACGCTGTCGCTCGGCGACAGAACGCTCAGGTTCATGCTGCTTCCTAATCTCCACTGGCCTGACACTATGTACACTTATGTCGAGGAGGATAAGGTACTCTTCACATGTGATTCATTTGGTTCGCACTACAGCCATGAGGGCATCCTCAGAAGCACTGTTACAGACGAAGAAGGCTATATGCGCGCGACAAAGTATTACTTTGACAACATAATCGGACCGTTTAAAAACCCGTTTATGGTAAACGCGCTCGACCGCATAAAGGATCTTGATATCGACATGATATGCACAGGCCACGGCCCTGTACTCGACGCAAAGATACCTGAACTGATGGAAATATACAGAGAATGGTGCGGCGCAGACGCTCCCGATCCTCGCAATACAAAGGCTAAGAAGCTCGTTGTCATCCCTTACGTAAGCGCTTACGGCTATACTTCTGAGATGGCTGAGAAGATCGCAGAGGGTATAAGGGACAGCGGCAAAAATAAAGACATAGAAGTCCGCATGTACGACATGGTAACTGCTGACGCCGCGCACGTCCAGGCTGAGCTCGCAGTCGCTGACGGTATGCTTTTCGGTACTCCGACTATCGTAGGAGAAGCGCTCGCCCCTATATGGCAGCTCACGCTCGGCATGTTTCCGCCTACTCACAAGGGCAAGCTCGCAAGCGCGTTCGGAAGCTACGGCTGGAGCGGCGAAGGAGTACCTCACATCATAGAAAGACTCAAGCAGCTCAATATGAGAGTCCTTGACGGCTTCAGGATAAGATTCAAGCCAAGTGACGTCCAGCTCATAGACGCTTACGACTACGGCTACAACTTCGGCTGCATCCTGCTCGACAGAGAACCTGAAAAGAAAAAGACTCAGTCAACAGGCGGAAAGATGCTCGTTAAGTGCATGGTATGCGGCGAGGTATTTGACGCTTCCCTCGAAGCGTGCCCTGTATGCGGCGTCGGTCCTGACAAGTTCATACCTGTAGAAGACACGTCTACTTCATTCAGACGTGACACTGACGAGATATTCCTGATCCTCGGCGGCGGTCCGGGCGCTTACAACGCTGCAAAGGCGATACGCGAAAGGAATGCGACTGCCGGCATCACTATCATAACTGACGAAAAATACTTACCGTACAACAGGCCGATGCTTACGAAAGCTCTGCTTTCAGATTTCGACGGCGGCCAGCTCGATATAGAAGGACCTGAGTGGTACGAGGAAAACAATGTATACATTTCATACGAAACTAAGGTCGTTTCCATCGATACTGCAAAACGCGAGGTATCATGCGATAAGGGCACGTTCAAGTATGACAAGCTCATATACTCTCTCGGCGCAAGATGCTTCGTTCCGCCTATAAAGGGCGCAGACAAGCCGCACGTAGTGACTATCAGGAATATCGCCGATACTGACAAGGTAAAGGCAATACTTCCGGGTACTAAGAACGTCGTATGCATAGGCGGCGGCGTAATGGGCCTCGAGGGCGCATGGGAGCTCAAGAAGGGCGGCTATGACGTTACAGTCCTCGAAACAGCTCCGGGACTGCTCCCTAAGCAGCTCGACGATCCTGCGTCAGCTATGCTCGAAGATATCGTAACATCATCAGGCATAAATGTTGTAACAGGCGCGTCCATAACTGAGATAACTGACAAAGAAGTCATCCTCGCTGACGGCAGGACATTCCCTGCAGAGCTCGTGATAATGTCTACAGGCATGAGACCGAACACTGCCATCGCTCAGGAAGCCGGTATAGAAACAGGTAATTTCGTAAAGGTAGACCTCAACATGAGAACGAGCGAACGCTTTGTATACGCATGCGGCGACTGCACGGAAGTAAACGGCGCTCCTCAGGCATTCTGGGCTCAGGCTGCCGAAACAGGCCGCATAGCAGGCGCAAACGCAGCAGGCGAAGAAGAGCTCGAATACGATCCGCTCGGCGCTTCACTCGCTATAAACGCGTTCAATACGAGCATATTCGCGCTCGGCACTAACGGCAAGGATCCTGACAGAAAATTCAGGACTGTAGAATTCCGCGACGACCAGCGCCGCTCATACGAGAAGTACTATTTCTTCAACAACCGCATCGCCGGCATCATCCTCATAGGCGACACATCAAAGATGGTAGAGATGACAGAAGCTTATGACAAGCAGCTCACGTTCGGCGAGATCATGAATAAGTAAACAGTCAAATACGCAAATAAGTTGTAAATTAACAGATCAACACAGCAAATGTACATCACTAAGCTGCAAAACAGCTTAATGCGCGGCGCCCGGCGCCGCAAAAGCCTCATTACTATACAGAAAGAGCACCTGTTCCATATGGACGGGTGCTCTTTCTATGTTCAGCCGCCGGGCGGCTGCTTTGTTTACTTTTTATAGATTTATTTTTATTGTATCAGCATTGTCATTTTCATCTGGTCTGCAAAGCCGGTATGGAGGACCGGGGCTTGTATAACTCCACTTCGACTTCCGTTCCTGCGGAGATCTCTGTGCAGAGCTGCGGTGCCACGCACCAGCCGTCGCCTCTTACGAGGAGCATAGATGATCCGGAGCCCTTGCCGAGCGGTTCGGCCGTCAGACGGCCGCTTTCGTCACGACCCAGCTTCACGCGGATGTATTCGCTCTGGCGCTTACCTGACTTTACGTCCTGCGTGAGGACCGCCTTTACCTTTTTTGGACGGCATACGTCATCGCGCCCGCTGAGGTATTCAAGAACAGGCGTTACGAACTCCCTGAATCCGAGATACGCCGAAACGGGATATCCCGGCAGCCCTATAACAGGCTTGCCTCCTGCGACTGCGAGTATGCACGGTTTTCCCGGTTTTATCGCAACACCGTGGACGATCACCTTTCCAAGGTCATTTAACACCTTTACGGTGTAATCCTTGAGGCCTGCGCTCGTTCCGGCGTTAGTGATAATGACATCGTAGTCTTCTGCAGCACCTGAAACAGCATCCTTTATACTGTCGTAGTCATCCGGCAGTATAGGGAAACGGTGCGGTTCTGCACCCTGTTCCTGAGCCATCGCCCTGAACATCCTTGAGTTAGCGTCTATGATCTCGCCGTCTCTGAGTGTTCCGTCAGGCGCTATCGCGTCCTCAGGCTCTACTATCTCATCGCCCGTTGGGAATATAGCGACCTTAGGCTTTCTGTAAACTTCCAGCTCAAATACACCTGCCTCTATGAGCGCGCATATATCCACAGGCATTATCTTATGGCCTGCATGGACGATGACCTCGCCCTCAGCGAAGTTCTCGCCTACACGGCGCAGGTTTTCCCATTTAGCCGGTTCTGATTTTATGCATACGCGGTCATCGAGCATCTCAGTCACGTTTTCAGCCATAACGACTGCATCGTAAGGCGGCTCTATCTGATTTCCTGTATTTACCTGCTTGAAATCTTCCGGTCTGAGAAATACCGGAGACTCAGGCGATGCGCCCTTAAGGTCGCCCGTCCTTACAGCTATACCGTCCATAGCTGCCGAATCATAATGCGGTGACGAGAAACGCGCCCGCGCGTCTGCTGCGGCTACCCTGCCGAGAGCGTCAGCAGAGCTGACTGATTCTGTTGAAGGTCTTACTGCAGCCTTTACTTCCTTCATGAATTTTTCGAGCGCGCGCTCCTTTGGCGTAAGCACGAGTCCGGTATTCCTGCCTCCTGTCCTGCTGCGCTTTTCAAGTACCGTCACGTCATCGCCTACAGATATATTTCCGGCGCTTATGCATTCTCCGTACATAACGTACTTTCTGAGCTTGCATCCTGCTATCTGCTCGTCGTCAAAATACTTGCAGTCTTCAACGTGACACTTTTTATGCACATCCTGTATATCTATTACAGTTTCTCCGACATTCAAACGGATCCCTTTTTCAAGCATTTCATCAGGTATCCTGTCAAATACCAGGTTCGCGCCGAACTTTTCAAAGCATATGCCCGGCTTTTCGCAGCTGTCCATCCATTCCAGGACATCTGCGCCTGTTATGGATATCTGCTTGTTTATATCGCGGCAGTGACGGTCTCCGACAAGTCCTCCGCACTCAACAGCTTCTGCTGTCGCGGGAGTCAGACGCGGTCCGCCCTTCTCCTCATGCAGCTCTATTTTTTCTATCCTTGCTTTCATATAGATAAATTACCTTCTTCCGATCCGATTTTTTATCAGCACTTTTTAATTAACAAACGATCAATTACACAGTATATTGCAGTATATTTCGATCTGCAATGATATTTTTTATTTATACGCATGCAGTATATCCCGATCCATGCTATTCCTCAGCCTCCTCAAACTGCGAATTGTAGAGGTCTGCATAGAAGCCGTTCGCTGCAAGCAGCTCATCGTGCGTGCCCTGCTCGACTATATCGCCCTCGCGCATTACGAGGATGAGGTCTGCGTCACGTATCGTTGATAAACGATGAGCTATAACGAAGCTTGTACGGCCCTCCATAAGGCGGTTCATAGCCTGCTGGATACGTGTTTCTGTTCTTGTATCTACTGAGCTTGTAGCCTCGTCGAGTATCATTATCCTGTTGTCCGCCAGGATAGCGCGAGCTATCGTAAGGAGCTGCTTCTGTCCCTGTGATACATTGCTTGCTTCCTCGTTAAGCTCCATCCGGTATCCGCCCGGCAGCGTCTTTATGAAGTGATGCGCGTTAGCGGCCTCGGCTGCGGCTATGACCTCTTCATCAGTAGCGTCAAGTCTTCCGTAACGGATATTTTCCATGATAGTGCCCTTAAAGAGCCATGTATCCTGAAGCACCATGCCGAAAAGCTTTCTGAGGTCTGCGCGCCTGAAATCGCGTATATCAGTGCCGTCCACCTTTATGCTTCCGCCGTTAACGTCATAGAAACGCATCAGCAGCTTTACTATAGTAGTCTTTCCGGCCCCTGTAGGACCTACTATCGCTACTGTCTGCCCGGCAGACACTTTTGATGAAAAGTCTTTTATTACTACCTTGTCCTCATTGTAGCCGAATCTTACGTGGCTGAACTCAACATCGCCCTTTATATCGTCTATCGGTGCAGGATCTGCAACATCTGCTGTTTCCTCTTCCTCGTCGAGGAACTCAAAAACTCTCTCGGCAGCCGCCGCCATAGACTGGAGCATGTTCGATACCTGAGCGAGCATCGATATAGGCTGAGTAAGGTTCTTTACGTACTGCACGAATGCCTGAATGTCTCCGACCTTAATCGTTCCTCTTATGGCGAGCGCCGCGCCGGCCGCGGCAACAACAGCATAACCGATATTTCCTACAAATATCATGACAGGCTGCATAAGTCCTGCAAGGAACTGTGATTTCCACGCTGACTCATAGAGCTCTCCGTTAGTCTTTTCAAACTCGGCAATGACTGCATCCTCGCGGTTGAACGCCTTTACGACGTTCTGGCCACTGAATGTTTCTTCTATCTGGCCGTTTATCTCACCGAGCGAAGACTGCTGGCGCTTAAAATACGGCTGAGACTTTTTCATTACGACAAGCATGAGTGCTGCCGACAGCGGAACTACGAGGACAGCTATTACAGTCAGGAGAGGGTTTATCGTCAGCATTACTATTATTATGCCTGCGACTGTCACTACTGAGGTTATGAGCTGAGTTATGCTCTGGTTCAGTCCCTGTCCGAGTGTGTCTATATCGTTCGTTATCCTTGAAAGGACTTCGCCGACTGTATGCGACTCAAAATATTTCATCGGCATACGGTCTATCTTTTTCGATATGTCGGCTCTCAGGCGGAAGCAGATCTTCTGCGATATGCCCGTCATGAGCCAGCCCTGTATGAATGAAAACGCTGAGCTGGCAAGATATATGGCAAGAGTAAAGGCAAGTATCTTTCCTATGATGCCGAACTCTATGCCGCCCGTTCCCTGAAGCTTATGCTGGACTCCGGCAAACAGCTCTGTTGTAGCCATACCGAGTATCTTCGGACCGACTACGTTAAAGAGCGTGCTGCACAGCGCTGCTATCACTACTACGACACATGCTGCTTTAAACTGCATGAGATATTTCAACAGCTTTTTGAACGTGCCCTTAAAGTCCTTCGGCTTTTCAAACGTAGGGCCCCGGCCTCTTCTCATGGCCGGTCTTCTTGTGGATGTATCTGCCATTATGCGACACCTCCTTCAAGCTCAGCTTTTGAAAGCTGCGACTCAGCTATCTCTCTGTATTCGCTGCAGTTCTTCATTAATTCATCGTGCGTGCCGATGCCGACTATGCGTCCTTCGTCAAGGACGATTATCCTGTCTGCGTGCATTATGGTGCTGACGCGCTGCGCTACTATTATATTTGTAGCGTTTGCGGTGTTTTCCGCGAGCGCGCGTCGCAGAGCAGCGTCTGTCTTAAAGTCGAGCGCTGAAAAGCTGTCGTCAAACAGGTATATCTGCGGCTGCTTTGCTATGGCTCTCGCTATGGCGAGTCGCTGGCGCTGGCCGCCTGAAACGTTTGAGCCGTTCTGGGCTACAGGTGCTTCATATGCGTAAGGCTTTGCTTCTATGAATTCTGCTGCCTGTGCTGTTCTTGCGGCCATCTTCATCGTTTCATCTGAAATATTTTTATCTGCATACTTTAAATTGGATTCTATTGTACCGGAGAAGAGTATTCCCTTCTGCGGAACAAAGCCTATGGCTGAGCGGAGCTTTTTCTGAGTGATATCTCGGATATCTATGCCGTCAAGGAGTATGCGGCCGCCTGTAACGTCGTAAAAACGCGGTATCAGGTTGACGACTGTTGATTTTCCTGAGCCTGTGCTTCCTATGAAGGCTGTAGTTTTATGCGCCTCTGCTGTGAATGTTATGTCTGACAGTACAGGTTCTTCTGCACCCGGATAAGTGAATGAAACGTTTTCGAAGCGTATCTCGCCCTCGAATTTTTTATCGTCATCGTGCTGCGGTGACGCAGGGTCCTTTATGGATTCTTCTGTATTAAGGACTTCGTCTATGCGGGCAGCGGCTACGCCTGCTCTCGGCAGCATTATGGATATCATCGTTATCATCATGAAGGCCATTACTATAAGCATAGCGTACGTTATGAAGGCGATCATGTCGCCGACCTCCATATTTCCGGCGTCTACGCCCTTTGCGCCCGACCATACTACGAGGACTGATATGCAGTTCATTATCATCATCATCGCAGGCATCATAAATGTCATGACTCTGTTTGCGAAGAGCTGCGTCCTCATAAGATCGCGGTTTGCCGCTTCGAAGCGCTTTTCTTCTTCTTCCTGACGATTAAATGCTCTGATGACTGATATTCCTGTCAGGATCTCTCGCGAGATCAGATTGAGCTTGTCTACGAGCTTCTGCATGATCTTGAACTTAGGCAGCGCCAGTCCCATGAGCGTAAATACGAGCGCTACTATGGCGCCTACGGCGAGCGCTATGATCCACGCCATTCCTGTCTGGCTCGTTATGACTTTTGCTATGCCTATGGCGCCGATGATCGGCGCGTAAAGCACCATCCTCAGGAGCATTATGCTGACCATTGTTATCTGCTGGACGTCGTTCGTGCATCTCGTGATGAGTGATGCGGTAGAGAACCTGTCTATCTCTGCACCTGAAAAAGAAACTACTTTTTTAAATACTCTGCTTCTAAGGTCGCGCCCTATGGCTGCACCTGTCCTTGAAGCTACAAATGACGAGCAGCACGCTGCAATCATCATTATCACCGATATTCCGGCCATCTTAAATCCTGCTGACTTCAAAAAAGCCATATCGCTGTTCTGGATGCCGATATCGACGATATCCGCCGTGTACTGAGGCAGCGTTATCTCACATGCGCCCTGCACGGCAAGGAAGAGGATTATGAGCGCGACCGCGCCCTTGTGCTCTCCCAGATATCTGAAGATCTTACCCATATATCTGTATTCCTCCTTTTAAAAAATTTTCTCTTTTCCTTTGATTTCATTAAATAGTATACATTATTGTAAATACGGGGACGCCGATGCCGGCGACTGATATACGGAACGCTCCGCGTCGCAGAATGGGATGCTTCTAACAGATCATTTTGAAGCAGTTTTTGTCAAAAATAACTCGCGGCAGGGAATGAATTTTCGGTGAAAATTCAACCATTTTATGCGCTTCCGCGCGTTCCGCTCAGACATATTTTTGACGTTGCGGCTGCTTCAAAATAATCTGGAAGCATATCCATTCTGCTCCGAGCTCCGCTTATCCGTATATCAGCCACCGGCATCAGCAATTTCACAATAATAAAAGTTACAATAAAGTATACTTTTTTATCTGCCCTATACTTCCACGTCTATCTCCGCATCAGCTGCGCGTTCTATGAGTGCTTTGAGCGTGAGTGCGAACGGGCCTACCGAGTCGAGATATACGCGCTCGTGTACCGTATGCGGGTCGGCTACGTCTGCGCCCATGTTTATCATCTCCATGCCCGGATGCTTGGCACCCAGCACGGACGGCTCGAGACCTACATGGACGGCGCTCTTTTCTGCTTTCTCCCCGGTAATGCGTTCATATTCCTCCGCTGCTGCTGTCATCAGCGGATTTTCGTGGTCAAATATCCACGGAAGGTACTCTTCCAGGTCCGACAGCTTAAAGCCCGTTGATTTTGCAGCCTCGGCATGGAGCTTAAGGAGCTCGTCATGCCACTCCTTCCTGCTGCTGCGTTCAAATAAAAGCGCGTGCATGCCTCTTGACGCGTCTGACGCGTCGCATATTATCTTTCCGAGGTTGCATGATGTGTCAACGTGATCCGGCAGTTCCTTCATATAGCGGTAAACGCCTGTATGTAATGAAGTAATGAATTTTATAACTGCGTCGCGGTCACCGCGCGAAAGCACTAAGTCAGGCAGACTGCCGCCCTCCTCGTCTCTCTCGTATATATACATGGAAAATCCGCCCTCACTGTCTGTAACTGAATATTTTTCTTTTATAAGGCTCACGAGCGCCTGAGCGCGCTCTTTAAGAAACGGCAGGTCTTTATCCGCAATTACGATATCGGCCTCGCACCACGAAGGAATGACGTTGTGCTTCAGCCCGCCGTTGAATGACGCGATGTCAAAATCTGCTCCGTTATCATCAAGGTCGCGGAGCAATACACCGATAAGGCGTATAGGGTTTGCGCGTCCTCGGTCTATATCATACCCCGAATGACCGCCTCTGAAACCTGAAAGCTTCAAGACGCATCTCTTATGCGTCGCCGCATCCTCTTCAGTTTCTCTTACGGCGTGTATAGGGCGGCTGTAGTCCTCACGTCTTCCGCCGGCGCTGCCTGCTATGATAATGCCTCCCGCGAAGCCGTCTACGTTTATAAGCAGTTTTACATCGTCTAACGCCGATGAATCCAGCCTGTTTACTCCGACAAGTCCGACTTCTTCCTGTACAGTCATGAGCACCCTTATCGGTCCGCGCTTCGCAGCGCGGCTCAGCGCCCAGAATATTCCGGCATCCCCCAGACCGCAGTCGGCGCCGAGCGAAGAATTACCGTCGGAACTCAGTACAGTGCGTCCTGTTTCCCTGTCAGGATGTATGCGCAGCGTTACATGGTCGCGCAGCGGATCCCAGCCTGAGCCATCGCGCGTCGCGCACACCATGTCTATGTGTCCCTGCAGCATGAGCAGCGGCGCGTTTTCGCATCCCGGCGTCGCGGGGATATCGCATATAAGGTTTCCCGCATCGTCTATCGTCGATACGCCATTTACATTTTTAAGCCATTCACGCATCTCGCGCGCCAACGCGCCCTCATGACCGGAGTCATGCGGTACCGCAGCTATTTTTCTGAAATATTCAAGCACGCCTTCTTTTGCTTCTTCAAGCCTTTTCTCTTCTGTTTTCATATCCGTGACCTCATTTTACAAAAAACAGGACTGCCGTCACAGTCCTACTATCGTGTTTAAACAGTATAGTATACCATGCGGCAGCCCGTTTTCCAGTACTATTTTTTAAAGTTTTATTAATTATCCGATGTTATGCACTCTGCGCTACAGCGACAGCTTTTTGAAGTTGTCCATTATCCTGTTTGCGTAATCGTCGTCCATAGTTAAGAGTACGTAGTTTCCTACGTGGTCTACGAGGATATTTTCATCTGATACGCCTACGCAGATCCATTTATAGCCGTCTACGTTTTCTTTTATGGCTTTTACCGCCGCGTCCATGTCAGCGCCGTCTTCCATCTGAAGAAGAACTGTAGAGTGCGCGATAGCGTTTATATTCGATTCGCGCGCCACTCCCGCCTTGTATTTCAGACCGGTGACGCCTGTATAATATGATTCGTTTGATCTCGTCACTGCAGCGTCACTGACATCAAATCCGACATTTATGCCTGCATAGACCTTATCGAGTATCTTTACAAGCGATGCGTCAACAGGTGTATTCACATCGTCACTGTTGTCAGGTTCTTCTATTTCTACCTTATTATACTTCCAGACAGCCTGACCATACGCTTTTTTGAACAGGTCATAAGTTTCTCCGACCGTCTTCGCGTAAACGCCTTCGATCTCAGGGTCGAACGTGTACGGTATACCGTCTATAGTTATCTCTACCCAGGCATGCTCGCGTGAAGAGCCCTTAGGCGATACAGCAGTTCCTGATACTGCGTCTGCGGCCCATCCGCTCTGGCGCGCAAGGTACGCGAACGTAGCTGCCCATGAATAGCAGTTTCCCTTTCCGGACTTGAGCATGTTAAAAGCAAACTCAGACTCCCAGCCCACTGCGCCTGCTTCGACTGTACCTGCGCCGCGGTAGCCGTAATTCTTTATCATGTAATCGTATATAGCTCGGAGCTTCTGATCCTGCGTCATGTTATTGTTTATTATCTTGACTATCTCATCTCTGAGCAGAGCGTCGAGCTCGCCGTTCATCGTAGTGTACGTTCCCTCTGCATTGAGCTTTATGCCGTCCACTGTCGTGTTGTATGAGAATGTTCCCTGGTCGTTTACATAATAAAGCTTGCCGTTTATGTTTCTCCAGCCCTGCGGCAGGTCTACCTTGCCCGGCTTCCAGTCTGACCAGAGTTCTTCAGAATTACCGTCCGCATCAGTATCTCTGTCATACATGTTGTGGTCTGTTATAGCCTCCATAAGGTCGTAATACGCCCAGTAAGACGTCGGAACGTCAGGCATTATGCGCAGGTTCATGCTTGCCCCTATTGAAAATTTATCCGCCGTGCGGCCGTATGCTCTGTTTATCATCGTTACTGCCTCACAGCGCGTAAGAGTGTTTTCGAGCTTGAGCGTTCCGTCAGGATAGCCCGTTAGCACGTCGCTCAGCTCCTTTGCCTTTACGTCCTTAGCCGCGAGCACGAGCTTTGCGAATTCTCCGCGCGTTATCTGCGGGCTTTCATAGAACTTTTCCGTCGGCGCAGGATTTGCGCTGTTTATGTTGTGCAGCATCTGGACCGCCTCGGCTCTTTTAAGGTTCTTCCACGGCTTTATCGTTCCGTCAGTGTATCCTGTGATGTATGCAGGATGGTGCTCTTTCTTTGACTCGTCGTAGCCGTCTATAGCGTTCGCTTCCCAGCCTATAGGCGTTGTTACGGCTGCGCCGTCCTGCGATCCGGCAACAGGTGTCGCTGTTTCTGCCGCAAATGAAGGTACGATCGACATTGCCGCCAGTAACATGGCTGTCAGTGCCGCTGTCATTGCTTTTCTTTTCATCTTTTTCTCCTTATCTCCTTTTGAACAGATGATATACCATATATGATAAAGTATACATGCTGTATCGTAAGCGGGTAAAGATAAGTTTATATTACAAGGTGATGTCCGGCCGGTGACGGCCGCAGCTGCAGGCGCCGCAGGCAAATTACATCAAAAACGTTTTTTTGTGTTGCCACGCCTTGTATTAATATATATAATAAGGAAAGTCGGCTTCGGCGGTATTTTTCAGTCCGCTGTACGAATAACTTAATTGACCCATCACGCCGGCACAGCGGCGGCCCGTCCGCCGGGAGGGCGCGCAGATCATCACCGCGCCGTTAGTAAATTTGTTATCAGACATACATTAAAATGATATGAATAAAAGGAGAAAATAAAATGGCAGACAACAAGAACGTAAACAACGCGCCTGAAGATGACGACGCTGAATTCATCACTCTGCAGTTTGAAGATTCTGAAGACATCGAGTGCGAGATCCTCGGCGTATTTGACTGCGACGGTCAGGAATACATCGCTCTTCTTCCTGATGACGGTACAGATGACGTTTACATCTACGGCTACAAGGAAGACGAAAATGACGAAGAAAACTTTGAGATCATCGACATCGAAGACGATGCAGAGTTTGAGCGCGTAGCAGCTGAATTTGAAAAGCTGTCTCTTGAAGACTAGTCAAACTCGACCTCTGACAGATCAGGATCGTTTGAAAATTTAACAAAAAATAATAAAAGCTTCTATCATATGACTCTACCGGTCTGTGATAGAAGCTTTTTTTTGTTCTACATCGCTGCGCCTACGTCAGACTTGAACTGCTCCCACGCTTCCTCGTGATCTACGAAGTATTTCGGGCAGATCTTACCTGTCACGTCATAGTGGCGGATGACGTGGTCACTGCTCAGGCCGGCTTCATCGCACAGCCATGCTGTCAGCTTTACGAGCGACCGGTATGTAGCGTCGTTGAATTTTCCGGTCGAGTCCGGGTGGCAGACTTCTATGGATATAGTATCCGGATTTCTGTTGTTGCTCGCCGCCGAGCGCTCATCAAGCGGCAGACACTGGATGATCTCGCCATCAAGGCCGATTACGTAATGCGAGCTGACGTTTGAGGCATCACTGTCGAAAAAGTCGCGGTTTGCCTGCGCCGTTGTGCCCGGATTTCCAACGTAGTGTATGACTATATCGTTTACCGCTGTCAGCTCTTTTCCTGAACGTGAATGCCCGTCTTCTCTTATGAACTCCTGCTGTACCCACGACGGGGCAGCCAGGCCGCCGAGACGCGAGACACGGTGCTCAGGGATCACTCGCTGGCCTATGCCGTGCACGAGCGCTATAACGATAATCAGCACTATGATAACGAGCAGCTGGCGCCTGCGGCGGTATTTTTTATCTTTGTTAAATTTTACCTTTTTTCTCTTTTCCCTTGCATCAGTCATTTGCTTATCCGGATGTGAATTTCCTGCTGTAGTTTGTGCCATGACAGTTCCCCTTTCTGTACGGTCATCTTCCCTGATATCAACTTTCTTTTATCTTTATCCTGATTTTATCTTTAGCTCTATCCGCCGCACCCGTTACCGATCCCGGATCCTGACTGCGGTCTGTTGGCTGCGCTACTTGATCTCTTTTTCCTTTTCTGCTAGATACAGCTTGAGGCTTTCAGCGGCGCGCATCGTCATGCCCTCTGTCTCGGCGAGCTCCGACACGTCGGCTTTTCGCATGTTTTCTATGCTGCCGAATCTTGAGAGCAGCGCCTTTTTGCGCCTTTCACCTATTCCGGGCGCATCATCGAGTATCGACTTCTGCATAGACTTGTTGCGCAGACCGTGATGGTAATCTATGGAAAATCTGTGTACCTCGTCCTGAATAGTAGTCACATAACGGAAGAGCGCCGGGCGCTCCTTAAGATCGACTTCTTTTTCATCTACGAAAAGACCGCGCGTCCTGTGGCGGTCGTCCTTTACCATACCTGCGACTATTATATGCAGGTCCATGGCGTCGAGTACTTCCTGCACGGCGTGTACGTGTCCGAGGCCGCCGTCAACGAATATTATATCCGGCATGCGCGAAAATCCCGGGTCGCCCTTCTGCGCTCTGCGGAATCTCCTGTATATGACCTCCTGCATGCTGCTGTAGTCGTCCGGGCCGTCAACAGTCTTTATCTTGAACTTTCTGTACGACTTTCGCTGCGGTCTGCCGTTTTCAAAAACTACCATGCCGCCTACAGAGTCTACTCCTGAAATATTTGAAATATCATATGACTCTATGCGCCATGAGCATTTTTCACCATCGATGTCAATGTCATTACTATTAATGCTTTCTGCACCTGCAGCGGCCGGGCCGCTGATATTTCCTGTATTATCAGTTTCTGCCGGCGCCTTATACACTGCCGGCGCTTCTGCGGCTCTTGCTGCGTCATGCGCGCGCGTTTCCCCTGTGTAGCGCGCGGCGCGTACCATTTCAAGCATTTTAAAGCGTCTGCGTTTTTCGCCGAAAAGCCTGTCAAGCTCTGCGGCGACTGCGTTTTCACGCTCCGACTTTGCAGCTGCGCGGTCGTCGAGGACCTTCATCATCTCCACTACGTCGCGCCTTGCCATTTCGAGAAGCGCGTGTTTATCACCCTTCTGCGGCGTGAAGAGCTTTACTTTTGAGCCGCGCATAGCTGTAAGCCATTCTTCCAGCAGCGAGCCGTCGGACGGCTCGTATTCTACGGCTATTTCTTTAGGTATGAGCATGTCTTTTGTATAGTACTGCTTTATGAATTCCGCTATAAGCTCACCGCGCTCCTGTTCCACAGCGGCTGCCGCGCTCCGCGCCGCAGCTCCCGTATCCGTGTCCGTATAACCACCTGCATCCTGCTCCGCGGCCGCCTGATCGGCCGCCGCTCCTGCGCCCCCGGCGTCAACATCCCGCATGCCGGTCAGACCGGCGTCATCCATATGGAAGCTTTCGCGCCCGCTTAATTTACCGTTTCTTACAAAAAACAGTATGATATGATAACCCGAACTGCTCTTTGCCGTAAGTATCATATCCATGTCGTTTGCCGCGCCGAGCACGACCTTCTGCTTTTCTGTTATCGCCTTTACAGCGTTTATCCTGTCGCGATACTCAGCCGCCTTTTCAAAATTCAGCGCCTCAGACGCCTGCATCATTTTCTCTGTAAGGCTGTCGAGCAGCTTCTTATTATGCCCTTTAAGGAATTCCACGACCTCGCTTATCGCATCCCGGTACTCCGCCTTTGAAACATGCCCTGCGCATATCCCGCGGCACTGCCCTATATGATAATTTAAACACGGTCTGAACCCCACCGGAAATGTTTTTGATGAGCAGCGCTTCAGCACGTATATTTCATTGAGCATATCAATTATTTCATTTACCGCGCCCACGTCGCTGTACGGCCCGAAATACTTCGCGCCGTCGTCAACTATGCGGCGCGTCTTCACTATGCGCGGATATTCCTCCCGCATGGTTACCTTTATATATGGGTATGTCTTGTCGTCACGCAAAAGTACATTGTACTTAGGCATATATTTTTTTATGAGATTACATTCGAGTATCAGCGCCTCCATCTCTGAATCGGTCGTTATATACTCAAACTCCTCTATATGCGCCACCATCGAGCGTACTTTCGGCGCCATATTCGTCTGCGACTGAAAATACTGGCGCACGCGGTTTTTCAGTGAGACTGCCTTGCCGACATATATCACATGTCCCAACGCGTCCTTGTGCATATACACGCCCGGCTTGTCCGGCAGTCTTTTCAGATTTTCCTTAATGTCAAACACCACAGCCTCCTTTCCTTTTTTAACAATTCACTATGTCATTCATTATACAGCAAAAGGCGGCCTGCCGGCCGCCCGTTTTTCTTAAGGTTTTATTAATTGTATCTTATTAACTTGTCTATACTTCTCCGCAGTAATCTGTGCATATACCGCTGTGGTTAGCTTCGCATTCATCAAGGTATGCATTCAGGAAAAATCCTGCAAGGCTGTTTTCCTTGATATTCCTGCGTGCCTCATCAGGTGTGAACCAGCTGTAAGAATCTATCTCATCATTAGGCGCAAGCTCGCTGTCATCGTTTACATAAACGATGAGGGGGTGTAGACGTTTTTGTGGACTAAACGACCATAGAACATTTCATTCTTCATACGACCGAAGAATCCCTCACAAGCTGCATTGTCTGGAGAGCATCCTTTTCTGAAAAATCTTCTAACTAAATGTGTCTACTTACTTGGCTATAGTTAATTTTATTGACATTTTAATTAATTTCATTAAGTCACTTACACTAAATGCTTCTTTATAAACTCAATTCCCTTTTTTTCATTTTCAAGTAATATCTTGTCCAATTCATCTGGCGTATAAGATACGATCCTGTTCAACATTAGTTTAAGTTTCTCTTTTCTTTCAGAGCACATCATTAATTTATGATTTAACGATTCTTCATCCATTGTATCTATGCATGATTCATATGCATCATCACATTGAGCAATTCTTTCATTTATCATGCTGATTGCATTGTATATATCATTATTTTTTAATGCAAAAAATACTTCTTCTATACCACATTCATCTAATCTTAACATTTTATTTAAATAACCATAATAACTTTTGCATGAATCATATCTTTTAAAAAATGGAAAAATAATACTCTGTATAATTTCACAAATTTTTTCATCCGTCAAATAAGTATCAAATATAGGTATATCCATCTGCACATTAGCATCCAATTTAGCAAATATACCATTATAATAATTTGATTCATTATTGCATAACGGATATATATCATATTTAATATATGTAGCTTTACGTCCACAGCGTCGATATTCATCAATTTGGAATCCCTGAACTATATCATTCACTACTTGAACCATTGAATATTTTTTATTCACTTTTAACAATCTAAACCCATATGTGTTACTATAATTTTTAACCATTAAATGCTTTTTCATTTTTAATATATGCCCCTCAAAATATACTTTTAATTTATCTGCAAAAGACAAAATAGATAGTTTGAACTAAAGCTACAAACTATTTTCCATAAATTTATAGCTTTAGTTCAATATTATTATAGTATAAGAATAACCTTTAAGATAGATGCCATCAACATAGACATTGGCTCCTTAATATAATCAACTATTAAATAATATTTATAATTTTATATTATTTATGTATTAATTTCATTAATTCAATTGCACTAAATGCTCCTTTATGAATTCAATTCCTCTTTTTTCATTTTCAATTAACATATTATCCAATTCATCTGACGTATAAGATAATATTCTGTTTATCATACTATTCAAATGTTCCTTTTCCGCTTGAAAAGCATTATATTTTTCTTGTAATTCTTCTTCGCTAAAAACACCTTTATATGATTCATAAGCATCATCAATATCTTTCATTTGATTTTCAAGTATGTTTACTGCATCTTCTATACTTTTTGTTTTAAGAGCATAGAACAAATATTCTATTGAATACATCTCTAATTTTTCTGATCGATGAATATAGTCATAATATTTTTTACATGTATTATATTTTTCAAAAAATGGAAATACTATTTTATCCAGCATATCGCATATTTTTTCATCCGCAAGATATGTATCAATTACAGGTACATTTAGCAGATCATTTGCACACATACTTAAAAAATAACCATTACAATATGATTTTAAATCACATATTGGATATATTGAAAATTTAAGATATGTTACCTTATGCCCATGATTTCTGTATTCGTCTATCTGAAATCCCTGAATTACATCATTCACTACTTTTACAACTGATTCTTCTTTTTTGACTTTAAATTTTTGAAACCCTTTATCAATAGCATACTTTATTGCTTTTGAATGTTTTTTCATATTTATGTTTCTCCTGACATCCAGTAAGATCAAGTAGGAGGCGGTAACTGACCGCCATTCTCTCCCCACTCCATATATACCATTTTGTACATAGAAATTTCAATAGTTGACGCGCATAAAATAGCACACACGTCAAATCCGTCCATAAATACCTCCAAATTACAAATATATTCGATCACAGGTGTCACCACCTGTACAGGAAGCCGGAATAACTTCCTTATATATCTGTAATTGCAACGGTATGCAAAAATATAATTTTATAACATAAAAAACAACCCTGATAACTATATTATCGGTATCGAACCGATTTTCTCATTCATCAGAGTTGTATCAAAAATTTTTAAACATTATTAAATCATTCATTTATATTTATATTATTATATGCTAAACTTTCTGATATTATAGAATCAGCAGATTCATGTACTACTGGATATCCTATTTCAGATCGTATAAGTTCACTACCCATCAAGGGAGTATCACTTATACATTTTATATCACTACCCTTTATATCACTTTTGCTTAGCATTACAGTCAAGCTTTCATCGTAAAAATTATCACTTGAATGTATTTTTATTAATTCAGGCTGTTTTTTATTTATTTCATCTATAATACTACACGGTTCTTGTGATCCGCACCATCCATATAATCTAAATACTATTGTATCCATAGGAATCTTATCCGGTGGCGTTTTTTCCTCACCACTTACCAATAGCATAACATATTTGTTATCATATTTACTATTATCATTAGACGACGATAGCCTATACTGCAAAACTGAACCAATTTTCCAAGGAGATCGAAACGCATACCATGGCATACGAAGTTTCTTTCTTGCACACATAGGTTCACATATCATATTCTTATATTTAATAAGTTCATTTTTTCTTTTCGATATATATTCAGTTTCCCATAAATCATTTATTTCAATAAGTTCTTTATCTACTGACCTTAATGCCCTATCTTTTACATGCTGGCTCAATCTTCCGATCTTCCACTGGGTCACGGCAAATGGCAACCATAGCATATAATTTTCTTCATCACTTAACTCAAACTCATGTATGATATACGTTTCAGCATCTTCATCAGACATACCTAATATTATCTGTTCTCTGTAATCATCTTTTAAATCACATGCATCATCATTATCAAATAACTTATAATCCCATGATCCCATATATATCACTCGCAAAAGCCTTTATAAATTTATCATATATTTTTATATTCATATATGAATCAATTTTTTTTAAAATTATAAATATCAAAATCCATGTTACTAATAAAAATGCTGTTAATATATCCGATTCACATAGAAGCATAATACCATTAATAAAAATTGTTATATACAATAGTATATAGCACGCTTGAAATCTGAAATTATTTTTTATATCAACATGTAACATTGAATCATTGTATAAAGTTCCCTCAATAATTTTATTAAAACAGTTATTTCCATATTTTAAGAAAACTATTTTAAAACAATCATCTTTTATATTTCCATAAAATATATAATTCTTATACTTATCATTAAACATCCCCTCTACCCAATATTTATAAAAAAATATATATTGTTCATATGTTATTTTTTTTAGATCGGCAATAAATTTACTACTGTCTTCAACTCTAAACTTATTATTCATTACATTGCTCTAATATAATCAAAGGTAAATATTATATTTATTAAATTATACAATATTTACCTCTGATATTCTATCTAATATGTTCTTTCAAAAATCAAAAAAATTTTCCTGAAATTCTCTTAACCTTTTTTTGTACGCTACAATTTAATTTATTATATATTGATTTTGCAGCACTATAAACTTTATTATACAACCATTGCATCTTTATTGTTCTTGACACTTTTGTCGCAGAAAATGCATTTGCATGTATTTCAACTGGTATTACACCAATTCCCTCAGCTACACTTAATCCATATATAAAATTCCCATTAGTGCCTTTACTTACTGAATATTCTGTTCCAAATATGGGCACAGAAATACCTACTGCCAATCCCACACCATAACCATTTAATTGTTTCACATTTTTTGCTGTTGTAACACTTACTGCCCCTGAAAGAGAAGCATTTGGCGTACCTGCCCCTGCTGAAATATTTCCCATAAATGCAATATTATTATTACTATCTATAACAATTTGTGCGCTTCCTGATATACCAATTCCAAATGCAGCAGCTACACTTGCCCCTATGGAAACAGTTGTTTCTCCATTAGTATCTATATAAATTACCGCATTATCCTTAACATAAAGATACTGATCAAGCTGAAGTGGATCTTTTACATAGGACGATATATCATACTGAGATGGATCGAGTATCGGATCCTGCGCTGTAAAGCGGCGATTCGATGCATCATAAAAGCGAGCCTTTGCATAATACTGGTCAAGGACTGCATCATAGTCGTGTGTCGCGTATTCCTTTACAAGGTCAAGCTCACGCTGTCCGCACTTCAGTACCGCATTATGCGTTATCTCTCCCCATTCGTTATAGTTAGTCCATGATATGACCTTTGAATTTACAGCGCTTGTCAGATAGTCTGTAGTTCCGAGATAATCGGTATGATAATACGCATGAAGTTCTCCGTTTTCATCAAGAAGTGATGCTGAACCATTCGATATACCACTGACTACAACACTGAGCCGTGCCTTATCGCTGTAAACATAACGATAATCGAGTCCGTTTACCTCATGTTCCTGTAACGGTCTGTATGTATCAGATGTAAAGTCTACTACGAACTGTTTTTTTACAGTGCTCGTTTTCTTTACATTACTTCCTGTAGGCTTATCCTTATTTGCCGTCTGAGTCTGAACCGTATCATCAGCATTTACATCATGATATCCGTAACCGTTCTTTGCTATCACCCATGTATTTTCCATGAGTGCGCCAAGTCCGTTATAACTGTATATGCTTTTCTCGCCATTGGCATTTATGCCTTGAGTCATTTTATTGGAAGCATCATATGTATACTGTCCTGATACTGTCTGTTTCTTGTTCTTTACATAACTTTCAAGTACAAGATTTCCTCTCGCATCATATTCACTTGCTGTGGATGTCTTCCAGTTATCTGTTGAACGTGATATCTGCTGATTGAGGTCATTGTAGCGATGATCAGCAGCATGACTTCCATTTCCTGTCTCATATGTCAGGTTTCCAAGAGAATCATATGTATATTCTCTTGTAGAATTTCCATATTCATCATGTGCTTTTACAAGGCGGTCAAGCTCATCATATGTATATGTCGTTTCTGTTTTTGCCTGACCTGTCCCGTTGCCGCGCATATATTCATACGTCAGATTTCCATTTGGATCATATCTGTATGTATGCTTCTGCGTCTTTGAAGGCTTCTCTGAAGGATGCGTATCATCTACACTTATGAGCCTTCCAACTGCATCATAAGTATAGTATTCAGTCCATCCATTAGGATAGTGCATAGTAGATACACGACCCATGGCGTCATATTCATAAGTCGTTGTACTTCCATCAGTCTCCGTTACTGCTGTCTGATTTGATACAAGGTCGTATTCATATGACGCTGTAGTTCCATCCGGATAGACTATCGCTGTCTGTTGACCTGTTGCATCATAAGCGTAAGATACTGTATTTCCATTATGGTCTGTCGCCTTTTTAATACGATGCATCAAATCGACTTCAAATGTCGTCTCTCCGAGCCAGTCCTTCATATATATGAGGTCGCCGGTCGCATTGTAACGATATGAAACGTTTTTTTCTCCATTGTAATTTATAGATCTTACTAAATCAAGGCTGTCATATGTATACTCAGTAGTATGACCATCAGCATCAGTTTTCGAACTTAAATTGCCATTACCATCATATTTATACGTCGTAACATTTCCAAGAGCATCGATCTGCTTCGTTACCAAGCCTCTGCCATCGAATTCATAAGCTGTTATCTCCCATGAATCGACCTTATCCTGCTCGTCTACTCTATGAAGCTTCGTCTCTATAAGATCGCCTACGGCATCATATTTAAATAATGCGCTGTTTCCTGATGCATCTATAGTCTCTATAACATTTCCTGCAGCATCATATTTGTATGATGTTTCATTACCGTTCCTGTCATAAGGCGAAGCTATATTTCCAATGCCATCATATTTTAAAGTTTCACTGTTTCCATTTATAAATTATTTTTTAATTACTTCAAGTTTTCTCTGCTATTAACACAACATTACTGCTATGAAGTTAGGCCATTAAGTCAAAAAATACTCCACTATAAGAAATTTATACCGGTGAAATTCCAAAGAAAATAAAAATGCCTGATGCGTTCTAAAAAATCACATCAGGCATTCAGTTTATTTTTTAATTTTGTATTTCTGTGCATATACCGCTGTGGTTAGCTTCGCATTCATCAAGGTATGCATTCAGGAAAAATCCCGCAAGGCTGTTTTCCTTGATATTCCTGCGCGCCTCATCAGGTGTGAACCAGCGATAAGAGTCTATCTCTTTATTAGGCGCGAGCTCGCTGTCATCACTTACATAAACTGTAAAATTGCATACGAGCGTGTTAGTAGGTTCAAAGAAATGCGTCCTGTTGAATTTTATATGATCTGCCGTCATACCTGTCTCTTCCTTTACCTCGCGTATAACCGTATGCTCCAGAGATTCACCGCGGCTGACATAGCCTGCAACGAGTATGTAAAAATCATGACCATACTGTTTTATAAGGATGATCTTACGGGTAGCCCGATTTACGACTATCATACTCACGACAACATTATATAACGGAAATCTGTATTCACCGCAGGACGGACAGAAAGGAACGATTCCTTCACCTTCAAGCTCTTTTTCACTAAGCTCAGCTCCACACTCCCAGCAGCGCTTCTGTATAAGCGCCATATCTATCCTACCTGCTTTCCGAGTATATCTTTTACAGCCTCGACCAATGCCGCCATCTCATCGTCAGTACCGATAGTTATACGCAGGCGGTTATTGATACGCGGCTTGTTGAAATACCTTACAAGCACGCCAGCCTCACGGAGCATCCTGAACATCGCGCCCGCATCAGTTTCGCTGCCAGAACCTCCCGGAGCATGCTCAAAAGCAGGCGGCTGAGCGAATATAAAGTTCGCGCTCGATGGGATCACATCAAAACCAAGTGAGCGGAGCTCCTCAGTAACGTGCTCCCGCGCAGCTATTATCTTTGCCCTCGTATCATTAAAATACTCATCGTCATCAAACGCAGCCGTTGCCGCCGCAATACCGAGCCTATCTGCAGTGTATGAATTAAATGAATTTTTCACAGCATTCAGTGCCGCTATCAGGTCCTTACAGCCTATAGCGATGCCGACTCTCATACCCGCAAGCTGGCGCGACTTTGAGAGCGTCTGCGTCACAAGCAGGTTATCGTATTTATTCACAAGTGAAACAGCCGACTCTGCTCCGAAATCTACATAAGCTTCATCAACTATAACGATACGGTCTGCGTTAGCCTTAACTATCCGCTCTATATCCGCAAGCGGCAGCGCGCGTCCCGTCGGAGCATTTGGATTGCACAGCAGTATGCCACCGATGCTCCCATGCGCTCCGCCGGGTATATCCTTCACGTATTGATCCGTATTTATCGAAAAGTCATCCAGGAGCGGCAGCTTTTCATAAGGTATTTCAAAAAGCGCCGAATAAACAGGATAAAAGCTGTATGTTATATCTGCAAACGCTATTTTCTTGCCCTTAAAGAATGTCGGGAATATAAACGCCAGGACCTCGTCAGAACCGTTCCCCACGAATACATTGTCCTCATCCACGGCGTCACCGCCGGTCAGGCCGAGCGCGCGGCAGCAGTGCTTTGCAACAGCGCTGCGTACGGCAGTAGCGTCAGGGTCAGGATAAAGCCTGAGGTCGGCGGATGCCGACGCTATCGCTCCCAGGACCTTCTGTGAAGGCGGATACGGATTTTCATTCGTATTGAGCTTTATATATTTTTTATCCTTAGGCTGCTCACCCGGCACATAAGGCTCAAGCGAAGCAGCAAGCTCACTCATAAATCTTGTCATAATTTATTTCTCCTTTCAGCATCCGCTGACCTCTGACGCTGATCAGCTGAAATGGATCGCATGCTCCCATTCGGAGCACCGTCATTTTCCGATCATTGACGATCTGTTACTTTATAGCGTCAAGCGCAGCAGAAATATCAGCGATAAGATCTTCTTTATCTTCAAGTCCGAGGCTTATACGTATAAGCTCAGCAGGAACGCCCGCCTCAGCAAGCTGCTCGTCAGTCATCTGCCTGTGCGTAGAAGTCGCAGGATTCAGGCAGCATGTGCGCGCGTCAGCAACATGAGTCTCTATAGCGCCAAGCTTAAGATTTTTCATAAACGTAGAAGCAGCCTCGCGGCCGCCCTTGAGCCCGAATGAAACAACGCCGCAGCCGCCGTTTGGCAGATACTTCTGAGCGCGCTCATAATACTTGTCCCCCGGAAGCCCTGAATAATTTACATAAGCAACCTTCTCATGCTTTGACAGGAACTCTGCAACGGCCTGGCCGTTCTCAACGTGCTTAGGCATCCTTACATGCAGCGATTCAAGACCGAGGTTGAGTATGAACGCGTTCTGCGGCGACTGTATAGAGCCGAGGTCGCGCATGAGCTGCGCCGTACACTTAGTTATAAAAGCGCCTTCCTTGCCGAACTTTTCAGCGTAAGTTATGCCATGGTAGCTTTCGTCAGGAGTGCAGAGACCCGGATACTTGTCAGCGTGAGCCATCCAGTCAAATTTGCCGCTGTCAACGATAGCGCCGCCCACAGCCGCGCCGTGGCCGTCCATGTACTTCGTAGTAGAATGAGTTACTATGTCTGCGCCCCACTCGATAGGACGGCAGTTTACAGGCGTCGGGAACGTATTGTCAACGATCAGCGGAACGCCGTGCGCATGAGCGCACTTCGCGAAAAGCTCTATATCGAGGACTGTAAGCGCAGGATTCGCTATAGTCTCGCCAAACATCACCTTTGTATTAGGCCTGAACGCCGCGTTCAGCTCTTCCTCTGTAGCATCAGGAGACACAAATGTAGTCTCGATACCCATCTTCGCCATAGTAACAGAGATCAGATTGAAAGTTCCTCCGTAAATAGATGAAGAAGCAACTATATGATCCCCTGCATTACATATATTGAACAGTGCAAAGAAATTGGCCGCCTGTCCGGAAGACGTAAGCATAGCAGCCGTACCGCCCTCCATGGCAGCGATCTTAGCCGCTACGTGGTCGTTCGTAGGGTTCTGCAGGCGAGTATAGAAATAACCCTCAGCCTCGAGGTCAAAAAGCTTTCCCATATCCTCGCTCGTAGCGTATTTGAAAGTAGTAGACTGTATGATAGGCACTTGTCTCGGCTCGCCGTTGCCCGGTGTATATCCTGCCTGTACGCACTTAGTTCCAATTTTAAAATTTTCCATAATTAATTCCTTCCCGAAGCTATCCTGCATGAATAATGCACCGCAGCATGCCCCGCGTCACCGCGGAAACAGTACAAGCGCTCCTGCAGCGTGCTCCGCACATAACCATAAAGCCGCTCTGCGCGGCTCCTTTTAAGCATCTTTTACACATGCTCCCGTCGGCCGGGCCGACGCAAGCTGTATTTTTTAATTATACAATAAAATCTTATTCATTTAAACCGCTTTTTCAATTTACCGCATTAATGCATTTTAGCATACGCTTTCGCCGTCACCGGCGGTATACCCGCACCGCGCCGCCCATCCGGGCCGCGCTCCACAACATCACAAACACAAAAAACGGGCCGCCTCCCGGCAGCCCGTCAAGATTTTAAAAATTGTTAAATATACGTACTAGAAATGATCTCTCTTTGTATATGTAGTATGGAGCAGGTGATGAGCCTTTTCACTTCCAGGTTCACCGAGATACTCACCATAAATATGATCCATAACAACAGGATTCTTGTGAGACTTTCTGATAGTAAGTCTTTCGTCCTCTGAGTAGAGAGCCTTAGCTCTTTCAGCTCTCAGGTCGATCCAGTTAGTAACTCTTGAAGGCTGGATAGGCTGACCGCCGCCGTTTACACAGCCGCCCGGACATGCCATGATCTCAACGAACTGATAGTCAGCTTCGCCTGCCTTGATCTTATCAAGGAGTTCGCGCGCATTGCCGAGTCCGTGAGCTACAGCTGCCTTTATAACTGTACCGTTTCCGAGGTCTACAGCTGCTTCCTTGATGCCTTCGAGGCCTCTTACGTCGTGGTACTCGATCTGCTGTACGTCTGTACCTGTAAGCACGTCTGCAACAGTTCTCAGAGCAGCTTCCATTACGCCGCCTGTAGCGCCGAAGATAACAGCGGCACCTGAAGCAGGACCGAATGGAACGTCGAATTCGCCTTCGCACTGGTTAAAGTCGATGCATGCTTCTCTGATCATCCTTGCGAGCTCTCTTGTAGTCAGAACGTAGTCAACATCCTGCATGCCTTCGTTTGAAAGCTCAGGTCTTGCAGCTTCGAACTTCTTAGCTACGCATGGCATGATAGATACAGTTACGATATTCTTAGGATCGAGGCCTTCCTTCTCTGCATAGTAAGTCTTGAGCAGAGCGCCGAACATCTCGTGTGGAGACTTGCAGCTTGAAAGGTTATCGATGAATTCAGGATAATAATGTTCGCAGAACTTGATCCAGCCAGGGCTGCATGATGTGATCAGTGGCAGCTTGCCGCCGTTCTTGATCCTGTTGATGAGTTCTGTGCCTTCTTCGAGGATAGTAACGTCAGCGCCTGTATCAGTATCAAATACCTTATCAAAACCAAGTCTTCTGAGTGCTCCTACCATCTGTGAAGTAACAGCAGTACCTATCTCCATACCGAACTCTTCACCAAGAGCAGCTCTTACTGCAGGAGCAGTCTGAACGAGAACTGTCTTCTCAGGATCGCCGATAGCATCCCATACATTCTGTATATTGCTCTTCTCAGTAAGAGCGCCTACAGGACATGATACTACGCACTGTCCGCAGTTTACGCATGCAGCTTCGCCGAGCTTCTGACCGAATGCAGGCTCGATAGTAGTAACGAAGCCTCTGTTTACAGCATCGATGATCCCTACTGACTGTACGTTCTTACATACAGCGATGCAGCGCTTGCAGAGTATGCACTTCTGAGGATCCTTAACGATAGATACGGAAGAATCATCGATAGGAAGCTCGCATGAAGCGCCCTCAAACGGCATCTCCTTTATGCTGAGCTCTTCAGAAAGAGTCTGAAGCTCGCAGTTCTTATTTCTGTCGCATGTAAGACATTCCTTCTTGTGGTTTGAAAGAAGGAGGCTGAGGTTCATCTTTCTTGCCTCTCTTACTGCAGGTGAAGAAGTATAGATCTCATTTCCTTCAGCTACAGGATATACGCACGCAGTCTGAAGAGCCTTAGCGCCCTTTATCTCAACGAGACACATTCTGCATGCTCCTATCTCGTTTATATTTTTAAGATAGCAGAGCGTAGGAATATTGATCCCTGCCTGCTTTGCAGCCTCAAGTACGGTAGTTCCTTCAGGTACCTGAACTGCAACACCGTCGATTGTAATATTTAACATCTTCATAAATACCCCCTGCGCATCGGGCGCAGCATTTTCTTAACAATAGCTTTATAGTAGAACTATTAGTATATATCGATCCCGATCGGTTCCTGGACAGCCGGCCGGGATCATGCAGCATTAAGCTTCCTTTGAAATCGCCTTGAATGGGCACTTTTCGATACAAGCGCCGCACTTGAGACATCTTGACTGATCGATAACGTAAGGAACCTTCTTCTGACCGCTGATGCAAGTAGCAGGGCAGATCTTTGCGCAGATGCCGCAGCTCTTACAGATGTCAGGATTGATCTTGATCTGGATGAGGTTCTTACATACGCCTGCAGGACACTTCTTGTCTACTACGTGAGCGATATACTCGTCTCTGAAGTATCTGAGTGTGCTCAGTACAGGGTTTGGAGCTGTCTGGCCGAGACCGCAGAGTGCAGATGCCTTGATATTCTTAGCGAGTGTTTCGAGCTTATCGATATCTTCGAGCTCGCCTCTTCCGTCTGTGATCTTTTCAAGGATCTCGAGCATCCTCTTAGTACCGATACGGCATGGAGGGCACTTACCGCAAGATTCATCAACTGTGAATTCGAGGAAGAACTTTGCGATATCTACCATGCAGTCATCTTCGTTCATTACGATAAGACCGCCTGAACCCATCATTGAACCGATCGCGCTGAGGTCATCATATGTCATAGGTGTGTCGATAAGTGATGCAGGGATGCATCCACCTGAAGGACCGCCTGTCTGAGCAGCCTTGAACTTCTTGCCGCCCGGAACGCCGCCGCCGATATTGTAGATAACTTCTCTGAGCGGAGTACCCATCTCGATCTCTACGAGACCTGTGTTGTTGATCTTGCCGCCTACTGCGAATACCTTAGTACCCTTTGACTTTTCTGTACCCATATTAGCGAACCAGTCAGCGCCGTTCAGGATGATAGGACAGATATTAGCATAAGTTTCTACGTTGTTCAGCATAGAAGGCTTTCCGAAGATACCCTTTGATGCAGGGAATGGCGGACGTGGACGAGGTTCGCCTCTCATACCTTCGATAGAGTTCATCAGAGCTGTTTCTTCGCCGCATACGAATGCGCCTGCGCCGAGTCTGAGCTCGATATCGAAATCAAAGCCTGAACCGAAGATATCCTTACCGAGGAGGCCATACTCGTGAGCCTGATCGATAGCGATATTCAGTCTGTGTACAGCTGTAGGATATTCAGCTCTTACATATATGTAACCCTGATGAGCGCCTACTGCATAGCCTGCGATAGCCATAGCTTCGAGAACTGAGTGTGGGTCGCCTTCGAGGATAGATCTGTCCATGAATGCGCCCGGGTCACCTTCATCGGCATTACATGCAACATACTTGATATCGCCCTTTGATGCAGCAGCGAAAGTCCACTTCTGACCTGTAGGGAAGCCTGCGCCGCCTCTTCCTCTCAGACCTGAGTCCTTTACAGTCTGGATGACCTGCTCAGGAGTCATTTCAGTGAGGACCTTGCCGAGAGCCTTGTAACCGTCAAATGCAATATATTCATCAATGTTTTCAGGATTTATACGTCCGCAGTTTCTGAGAGCTACTCTCTTCTGGCTGTGGAAGAAGTCGATAGCTTCCTTCCTGTTTCCTTCTTCATCATATGATTCTTCGCCGTGACCGATAAGGCAGCGTTCTACGATCTGACCGTCCTTAACGTGCTTTTCAGCGATCTCTTCGATGTCCTTAGGTGTTACCTTTGAGTACATAGTACCTTCAGGATATACAACTACGATAGGACCTTCAGCGCAGAGACCGAAGCAGCCTGTCATGATAGTCTGTACCTGGTCAGCGATGCCGTACTCATTCAGCTTTTCATCAAGACGTTCCTTGAGCTGTTCTGAGTGTGATGAAAGACATCCTGTACCGCCGCAGAGGAGTACGTGTCTCTTTACCTTATCAGTAGTTTCCTTGTTATCCTCTCTCATGTGAACTTTAGCATAAGATGCTTCTCTGAGTTCAGCGAGTTCTGCTATTGTCTTCATTATAAAAATACCTCCCGTTCAAACTATTCGTTCATATACTTGTCGCAGATAGTCTGGACGTCAGCCTGAACGAGCTTACCGTAAACTTCACCGTTAACTGTAGCAACAGGAGCCAGACCGCATGCACCGATGCATCTGCACGCATCAAGGCTGAACATACCGTCGTCAGTAACTTCGCCCGCCTTGATACCGAGAGCGTTCTCAAACTTCTCAAGTATCTTGCCTGCGCCCTTAACGTAACATGCAGTACCCATACATACGCTTACAGCGTACTTGCCCTTAGGCTGAGTAGAGAAACGAGCGTAGAATGTAACTACACCGTAGATCTCTGCCAGTGGAACATGCAGTTCATCTGAAATAACCTTCTGAACTTCGATCGGAAGATATCCGAAGTAGTCCTGAACTTCGTGAAGAACAGGAATCAACGCACCCTGATCATCTCTGTATTTATCAATAATGGCGATGATGTCGGACATCTGCTGGTCTGTGATTTCGACCTTCCTTTTAGTACTCATTCAATCATACCTCCCATGAATGTTGTCTTTTCAGCTGCGGCAATGGATCTGATATTCGTAAAAACTGACAAAAAAAACACAAAAATTAAATCAATTTCCTCTTACCGCGTCCACATATTTTATCAAAACTTTCCTTATTTTGCAACAAAAAACAGAGTTCCTGAAGTTGGAACTCTGTTTGTTAGATTTTACAAATTCATTAAGTTTTTTTACAAGTTGAATTGTAATTACTGATAGTTATTTTTGACAAACTTATCATAAATTATTACATTAATGTCTAATATATGGGAAATTTTTAATATATCAGGCGTCGCCGCCTGCGTAATATTTATTTTTTCTGCAGCCCGTTTTTTATATTTTTTTCTCCCGGCATCCTCTGAGGATGCTTTCCAAGCATTTCTGCCTGCTTACTCTTGTAATATCCTGATAAAATATTATCACTGTTGTTCATCTGCTGAGCTTCATATTCGGCTTCCTGCCTGCGGCGCTCCTCCCGCTTTGCACTTCTCGCTGCGCGCGCTCTCCGGTTTTCTCTGCGTACCTTGAGTGCAAATCCCAGATAAACTGCGATCACGACTATCACAAATACCACGCCGAGCATGAAAACAGGTATATGTATATTTTTCATACTGTTAAGGAAGTTTTTCCCCGCCGACAGGCTCACACTGTCTGCCGTAAACACATCATAAGTCCCCAGAGCAGTATCACCCTGATATACAGTCACAGTTCCGGCAGGTTCTCCACCTTCAAAAGGAGCCTGCATATCGCTGACGTCAAGCTTGTACGTAAACTCAGAAGCATCCGGCTCATCACTTCCGTCTTTCTTAGCTGAAACATATATGTCTTCATCAACAACAGCCTTCACTGATTTTTTTGAGCCTGAGATAACAGGTATGTCGCCTACCTCATCGCCTGCGCTGCAAAGCTTTACTGATTTATAATTATTGAAGCCGTGATCGAGCAGCTTTATCATATCAGGATACTGGCTTTCAGGCGTTGATTTAAGTATAACGCCTATGACCTCCATGCCGTCGCGTTCAGCTCCGGCTACGAGACAGCTCTGAGCTGCTTTCGTATAACCGGTCTTTATACCTATGGCGCCGTCATACTTGCACGGGCGCCTTACTCCGTCGATAGTGACTTTTGACGTGCTGGCAAGCAGCTTGTTTGTATTGTGGAGATGGCGCACCTCAGGCTGCAGCTCTGTACCCGGTATATCGTACTGCGTCGTCGATACTATCTTTCGGAATGTTTCATTTTTCATAGCTTCCTGCGCGAAAAGCGCCAGATCGTACGCTGACGTCACATGTGCGTCATTAGGAAGTCCGTTAGGCGTTTCAAAATGAGTATTTTTCGCCCCGAGCTCTTCAGCGCGCTCATTCATCATCGCCGCGAAATTGTCGATGCTTCCTCCTACAGCCTCTGCAAGCGCTATAGCTGCATCATTTGCTGACTCAAGAAGCATCGCATACAGCAGCTGCTCTATGGTGACCTTTTCACCCTCAAGCAGATATATCCTGCTCCCCTCAGTAAATGAAGCATTGTGGCTTATGGTAACGACCTCGCTGAGATCCTTTTTATTTTCAAGCGTGAGCAGCGCAGTCATGACCTTTGTAGTGCTTGCAGGAAACTGCTTTTTATCTTTTTCCTTCTCGTAAAGTATCTGTCCGGTCTTTGCATTTATGAGAACTGCTGACTCAGCTGCAATGCCGAGCCCAGTCGGGTCGTTTGCATTTACATCTGACTGTCCGTCTGCAGGCTTTCCTGCCGTCTGATCACCGTTTGCTGTATCAGAAGACGTTCCCGTGCCTGTGCTTCCTCCGGTTGCCCCATCAGCTGTTCCCGTCGTCTGTCCTGAGTTCTGCGAAGCTGAAGCAGTATCTCCCGTACTGCTCTGCTGAGCCGTAGCCGCAAAGACCGGCACACATACATTTGTCATTACCAGCATAGCTGCCATTATAATAGGAAGAAATTTTTTCAATATTCCTGTACCCCCTCTTATCTCTTCTTTTACTACATTTCCTTTTTTGTTCATTTTTTCATTTTTTTTACACCACACGGCGCCTTATCCGGCAATGCCTGCAGTCATATTCAGACCGTGAGGTCTGCAAGGCGTTTTATACATTGTTGTATTGAATCCGACACTGATCTTACATTATCATATACAAAAATACAAAAACGTGTTTTATTCCCGAAAATTTCTTTACTATTCTAACATAGTAGCGTATAATTGTGTACAACTTTATTTGTCAGTAATTTAACATACACCTTTCGGAGCTTGAATTTCAACATTTGTGACATTCACCGCCCGGGCGGTGCATTTTAAAATACAATTTTCTCAGGAGGAAAAAATAAAATGGAAAGAATTTTTAATTTTTCAGCAGGGCCATCTATGCTCCCGCTTGAGATCATCGAGCAGGCAGCGGCAGAACTTACCAACTACCACGGATGCGGTATGTCGGTAATGGAGATGAGCCACCGCTCGCAGGTGTTCCAGGACATCATCGACACTGCTGAAGCAGACCTCAGAGATCTTATGAACATTCCTGAGGGCTACAAGGTACTTTTCCTGCAGGGAGGCGGAACGCTTCAGTTCTCCATGGTACCGCTCAACCTGCTCAGAAACACAAAGAAAGCTGATTACATCGTTACGGGCCAGTGGGCTAAGAAGGCTTGTCAGGAAGCTCAGAAATTCGGTGATATCCGCGTAGCTGCCTCCTCCGAAGAAAGCGTATACACTTACATTCCAAAGCTTGCAAGAGCTGATTTCAGAGACGACGCTGATTACGTATACATCACTACAAACAACACTATCTACGGAAGCAGATTCAATTACACGCCTGACACAGGAAATATCCCTCTGGTAGCTGACCAGTCATCAAACTTCCTGTCACAGGTATATGATGTAAATGATTTCGGTCTGATATTTGCAGGCGCTCAGAAAAACGTAGGTCCTGCAGGCGTTACTATCGTTATCGTACGTGACGACCTCATCGGCCATGCTCCGGAAAATACTCCGATCTACCTGGACTACAAGATCCACGCTGACAAGGGTTCTATGTACAACACGCCTCCATGCTTCGCGATATACATGGCAGGCCTGAACTTCCAGTGGATCAAGAAACAGGGCGGCGTTCCCGCGCTCCAGAAGCACAACGAGGAAAAGGCTGCAAGACTTTACGACCACATCGACAACAGCACGATGTTCAGCTGTCCTGTGGCAGTTGAAGACCGTTCGCTCATGAATGTAGTTTTCGTTACAGGCGATAAGGACCTCGACAAAAAGTTCGTTGCTGAAGCAAAAGAACAGGGTCTCGTAAACCTCGGCGGTCACAGAACAGTAGGCGGCATGAGAGCCAGCATCTACAACGCGATGCCTGACGAAGGTATAGACAAGCTCATCGACTTCATGAAGAAGTTTGAGGTCGCAAACAAATAAAATACATAAATATCGCGGGCGGACATCATATCCGCCCGTATATATTAATTATTAAATCATTCGCACAGCAATAATGAATATACATAACTGCCGCTGCCCACAGCGGAATATACGGCGCCCGGGGCGCCGCAGTTATCTGAATCATTGCATTTGCATATTAATACAGACGGAGATAAATAAAATGTATAAAATAGCTACTTTAAATAAAATTTCACCTGTCGGCCTCGGAAAGCTGACTGACAAGTACGAACTCGTAGAAAATATCAATGACGCATGCGGAATAGTTGTCCGCAGCCAGGACATGAAGTCTATGGAATTTTCTGATGAACTGCTCGCTATCGCGCGCGCAGGCGTAGGCGTAAACAATATCCCTGTTGACGCATGCGCTGAAAAAGGCATCGTAGTTTTCAACACTCCGGGCGCTAATGCCAACGCAGTAAAGGAGCTCGTTATAGCAGGCATGCTCCTTGCAAGCAGAAATATCGTAGCCGCTTCAAACTGGGCGACTTCACTCGATGATGACATAGCAAAGCAGGTAGAAAAGGGCAAGAGCCAGTTCAAGGGACACGAGCTCAGGGGCAAGACTCTCGGAGTTATCGGTCTCGGCGGCATCGGCGTTCCTGTAGTAAACGCAGCCATCGCTCTCGGCATGAACGTTATAGGCTATGATGCTTACCTGTCTGTAAATAACGCGCTGCACCTCTCAAAGCACGCTAAGGTAGTAGACAACCTCGACGAAATGCTCCCTGAGTGCGACTTCCTGACTGTTCATGTTCACGCAAACGCTGAAACTAACGGCATGATAAACAAGCATGTATTCAGCATGCTCAAGGAAGGTGCTGTGCTCCTTAACTATGCAAGAGCTTCTATAGTTGACATTGACGCACTCAAGGAAGCCCTTTACTCAAGCAAGATTTCAAAGTACGTTACAGACTTCCCTAACACAGATATGGTCGGTCTGCCTAACGTTATACTTACTCCGCACCTCGGCGCTTCTACAGATGAAGCAGAGGACAACTGCGCTGAGATGGCTGTAGAACAGATGATGGATTACCTCGAAAACGGCAATATAAAGAACTCAGTAAACTTCCCTGCTGTAAACATGGGTAAGTGCTGCGTCGCGAGCCGTATAGGCATCCTCCACAGAAACATCCCTAACATGATCGGCTCTATCACAAGCGCTATCTCAGAGCTCAACATCAGCAACCTGACAAACCGCAGCCGCAGCCAGTACGCATACACACTGCTCGACCTCGACTCTCCGATCACAGAACAGGCTATCAACCATCTCAAGGCAGTTGACGGTATTATTTCTGTAAGAGTTATAAAGGGCTGATATCAGGATATTCAGAGATCAACCTGATTAAGTTCTTAAAACATGGTAATTTAAATATAGATAGAAAAAGGATCACCGATTTTGGAACGGCGGTCAGTCCTTAATTAATTGGTTTTCGACCGTCTGATCCATCAAATCAGGCGGTCGGTTATTTTTTGCGCATTATCTGAATGCAAAGAGTAATAATACTCACGATCAATATTCCAAGCTGGAATAATTCAGATAAAACTAAACGCCGCACTCAGTCTCGAGAATTTTCAGCGCAGCACCGCGAAAAAAAGCTCCGCCAAAGTCATCGCCCGTGTGATATACAGTGCGATGCTCCGGCGGAGCTGTCATTTTAAGATATTAATTTTCACAGTTTAAAAAGGGTGCTATCAGCAGCCGATCATTACTGAAGTAGCCTTGATAACTGCTGTTGCTTCCTTGCCTGCTTCGAGACCGAGCTCTGATACTGCTGCGTTTGAGATAGTAGCTGATATAGTGCCTACAGGAGCTTCGATAGTTACGATAGAGTTTACAGCGCCTGCTTCTACCTTTGCTACCTTACCTGCAAACTGGTTTCTTGCTGAGATCTTGAGCTCGCCAACTGCTACCATAACTTCTGTAGCCTTTACGAATGCAGTTGCTTCCTTGCCTGCTTCAACGCCGAGGTTCTTTATAGAATCCATTGAGATAGTAGCTGTTACAGCTGTTCCGTTTACATCGATAGTAACGATGCCGTTTACTGCGCCTTCCTTAACTGATGTTACCTTACCTGCGAACTGATTTCTTGCACTTAACATGATATTGCTCCTTTTCTTCCGGCCCGGGGCCGGACATAACGTTTTACTTATTCATTCTTTTATTTTTTACAAATTTATGTATCAGATCATTCAGAAATATCCTGCGTCTGCCTGATGCAGGCACACCTTCATGAACCTCGGAGCTTACCGCCCCTTGACAATTATTATTATAAAGTAAAATCTATCACATGTGAAATATGCATATCATATACCTGCTATAAGCTATCAGTTATACATCTTACATATGCATCAAAGCCTCAGCAGCAAACACAGCAGCCACACCGAGTATGAGCGACAGCAGCATGTATGCAGCAGCTGCAGCCCAGCTTCCGCCGCGTATCAGGTCGCTTATCTCAAGCGCAAACGTAGAAAACGTTGTGAAGCCTCCGCATATACCGGTCTTTAAGAGCAGCACTATGCGCGGGCTAATGTCAGCATTTTTAGCCGCAGCAGCAGCTATGAGCCCTATGGCAAACGCTCCGGCAACATTTATAACAAGCGTTTTTACCGGAAAACCGTTCGATGGAGAAAGCGGTATGAGCCCGATCAGGTAGCGGCACACGCTCCCGATAAATCCGCCTATCCCGACAAATAAACACTCTGCCATTATGCAAGCAGCTCCTTTACGAGGTCGCGTATACGTGCAAGACCTTCGAGCAGGGTCTCCTTATCTGTCGCATATGCGATCCTTATGTAGCCTTCCTTTCCGAACGCCGTTCCCGGCGCTATAGCTACGTGCTTTTCATTGAGCAGCTTCATCGTAAATTCCATCGCATATGAATCAGTCCCGCTCTGCGGCATCCTGCCATCTGCATCTGCTGTCGCCAGCAGCGCATCCTTTACGCTTGAAATATCCACAAACAGATAAAACGCTCCCATAGGCTTTATAAATGAGACCTCCGGCACTTCCTTTTCCAGAAAATCAACAGCAGCTTCCATCCTCTCGCGGAACGCCTTATTCATCATTTCCGTATAATCCCTGCACTCAGCCATGGCGGCAACGCCCGCCCACTGAGATATCGTAGACGGATGTGATGTTATGTGACCCTGCAGTGCGGTCATACCCTTAGCTATCTCCCTGTTCGATGCAGTGTAGCCGATCCTCCATCCGGTCATCGGCGCAGACTTAGAAAGACCGTTTACTATGATAGTCAGATCCTTCGCCACAGGCGATACTTCCGCCATGCTCACGAACTCATCGGCAAAGCAGATAGTCTCGTAGACCTCGTCAGACATCATATAAATGCCCCTTCTCACGCACACCTCCGCGATGTCAGCAAGCTCCTCGCGAGTGCATACAGTTCCGAGCGGATTTGACGGGTTGCAAAGTATTATCATCTTTGTGCGGTCAGTAGCCGCCGCCTCTATCTCAGCGCCCGTTATCTTAAAATCATTTTCGCGCTTAGTCTCGACAAAAACAGGTACGCCGCCGGCAAGCTTAACTATCTCAGGGTAGCTTACATAGTACGGGGAAGGGATAAGCACCTCATCTCCTTCGTTCAACAGAGTCAGGCAGGTATTAGTCACGCCCTGCTTAGCGCCATTAGTCACGACTATCTCATCCAGCGTATAATCAAGGTCATTATCGCGCTTAAGCTTTTCGCATATCTGCTCGCGCAGCTCAACGAGTCCCGGCACCTTGTCATAACGAGTCTTGTTCTCATCCATAGCGCGGCGCGCGCCTTCCTTTGCCTTGTCCGGCGTATTGAAATCCGGCTCGCCGACACTCAGGTTTATGATCTCCGTACCCTCAGCCTTCATCTCAAAAACTCTCGCGTTTATAGCGATCGTCCCCGACGGCACGATATTTTTTATTCTTTCTGACAACATTTCGATTCTCCTTAAAATTTCGTACAATGCATATTAAAATAATACGCCCATCGCATTAACTTTTCAATTTTATTCATTATATATAATTGTATTTACCACTGCAATGCTTTTATGCAATATAGTAATAAGCTCCTGCAGGCGCGCCGGGCTCGCGTTAAGCCCCGTCACCGGGACCGCAAAGCATTCATTGACACGTCACCACTGGTCCTCTTCAAACCATGCCGCATTTATGACCATGCCGAGTATAAGGATATAGCTTACAAGATAAAACCACAAAAGCAGCGCGATAACTGCGCCAAGGCTTCCATACACAACGTTGAAATTGGAAAAATATTTAAGATATACTGAATATCCGGCAGTTATAATGACTATCCCTATCGCCGCAAACAAACTTCCCGGCACCGTATGCTTTACAGATATCTTCTTGCCCGGCAGCAGCTTGTAGGTAACTGCCAGAAACATCCAGTAAACCGCCAGCACTATCGGCCACCACAGCACAGAAAACAGCCAGTCGGCATTAAACGTAATATTCAGGAATTCCTGCAATACAGCGTTCGCCAGGCGAACGAGCGAATTTCCATATACAAAGACTACAAGCGTTGCAACGATCATTAATATAAGCATCGCTACAGTTATGATCGACCGGAGCCTGCTCCGCACGTAGCTGTTGCGTTTGATCTCATCTACGTGATACGTATAATTGGCCATACGTATCATTGAAAATATGATCTTTGACGCGCCCCACAATGTAACGATTATAAATGCCACGCTGAAGCTGGCGCTGCTGAGAGCGCTCTGCACTGTAGACAGCACATATGTGGCCATGCCGTCATCCTGAAAGCGTATAAACATGGAATCATACAAACGCCCCGCCAGATCAAAAAAGCTCAGTATCTGCAGCATGAGTGTCAGCAGCGGTATTATGGAAAAAATGAAATAAAATCCCATCCCAGCCGCCGCTCCCTGGTAATAAGGATCTCGCAGCCTGCGTATCGTCCTTATAGTCACATAAAATAATTTTCTTTTCACATACTCTCTCCCGGTGTATATCAGAGACGTTGGCTTAAAGATCAACGGCCATTGAAAACCCGTCCCTGCTCTGCACGCATATCTCAGGCAGCCTTATTCTTCACTTTCCTCAAAGCCTGTTTCCTTAAGCTTCATCCTGAGGATGCCGAGTGCCTTTGCCCTGTGACTTATTATATTCTTTTCTTCTGCGCTTATCTCGGCATACGTCTTATCATATCCGACCGGCACAAATAACGGATCGTAACCGAAGCCGCCGTCGCCTCGCGGCGACCTTCTGAGCGTGCCCGGACACTCGCCGCGCGCTGCAACTACAGTTCCGTCAGGGAAACAAAGTGTAACCACTGACACAAAGCGCGCGCTTCTTTCATCGTCGGGAATGTTTTCCATGAGCTTCAGCAGCTTTGCATTATTTGACTCATCTGTCGCGCCCTCACCTGAGAAACGCGCTGAATAAACGCCCGGAGCGCCGTTGAGCGCGTCAGCTTCAAGCCCTGAGTCATCAGCTATAGCCGGCATGCCTGTAGCTTTCATTATAGCCTCAGCCTTTATAAGCGAATTTTCCTCAAACGTAGTGCCTGTCTCCTCGACCTCAAGGTCGCCGACTCCAGCCTCTGCCTTTGTTATGACGTTCATTCCGAATTTCTTAGTTATAGACTCTATCTCTTCTATTTTATGTTTATTGCCTGTTGCGGCGACTATCTTCATGTTGTTCATGCAGTTTATATTTTCCTTCCTTATTCCTCATAAATATTTACCATTTTACTTCTTTTTCCGTTTGTTTACAACAACGACCGGGCTGCATATGGTATTTTTTATGATTCTGTAGTAAAATTGATTAGGCTTTATGTCTGTGACCGGAGGTCTCGGCGGATGGGGCGCCGCAGGCGTATTGCTGCAGACCGGCTGCTGTGACGCGGCCGGCATTACAGACAAAGTTATCGTTTTTTACTGCTGCTTTATTCAGGAGGTTGATCTCATATGGCACTCGTAACAACAAAAGAAATGTTTGAAAAAGCGCTCAAGGCAGACTACGCTGTCGGCGCATTCAATGTAAACAACATGGAGATAATTCAGGGCATCGTCGAAGCTGCTCAGACTGAAAACGCTCCGCTCATCCTTCAGGTATCCGCAGGCGCCAGAAAATACGCAAAGCCTGCTTACCTTTTAAAGCTCGTTGAAGCCGCTATCGAGGATACAGGCCTCGATATCGCTCTTCACCTTGATCACGGTGAAGATTTTGAGATCTGCAAGTCATGCATCGACGGCGGATTCACATCTGTTATGATCGACGGCTCAAAGCATCCTTTCGAGGAAAATATCGCGCTCACAAAGCAGGTAGTCGAGTACGCTCACGCTCACGGCGTAGTTGTTGAGGCTGAGCTCGGCAAGCTCGCAGGCGTTGAGGACAACATTAAGGTAGACGCTCGTTCGGCTACATTCACTGACCCGCAGGAAGCCAAGGAATTCGTTGAGCGCACAGGCGTTGACTCGCTCGCCATCGCTATCGGTACGAGCCACGGCGCTTATAAGTTCAAAGGCGATCCTTATCTTGATTTTGAAAGATTAAAGGAGATACACGCTCTCATCCCTGACACTCCTCTCGTTCTTCACGGCGCTTCTACTGTACTGCCTGAGTTCGTTGAGCTCTGCAACAAGTACGGCGGAGAGATCCCCGGCGCGCAGGGCGTTCCTGAGGAAATGATAACAGAAGCTGCAAAGTACGGTATCTGCAAGGTAAATATCGACACTGACCTCAGACTGGCCATGACTGCTTCTGTTCGTAAGTACCTCGTTGAGCATCCGGGGGATTTCGATCCTCGTAAGTACCTCGGACCTGCAAGGGACGCTATACGCGGCATGGTACAGCATAAGATAAAGAATGTTCTTAAGGCAAGCAATCACAGATAATTAATATTATATGTATTATACAGGACCGGTTTCGACCGGTCCTTTTTTATTTCACTGACCGGCGTAAGCCGCTCCGGCGGCCGCGAGGCCGCGCAGATCAGGCAACAGGCAGCAATGCTGCCTTCCTATGTCCGCTATGCGGACTACGCTGTCGTATTTTATATTGCATCTAAAGCTGCTTGAAATACACGCCGCAGGCATATTACTGAATATTCACCGCATAAAAAAAGGCTGCCCGCAATGGACAGCCTCTGAAATTTTTATTCAATACGCATCGTAATTAAACGATGTCATTCGTGTTCTAACTTAGAACATCTTCAGTACGAAGAATACGATAGTATCAAGGATAAATACAGGTACGAGGATGGATACAGACCATGCCATGTAACCGAAGAAGCTTGGCATCTTGATCTTGTTTTCTTCCGCGATCGACTTAACCATGAAGTTCGGCGCGTTACCGATATATGTGATAGCTCCCATGAATACCGCACCTGCTGATATAGCTTCGAGCATGAGCTGCTCGACCATACCTACAGAAGTTGCGATACCTGTAGTCTCGCCGAGAGCGCCTGCTGTCTGCAGGAATACCAGGTATGTCGGCGTATTATCAAGGAATGATGACAGCGCGCCTGTTGCCCAGAACATCTGCCATGGCTGGTCAAGACCGAGCTGGCCGCCGTGAACCTTAAGGAGTGCAAGTGCAGGTATCATAGTGATGAAGATACCGATAAAGAGCTTTGCAACCTCTTCGATAGGTCCGTAGTTGAATTCGTTAGCCTCTCTGATAGAAGTCTTTGTAGTCTTGAGTGAGAGGAATGCAGCAAGGAGGATCATTACGATCTCAACGATAGTTGCATAAGGGAATACGATCTCATCGTAAATATGGATGCCTGCGCCGTCAGCGAAGAAATCAAACATGTTAGGAAGTACGCCGCTGAGGACTACGCCGAGGATTATCATAGCGATAAAAATCAGGTTGTGAGCGCCTTCGAGTCTGATAGGCTCTTTAGCTGAGTTGCCCATCATGTCCTGAGGCGATCTGCCTGCTGCGATCTCCTGCTTGTAGAAGTGCTTATCAAGCGCGATAAATATCGCAAACATAACGATGAGGTTGAATATTAATATAGGGAGCAGATGGAACGTCCAAGTGAATGGAACGCCTCTCTGGAATCCCATGAACAGCGGAGGGTCACCAAGCGGTGTAAGGCATCCGCCCATGTTTGCAACGAGGAATATGAAGAATACGATAACGTGTACCTTCTTTTCTCTCCAAGCGTTTGCTCTGATCAGAGGTCTGATGAGAAGCATTGCTGCGCCTGTTGTACCGATCCAGCTTGCGAGGACTGTACCGATGAGGAGCAGGAGCGCGTTTACCTTTGTAGTTCCGACTAATGAACCCTTGAGCGCGATGCCTCCGGCAACTACGAACAGTCCGAAGAGCAGTACGATGAACGGGATGTAGTCGAGCAGAACTGACTCAAGGAATCTGAACAGAGTCTCGCCCGGGCCGTATGCGATGCAGAACGGTACGAGGAATACGAGAGACCACGCGATAGCTGCCTTGAGCATGTTGTGTTCCCACCATTCAGGCTTTACGAGAGGTACGATCGCGATAGAAAGCAGCATGCCTGCGAAAGGAATGATGCTCCAGATCGGAAGGGCCTCAGCAACTGCTTCGTGAGCAGCTTCATCTGCAAATACGGCAGGCGCGCTCATTATGAATACGAGCAGCGAGCCCAGCAGAATTCTGAAACTTTTTTTCATAAAAAACACCTTCTTACATATTAAAATAAAAAAACATTATTGCGTGTGTGCACGCCGATCCTGCAGAGCTGCCTCATGCTCTTTCCGACTTCCGGTCGCGCCATACGATATATAACACAGCGCCGCCTGTAAAAAAGCGGTCCTGTTAGATAAATTGACAACCATTTGTACGACAATTTTTGTATTTTTTTTCATACATTAAGTTGTCCGTTATTAATGTATACTGAATTCAGTATAATGTCAACCCATTTTTATACGTTAAATTTCTCACAAATGCCGCTGCCCGGCAGCGGATATCACGCTGCATGCGTGTGATTGCAGCGTGTCTGTGGTATTATTCGCGTGTTCTTATTGGTAGCACCAATCACCCGATTCATACGTTTTGGCTACCTTCGCGCCATATCCTTCAAACTCGATTTTTACTATACCAGAAAATCAAACGGGTCTTCTGTCGCTTTTATGAATCCGAGCAGCAGGAACGCGCACATTATAGTCACGTGTTCCTCCTGAA
The DNA here is from genome assembly GCA_934255545.1 of uncultured Clostridia bacterium. Lineage (GTDB taxonomy): Bacteria > Bacillota > Clostridia > Peptostreptococcales > Anaerovoracaceae > CAKQOE01. Next base: position 21,918 of record CAKQOE010000004.1, on the reverse strand, counting down.
GTATGCGGCGGCACTCTTCTCTGTCTGCCAAAACCACATGTATATCCTCAGTATCCTCCTGGTTTTCCGGCGTAGGTATACCTTCTGCTGTCCCGAATACCGTAGATATCGCTTCATCAGAGAGCCCTATAGACGTATAGTACGGCCTTGATGAGTTATGATCCTCTCTGAGAGTCAGCTTCATCCCCGTTTCTTCAAAAAATTCGCGCACAGCGGCTTCATCCACGCTCTCGCCGGGCTCGCACAGCCCTGCCGGAAGCTCGTATATATATTCGTCGATAGTCGGTCTGTACTGCTTTTCAAGGACTATTCTGCCCTCGTTAGTTACTGCGTATACCATAACTGCGTCAGCAGGCTTTTCATCCGTATGAAGCTTCAGCTTATCCGCTTCCTGCGTGCGCGACGCCATAAAGTATGAACTCGTCGTCCCGTCTCTGTGAGTGAAATCAAGCTCGTACATATTGAGGAACCTGTTTTCTGTCTGTTTTTTTATGCTGTTTATTCTCTTCTGCATTTTACTGTGTTCTCCCTGCAGTTCTGTTTTATTTCAACTGCGCAGCGGTCATGTGACCGGGTGACCGGTCGTGCCGCCGGTCATGATCATCTATACATCGTTATTAGGCAATTCTATATTTTATCTTGCTTTAATCTATAACTCTTATTTCTTTTATTACCGGCTGATTTTCAGCAGCTACCGAACCGTTGCTGTCTTCTATCTGCGTTTCTGTGCAGATCTTATCTACTATCTCCATGCCTTCTGTTACGTTGCCGAAAGCCGCGTACTGGCCGTCAAAATCAGTGTAATCATTGTCCATGATAAAGAACTGGCAGCCGCCGCCGTCAAGGTCCTGAGTGCGTGCCATAGATATAGCTCCGCGAACGTGTGAAATGTTATTTTCTACTCCGTTTGCTGTAAACTCGCCCTTTATCCTGTAGCCCGGACCGCCTGTTCCGTTGCCGTTAGGATCTCCGCCCTGCATAAAACTTCCCGGGAATATCCTGTGGAACGTCAGACCGTTGTAGAAGCCTTTCTTTGCAAGCTCTATGAAGTTAGTTACAGATATCGGAGCCTGATCTGCGTCGAGCTCCAGCTTTATAACGCCGAGGTCACCCATATCCATTTCAACATGGTGCTTGCCTGAGAGCAGCTCGTCCTCAGAAAATTCCTTTAAAGGCTCCTGCTGGTATACAGCGCTGTTGTCACGGCTGTCGCCGCCTGCACTGTCTGAGGCTGATGACGGTTCAGTTGTTCCGTCATTTGCATTATCCTTAGAACCGCATCCTGCAAAGCTCGTGATGCATAAAAGTACAGCAAGCATTATGCTTAATATGCCCTTTTTCTTTCTTATCATAAAAATATTCCTCCTTATTGTCACAGTCATTTTTTGTTTATTTCATTTTTACTATTATACACAAAATGAGCCGCCGCAAAAAGCGGCTGCTCATTTTTTCACATACTTTTATTTTTGCACAGTATCTGCCTTTTATCCGTATCAGCTGCCTGGCAGCTGCAAACCGGTCCTGCATTTGTTTAATTTTTAACGACTGCATTTATTTATGCAGACATATATTCTATTCGTGAACCTTTACCGCATCAAATTCTTTCTGGATCTCTTCAGACGGTTCCGGCGTCAGCAGGCTGACGATAACTATAACTGCAAACGAAACGATGAATGCAGGGAGAAGTTCATATATATCCCATGCGCCGCCGAGCGGTCTTACAAGGAACTTCCAGATAAATACCATAGCGCCGCCGCTCACGAGACCTGCCAGAGCGCCGTAGAAGTTAGTGCGCTTCCAGTAAAGCGATGTCAGGATAAGCGGACCGAATGCAGCGCCGAAGCCCGCCCACGCAAACGATACGATGCGGAATACCGAGCTGTCCGGATTCTGAGCGAGGAATGCAGCTATTACTGAAATAACAACTACTGTAAGTCTTGCAAGTATCATTTCTGTTCTCTGAGATACCTTTATGCCTGCAAAATCCTTTATCAAATTCTGCGATACGCTCGATGAGGCAGCGAGCAGCTGCGAGTCTGATGTAGACATTGTGGCCGCAAGTATTCCTGCTATTATAAGACCTGCAACAAGAGCCGCTATAACGCCGTGTGTAGATATCAGGCTCGATATCTGGATTATGATAGTCTCTGATGCGGATGAGCCCTCAAGGTAAGGAACAGCGCCCGCCTTTGACATACTGAGTCCTACAACGCCGATAGCTACTGCAGCGCCCATTGAGATAACTACCCATACAGTCGCTACTCTTCTTGAAAGCTTGAGTTTCTTGTGGTCTTCAATAGCCATAAATCTTAACAGGATATGCGGCATACCGAAGTAACCGAGACCCCACGCGAGAGTCGAAACTATAGAAATAAATCCATATGGGCTTGAAGCGCCTGTAGCCTGATCATGCGAGTGAGTAAGCGACAGGTATCCTGCCAGCTCTCTGCTGTTGTCGATGACCTGTCCGATACCGCCCGCTGTATATATACCAAACCCCAGTACTATGATAAGAGCAACCGTCATGATGCAGCTCTGTATAAAGTCAGACGTACTTGCTGCGAGGAATCCCCCGAGCGTCGTATAAAGAACGATAACTACTGCGCTGACGATCATAGCCGTTATATAGTCAACGCCGAAAAGGCTGTTGAACAGCTTTCCGCAGGCTGAAAAGCCTGATGCCGTATACGGTATAAAGAATATTATTATTATTATCGCGCCTATAGCTGTAAGTATATTTCTGTTATCTCTGTAACGTTTTGACAGGAACTCCGGAACTGTGATAGAGTTGCCGCATATCTCAGTATAGTTTCTTATACGCTTTGCAACTATGAGCCAGTTGAGGTATGTACCGACTGCGAGGCCGATAGCTGTCCAGCCTACTTCCGAAAGGCCTGACAGATACGCAAGACCCGGCAGACCCATAAGCAGATAGCTGCTCATGTCCGAAGCTTCCGCACTCATCGCCGTAACGAACGGTCCAAGCTTCCTTCCTCCGAGGTAGAAATCCCCGGCATCATTATTTTTTTTCATGCATACGATTCCGATGCCTACCACGAATATCAGGTAAGCTACTATCGAAACCGACATCCATATCTGTGCTGATGTCATAATGATCTTCCTTCTTTCTCTCCTTTTTTAGCAACCTGACGGGCGTCGCCGCCCGCAAATATGCGCTTATTATAGCATATAAAAAAACAGACTGAAATACAGAATAAATTCTGTACTATAGTCTGTAATAAATAACTGTATTTTTCTATTAAACGTTTATTTTCAATGAATCTAAATCGTACTTTTATTAGACTTTTATTCATTCTGAAGTCATTACTTTTATTAGAAATATATTTGTTTCAATGCTTTTACTATATCGCCTAATAACTATACACGATTCGGTTTTTTCTTTAATATAAAAATACGTCGATACAATATTCTGCACGACGTATTTTGTAATATTCTATATTCTATTAGCTGCGACGAAGGAAGCCAATAAAAACAGGAAGCATCTGATCTGTATATTTCGAAAGTGAATAATCCCCGTTTGAAATGCACCAGTCATATAAAAAGGCTCTTTCAAAAAAAGCGTATACCTTCACTATCTCATTTACAGTCATATCGTTTGTCAGTTCTCTGTTCTTCTGGCCCTGCGATACTACCTGCTTCAGCAGCTTATAATAAAACCTGTTGTGATCCATGAGATGACGCTCGCCCTTAGTTATAAGCTGCGTAGAATAAAGGCGAGCCAGCAGATCAAGGTCTATCTCGTTTTCGATCATCACAAAAAGCTCATGATTCATCAACAGCAGCTTATCAAATGCATCCATATCAGGATCCATCGTCGCCGCAAGCTCCTGATATTTCTCGTCAAACATGACAGATAACGTGCTTAGCAGAGCGTCCTTGCCATTAAAATAATGATAAAATGAACCCTTTGATGTCCCCGATTCATCTATTATCTCCTCAACAGTCGTATCCTCATAGCCCTGCTCATAAAACAGCTTCCAGGCCGCTGATATTATGCGCCCCTTTGTATTTCTCTCTTTACGTCTGCTCATACTACAGACTATTTCTCCAGCATTTTCTGAAGAGTTTCAACATCAAGCCCCGTAACTGATGCTATCATCGGCAGTTCTATCGGCTGGTTCTGTTTTATCGGGAAGTAAAGCAATGAGCTCTGTTCGTCTGATATCAAGCCTATAAATGAACAGAAATTTATATATCCTACAGCCCTGCGCTGTTCTTCCTCAGTAACGTCTCTGCCTTCATCCTTCGCATTCTGAATAATAGTAGCTACCAGATCACAAAGAGCGAGCTTTATCATGCTTGCTCTCGCATAATCATCAGATGTCTTTATCCTGAAAGCAAAAAGATTCTTCTGTACCTGATGCAATGGAATATCAGTGAATTCGCTCACTTCTTCATCCGTCATCGGATGATGATTTTTCCCATCAAATACTTCAGCCTTTTCTTCTTTTGTGATAGCTCCTGCAACACAGCAGAGCTCTACAGCTGTATCATAAAGATTCTGATCTACCTCAGGCTTTTCACCATATTCTTCTCTTGGCGGTTCCATATTTCTGAAATCACATAATGTTTTACGACAGAGCTGATCTATAGTTACATATTTATATGTCTTCTGATAGTTACTGTTTTTCTTTGCACTCTTTTTCTTTTTTACGTTAGCCATTTCTTTTTCCTTTCGAGCTTTTGGCACTGATACTTTACTGCTTGTTTTATCTTTTATTTACTGCATCATATCCAGCGCTGATATTTTCATATGATCCGCAGTCTGCGTGATGCTGCTGATGCTGTTTCATCCTTTTCAGCGCAGAGCGCTGCCAAACTACAAGGCTGATACATACAATACATTATTTATTATCCTATAATTCAGGCATTTCGGCAACAAAAACAGAAATATATGCCATTATCACCGCATATATTATCTTGTAGAGAATTCCATCTCGAAAGGGGTACAAAATAAATGAAAGACTATATAGAAGAGCGCGTTCTCGAAGTCGCCGCCTACGTGCTGGAAACAGGATCAACTGTCAGGAACGCTGCCAGCCACTTTAAGATAAGCAAATCAACGATACATAAAGATCTCGTTGAACGTCTTCGCGAAATAAATCCGATACTTGCAGAAGATGTAAAACACGTCCTCGATAATAATAAAGCTGAACGTCATATACGTGGCGGCCTCGCCACGCGTAAGAAATACCTTGATTACAAAAATAAAGACATATAAACAGTAAAACGGCTGCCGTATGAAACGACAGCCGTTTTTGTATTTTTATCAGTTTTTATACTAATTCTAAGAATACCATCTCAGCTGTATCGCCCTGTCTCTGACCGAGCTTGATGATCCTTGTGTAACCACCGTTTCTCTCAGCATACTTAGGTGCGATGTTATCAAAAAGTTCTCTTACTACATCTTCATCATAGATGTAAGCGAGAGCCTGTCTTCTTGCATGAAGATCACCACGCTTACCAAGAGTGATCATCTTTTCAGCCATTCTTCTTGTTTCCTTAGCTCTAGTCAGTGTAGTAGTGATTCTACCTTCTCTGAGAAGATCAGTAGTCTGATTTCTGAGCATTGACTTTCTGTGAGCTGTAGGTCTTCCAAGCTTTCTATGTCCCTTCACTTGTAGTCCCTCCTCTACTTAATCTTCATTAGGTCTCAGGCCGAGACCGAGTTCTTCAAGTTTATGTTTAACTTCATCGAGAGACTTCTTACCAAGGTTTCTTACCTTCATCATATCGTCCTCAGACTTATGAGTGAGTTCCTCGACTGTGTTTATATTTGCCCTCTTAAGGCAGTTGAAAGATCTTACTGAAAGTTCAAGTTCTTCGATAGTCATCTCAAGAGCTTTTTCCTTCTGATCTTCTTCCTTTTCAACCATGATTTCCACGGAATCCATACTGTCAGTCAGATCTATGAAGAGCTTAAGATGCTCCTGCATGATCTTTGCACCTATGGAAACACTTTCTTCAGGCGTGATACTTCCGTCAGTCCAGATTTCGAGTATAAGTCTGTCATAGTCAGTAATCTGCCCTACTCTTGTGTTCTGCACCGTAAAGTTAACCTTTCTCGCCGGAGTATAGATACTGTCTACAGGGATAACACCGATAGGTGTACTTTCAGACTTATTCTGATCTGCAGGAGTATAACCGCGGCCAGTAGCAAGGTTAATTTCCATCACTAATGAAGCATTTTCGTCAAGTGTTGCAATGTGAAGTTCAGGATTGAATATTTCAACATCTGAATCAACGATGATGTCAGCTGCTGTTACTTCCTTTGGACCCACTGCATTGATAATGGCTCTCTTAGGGGTATCACCGTTCAGGCGAAGTGAGAGTTTCTTAAGATTAAGAATGATCTCAGTAACATCTTCCTTAACACCCGGAACTGTTGAGAACTCGTGGAGAATGCCGTCTATCTTTACAGATGTTACTGCTGCACCTGGAAGTGACGAAAGAAGTATTCTTCTAAGGCTGTTTCCAAGTGTTGTGCCGTAACCTCTTTCAAGAGGTTCAACAACAAACTTTCCGTAGTTCTTGTCTGTATCATCGAAGATACATTCTATTGTTGGTTTTTCGATTTCTATCACTCGAATGCCTCCCTTATAACCCTCAAAATGTAACCTGTTATATGACGAGCGCTATTCCGACCATACTACTTAGAGTATAATTCGACGATGTTGTGTTCAGCGATAGGTACATCAATATCTTCTCTTGTAGGGAGCGCAATGATCTTGCCTTCTAACTTGTCAACATCAATTGTGACCCACTTAGGAGTAGTAATGATCATATCTCTGATCTGCTTGAACTTTGGAGAGCTCTTGCTCTTTTCCTTAACTGCGATCACGTCGCCTTCGTTAAGTTCCATTGAAGGGATATTAGCCTTCTTACCGTTTACAGTAAAGTGACCGTGAGAAACGAGCTGTCTTGCTTCTCTTCTTGTAGCTGCGAAGCCCATTCTGTAAACTACATTGTCGAATCTTCTTTCGAGCATAATGAGAAGGTTAGCACCAGCGCTTCCTGGTCTCTTCTGAGCCTTCTCAAATGTATTTCTGAACTGCTTTTCAAGGAGTCCGTAAACAAACTTAACCTTCTGCTTTTCGTTTAACTGAGTAGCGTATTCGCTCTTCTTTCTTCTGCTCTGGTTAGGGTTTCTCTTAGACTGCTTGTCAATGCCCATAAATCCTGGTTCTAAGCCGAGAGTTCTCGCTCTCTTAAGAACCGGCTGTTTATTCTTAGCCATTCTGTGTTATTCCTCCTTTTCCTGAAATATCCTGTTACTACACTCTTCTTCTCTTTGGCGGTCTGCAGCCATTGTGAGGGATTGGTGTAATATCCTTGATCATTGTAATTTCAAGACCTGCTGTCTGGAGAGCTCTGATAGCAGCTTCTCTGCCTGAACCCGGACCCTTTACATAAACTTCTACAGTTTTAAGGCCGTGCTCCATAGCGCCCTTAGCAGCAACTTCTGCAGCGCTCTGCGCAGCAAACGGAGTTGACTTTCTTGATCCCTTAAAGTTAAGTGAACCAGCACTTGACCATGATAATGTATTACCATTCATATCTGTAAGAGTTACGATAGTATTGTTGAAGGTAGCCTGGATATGAGCCTGACCGCGTTCAATATTTTTACGTTCTCTTTTCTTTTTTCTGACCGTTTTCTTTATCGGCTTAGCCATTATTCTCTACCTCCTTTACTTTTTCTTTCTGCTTACAGTCTTCTTAGGACCTTTTCTAGTTCTTGCATTTGTCTTAGTCTTCTGTCCTCTGACAGGGAGACCTCTTCTATGTCTAATGCCTCTGTAGCATCCGATTTCCATCAGTCGTTTGATATTGAGAGATACTTCTCTTCTGAGGTCACCCTCAACTGCGTAATCATTCTCAATAATCTTTCTTATCTTACCTACTTCTTCTTCTGTTAAGTCTTTTACTCTGGTATCTGGATTAATACCTGCTTTAGATAAGATATCATTCGCTGTTGGTCTTCCTATGCCATAAATATAAGTGAGTCCGATTTCAACTCTCTTGTCGTTTGGTAAATCGACACCGGCTATACGAGCCATTCGCGTACACCTCTCTTTCTGCTTTTTCAGTATTAATTACTGATAGTTGTAACTTTAAAATTATGTGACCGCGAGGTCACGTTTTTCGGTTAAATTATCTTTCCGAAAAAATTCAACAGATAATTATACCATTTTTTATACGTGTTTGTCTATTTCTTTTTTATATTTTTGTAAAATTAATTAACCCTGAGTCTGCTTATGCTTTGGGTTCTGGCAGATTACCATAACCTTGCCGTGTCTCTTAATGACCTTGCACTTTTCGCAAATAGGTTTAACTGAAGCTCTTACCTTCATTTTCTGTCCTCCTTTGCCTATTTATCACGCCATGTTATACGACCTCTTGTCAGATCGTATGGTGATAATTCAACCTTGACTCTGTCTCCCGGAAGTATCCTTATGAAATTCATACGGATCTTTCCTGAAATGTGAGCAAGCACTTCAAAGCCATTTTCCAGCTTGACCTTGAACATTGCATTAGGCTGGGCTTCTAATACAGTACCGAAAACTTCGATCACATCTTTTTTAGACATAAGTTTCCATCTCCTTTAATTAGTAATAGTCAGCGCTATTATCCCTGACTTTTCTAATTCTCTTTGCAGCTCGATATTTTCCAGTCTTAATCCCTGAGCCAGCTTTTCAGCGACATTGTTATTGATCCTGTTATATGGCTGCAGATGTTTGACTTTTTTCTTTTTGGGGTTTTCTGATTTTCTTCTGTCACCATCGGCGATCAGAACATAATCATCATCTATAACTTCCACAACAAAGAACACATCACCTTTGTCGCGCCCGGACTTTGATTTTACTATCTGTCCGGGTACAAGCGGATTCTGTATACCCTTCATAGTTTATTATTACTCCTCGAGTAAAGTAATAACTTCAGGTTCGCCGTCTGTTATTACTACTGTGTTCTCATAGTGAGCAGCATATTTGCCGTCAGTTGTTACGGCAGTCCATTCATCGTCCAGCACTTCGACCTCGTAAGTACCCATACTTATCATCGGCTCGATAGCTATTACCATGCCTTTTTTTAGCTTAGGGCCTCTTCCAGGTCTTCCGTAATTCGGAACTTCAGGCTGCTCGTGTAAGTTCTGTCCCACACCGTGACCTACGTAATCTCTAATAACTCCAAAACCGTCATATTCCGCTCTCTCCTGTATCGCATGCGATACATCAGAAAGGTAATTGCCCGGTCTGCAGTATTTCAGTCCTTCAAAGAAGCTTTCGCGTGTTACTCTTATAAGTCTTTCAGCATCTTCTGAGATCTTGCCTACAGGATATGTTCTTGCCATATCACTGTACCATCCCTTGTATATAGCTCCTGCGTCAACGCTTACGATGTCACCTTCCTGCAGAATGATCCTCTTTGACGGTATGCCGTGTACGACTACCTGATTTGGAGAAACACACGCACTGGCAGGGAAATCACCGTAACCCTTAAAGGCAGGCTTCATGCCGCCCTTAAGTATTCTCTCCTCAACGAATTTATCAATATCGTGAGTTGAGATGCCGGGTTTTATGAAGCCTTCAAGATCTCTCATGATCTCTGCCGTGAGTTTCGCAGGAACTTTCATCATTTCAATTTCCGAATCGGATTTAATGATGATCATTTTTTATTCTCCTAATACTTTTGTAATATCTGAAAATACGTTGTCCATTGCCTGGTCACCGTTTACAGTGGCAAGTACGCCTGCTTTTTCATAATATTCAATAAGTGGAGCAGTCTGAGCAAAATAAACATTGATCCTGTTCTCAACAGTTTCTCTGTTGTCATCTGCTCTCTGGTATACTTCGCCGCCGCATGCATCACAAACACCTTCTTTTGCAGTAGGTTTCGTGTTTACATTGTAAGTGGCGCCGCATGATTTGCAGACTCTTCTTCCGGCGATCCTGTCAATGAGCTTTTCAGAAGCTACGTCTATATTAAGGACATAGTTTATTGAAAGGCTCTTTGCTTCCATTATCTTAGTAAGTTCTTCAGCCTGGAATACTGTTCTTGGGAAACCGTCAAGCATAAAACCGTTTTTGCAGTCGTCCTGCTCCAGTCTGTCTTTTACCAGATCTACTACGAGTTCATCCGGTACAAGTTCTCCCTTATCCATATATTCCTTAGCCTTCTTGCCAAGTTCAGTGCCATTCTTTATATTGGCTCTGAAGATATCACCGGTCGATATCTGTGGGATACCGTACTTTTTAACTATAAGTTCAGCCTGAGTGCCTTTGCCGGCTCCCGGAGGGCCGAGTAATACGATATTTAACATAAGTCTGCCTCCTTTATTTAAGGAATCCCTGATAATTTCTCATCATAAGCTGAGATTCAAGCTGCTTCATTGTATCAAGCGCAACGCCGACAGCGATGAGCAGCGATGTTCCGCCGAAGTGAATATCCAGCGAAGTGAAGTTGCTTATAATAGCAGGGAGTGTTGCGATAACTGCAAGGAATACAGCTCCCGCAAAAGTGATTCTTGTCATTACCTTGCTCAGATATTCAACAGTCGGTCTGCCCGGTCTGATGCCAGGAATAAATCCGCCGTTTGCCTTCATATTATCTGCAACTTCCATAGGATTGAAAGTGATTGCAGTATAGAAATATGTGAAGAACATAATGAGGATTATATTCAGTACGGAATAGATCCATACGCCCGGCGTACCTGTTGACGACAGATACTTCTGAACAAACTGTGTAAATCCTGAATTTGGATCTGTAAAGTATGAGATAGTAAGTGGGAACTGAATGATAGACAGCGAGAAGATCACAGGAATTACGCCCGCCTGATTGACCTTCATTGGAATATGTGTATTCTGTCCGCCGTACATCTTTCTGCCTACAACTCTCTTGGCATACTGAACAGGGATCTTTCTTGTACCCTGCTGTACTTCGATTATACCAACTATAACTGCGATAGCAAATACAAGGAAGATTATTACACTTACCACAGAAACTTCACCTGTCTGCATCTTTGCGAATGTCTGGTGAATAGCACTCGGCATCCTTGCAACGATGCCGGCCATGATGATAAGTGATATACCGTTTCCGATACCGTATTCATTGATCTGCTCACCAAGCCACATCAGGAATGCTGTTCCTGCGGTAAGTGTAAGTACAATTACCATAAGGCTGAAGAAGCTGTTGTCAATGACAGCGCTTCTGAACAGACCAAATGTAAGTCCGATTGACTGGACAAATGCAAGTACAACAGTGAGATATCTTGTGTACTGTGCTATTTTCTTTCTGCCTTCAGTACCTTCTTTTGAAAGGGCTTCAAGTCTAGGTATTGCGACAGTGAGTAACTGAAGTATAATTGACGCTGTAACGTAAGGCGTTATACTCAGCGCAAAGATCGTGAAATTACTGAATGATCCGCCGGAAAACATGTCGAAAAGACCAAATAATCCAGATGCGCTGCTGAAATAATCACTGAGAACATTTCTGTCTATTCCCGGAACAGGAATGCAGCATCCGAGTCTGAATACTATAAGCATCAGAACTGTAAAAATTATCTTCTTTCTTATTTCAGGCACCTTAAATGCCTGTCCGAGCGACTTCAGAGTATTCATTAGATCACCTCTGCCTTTCCACCGGCAGCTTCGATCTTTTCAATTGCAGCTTTGCTGAATTTATTAGCCTGAACAGTCAGTTTCTTTTCAAGTTCGCCGTCTCCGAGGATCTTGACACCTGCAGTTACCTGCTTCACTTTACCGTCTGCGATAAGCAGTTCTGGAGTGATAACAGTACCTTCTTCATATGAGTTCAGGTCAGAAACGTTCATGATAGACCATTCCTTCTTGAATACGTTCTTAAATCCTCTCTTAGGGATTCTTCTGTATAATGGCATCTGGCCACCTTCGAAGCCAAGTCTAACACCACCGCCGCTTCTTGAATTCTGGCCATTCATACCTCTACCGGCAGTCTTACCCTGACCAGTAGCAGTACCTCTACCCTTACGCTTAGGGTTCTTAGTAGAACCGATTGGCTTGCTGAGTTCATGCAGTTTCATGTTTGACACCTCCAATCCTTTTTATTAAATTTCTTCTACTTTTAAAAGGTGCTTAACCTTTTCGATTGCACCACGCATCTGAGGATTATCAGGAAGTTCTACACTCTTGTTTGTCTTTCTGAGTCCTAATGCTTCTACTACCTTCCTCTGCTTTGGAGAGGAACCGATAGTGCTTTTAGCTAATGTAACTTTGAGCTTACCAGCCATTTCTGTTCCCTCCTTATCCGAGAATTTCTTCCTTAGTCTTGCCTCTGAGTCTCGCAACCTGTTCTACAGTCTTGAGGCTTGAGAGAGCTTCGATAGTAGCTAAAGCCATGTTTACTGAGTTGTTTGAACCAATTGACTTTGCTCTTACATCCTTGATACCTGCATGTTCGAGTACCATACGTACTGAACCACCGGCGATAACACCGGTACCAGGAGCTGCAGGCATTACGAGAACCTTGCCTGCGCCAAAAATACCAGTTTCTTTATGTGGAATAGTTGTTCCAACGATTGGAACTTCTACCATCTTTTTCTTTGCGTCTTCTGTAGCCTTACGTACAGCTTCAGGAATCTCAGCAGCCTTGCCAAGACCGATGCCTACGTGGCCAGCGCCGTCGCCAACAACCATCGTAACGCTGAATCTCATGTTACGTCCGCCCTTAACGGTCTTTGCAACACGTCTGATGTTTACGATAGTTTCCTTCATCTCGAGCTTTGATGCATCGATAGAATTCTGTCGCATAGTTTACTCCTCCTGTTAGAATTTTAATCCTGCTTCACGAGCACCATCAGCTAATTCCTTAACTCTTCCGTGGAAGAGGAATCCGCCTCTGTCAAAGGCAACCTCAGAGATTCCCTTTTCGAGTGCCTTCTTTGCAACGCTTTCACCAACAACCTTTGCAGCAGCCTTGTTACCACCGTTTTCAACTTCGATATCCTTATCAAGAGTTGAAGCAGAAACAATTGTAGTGCCTGTAGTATCATCTATAACCTGAGCATAGATGTTCTTTGAGCTCTTAAATACGCAAAGTCTTGGTCTTTCAGGAGTTCCGGAAATATGCTTTCTTACTCTGGCATGTCTTGCCAGACGTTTTTCGTTCTTAGTTGCTTTTGCCATTTAAATCACTCCTTTCTACTTAGCGCCTGACTTACCTTCTTTTCTGATGATCACTTCACCAGTGTACTTGATACCCTTACCCTTGTAAGGTTCAGGTGGTCTGTGCTTTCTGATAACAGCTGCATAGTTACCAACCTGTTCTTTATCAATACCCTTGATAATGATTTCAGTCTGAGAAGGAGCTTCAGTAGTGATGCCCTCAGGATCTTTCATTTCGATCGGATGTGAATAACCTAAGTTAAGAACGAGTGTATCACCCTTCTTTTCTACTCTGTAACCTACACCAACGAGTTCGAGCTTCTTCTCGAATCCCTCAGTTACACCGCTAACCATATTGTGGATTAGTGTTCTGTAAAGGCCGTGAGCTGATCTCTTTTCCTTTGCATCGTCATCTCTTTCAACAATTACGTTACCGTCTTCGATTTTTACGCTTACTAACTTTTCATCAACCGGCTGTGTAAGTTCGCCCTTAGGACCCTTAACAGTGATGATTCCGTTTTCCATCTTTACTTCTACGCCGGCTGGGATCGCTACAGGTTTCTTACCTATTCTTGACATTTTAATTCCTCCCTACCAAACGTAACAAATTACTTCGCCGCCTACGCCTAACTGTCTTGCTTTCTTGTCGCTAATAATACCGTGAGATGTAGATACGATTGCGATACCTAAACCTCCGAGTACCTTAGGAACTTCGTCCTTCTTAGCATAAACCTTAAGACCAGGCTTTGAGATCTTCTTTAATCCACTGATAACGCGTTCTTTGTTTGCGCCATACTTCATTGTTATTTTGATGATGCCCTGCTTGTCATCTTCGATTACTTCAAAATCCTTAATGTAGCCCTCTTCTTTAAGAATTCCTGCGATTGATTTCTTCATGTTAGAGGCAGGAACCTCAACTGTTTCGTGGCCTACAGTGTTGGCATTTCTGATTCTTGTAAGCATATCTGCTATAGGATCAGTCATTGTCATTGTAGAATTCCTCCTTTCCTAAGTTGTTCGGCTTACCAGCTTGCCTTTCTTACACCAGGAATTTCTCCCTTGTACGCCATTTCTCTGAAGCAGATACGGCAGATGCCGTACTTTCTGAGAACTGAATGTGGTCTTCCGCAAACCTTGCATCTTGTATATGCACGAGTCGAATACTTCGGTTTTCTCTGCTGTTTTACTTTGAGAGATGTCTTAGCCATATTTCCCTCCTAATTACTTTTCAAACGGCATGCCTAACATTTCGAGAAGAGCATAAGCTTCCTCATCTGTCTTAGCCGTTGTAGTGAACGTTATGTCCATACCCTTGATTTTATCGATCTTATCATACTCGATTTCAGGGAAAATAAGCTGTTCCTTTATACCCATAGTGTAGTTGCCTCTGCCGTCAAAGGAATTCTTGCTTACACCCTTAAAGTCTCTTACACGAGGTAAAGCGATGTTGAAGAACTTATCAGCGAAAGTATACATATTTTCTCCTCTGAGAGTTACTTTCGCACCGATAGGCATACCTGCTCTGAGCTTGAAGTTAGCGATTGACTTCTTAGCCTTTGTCATAACAGGCTTCTGACCAGTAATGATTCCGAGTTCCTGAACTGCTGTTTCGAGCATCTTCTGGTTGTCCTTGATATCACCAAGTCCCATATTGATAGTAATCTTTTCAAGCTTTGGAACTTCCATTACATTCTTATATTCAAATTTATCTTTTAATCCGTTAAATACAGTATTATCATAATACTCTCTAAGTCTATTTGCCAAGATCTGTACCTCCTTTCCGGTTTCTTATCAATTAGTCGATCTTATTTCCAGTTTTCTTGGAGATCCTGAACTTCTTGCCGTCTTCAACAACATATCCAATTCTTGTAGCAGCCTTAGCCTTGCTGTCCCAGAACATTACGTTTGAAACATCGATTGGACCTTCCTGATGCTTGATTTCAGCAGGAGTTGTTCTCGTTGCCTTGGCATGCTTAGTCTGCATGTTAACGCCCTCAACGATCACCTTGTTCTCCTTAGGCATAGCCTTGATAACTTTGCCCTTCTTGCCTTTATCTTTACCACTGATAACGATGACTGTATCATCCTTCTTGATATTCATCCTTACACCTCCTCGATTAGAGTACTTCCGGTGCGAGGGACACGATCTTCATGAAGCCAGCGTCTCTTAATTCTCTGGCAACAGGTCCGAAAATACGTGTACCTACTGGAGTCTTGTCGTCTTTTACGACAACCGCTGCGTTCTGGTCGAACTTAACGTAACTTCCATCCGGTCTTCTAACGCCGCTCTTAGAACGAACGATGACTGCCTTAACAACGTCACCCTTCTTAACAACGCCACCTGGTGTTGCATCTTTAACGGCACAAACGATTATATCTCCAATATTCGCTACCTTGTGGCCTGTACCACCGAGAACACGAATACATAATAATTCTTTAGCACCAGAATTGTCGGCTGATCTGAGCCTGCTTTCTGTCTGTATCATATCGGTGCCTCCTTTCAGCTAATTGTAATTACTTAACTTTTTCTACGATTTCAACAAGTCTCCATCTCTTATCCTTGCTGAGAGGTCTTGTTTCCATAATCTTAACTGTATCACCAATGCTGCAGACATTCTCTTCGTCGTGAGCCTTGAACTTCTTAGATCTCTTAACTGCCTTTCCGTAAAGAGTATGTCTAACAAAGTCCTCTACTGATACAGTGATGGTCTTATCCATCTTGTTGCTGACAACAACGCCAACTTTTGTCTTTCTGCTGTTTCTTTCTGACATGCTGTATCCTCCTTTCGACTATGCCTGAGCCTCAAGCTCTTTTTCTTTAATTACAGTCTTTACTCTAGCGATATCTTTTTTAACCTCTCTCATCTTTACAGGATTTTCAAGCTGACCTGTAACGTGCTGGAATCTGAGGTTGAATAATTCGTTCTTAAGCTTTAAAAGTTCGCTGCTAAGCTCAGCCGGTGTCATTTCTCTGATTGTTTCAATTTTCATTACGCTTCACCGCCCTCTGTTACTGTCTCCTTAACTACAAACTTGCACTTGATAGGCAGCTTGTGTGATGCGAGACGCATAGCTTCTCTTGCCTTTTCTTCAGGAACTCCGTCAAGCTCAAACATAACTCTGCCTGGCTTTACTACTGCTACCCAGTACTCTGGAGAACCTTTACCTGAACCCATTCGAACTTCAGCAGGCTTCTTAGTTACTGACTTATGTGGGAAGATTTTGATATAAACCTTACCGCCTCTTTTGATATATCTTGTCATTGCGATTCTGGCAGCTTCTATCTGATTAGAAGTGATCCATCCGCATTCCTGTGCAACAAGTCCATATGAACCATATGTTACAGTATTACCCTTAGTAGCAACACCCTTCATTCTGCCTCTGTGCAGTCTGCGGTGTTTAACTCTCTTTGGCATTAACATAGGACTTCCTCCTTCCTGTCACTACAATTCTATTCTTCTGTAGCCGGAGCTTCCTCTACAGGTGCTTCTGCCTGAGCTTCTTCTACCTGTGGTGCAACCGGTTCTTCCTTCTTTATGAGCTTTCTTCTCTGAATTGGCTTTACTGCCTTTTCTTCAGAGTCGTTTCTTCTGTCTCTTCTATCTCTGCGGTTTCTGTCGCCTCTTGGTCTGTCGCCGTCCTGTCTTCTTCTGTTTCCGCGTCTTTCTGGCTTTGCAGTTTCTTCAGGAATTGGGCTTACGAGTTCCTTATTGAGGACCTCACCCTTGTTGATCCATACCTTAACGCCGATCTTACCATAAGTTGTATCTGCTTCAGCAAAACCATAATCGATATTTGCTCTGATAGTATGCAGAGGAACGTTACCTTCGCTGTACTTTTCGCTTCTTGCAATTTCAGCACCGCCAAGTCTTCCTGATAATACAACCTTTATACCCTTGCTGCCGGCTTTCATTGTTCTGCCGATAGCCTGCTTCATAGCTCTTCTGAACGCAACTCTTCTTTCGAGCGCCTGAGCAATGCTCTCAGCTGTGAGCTGAGCATCTAATTCTGATCTTCTTACTTCAACGATGTTGATGCTTACCTTCTTCTTTGTAAGCTTTTCGCTGTCCTTCTTGAGTTCTTCGATTCCAGCGCCTGACTTACCGATGATCATACCCGGCTTGTCAGTGAGAATTGTAAGCTTGATCTGGTTGTTAGCAGCTCTGTCGATTAAGATCTTAGAGATGCCAGCCATATAGTACTTCTTCTTTACGAATTCTCTGATCTTCTTATCTTCTATAAGGTAATCTGCAAAATTATTCTTATCTGCGTACCATTTGGAATCCCAGTCCTGTATAACGCCCACTCTTAAACCATGTGGACTTACTTTCTGACCCATAAAAAACCTCCTGTTCAGATTTTATCTTTCTTTTAATGTAACACCTACATGGCTTGTTCTTTTAAGGATAATAGACGCTCTACCCTGTGAGCCCGGCATGAATCTCTTCATTGTTGGTCCCTTGTTTGCAGAAATTTCTGCTACATATAAAGCATCTGGGTTCATTTCATGATTGTTTTCTGCATTAGCAGCAGCAGACTGAACAACCTTTTCTACGATCTGAGATCCCTTGCCTGGTGTAAACTTTAATATTGTCAGTGCCTCGCTTAAGTTCTTTCCTCTTACAAGGTCGCATACCGGCTTTAACTTGCTCGGAGACATCTTTACATACTTTGCAACGGCTTTAGCTTCCATCTATAAGCCCTCCCTTCGTTAAATATCAGTTAGCCTCTCTTGGAACCTTTTTCCTTATCCGCGTGACCTCTGTACGTTCTTGTCGGCGCGAATTCTCCGAGGCGGTGTCCTACCATATCTTCTGTAATATATACAGGAACATGCTTTCTTCCGTCATGAACAGCGATTGTGTGACCAACCATCTGTGGGAAAATTGTTGACGGTCTTGACCATGTCTTTAATACCTTCTTCTCATTTGCTGCGTTGAGAGCTTCGATTCTCTCAAGGAGCTTCTTATTGACGAAAGGTCCCTTTTTAAGTGATCTGCTCATTTATAATTACCTCCCTGTGATTACTTTTCGTTACGTCTCTTAACGATGAACTTGTCTGAAGCCTTCTTCTTCTTTCTAGTCTTAAGACCAAGAGCAGGCTTACCCCAAGGAGTAACAGGTCCTTTACGTCCGATAGGTGCTCTACCTTCACCACCACCGTGTGGATGGTCGTTAGGGTTCATTACAGAACCTCTTACTGTAGGTCTGATACCCATATGTCTCTTCTTACCGGCTTTACCGATCTTGATATTTTCGTGGTCGAGGTTACCTACTTCACCGATCGTAGCTCTGCACTCGATGCGGATCTTTCTAACTTCGCCGGACGGCAGTCTTACCTGAGCATACTTGCCTTCCTTAGCCATCAGCTGAGCGCCGTTACCTGCAGATCTTACGAGCTGACCGCCGCCGCCTGGCTGAAGTTCGATGTTATGAATTATAGTACCTACTGGAATATTTGCGAGTGGAAGTGCATTACCTACCTTAATATCTGCTTCAGGTCCTGAAACGATAACATCGCCTACGTTTAACTTATTAGGAGCGATGATATACTTCTTTTCGCCGTCAGCGTAGAATATAAGTGCAATGTTTGCGCTTCTGTTAGGGTCATATTCTATAGCTGCAACCTTACCAGGTACATCATCCTTGATTCTCTTAAAATCGATGATTCTGTACTTTGGTCTGTAGCCGCCGCCTCTGTGTCTTACAGTGATCTTACCTCTCTGGTTTCTACCAGCATGCTTTTTAAGAGTAACTGTCAGTGACTTTTCCGGAGCAGACTTTGTGATTTCATCAAATGCTGAAACAGTCATGCCTCTCTGACCCGGAGTATTTGGTTTATACTTCTTAATAGCCATCTGTCGTCATCCTCCTTATTATAATCCCTGGAAGAATTCGATTTCCTTGCTGCTTTCCTTAAGCGTTACGATCGCTTTCTTGGAATCAGGAGTTCTGCCGACATTTCTTCCCATTCTCTTTAACTTTCCTTTGCAGTTCATGATGTTAACCTTTGCGATTTCGATACCAAAGATCTCTTCAAGAGCGATCTTTACTTCAGTCTTGTTAGCATCAGTTGCAACCTTGAATGTGTACTTTCTTTCCTGTGCATCATCCATACTTTTTTCTGTGATAACAGGCTTTAATATTACGTCATAAGGAGTTTTCATTATGCGTACACCTCCTCGATCTTCTTAACAGCTTCCTTTGTTACGATAAAGCTTGTGGCATTAAGAACCTCATATGTGTTCATTGTGCTTACAAGAGTTGTCTTAACTCCTGGAATGTTTGCTGCTGACTTTATAACGTTTTCGTCCTTTTCGTCCATAACGATGATAGCCTTCTTTGCAGCCTTTATATTCTTAAGAACATTTACCATGTCCTTTGTCTTTGGAGCTTCAAATGAAAGTGAATCAAGAACGATTATTTCATTTTCCTGAACCTTAGAAGTGAGAACAGACTTGATAGCAAGTCTCTTTACCTTCTTTGGAACTGAGTAGCTGTAATCTCTTGGCTTTGGTGCGAATACTACGCCGCCGCCAATGTGGCTTGGAGAAGTAAGGCTTCCCTGTCTGCCTCTACCAGTACCCTTCTGTCTGAACGGCTTTCTGCCGCCTCCTCTTACTTCGCCTCTAGTCTTTGCTGACTGAGTGCCCTGTCTCTGATTAGCGAGATAGTTCTTTATTACTTCATGCACTGCGAATTCATTTACTTCGATGCCGAATACTGAATCGTTCAGTTCGATATCGCCGACTGCTTCGCCTGCCATGTTAAGCATGGTTACTTTAGCCATTTTCAAATCCTCCTTCCGAAAATCTTATTATTCCTGACCTTTAACGGCATAACGGATTCTGAGAATACCGCCCTTATTGCCCGGAACAGATCCCTTAACGAGAAGTACATTTCTTTCCGGAATTACCTTTACGAGTTCGATGTTCTGTACTGTAACAGTTTCACGACCCATTCTACCAGGACCATCGTTACCCTTGAATACTCTTGAAGGATAAGTACCTGCAGCCAGACCGCCGGCAAGTCTCTTGTGCTTTGAACCGTGACCCATAGGACCTCTGTGGTGTCCGTGTCTCTTGATGTTACCCTGAGTACCCTTACCTTTTGAAGTACCAGTGATATCAAGCTTCTTGCCTGCTTCGAATATCTCAACTGTAAATTCCTGATTGAGTGAATATTCAGAAGCATTTTCGACTCTTACTTCAGCGAGGTGCTTCTTAGCAGCAACGCCAGCCTTTTCGAAGTGACCCTTCATAGGCTTCGTAACTCTGTGAGCCTTTTCATCAACGTAACCGATCTGTACAGCTTCATATCCGTCTGTTTCTGTAGTCTTGATCTGTGTTACAGCTACAGGACCAGCTTCGATTACTGTTACAGGAATCGCTTCGCCTGTTTCGGAAAAAATCTGAGTCATTCCGACTTTTTTTCCTAAGATTGTGTTCATTCTTGAATCCTCCTTGTTTCTCTTACAGCGGATCGCCTGTGACGATCATACTAAGCGGAGATTTCCCGGCAGCGGGCTTTCAAAAGGACCGTTCGGATATATCCTTTCGAAATCCTTGCGTAAGTACGCCATCATTTGCATTTCAGTAAACTGACGCACCCTTTTCGAAAAATCTATATTGATCTTAGTAACTGTCTTATAACTTGATTTCGATATCTACGCCTGCTGGCATATCGAGCTTCATGAGAGCATCTACAGTCTTTGGAGCAGGATTGAGGATATCAACGAGTCTCTTATGAGTTCTCTGTTCAAACTGTTCTCTTGAATCCTTGTACTTGTGTACAGCCCTTAAGATAGTGATTACTTCCTTTTCTGTTGGCAGCGGAATAGGACCTGAAACTTCAGCGCCTGTCTTCTTAGCTGTCTCAACGATCTTTGCTGCGCTCTGATCTAATGCTTTATGATCATAAGCCTTTAACTTGATTCTGATTTTCTGACTGCTCATTAGTCTTTACCTCCTTGATTTTCGCACGTTTTCGCTATTTCTGTGCGAGGGATTTCGTCTTTCACACTCGTCCGGGTGTTTCGTGTTTTTTAACTCACAAAAATAAAATCCGGATTCCCGCGCCCGCTTCCCGAGCGGACATTTCTCAGCAGAAATTCTCTGATAGCGCAGTAACTTCCTGCTTCATCGCAATGCGTTTATATATTAGAAACGTTGAATTTCCAATGTTTTCTGCGATAACCGTGTCCATTCCATGGACATAGCCGTCCCAGAACACGCTCACTTAGTATACTATATATCACTATGTAATGCAAGCATTATTTTTAATTTTTTTGACGCTTTTTTACTTTTCTTAATCAATAAAATTGCCATATTTCAATGCTTTGCGGAAACGAGTATTGTACACTTATCCTAGTGTTTCATTTACTGTTCTTCATGTCTTGTATACATGATACAAATATCTCAAACCCTGAAAGTATTGTTATTTAAGGCTTTTGGTAATTATCTATCATTATGCCGCAACTTATCATTTATATTTCATATCATGCTTCAGCACAGAATGTCTTAAACACGCCAGACTGCTCACCGCTTCGCTTTAAAAACTTCAAAAACGCAGAAAGAGACTGCCCAAAGCAGTCTCTTTCATTATACCGGTATTATTTTTCAGTTTTTAAGAGTCTGAATTACTCGATGATCTCAGTTACTACGCCTGAACCTACTGTTCTTCCGCCTTCACGAATAGCGAATCTGAGTCCTTCTTCGATAGCGATCTTGTGGATCAGTTCGATCTCCATTACTACGTTATC
>CAKQOE010000003.1 GCA_934255545.1 uncultured Clostridia bacterium | reverse complement strand
TCCACATCATACTGATTTGCATTAACAGACTTTCCTGTAAACACATCATTTACTACGCATACATCCATTATGCCTTCCCATAACTTCCTTACATTTCCCAATTTCCTAACCTTATCATCAGCAGGAGCAAGCTTATATACCAGTCCTGGCACTTCCGGATTATTGTTCTGAAGCCATTTTACTTTCTCATACTGAATCCAACCCAAAATATTTACAGTATTATCCTGAATCATTTTTATCCAGTCGTTATCAAAATAGACCTCTTTCTTAAGCCTGCTGCTCTCACCAAGAGTATACGGAAGCGGCGTAGCAAAATTATTTATTCTATTTATATATTCAGTCATTCTACGCACGCTGCCCCACTTAACATTCTCATCATAATGTGTAAAAAATCCTGCAAGCGCTCTATATGGAACCATATTAGTAAGTTGTTCCTTTGCTTTCTTAAGCTGGGAATTATACTCCTTAATCGCATTTATAATTTCAATCTCAGAAGCATTTGCCTCAAGACCACTTAGCTCACTCAGTAATAATACAGCACGCTCCAAACCGTCCCGCACAACACCATCCGCCTGTAATCCGCTTAAATGAATATGAAACTCCCTTACAGAATACCATGCAATAGTTATCATTTTATCTATAATGTCGTCAAAAGTGGTTTTTTCAACTCTTTCTGCAATCAAACGCACGATAGCTTCCAGCCAGTAAAATTTGTAACAGTATGACGGATCCTTCATCATTTGTGCAAATCCATCAATATCAAGCCTATTATAGTATTTTTTATCAATATTTAAATCATATTCTTCTTGCGGAGAATAACATTCATCCATCGTTCACTACTCCTGCCATCCCTTACATCACCTGTAATCCACATATCATCTACGGAAAATCCACCAGTAACTTCCAAAATTCCGTTAAAGCGTTCCTCTGTCATATCCGTAAAATACCTGCCGTTCCGTTCTCCTTCAAAATCACCATACTTAAAAGAAACATATGCAACACCGCTATTCTTGAGTGCTCTATGCATTTTAACAAATACATCAGACAATTCATTTCTTTTTAAATGTAGCAAAGATGCACAAGCCCATATTCCATCATACCGTGCATTTTCATTCAAGTCACAAAATAGCATCTGGCGTACATAAATTCCTGTAATCCCAGAAGCGATCCTGCACATTTCTCTTGAGCCATCAACAGGTTCAACCGTATATCCCTGATTAATAAAAGCTAATGTATCTCGACCTGAACCGCAACCAAAATCCAATATATGCCCTTCGTATGGTATATATTTCAAAAAGCGATTCTGCATTTCTGAAAAATCCACATCAATCGTTTCTTTAATAAACTTTGTTGCATTATTATCATAATATCCAATAGTTATATCATTCATTATATCATACCAGCAATATTTTAATATAAATGGAATGTAGAATATATAAATATATAAATATGTAAATATATTTCAACATTATTGCAATAAACTAACATTATCAACATAAATCAATTCCAAGATCTAACTTGCATTCTAGATTACATATATTGGAATTTAAGCATAAATCACATTTACTTTTGCTCACTTTTCTAAAATTATTAAATTCAATACTATTCCATATATCTATTATTTTTCTATTATTCAACGATACTTTATACTTTCCACATTGGTTATCAAAAGAACATGGATACGCATTCATTTCAGAATCAATATACATAGAAAACCTAGCTGCTTCACAAGAATCTATAGACGCAATTTCTAAACAATCTTTATATTTTACTAGTGCAGAAGTAAAACATGTATCAAACCCAACTCTATAAGTATGCTTTTTCTTAACTGCTGCATTTAAAAAATAAACTAAACGCTTATCTTTTTTTATTATGTTTTTTTCTACACCTAATCCAACTGGCTTATATAGTATAAAAATTATTGATTCTATTCCATTAGGCCATACATCATGCTCTAATCTATATGTAGCTTCATCTATTGAAGTATCTGATATGCCTCCATCATTAGCTCCGTCCGTCAAAAATTCTTCAATAATATCCTGATCAAATGCCACTCCGCCTTCACTATAGAAAAAATACTTTATGCACAGTAAAGTGAAAATATGATAATCCTTATAATCTTTATATTTAGGGTATTTTTCTCTCATTAAATTTATATGGTACTCAAAAAAATCCTGACTTATTATTGTTCCCCCTGAATTGTGCTTCATCCATAATTTATATCAATGACAAAATATATTGCTCTCTTAATAAAATATATACATTAAGTAATATATTTAGATCATATAACATTATTAAAAATTATGCTACTAATTATATCAATTTTAAACATTTTCTTTAAATCTACACACTCTATAAAGCGCCGAACACCTGCCGATTTGTTTACTTATTAATTGATTTCCGGTTATCCTATCCACTAATTATTTTACCATTTCCACATGGACGGATCGTGTCACTTTCAGTCTAAGGGAGCAATTTTTCCAAAATAATGTAAGTGCCTATATGGATACTTTATTTGATTTTAAAGTCGAAAACTTTAAATTTATCAGAAGTTTCCGACTTCTAATTCTAAAACTCTTTATTTACGTGCAATTTCGGGTATAATATATTAAAAAAAGCTAGGAGGTGCGCATTATGGCTGAACTTATTAACAGGCCTCAATATCTGGACCAGCTTATTCAAAATAAGGATGTGGATCTGGTAAAAATCGTTACAGGCATCCGCCGTTGCGGAAAATCATCATTGCTTGATCTTTTTCATGGCTATCTGACTGAACAAGGCATACCTGATTCCAATATCATCCATATGAACATGGAATCTCTGCGTTATCGCGACTTGACAGATCATCTTTCTTTTTACGACTACATCAGCGAACGAATCGCAGGAAACGAAAAGACATACCTTATCTTTGATGAGCTTCAGGCTGTAGAGCATTGGGAAAAGGCGATCGAATCATTCCGTCTGGATTTTGATGTAGATATATATATTACCGGCTCTAACGCCTATCTGCTGTCCACAGAATTTTCAACGCTCCTTTCCGGTCGATATGTTGAGATACGAATGCTCCCGCTGTCGTTTAAAGAATTCCTTGATTTCTATGAATTTGCACCTGATATTTCGATGGATGAAAAATTTCAAAAATATCTTCAGTTCGGCGGAATGCCTATACTAAGAGAATACAAATTTAATGAAGCAAGGAGCAATCAAGCATTGGAGGGTATATACGCTACCGTTGTACTGCGTGATATTCTGCAGCGCAACAATGGAAGTGATCAGATGCTCCTTCAGAAGATAGTGCTGTTTCTATGCTCCAACATTGGAAGCATTACCTCTCCAAACAGTATAGGCAATGTACTTTCAAATGAAGGTGACATAAAAACAGGTAAAACAAAGGGTATTGCAGGAAAAACAGTAGATAAATATATCGCTATGCTTCACAATGCGTTTATCTTCTTTTCTGTCGGAAGATACGACGTAAAAGGTAAACAGCTTCTGAAGACCCTTGGGAAAAACTATATAATTGACATGGGCTTCCGTAATATGCTTCTCGGATACCGTGATGCCGACCGCGGTCATATTATCGAAAATATAGTATTTTTAGAGCTGCTCCACCGTGACTACCGAGTATATATCGGAAAAGTAGGAGAAATGAAAGTTGACTTTGTTGCGGAAAAGCCTAATGATAAAATATACATTCAGGTAACTGAAAGTATGCAGTCGCCTGAAACTCGTGAGCGAGAGCTTCGTCCTCTGCGTATGATCCCCGACAACTACGAAAAAATCGTATTATCAATGGATCGTAATTATATAAATTCATATGACGGTATTAAATCGTTGAATCTGATAGACTGGCTTCTTGCTGAATAATAAATTACTAAGACTTCCCACATCAATACGATGTGTTTAACCTTGAAAATTCAATATTTCAGCCAATAAAAAAGGCATAGATCCGTTCCGTCCGGTATAATGGAATTGACTGAAAACCAACAGACCAGGAAGGATCTATGCCATGTCCAGTATGGCACAAAACTATTCTGATTTTTTAAGGTACGGAACCCATTTTAGGTATGGGAAGTTTTAGTTAATAACTATCAATATTTCTAGTATATTCCATTAAAACTAAATCAAGAGTATATCGTCCCTTCTGCAATAAGTTTTTGTATTTCAAGATCATCCTTAGAAGCTTCAAATGTTACTGATCTCATATAATTATATAATTTTTCTGTTTTTTCTCGTTCAAGCAACACACTAATATAGTTTTCTGTAGGGCTTCCATACCAAAAATAAATCTTTAATTCGACTCCTATATCAATAATTTCATTTTCTTTAATATTACCATGATACTCATCATCAAAATCTTTATCTCTTCCGGGATGCAATATAATTTGGATACCAGGTTCAACAAATTCAAGTTCTGTAATTTTCTTAATATTTCCATCCAGTAAGCTTTTTAAGCTTTTCTTTATATAGTCTATCTCATATGAAGCAAACACACCACCATCCGGTACGCTTAAAATAACATTTTCTTCATTACATATATAAAGCTCAGTTCCACACCATTCGTCATACATATTGGCTGCTGTTGTTTTCTTATAATCTGTAATATTCAGATATAACATTATTCCATATACATCAAGCTTAAATTTCATTTACTATGCGCCTCCTTACATTGATATTGATCAGTCTTGTATATTAAAAACCGTACTATACAGATCTCTGTACTCTTTAAACAAAAGCATCCCACTAAACGCTTTCTCAAAGATCATCCCCATAGCTCCATAATACCAACCATGCTCCGCAGGATCTTTCTGATTAAACCTCTCCCAAAGTGCATCTCCAAGCCGCCTGTGATCTGCGGCGAGAGTTCGCAGGTTTGAAAGCTTATCGCCAAACGCCACAAGTTTAGCGTCTTCTGAAGCGGCTGCGAGGTGTTTTATGGATTCTGTTTTGCGCAGCTTCCATGTTTCGGCTGCCGGGCGTGACCCGCGTTTGTTTTCGGTCTCGGCGGCTACGAGGGCTGCGGTTTCTGGGCCGAATAGTGTTTTTATATCTTCTGTGGTCAGGTCTGTATCCTCTACGGTGTCGTGGAGGATGGCTGCGGCTATTATGAAGTTATCGGACGGCGTCATGGCATCGGGCGCGGTGCCGCGCTGCTCGGCTATTACCTGGGTTATTATTGCTGCTGCTTCAAGTGGGTGCAGGATATACGGGACGGCTGTTCCTTTGCGGACTGCGCCGCTGTGGGCGTATGTTGCTGTACAGATAGCCCGGTCTATGACTGATAGTTTCTCTGACTGTAGCTGCCTTATAAATGCGTCTATTTCTTTTCTTGTGCGTTTTATTGCCGGCATTTTGTGCTCCTTTATCGTGTATGTGATGTACTGCGGGAAGGCAGCGGCCGGAACGGCGGCTGCAATGTGTTTTTGCGGGAAAGCCGCGCCCGGCGCGGCCTGTCAGGCGCCGGGCGCCTGCGGGGCGTATTATTACTGATTTACTTATTGATATCAGGTTATTTTGCTCCCGTATTATTTTAACATTTTTACATGGACGGATAATGTCACTTCATTTGAAAGTCGGTGATTTTCAAAATAAAAAACAGGACCTGATCACGCCCTGTAATATATTAGCTTATACATATTATTTTTTATTGTAAAATCATAAATTTTAAAGTCGAAATTTTTTATGTTGTCATAAGTTTTTGACTTGTAGTTCAAAAACTTATATTTCGTCGAGAGTTTTCGACTCACATTTCCAAAACTTATGCTTCTTTGTAGGTATAGTATCCTGTAAATGATAATCTGCAAGCTCAGAAAAGTCAGCAAATCAGACGTATGAGCAAATTGCTGACCTACCGGCGTTTAAAAAGTCAGCATATCAGCTGTCTGAGCAATTTGCTGACCTGCCGGCGCTTAAAAAGTCAGCATATCAGCCGTATAAACAATTTGCTGACCTGCCGGCGTTTAAAAAGTCAGCATATCAGCCGTATGAGCAATTTGCTGACCTGCCGGCGCTTAAAAAGTCAGCATATCAGCCGTATAAACAATTTGCTGACCTGCCGGCTCTTAAAAAGTCAGCAGATCAGCCGTATTAACAATTTGCTGACCTGCCGGCGTTTAAAAAGTCAGCAGATCAGCTGTATGAACAATTTGCTGACCTGCCGGCTCACAAAAAGTCAGCAGATCAGCTGTATGAACAATTTGCTGACCTGCCGGCTCTTAAAAAGTCAGCATATCAGCCGTATGAACAATTTACTGACCCGCCGGCGCTTAAAAAGTCAGCAGATCAGCTGTATGAACAATTTGTTGACCTGCCGGCGCTTAAAAAGTCAGCAGATCAACCGCCTCACCTAAATTGCTGACCCCCGCCGCCCGGCGCGGCGGATCATCCGGTCACGCCGCTATTATGTTTATGACGCACATGCCAAGCACGCACACCTGTATGGTGTTAAATACGATATCTACACCGCGGTCTGAGATGCGGCGGCTTATGGCGCCTGATATGAAGCCTCCGGCTACTCCTGCTATGAGCATAGGGCCGAGGATCGCCCAGTTTACGCCTGCGAAATCGCCTCCGGCGGCTGCCAGCGTCAGCTTTGAGAACTGTGAGAAAAGCACTGTTATAAGCGAGCAGGCTGCTGCCGATCTTGAGCTGTATGAGAAGAGGTATATGAATATCACGACGTTCAGCGGGCCGCCGCCTATGCCGAGAAATGACGCGATCATGCCGAGTGCCAGCCCTGACGTGAATACAGGCACTGCGCCCTTTAAATCGCGCGACGTGATGCGGTCTTTATTTTTCATGTACAGCAGTATGGACATGACCACTATAAAAAGTATGATATTCTGCATCCTTATGACGAATGCGCTGTCCGGGGCGTTTGACGCGATAACGGAAAATATCTTCTGCCCTGCGAGGCCTCCGGCCACCGATCCGAGCGCGACTGTGACCGCTACATCCTTTTTTATCTCTATGCCGTTTCGTATATTTCTCCACGTTGAAACGAGCGACATCACAAATACTGTTGTCGCCGACATCACGCCTATGGTCTGCGGCGTAAAATCGCCCATAAGATCAAGCACCGGCTTTATGATTATACCGCCGCCCATGCCACTTACGCCGCCGGCGGACGTTGCTATTATAGTTGTCAGAAAGTATATTACAGTCTTCATAATTTCACTCTTTTTTATCATCCATTTATTGCAAAAGACGCCCATTTGAGCGGGCGCCCTGCATTTTAACATTATATTAATACTTTTCTATCTCGATCTTCTTCAAAGGCGCCGGAAATGAAGCTGAAAGCTGTTCTATATCTGCATCGCTCAGAGCGATGTCAAGCGCTGCTGCGTTTTCGTCTATGTGATCGAATCCCACTGCCTTAGGGATAGACGCAAAATCATCAAAACGCATAGAAAACGCCAGCAGGAGCTGGACTACTGACACGCCGAGGCGCGCAGCTACTTCGTTTACGTTTTTATCGCTCATCATCTGCGCTTTTGATACGCCGTCCTGCGTTACGAGCGCGCCCGCCTGGCCTACAGGGCTGTACGCTGTAAACGGCACGCCGTGCTCGCGCTGCCACGGGATAAGGTCGTACTCTATACCGCGCGTTCCGAGGTTATAAAGCACCTGGTTCATAACGCAGCGGTGGCCGTCAGGCACCTTCCACAGGTCCTCCATGTCTGCCACATCAAAGTTAGACACGCCCCAGCGCTTTATCTTGCCCTCATCCTTAAGCTTTTCCATGCACCAGACCATTTCCGCGAGGTCAGCGTCCTCGCGCCAGTGGAGCAGGTACATATCCAGATAGTCTGTTCCGAGCAGCTTAAGGCTGCGCTCAAGGCTGCTGAACATATGCTTTTTATTGGCGTTCTGCGGATAGACCTTGCTGACTATATAAAGCTCGCTGCGGTCCAGACCCTTTATAGCGTCGCCCGCGAGGCTTTCCGCCTTGCCTTCTGCGTACATCTCCGCTGTGTCTATCATGCGGATGCCGAGCTCTATGCCGTGGCGCAGACCGGCTATCTCTCTTTCCATTTTTGCATCGTCTTCCGCCATCTGCCATGTGCCCTGTCCGAGTTTCGGCATCTCGCTTCCGTCGGGAAGCTTTACAGTTTTTATATTATTTCCCATAATTTTTTTATTTCCTTTACATATTTTATATATTTTCTGCATTTAAACGGCTGCGCAGAAACGACCGCCCACGATGTATGGCGCATACCATATTGAGCGGTCGCTTCCGGCCGGTTTCGCACAGGCGGTGACGCCTGCAAAATATCATATCATATTATTTATTTCTAGAAAATGATACCATTCCTGTACTGCTGAGTCAATCACCATCGGCGCACAAGATCAGCCATGCATTTTCTGAGCTTTTCTATCGCAAACGGTTTTGTTATGCGCGCTCATGCTTACATCATATATTTTTGCTGCTGTATATTTTTTATGTGCAGTTATTTCAGCCGCAAGTCTGTCACATAAATATTTTCACTTGCATATTTTTGATATATAATAGTATGTTGTGTTTTTAATAAAAAGAGGAAGGATCATGGAAAAGAATACTAATAATATACATCAGAGCGCTGCCGCCGGCGGCAGTAAGGGCGGAGCCGGAAAAAACGGCCGCATTGCTGATAAAAAGGAGCTTTTAGGCGCGGCCGGGATATTTATCGCGGCGCTTTTATGGGGCGTTAGCTACCCGGCTACAAAGATAGTCGAGGACCAGCCTACGTTTTTTATACTTCCGGTAAGGTTTCTCGTGGCCGCGGCTGTACTGGCAGTTGTGTTTCACAGGAATCTCGCGCGTATAAATCTCAAAGTCATAAAACAGGCTTTCATGCTGTCGTTTTTCATAACCGGCATGTACGTTTTTTCTACTATAGGCATAAAGTACACTATATCGGCGCGCGCATCGTTTTTTACGTGTCTGACGTTCGTTTTCGTGCCGATCATAAACAGGATACTGTTTAAGGTAAAGATAAACGGGATCATAGCGCGCAGTATCATAATATGCTTTGTCGGCGTGCTTCTTTTAAGCTATACGCCGGGCATGGCCGGGCTTGCGCTGAATGCCGGCGATCTGCTGTGCATGGTGGCCTCCGTTGCCGGATCGCTTCATATAATATTTCTTGACAGGATATCGCGCGGCAGCGGATCTGACGTGAAGGCTGCTGACGGCGAGCATGATAAAGCTCCGGCTGAAAATGATTTTGATCCTATGCTGTTTACGACGCTGCTCATGGCGTTTGTCGCGTTGTGGACGTCGGCGGCTGCTCTGTTTACCGGATCGTTCAGCGATATACATATAACTCCGCTCCATCTCGGAACTATAGTGTTCCTGGGGCTTTTCTGCAGCGCTGCTGCTTTCCTGCTGCAGTCCGTCTGCCAGCAGTATGTCCCGGCTAACCGCGCAGGCGTTATATTTGCCATGGAACCTGCTTCAGGCTGTGTCATATCTGTCATACTGCTCAATGAAGCTATGGGAGCCGCAGGCTGGATCGGGGCCGGGCTTGTGCTTTTGAGTTCTGTTTATATGGAGGTCGCTTCAAGCAGAAAAAGTGATAAATAAAAAGACGCTTTAAATACTCAGGCGTCCTGTAGTTTTGATTTCAGGGTGTGGAAAAACGCGCGGTCCGGATGGACGGCGCGTTTTTGTGTTGTGTTTTGTTTGTTTTTGGTTTGTTTTTTGTTTCTCGCTTTTTTGGGGCGGGGGGGGTGGGGCTGGAGAAGGAGACCTGCAGCGGCTGCTCATAACCGCAGAAAGCAACGGCTGCAGGTCCTGTTGACGCGCCGGGCGCGTCGTCAGCTTGTTCTGCGCGTGAGCGCAGCTTACTGACATATATGGGTATTTATTACTTTGCTTATATATTATGCTGATATGTCTTTGCGAGTAACACCCTCAGGCGGTGTGAAGTCCATATCCTCGTATCTTACCCACTTTGTCTTCTTTACGTGCTTGTAAACGAAGAACATGACTATTGAAAGCGGGATGATGGCATAGCATGTGAGGAAGTCGAACCAGTTGAAGTCCGTAAATACCCACCAGTTCGCGCCGAAGCATATGATAATGCATATGATGATGCAGAACCACGAACCGTAAGGGAAGAACGGTGACTTGTATTCGAGTTCATTGAGTGAATGTCCCTGCTTTACCCAGCCTTTTCTGAACTTATAGTGTGCAACGCTGATAGTCAGCCAGTTGTATATGCCTGCGATACCGCACAGGTAGTAAGCTGCAGTATAAGCTCTGCCGTCGCCTATAAGTGAGGCGCCGAACGCTGAAGCTGCTATGATAGAAGTAGCGAGTACGGCTCTTACAGGAACGCCGTGGCTGCTGATCTTTGCGAAAAACTTAGGCGCGTCTCCCTTTTCAGCCATATGCTGAAGTGTTCTTGATGCTGCGTATAATGAAGAATTACCGCACGAAAGAACTGATGTGAGGATAACTGCGTTCATCACAGAAGCTGCTGCCGCAAAGCCTGCGTTTCTGAATATGATAGTGAACGGTGAAGCTGCTACGTTGTCTTCTGCAGCGCTGAGCAGTGAAGGCTCTGTGAACGGGATGAGTGTAGCTATAACGAATATAGTACCGAGGTAGAATATCATGATCCTCCAGAATACGCTGTTTATAGCCTTTGGAACGTCTCTGCTTGGATTTTCTGCCTCAGCGGCGCTCAGACCTACGAGCTCTGTATTTGAGAACGAGAAGGCCGCTACCATGAATATCCCTATGATACCTCCGATGCCGTTTATGAACGGTGCTTTTCCGGCTTCGCCGCCATCGAGCACCCAGTTGTGGAATCCTGCTTCCTCGCCGCTGTGCATGATGCCTACGATCATAAGAACGCCTACGATGAGGAATATGATAGTTACGACTACCTTAATGCCTGCAAACCAGAACTCGGCTTCTCCGAAGCCCTTTACCGAGAACAGGTTTATAGCGAGCAGCGCTGCAAGGAACAGCATTGCCCACAGCGATGAGTTAGTTCCCGGGAACCAGTATTTTATGATTATGGCTCCGGCTATGAGCTCTGCCGCAACTGTCATTGATGAGCCGAACCAGTAAGCCCAGCCGTTTGTAAATCCCCACGCAGGATCTATGAATCTGTTTGCGTATGATGTGAACGCTCCCGGTATAGGCAGCTTTGTAGCCATTTCGCCGAGTGCAGTCATCATGCAGAATACTACTGCTCCCATTATCATATACGCTACCATCGCGCCGCCGGGGCCCGCGTCACGTATAGTTCCGCCCATCGCGAGGAAGAGTCCCGTACCGATCGAACCGCCTATGGCGATCATTGAAAGGTGGCGTGACGTCAGTCTGCGCTTGAGCGAGTTGTTTTCTTTTGATTCACCTGAATCCTTGCTCATAATATCTTTCCTTCCTTAGATAAATATAACGGATTATAACTTTATATATGGTAAAAACAGACGGATTTAGTATAAAAATACAGTATTAATCGGTAAAAAATTCGTCACCGCCTGAATGTCCATCAAATTTGATTTATGTAAAATATTTCAATAACAAGTTTTTATCTTCGTGTGCGTCACCGCACATGCATCTTGCGGCTGAGGCCGCGCTGCGCACATACAATGCGCGCTTAAAGCTTGCCGAGTATCTCAGCCTCCATGCCGCATTCCTCTTCAAAAAAGCTCTTTATCCTGTCAACGTACTCGTCGTCCGGCGGCTCAAACTCTGTCTGCTCGCCTCCGAGGTGTTTTTCTTTTATGAGGCCGAGGCTGTGATACGGCAGGAGCGTTACGCGCTTTATACCGAGTTCCCTGTAAAGCTCAGCCGTGCGCTCTATCAGGCTCCAGTCATCGTTAAGCCCCTTTATGAGCGGCATGCGCATCTGAAGCTTTGCGCGAAGCGTTTCGTCAGACGCCAGGCGTCTGAGATTTTCGAGTATTATATCATTGCTTCTTCCTGTTGCTGATCTGTGTATTTCTTCATCTATGCATTTCATGTCGTACAGGATATCAGTCACATTTTCACGTGATGCAAGCCTTTCAAGGTCATCGCCGCTTCCGCAGCCGGATGTATCGAGACAGACGTTTATTCCGCGCGCTGCGGCTTCGTCTATAAGCTCTGCTACGAAACGCGCATGTGTCAGCATCTCTCCGCCGCTGACAGTCATGCCGCCGCCTGTGTGCCTGTAGAACTGGCTGTCCTGCTCTACTGTTTTCATGACCTGCTCTGCAGTCATCATATCGGCTACAGGCTGAAGCGCTTTTGCATAGCATGTTTCTGTGCATTTAAGACAGACATCGCATTTTTCTCTGTCTATATCTATCTCGCCCTCGCTGTTTACGAATATCGCTTTCTGCGGGCATTCTTCTATGCAGCTGCCGCACTTTATGCAGCTGTTCGGCATCCTTATGAGCTGCTGAAGGTATTTTATGAGCTCCGGGTTATGACACCAGCGGCAGTTCAGCGGACAGCCCTTCAGAAAGACGGTCGTCCTTATGCCGGGACCGTCTTCTGTAGAGAATTTCTGTATGCCGCCTACCGGAGCCGTGAGCACCCCGCCCTGCATTACTTAAGGTGCGCAGTTCTGTATATGATAGTGTCCTGCGCCGCCTTGTCGAGTTCTGTGAAGTAAGCCATGTAACCGGCTACACGGACCATAAGGCCTCTGTAGTCTTCAGGCTTCTGCTGCGCCTTTTTGAGCGTTTCATCGTCAACGACATTTATCTGTATGTGTTCGCCGCCGTTTTCGAAGTATGTCTTTATAACTCCCTCGATTATCTGAATGCCCTTTTCGCCCTGGATGCCCTTAGGGTCGAATCTCAGATTGAAGAGCGCGCCGTCATGGAAGTTGCTCTGGTCTATGGCAGCTACTGATTTTACCGTAGCTGTAGGGCCGTTGAGGTCACGTCCCATAGTCGGCGAAGCATTGTCACAGTAAGGCTCGCCTGCAAGACGTCCGTCAGGTGTAGCTCCGCACACTTCGCCGTGTGAGATATTTACCGTCTGTGACAGATTACTGAATGAGTAATGTCCGCCTCTTGAGTCTTCCCATTCCTGAACTGTGTCCGCGCAGAACTTCAGGAGGTCGCGTACCATCGCGTCTGCGTGCGGGTCGTCGTTTCCGTACTTAGGAGGCTCGTTTATGAGCATCTGGCGCATACGTTCTTCGCCTTCGAAATTCTTGTCGAGCGCTTTTATGAGCTCGTCCATCGTTATCTTTTTCTTGTTGTATACAAGGTCTTCTATAGCTGTCAGAGAGTCGCCGAGGTTTGCTGCACCTGTTATGAACATCCCTGCAGTAGTGTACTTCGCGCCGCCCTCCTGGACTGACTTTCCTGACTCAACGCAGCCCTGCATAGCCATGGAAGCGAATATTACAGGGTAGTTTACGCTGTGGTAAGGGACCATAAGGTCGTATCCGTCCTTTATCATCCTGTAGCAGTAAACAAGCTGCTTTTTAAGAGCTTCTACGAGATCTTCAAATGTCTTGAAATCTCTCGGATCTCCTGTTTCAAGTCCAAGCCTTTCACCCGTCGCCGGGTCGATACCGTTATGGAGAACAAGCTCAAGTACCTTAGGGGCGTTTACGTAGCCTGCGTCAGGCGAACCGTCTGTAGTGCCGCCTCCCGGTCCCGGCTGTATGCAGCCTACTATAGTCCAGTCTCTCGCTTCCTCCATAGTGCAGCCCTTACCGAGCGTCATCTTTATAGCTGCCTCGTCGTTAAAGAATCCCGGATTAGCCATGCCCTGCTGGATCATTTCAGCGCCTTTTCTGATAAGAGGCTCAGGTGTGCCCTCAAATACTCTTACTGCGAGTACAGGCTGTGTAGTCTGCAGATCTGCGGCTGCATCGAGGCAGAGGTATGAGAGCTCATTACTTGCGTCCTTGCCGTCAGGTGTCTGGCCGCCTACTACGAGTATTTCCCACATCGGGTAGCCTGCGAATGATTTCGCGTACCACTTGTCGCGGACTTCATATACTTCGCAGCACTTGAGGTAGAAGCATTCAAGAAGTTCGAGCGCGCTGTCGTCGTTTATGGCGCCGCTGTCGAGATCAGCCTTGAATGCAGGATACATATACTGGTCGAATCTTCCGAAGCCGCATGCTGTAGTCGGTGCTTCTATATGGAACGCTACCTGTATGAACCAGATCATCTGAAGCGCCTGCCAGAAGTTCTGCGGCGGGTTTTCAGGAACTACTCTGCAGTTTTCAGCTATAGTCAGCAGCTCCTGCTTTCTCTTTGGATCTTCACACTCAGACGCCTGGCGTTCTGCTTCGTCTGCCATTCTGTGAGCGTATGTTATAAGGCCCTCGCAGAATATTATGCATGCTCTCCAGAAATCCACCTTTTCCTGTTTTTCTTTTGTACCGCCCTTTACGCGGTCAATATTTTCACGGCATTCCTTCATGAATCCCTTAAGGCCGATCTCGAGGAATTTTTTATGATTAGGTGTCGTTTCTCCTGAAACGCCGTTTCTGCAGCCTACTGAGATAAGGTCCTTCTGACGCGCGTTTTCTATGTAATCAGGCAGGATCTCAGGCGCCATGTCCTCTATTGCCTTGCCTTCCCAGTACTTGAGTGTTTCAAGTATAGCTTCGCGGTCCTCCGGGCTGATGCGGTAAGGGTCTGTCTTTCTTACCGGAAACTCATCGATGTCTGATATGAGCCATGAGCTTGACGTGTACTCAGGAAACAGATTTGCTCCGCGGTATGTATTTGTAGGCGTACCTACTATAAGCTCATCTTCCATGATCAGCGTAGTCATGCGCTCCATAACGTACTTTGCTATCTTTGCGCGGAATACCGGCGCAACATCGCCTGCAAATTTCTGATATGCTTCTGTAGCGAGCACCAGACGCTCGGCCGTTATAGCCGGGATAGTATTAAAGTATTTTTCTCTCATACGAGTGAGTCTTTCATTCAGCATTACCTTTTTTCTCCTTCTCCATATTTATCTGCATTTTGTGCATTAAAAAAGGATCAACGCTCTGTGCGTTGACCCTGTAATCGACTGTGATCTTTACCTTGTTAAAATTCAAGTTTACTTATTATGAGTTTGCTTAAAATCTAATTTTTCGGTTTTTCTCTGGTGTCCGGTCTGTTCTGCGGTTTACGGCCGGGCCGCTGTGAGTACGATCAAGTATAGCGCTCCGCACAAATGCGACAGTCATACGGATATTTTCCGTATGCCCAGACGGAGTTTCGCCTCATCCGCCTTCGGCAGCGACCCCTTTCCTCTGTGTCCGCAGCCTCGCGACGGCCTTGATAAACACAGGATACTTTTGGCTGCTGCGCCTCTATCCTTTGTAGTGTAAAATTTTTAACTGCCATTAGATTAGCACAACGTAAAAAACATGTCAAATGTATAGATTGATTTTTTTATGTTTTTTAATCTGTACAGTCGTTGAATTTCAATCACTTTTGTACTATCTTCATGCATATTCAGCATCAGTATTGCTGCGCTTATCTGTTTTCTTCACGATATTTACCGAGATCTTTTTTCCATTCATCTATGCTGTCACCGCTTCCGACGCTCGGCGATGTTTCGCGTCCGAAAAGCAGATCAAGTATATATCTCGGTCGTTTGCCGCCTATGGCTATGCTCTGCACGCATGTAGGACAGTATACTACTACGTCCTCACACGGCATCTGGTCAGCTCTTTTTTTCATGAATTCAGTGACCTTTTCTATCGGCAGCCTGCCATAAAGCGACGAGCCGCAGCATATACCGCGCTTGCCCGAACGTTCCGGCTCTGTTACTCGGATGTTCATTCTCTGCAGCAGCTTGCGCACGGTGTTCAGGTAACGGTCATCGGCTCTTCCGGAACAGGTGTCGTGTATGCTCATTTCTGCGCCGCCGTAATCAGGAAAATCAAAATCACCGCTTTCAGCCAGATCCTCAAGAAAAAATACATGCGGCGCATCCGGCTGTATTGTTCTGTAGTGCGTGTGGCAGTACGTGCATGTTGTGATGATCGCAGTATCTTTGTCGGGTGTTTCTGCATCAAGACAGCACATGTATCTCGTGTCTGCAAGCGTATATCTCTTTTCTATCTTTTTTTTCAGAAGCTCTGCAAGTTCTCTATCGTAAAGCATGAGCGCGCAGCCCGGCGCGTATATATATTTCATATTTTTATACCTAATTCTGGAAATTTATCTGCTGTGTTTCTATCAGCGGGTAGCACGTGAGAGCTTCGCTGTCGAGGTCTGTTCTGTGCATGTCTACGGCTGATATCTGGTGGTTTTCGTATGTCGTATAGTAGTAGATGCCCTTTGTTGCGTTGCAGCATGATGTGTATATGGTTATTTCATACTTGCCCGGCTCCACCTCGCAGCAGCCGCGCTGCTGGTCTACTGAGCCAAGTATATGGAAGAACTGGCTCACGCTTTCGTTTTCGCCGGTGCCTGAGTGAGAGTTGAGCTTTGTGAAAGCTGCTCTTACGAAGCGCGATGTCGATGAAAGGTCTCCCGGAAGCCCGAGCGCTCCCATGCCTCTGCTGTATGCGTTCAGTTCAAAGCCCGGCGCGAATGTATTATCAGGCCGGCGAGGCGACAGCGCCGCATAATTATTGAGCTGGAACATCTGCTGCTCGAACGGTGGGTTATTTGTAAGGACTCCTGCCGGATTTTCATATACATGCAGACCATCCGCCATCGATTCTACTGTTATAGCGCCTGTTTTATCTGCGATAATCCAGTGGAGCTGTGCTGCAGGAAGCTGCTCACTGAATGGCTCGCCTGTCAGGTTCATGACTGCGAGCTTTTTGCGTGCTTCATCCAGATCGGCGCACTGTGAAAGTATCCATGTTATGAACTCGTACTGAGCTACGTTCAGTTTTCCTGTTGACTCAGTATCTGCAGGCTCGGCGAATACCGCGTTTCCTACGAAGTTCAGTCCCGCCATGCCGAGGCCCTTTTCATTTACTGCATCAAAAAACAGCGGATGATCGTTTACGACGTGCGCCATCCCGATGATGGCCCAGTGCTCGTCGGCAGGGCCGACGCTGCTTTCCGGATGTCTGAATTTCAGCGGGTATCTTCGCGGCATTACTGCTATCTCGCTTCCGTATGAGAATTCATAATCGAGCGTGCGCCCGAAATAAAAGTCTTTTGTTTTGTATGTGGCTGCTGTGCACATATTTTCCCCTTTTAATAAATAATTAATTTTTAAATAAATACATATATAAATAGATCACTCTTACGGCACGCGCCGGCGCGTGATATCTGTACTTTATCTGTTGTCCACCTTTTCAGGATACATGTCGTGCTCCGCGAGGCGCTTCCACGCTACGTCTTCCCAGCGCGTGCCCGGCTTGCCGTAGTTGCAGTACGGGTCTATCGAGATGCCGCCGCGCGGCGTGAATTTGCCCCAGACTTCGATGTATTTAGGTTCCATGAGCTTTATGAGATCCTTCATTATGATGTTTACGCAGTCTTCGTGGAAGTCGCCGTGATTTCTGAAGCTGAAAAGATAGAGCTTGAGTGATTTGCTCTCTACCATTTTTATATCCGGAACGTATGAGATCGTTATAGTCGCAAAGTCAGGCTGGCCTGTGATCGGGCACAGGCTCGTGAATTCCGGGCAGTTGAATTTTACGAAATAATCGTTGTCCGGGTGTTTGTTTATAAATGTTTCAAGCACTTCAGGCGCGTAATCGTCGGGATATTTTGTACCCTGGTTTCCCAGGAGCGTTATGCCCTGTGTTTCGTCGTTTGTTCTTCCTGTCATTTTTATATTCCTCTCGTCTTATCTTACTCTCATCTGTAAAAGCGGCTCGTCACGGAATCTTCCGCGCAGCGTTTCCGTGTATGTCTTTGCGTCTGATTTTCTTATGCCGCGCGCCGTCATACAGCTGTGGCGCGCGCTTATGAGCACGGCTACGTCGTCTGAGCCTGTCACCTTTTCTATGATATCCGCTATGTCAGATCCTATGCGCTCCTGAAGCTGCAGGCGCTTTGCTGCCATATCGGCTATACGCGCGATCTTGCTGAGGCCTATGACTTTTCCTGACGGTATATACGCTACAGTCACCTTCATGTCGTACATGAGAGCCATATGGTGCTCGCAGTAGCTGAAAACGTCTATGTCCCGCACTATGACAAGATCCTGCGACTGTTCAGAGAACTCGAGCTCGTCTTCAAATGTCTTGTCGAACATCTCCGCGATCTCGTCATTCGTATAATTCATACCTTCAAAGACCTCTTCATACATGCGCGCTACCCTGTCAGGCGTTTCTTTAAGACCTTCTCGGTCCGGATCGTCGCCGAGAGCGACGAGTATACCGCGTATATGCTCCCGTATAGCGTCCCGGTCTATCTGCTTTTTTACGTGCTCCGCCATCGTTTTACACTCCTCTCTCCTGAGGATCCCAGATCAGCTTGTGCAGCTGAAGCTGCAGATTTACGCCGTTCATCCTGTTTTCCTTCATAAATTCAACTATATCTGCCGGATCTATCTGACCGAAAACAGGGCTTATATAAACACTGCATTTTTCAGTCAGGCCGTACATATCTATGACATCGCGTGCGCGTTCCAGATCCTCCATGCTGCCCGATACGAATTTGACCGTGTCCTGCGGAGCCAGCAGGTCGAAGTTTGCCGTAAGCATCATTATCTCCATGCCGCTTGACGGAAGCTTGTAATCCATAGTAAATATCGGGCGTCTGGCTGCAGGGTCAGCCGGTATGAATTTATCGAGCGGGATGCTCCCGTTCGTTTCTATCTCTACGCTGAGCTTTTCGTCAGAAAGAAGCATGTCTGTAAGCTCTTCGAGCCCTTCCTGCATAAGAGGTTCGCCGCCTGTAAGCGTTACGTTCGTTATGCCTGAAAGCTTTACGGTGTCATATATCTGCTGCGCCGTCATTTCAGTAAACTCGGCGTCCTCGTGATTCGCCCACGATGTGTCGCAGTATGAGCATGAAAGCCCGCATCCCTTAAAACGAATGAAATACGCGAGCCGGCCTGCGCGAGTCCCCTCGCCGTTTATGCTTGCAAAATGTTCTACTACTTTGTATTTTGTCATTTTCAGCCTATGCCTCCGAATAAGACGCGCAGTTGTTTGGCGTCTCGTAAACGACCGCTTCGCGCACTCTGTAGCCGAGACCGCTCATGCGGTCGTAGAAATATTTTGCGAAATTTTCAGCTGTCGGCCTGAATGGGAATTCTACTATACGGAATTCCTCGTCACGCAGCGCTTCCATCGTCGCATCCTTCAACGATCCGCTTTCTATTATGAGCGAGTGATCCAGCTCGTCAGCGAGCTTTTTCAGATCGTTTTTAAGGTCTCCGAAATCAACGAGCATGCCGCGCTTTTCGCCGCTCTCAAGCAGCGCTTCTCCTTGTATCTCTATTATCACACGCCATCTGTGGCCGTGGATATTTCTGCATTTTCCCACATAGTCTGCAAGAAAATGCGCAGAGTCGAAGCTCTGCTCTGTTTTTAATGTATACATATTTTTCTCCCGAAATTTAAAAAGCGGACGCATGAAAGCGCCCGCACTAATGTCTTCATCAGTAGCCCTGGTTTTGTTTTACGACAGGATGGCGCTGACGAACTGTCGCGGTCTTTGCCGCGTCTGCGGCATGACCTTGTATACTATACTACAAAATGCTTTATATGTCAAAATGGCATAAATATATGCTACAATTAAATTCATCAGAATAATAAATTACGAGGTAAACGATCATGTCATCACATAAAAGAAAAGCTAATACAACACGTTCCGCATTTATAATCATAGATATGGAAAACGGTTTTATCGACCCTGCTTCTCCGCTCTGCATCGCCGGGGCGGCTGCTACCGTTCCTGTGCTTGCTTCCGCGATAGAAGCAGCTCGCGAAAAGGGCATACCTGTGTTTTACGTAAAGCGTATATATCGTCCTGACGGAAGCGACGTTGAAAATACGCGGTACGAATGCTGGAGATCCGCTGAAAACGTTCTCGCGCCGGGCTCCGCCGGCCCGTGCAGCATAGAAGAGCCTGCGGCGCTGGCGCCGCGTCCTGAGGACTATATCATCATAAAGCCGCGCTTCAGCGCATTCTTTCAGACAGAGCTCGATCTTATTTTACGCCGTTTAGGTGTACGGAACATAATACTGACAGGCACTACTACGCCAAACTGCATCCGCACGACGGCATACGATGGGATATCGCTCGACTATAACGTCATCGCGCTTGAGGACTGCTGCTCATCGCAGACGCCTGAGATACAGCGCACCAACATCGACGATATGGCGCGCATCGGCGTGACTGTGATGACATCGACTGAGTTTGCAGCGTCATATGACGAAAATACCGTTGCTGACCTTTCCGAAAAGATACGCAGCGATATTTACACCGAATAATATAAACTATTTGATCCAGTAAATGATTTTATCTTTGCGTTCTGCAGCGCTGTGAGCGCGCCGGGCGCGCTAAACTTTCCTTATTGATATAATAAAAAACGTCGTAAGCTTACTATCCGATATATGACCGGTAGTAAACTACGACGTTTTTTGTTAGATAAAGTTATTAATAAACCTATCTATTTTTTACTTGCACTGAGCATATCTGTAACTGAATGTGATTATCTGTGAGCGAGTACAGCTGTTAGCTGAACCGAACATATTATCACTGATACCTTTTGTGATACCATTCCGTTCTGCCCAGATTACTGCTTTTGCGTAGTAAGCGTCTGATGCTACGTCATTAAATGCTGATATACCATCTATATCAGGAATTCCTGCAGCACGATATAAGAACGCTACGCACTGAGCTCTGGTACATGTCTCATCAGGAGAGAATAGACCTTTTCCTGTACCATTAGTTATTCCGCTCTCTACAGCCCACGCTATTGCCTTTGCATAATAATCATTATCATTTACGTCCGTAAAGTTTGCTGATTTAGATGCTTCAGGTGAACCTGCCGCTCTCCAAAGGAATGTAACGATCTGACCTCGCGTACAAGGATCGTCTGAACCAAAGAGTTTTTCTGTCTTACCATTTGTAATATCATTTTCTATTGCCCACTTTACAGCATCATAATAGTAAGAACCCGGCAGGACATCATCAAACATCTTGTTATCAGCCTGACTGTTATCCTTAACAAATGAAGCAGAAACCGTTACATTAGAGGTCGGCATATTAAATATATATTTTCCGTCCTTCTCAATATACTTTATACTATTTCCATTTTTGTCCAAAACAGTGATGCTTTTCAGATCATATCCCTTATTTGGACTCGCCGTGATGATTATGGTATCATCTTTAGCTGCAACCTTAGAGGAAACGGTTACCGTACCATTATTTACATTACC
Organism: uncultured Clostridia bacterium; assembly: GCA_934255545.1. GTDB lineage: Bacteria > Bacillota > Clostridia > Peptostreptococcales > Anaerovoracaceae > CAKQOE01. Next base: position 74,044 of record CAKQOE010000003.1, on the reverse strand, counting down.
AACAGAAACTGTATAGTTCGAGGCATGTGAACCACTTCCGCTACTGCTTCCACCACTCGTTTTATTATAGCGTAATATCAGCACATTCTTTTCCGACTCAGCAGTAACTGCTATTTTCATGTCTGACGTATCCAGTATATAATGTTCTCCATTATATGTGCTCCATGTATTTTCCGGAACGATCGTAATAACTGTATCTACTTCTGCTGTGCCGCACAAGAGTTCCACAGGCTCGCTATTTACTTTTCTGCCATTAATATAGTAATCAGCTTTCACCGTATAAATACGATCTGCCGGAACTGTCGGCTGAGTCGGAATCGTTGGTTCAACAGGGACAGTCGGCTCCGTTGGAATCGTTGGTTCAACAGGGTCAGTCGGTTCAACAGGAGTGATTGGTCCATCTTTAGGATAAGATGCATCCAATGCATCAATACGTTTCTTTATCCATGAGACCATATCATCTACTACTGTATTATATGTTGTTCCGTCAGGCCACAGATGATTGCTGGTTTTCGGATTGCCCACTCTGATGTAAGGCCACATAACATAATTCATAGATGTACTTGCAGAAATTTTCTGTGAGCTCTGCTGCAAGATCCCATTATCACCTATAAGCTTCTCTGAAGCACCTCTGAATGTATCATTATAATATTCTTTTACTGCACTCATAAATCCAGGTATCTGAGTCAGAGCCTTTGCCAGATAACGGCCATTGATAAATTCCATATCTGGACTGACATATCCTGACCATCCACTGCCAGCAGTAGATTCCATATCCCATACAGGACCTGCATACATTATGCCGTCAGCGTCTTTATAGAAATAGAAAGATGAATAAAAACCATCTACATTATTGGCAAGCTCTTGTATAAGATACATCTGAACTAAAGATGTAAGATCACAGTATTCGTAATAATACTTACCCGTAGCCTCGTTATAACCAGTATAGTTACCATTTTCATCAGTCGCATAAACTGCATTTTCAAAATCCTGATAATATTCACTGATGTATTCCATGGCATCTTTTCCGCACCACTCAGGACTCTTTACATTTAAAACAGCTCCGTTAACCGTCTTGAAACCGCTGGCTTCATCATAACCAGGCATATTTAACTCTAACAAGTAACCACCTGTAATATCATCTGGTTCTGTTAGATTCTTTGTATACTGATATGTACATCCATAACGATTTTCAGCAGTAGCAGTTATCGCATTGACACCGTAATCTGTATTTAAACCTTCGTAAGCTTCTTCCATATCTGTAACATTTACGCCAGTCTTACCTACAGAATTTTTCTCACCAAGGAGATACGTTCCTCGATACTCTCCGTCATAATACAGATCGATCCAGTCGCAGTTAGGGACATAGCTCATACCGATACTTCTTGCTAAGTCCTTATACGCCTTATCATGCATCTGAGTAGCATCAAAGTAACCGGCAAGCAGTACCCATGTCTTGTTTTTTTCACCGCATTCTATAAGGTCAGTCTTATTTTTCAATTTGATTTGATAAGACTTCTTTTCTGCGTTTACGAAAGTTGTATTGCCTCGAGCTTTTAACTGCGACATTGCATCATCGTAAATTACAGTGCCATCTTCGCTGATCAGCTTCATCTGAGCAGTTGCCTTGTTTGATTTACTTGCATCTACAAATTCTCTGCCCTTATTTTCAGGATCATCACTTGTAATATACATCGACGAAATATTATCTGAATGCATGACATATACAGGCATTGCACTGAGTCCATCTATCTGTACCATCATGCGGCCACCCTTATCACCAGTGATCTCAGTCATATTCACTGTATCTGAAAGGCTATCTAATATTACATTTCCTGCATCACCGCTTAATGTCACTCTATCTGTTTCAATATCACGCATAGTAAATGTTAAAGGTAATTGTGTCATATCAGCATAAGAAGGTAGGAACAGATATGCTGTACCATCAACTAACTGCATAGACAGATCTGCACCTGAAACTTTTGCAATGATATTTGAAATATGATCCTGAGTAGACGGTTCCTTATTGCTTTCCGTAATTGCAGTAACTACAGAAGAATAGTGTGGTGCACTGTAGCACACATCACCAATGTATGTATAACCATATAATCTGAATGCGTACGAAACACCCGTCTCCAGTCCAGTAACTGTCATCTTGTTATCAGAAGTATATCTCACAGATGACCATGTGGATCCACCATCTTTACTGATCTCCACACGATATTTCGTTGCGCCCTTACTTTCAGACCAATTAAGGTCTATGCTGTTGCGTGTAACTGTACCAACAGTCACACTCTTTACAACTCCTGGTGTAATTTTATAGCTTGCAGAAACTGTACCGTAAAAGTCTCCCTCACCTGTAATAGTAACTGTACCAACGCCAACACCTGCATTATTTGAATATGTCACATAACCATCACAGTTTACCTGGCTGCTCTTAAGAGTTAGCTTAGTATTGTCATAAGTAGCTACCACAGCTGCTCTTGGATCATCCATCGTAGCATTATATACTTGCAATTCTGCCTTTGAAATATCCTTACCGACAGTACCGCATTTCGTGCATACGTGTTCACTATCCCAGTTATGTCCTTCTGGCCACAGTGACTGACTTGACTGCTGAGCATGACATACATTACATGTAGTTACAAGTGCGCCACTCTTTGTGCAGGTACGTGTATCTACTGTTGTTGTCTCATGCATTATACCTTCATCTGAGAAATGGTACGTAGTAGTACCGATAGTAAACCAGCCTGTTTTATACTTACCATCGATAAAATACATTTTATCATTTGTATTCTTTACAGACAGCCAACCAGTATATTTCAATTTTTCAAGTGTTTCTGAATGTCCACAGCGACTGCAGACTACCTTGCCCGTATCATTGTCATATATTTCGTAATCGTGACCGTCTTTGCATGCTGAATTAAGAACTACACTGTCTAAAATATTACCTCCGCCAGTGCTATCGTAAGCAGTGATAGACATAGTACCATCTTCAGCTGTAACGTACAGCATAATGCCTGTATAATCCTGTGTGGCATGTTCATATTTAAAACCGGATGTTATAGCGTAGTTTACATTTCTGGACTTTTCACCCAGATCTCCGCATATAAAGTATACTACACCGTTTTCTTCAACTGCCTGTCCATCCTTTAGCATAGGCGTTCTGGCATAAGAATGATCATGCCCTGAGAAAACAACATTAATACCTGCTTTCTCTGCTGCATCAGGAATAATTTTGTTAAATTTTTCACTTCCGCCGTTAGCATTGGTATAGTAAGGAGGCTGATGTACAGCCAGTACTTTCCACTGACAATTGCTCTTGGCAGCATCAGTTATGAGCCATTCACATGCCTTATTAAGATCTGCAGAATTATTGATCACAGCTACATATACGCTTCCATATTCTACAGAATAATAATCTTTGTCCGGAAGTTGTAAAATATTATTAGCAATATCACCGGTGGCATTTCCATAATACTCATGGTTGCCTAAAGTATGTATGATATCTGTTGAAGGATAGCATGAACTGAACGCATCCTGCATTTCCTGCCACATGGCAAGATTGCTGCCATTATCTACATAATCGCCAGTTTGTAAGCCAAAATCTACTTTTTTGCCTTTAAGAATACTGCTCAGATCCTGCATGATCTTCAGAGCTTCTTTATCAGCATCACTTTCCTGATCTCCACTCATCTGAGTATCGCCCATAACAAAGAAAGATGTATCAGCATCATCAGCTTCAGTAACCGTACTGAACGTTTTTATTTCAGACCATTTTTCACCATCGCCTACCATAAATTCATATTTAGTCTCTGGCTTTAATCCTGTAATATGTATCGCATTGACTCTCGCAGCATTTTTGCTGGTGCTGAAATCAGTTAAAGTGCTACTTCCTGAAACTATCTGCCACTCTGATCCTGTATCAGCAATACGATACTTTACATATGCAGATGCAGCAGATCTTGTCGGATCACTTAAAAAGCTTATGTTCTGATCTGTAGATCCATTCTCTGAAGCATTCAGATGTATCGCCTTAAAAGGTTCTTCGTCTGTAAATGTATTAGCAAGCACAGTTGACTTCACAGCTTCTGCTACACCCTTACTTCCATCTGCCGTAAGAGTGTACTCCGTATTAGCCTTCATTTCTTTCATGGCGTCAGTTTCAAGTTGCCCTGAATCATCTGTTTTACCGATTTCTGTTCCGTTCAAATATATCGTTACTTCAGAAGCAGGTGTTCCATCTTTATTTAAAACTGTAATGATACTGCTCTGCCCTTCGACCTGGATTCCAGGTTTCAATGTATAATAAGCAGACAATTCATACTTGACTGCAGGTAAAGCCGCAGTCTTTTCCACGCCATCTTTGCCAATGTACATTATGCTTGCAGGTGTATATGTGAATGAATTGACAGTAGTATCCATATTCTTGTCGATATGGAATGTGATCTCTGCCAGATCTTTAGTTAAAAGATCATCAAGTTTCCGTTTTATGCGCATCATGAGACTTGAAGTCTCTTTTTTCTCCAATTTTAGAGTAAGAGATGCTTTTTTGAAGCCTGTGTTCTTATATTCTTGCTGGGTTACTTTCCATCCATCGCTAGGCTTTACTTCAGGTTCACCAATATCAGAATTAAGATTTGACAGGATCATATATACGCTTTGGATATCTTCAGTAGAAATTACCTTAAGTGTATATTCACCGCCCAAAGGTACAAAATCGTCACCTAAGATAGAAACAGTAGACGTCTTGTCTTCATCACCGTTGTAAACAGTGAAACCTCTTGTCATTTCAGCTGCATTTCCAAAATTATCATATACTCTCACAGTAACTACATGATGTCCGTTAGTCATTTCAAGCCTGCTGAGTGCAATGTCATCAGCTTTATCAGCTGTCATTTCCTTGCCGTCAATAAGTATCACTGTTGCACTGGCATTGATACCGGACTTATTATTACCATCGACATCATGATATTTTGTCTCGATCTCAATAGTATTAGCATCGATAACTGTGCTGCTGTCCTCTTCTAAAGACTTATCATTAACAGTTATGCTGTCAATCATAGGATTATCCAGGTCATCAAGATTAGTGCCGTATACAACACGATAATTATCGTAAAATACAGAACCGTTCTTACGTCCCTTAAATTCAGAATCTCCACCAGGCTGATATGATAACCAGAATAATCCCTGACCCGGAATTATGCTTATAGGATGTTCCGCGTTCTGATATGATGCAAAAAATTCCCCTACATCTGCATAGCAATAACGCCATCCGCTCCAGTCTGTCTCTGTAGTTATATTGCCTTCACTCGTATCACTTGTATCGCCGTTTTTAGCATGATAAAGTTTAAAATTCTTAGTTGAATAATCAGATCCATTCCAATACACCAGATCTGCATACATTGAATATTTCCAAGAGCCTTCCGGTACATATACCCAAACGCCGATCTGAGTCGGATAACCTTCGATCTTCTTCTGCTCACCACAGTATCTGAGATAAAAATTACTGTTGCTTGTACCATTATAAGAAGAATAATCATAGTTCAATTCCAGCGAATAGTCACCGAATCGAACATGACCGCCTTCTTCCTCGGTAGATGTTTTTACAGTGCCTACATTGTAAGTAGTAATAGAATTATTAGGCCATAAATAGAAAGTGTAACCGTTAGCCCGGAAAATGTCCGCCGCAGGAACAGCAGTATCCCAGTTTCCTGTAAAAATGAAAGGAGCTTCCAGCATACTGTGAACAGGGTTGTCAGAATACGCACCACTGGTTATTACCTCAACAGGAGAAACACTTCCACTATAACCTTCTGTAATACCTGCCTTCACGAAATCCTCTTTGCCCCAATGATAATGAGCACCCGTCAGCGGTCCGTTCTCATCAGGTTCAAAATCTATAAGGACTTCAGGCATCTTACCTATTTCGACTGAAATAGAATCGGCTATACTATCATCATATACATATGAAACCTTGACATTGCCTGTCAAAGTATTAGTTCCTCCTGCAGCAGTAAAAATGTTATTTTCAACTGATCCAATATCTTCAGGTGTAACTGACCAGATAAAGTCACCATTTTTGTATATAATATCACGGCCATTGCTCTTAACAGTTAAACCAAGATCAGACTCCGCGCCAAAATCTAAAGAAGCAGAATCACCTGTAAATGAAATATCTGTAACATCTGCAATTGTGACATCAGTGGAACCGATCACATTATTTTCATATAATAACTGTACCTCTACATTACCGCGATAGTCTTTTGCAGGAGTAAATAAACCATTTTTATCAATATTACCACAGCTATCTTCTTTAAGTGTCCATTTAATATCATCCGGAAGATCAGCAGGACCACCTGCTGCATCAACTCCAGAAGCAGAGAACTGTACAGTACTTCCCGGTGTATACAACTGATTATTTGGTTCTACAGAAGCATGATCAAATTTACCATCCTTATCTGCAGTTGAGACCAGCAGCAGCGCGCTTGAAACAGTACGTTCTACTCCATCAGAAGGACTGTTGCGGATCTCAAGTTTATTTGTACCTTCACGCTTTGAAGCAAATGTAGCTGATCCTCCTCCATCCAAATATATTGCGTTTTCTACACCTTGTTTTTCATAATAGCATGCCAGGTCGTATATACTCATTCCTACTGAATATGGGTACTGACGTCCATCTGCCACAAAAGTTACTACTGTACCATCTTCCTTAACACCAATTGAATTCCTCGGCATCAGGTCAGTATTATTGGGATCAACAACTATTTGACCGTCGTGAACAAGGTAAAACGGACCAGATATCGCTTCCTGAACATCAGAGCAATCCGTTCCAGGTTCTCTGATTGCAAAACTACCATCCTTTAAAACTGCAAAGTACGGCTCATTCGAGCTGCCATTATTTTTCTGAACAAGATTTCCTTCCATAATCAGATAACCTAATGGCTGTCCGGTCTGCATATTATAATAATCACCATTAATAGCGGCGATCACATTGCCACCTGTAGCACGCTCATAATCAGCAGCCTGATCAGTGGTAGACTCAAGTCCCCACTTCAAGTTTTTTGCATTATTCTTTCGGCTGTCGATCGTACTTCCATCTGTATAATAATTCCTGTAAGAAGCTTTAAAAGTCGCCTGCGAATCTGGCTCAACAGTCAGCATATAGCCTGCGATCTGTGCATTACCACTGGCTTCATTTAAAAATACATCTGATTCAGTAACACCATTAGCTAATTTATGATCCGTTTGAGAGATAAGTACTTTGCCATCAGGCGGCATCACTTTTTTCACTGCTGCAAAAGCCGCAGGTGTTATCAAAGATGAAATTAAGGCGCATGATAACACAAGTGAAAGTACCTTTTTCGGTTTGATTTTCTTTAATCTCATAGCCTATTAATGATCCTTTCATAAAGTAATTGCGTCATATAACAAATATGGAGCTGAACACTTTGCCCAACTCCATATCCTCTCACTGTTCATAATGATTTTAAAAATCTGCCAGAACTTTATTTTGCGCTATTACGATACATGAACGTAACTATCTGTGCACGTGTACATGGGTCATTTGGATCAAAAGTTGTAGCTGTAGTGCCATTGGTAATACCAGCTTCAGTCGCCCAGATAACTGCTTTTGCATAGAAACTGTTCATCTGAACATCATTAAATTTAAGTGTACCGTTTACATTTGGAGACTTATCTTTACGATGAAGGAACGTAACTGTCTGAGCACGAGTTACTTTATCATTTGGCGCAAATGTAGTCTCTGTCACACCATTAGTAATTCCATTTTCTACAGCCCATATCACAGCATCATAATAATAAGCATTTTCAGAAACATCGCTAAATGGATTTTTTGCAGATGCAGCCTTTGGACTTCCAGCCTGTCTCCACAGGAACGTAACCATCTGTGCGCGAGTGCAATTATCATTTGGCGCAAATGTAGTATTAGTAGTACCCTCTACGATACCAAGCTTACTAGCCCACTTAACAGCCTCATAGTAGTAACTTCCTGCAGATACATCAGAGAAATTCTTCTCTGTAGTAGGTGTGGTAGTAGTACTACTACCACCACTACTGCTGCTACTGCCGCTGCCACCGCCACTGTGATGACCGCCACCACCCGGTGTTGTCGGTGTTGCTGGTGTTGTCGGCGTCGTCGGTGTTGTCGGCGTCGTCGGCGTTGTCGGCGTTGTTGGTGTCGTCGGTGTTGTCGGCGTTGTCGGCGTTGTCGGTGTCGTCGGTGTTGTTGATGTTGTCGGTGTTGTCGTTGGCTGAGTTGATCCAGTATCTGCGGCAAATACTGACGCAGTTGTCATTGAAACAGCCATACACAGGCAAAGTAAAGTTGCAAATGTTTTACGTTTCATATAAATTCCTCCTCTTCGCATGTAAATTTACGCATAAAGAATAAAATATTCAAAATAATTTTGAATATGCAATCTTTATGCCATAAATTAATCCCATTATACGCTACCCCCCCCCTAAAAAATCAAGAGCTACGTATTATTACTAATGAAATTTTAAGAAATAATATAGTATATTTTCTCTATAATGTTACTGAGCACTGATAAAATGAACTTGTCATTGCACTGCTACGATAAAAAAATAATTATGTTTTTTCTAAACATATTGTGTGGAGCGCGCCGGGCGCGCAAAAAAATACTGCCCTAAGCTTCTTCAGTGCATTGTGCTCCGCTTCAGCTTTAGGCAGTATCTAAGATGTCCTATTATTTTAATTTTTCTGCAATAACTCTGCAGCGTTTTTTATAAAAAGCTATACCATAAACCCATATGTCGTTTCTTCCTTCATTTCTCAGGTACTCGTCATATCTTCGCTCACGTATCTGATCCAGTGCTTTACGGCATTTATCGTCAAGGTCAGAAAATGAGTCTGCTCTTTTCAGCTCTATTATGATGCCCGCATCCTGGTCTTCTGTTTTTACGATAATATCAGGGCGCCCGTCGCCGCCTTCTCTGTTTGATACCACGCCCCAGGCCGCGTTACCGACAAGTATTCCTGCAAGAAACGCGTGATAAAAGCTCTCGCCGTCATTTTTCTTCACATCGTATATGCTTATGGTACGGCTCAACATTTTCGACAGCCGTTTTTCTATTTCCTGAGCGTTTCCTTCGGTAAAAGCCCTCCAGAACTTTCTAAGCTCATCCACATCGTTCAGAACGATATCTTTGAACAGCTGCTTTATCGTATGCTCATAAACTTCACGTATCTCTTCATTAGGGATCTTCAGCCTGTATACTCCGCGCTGCGGTCTGTCCGTCAGTGTAAGATAACCTGTTGTAAACAGCACGCTCCAGAGATTTTCTATGCTGCTGTCTATCTCGTCATATGTCAGGTCGAGCCTTATTTGCTTTTCGATAGTCTCGCCTTCCATCAAACGCTCTATCTCATCCTTCGTAGTCTGATCCGCTTTATCTATGAAACGCCTTACAAGGTCATTACTGCTGGTATTTATCCAGTACGCCTGCGGCTCAGCTTCAGGATCACTGCGCAGTCTGTCAACATGATTGATAACATCCCATGGGCAATAAATATCAGCACGGCCGAAACGGTATCCGTCATACCACTCTTTTATTTCTTTAATATGCGATTCAAGATGATACGCCTTCAGCAGATCTCTCACATCCTGATCTGTGAACCCAAAATGCTCATCAAAGCGAGTATCAGTGATCGAAAGCACCTTAAAATTATTTAGTCCTGTAAAAATACTTTCCTTTGAAACTCTCAGACAGCCTGTCAGTACAGCGAACTGAAGCGAATCATTTGTTTTAAGCACCTGACCGAACACTCCTCTTACAAGTGCTACCATTTCTTTGTAATACCCATGATCAAATGCTTTGTCAAGCGGAACATCATACTCATCTATAAGAATGACCGTCTTCTTACCGTAATGCTTGCTTAACAGCTCTGACAGCAGCTGTAATGATGATACAAGACTTTTTCCATCCATAGCATACTGACCATTCTGGAATGAAATAACAGACCTGTATGCATTTTTTTCATTTTCTGTAAGTTTAGCACTGTCTTTCAGAAAACTGAAGCGTTCGGCTTCTTTTGCTATGAGCTCTTTCATGCGATATTGCGCTTCGTCAAATGTAAGCCCGTCTACATTTTTCAACGTAATAAAAATAACCGGAAACTTTCCCAGATACTGTTCGCAAAGCTTTTCATTCTGAGATATATAAAGTCCGTCAAACAGAGTATTGTCAGCACCGATCTCAAGAAAATATTTTAACATGCTCATATTAAGAGTTTTGCCAAAGCGCCTCGGCCTTGTAAACAGATTTACCTTTCCCCACTGTTCAAGGAGCTCTTCTATCAGTCCTGTTTTATCGACATAGTAGAACCCCATCTCTCTTATCTCTCTGAAATTTTCTATACCGACCGGCAGTTTCAGTTCTTCCGCCATTTTATCCCCCATATCATAGATATATTTATCTAATAAGTTCCAAACTGCATAATATACACTTTGATTTTACTATCCGCCGCTTCAAATAGCAATTGCAATAAAACTTGCCAGCAATAAAAGTTTCAGGAACGATAGTAACAACTGTACCCCGGCTCGTATACGACGCTGCAGCCTGCTGGTATTCATGACCGTAACCGTTTCTTTCGCCATTTTCACCTGTTATATTGTAAGGGTCCTCGTACCAGCCGGCCCTTACCGTCACCGGCGGTGCTTCACGCGCGGTGACGCGCGCATAAAAATACTGCCCTTCGGCAGGACGGTGATATCATTTTCCGTCACGGCTTTGGGCAGTATTTTCGAGGTTATTGCATTTTTATGTATATTTCTGTAACAGTATGAATGGGCCTGCGGCTTGTCGTGCGCCGGGCGCACGCGGTCTATGCCAGTGTTCTTCCCATTATATACGCCTGCTTAGGGTATTCTGTCTGGAGCAGAGCCTCCATATCAGGACATCCCTTTGCGAGGAGGATATTCTTTTCATCCCATCCCCAGTAGCGGAGCATCTGCTTGAATGAAGCTACGATGCCTACTGCAGGCTCAAGATCTGTTTCTTCGTATGTAACGATGAGTGACGCGCTCGCTTTGCGGTGCATTTCTTTATCTATGCAGTATATCCTGTCTATAGCTGTCTTGAGCTGTGAAGAGAATGAATTATAATGAAGCGGTGATACGAGTACAAGGTGGTCGCACTCAAGCAGGTGCGGGTAGAGCTCGTCCATGTCGTCGCTTACGCCGCAGCGGTTGCAGTTCTGAGTGTGACAGTACTCGTCCGCCTGGCAATGGCTTATATTTTTAAAAGCGGCATCAAAACGGTAAACGCTGTGTCCCGCGTCCTGCGCGCCTTTTATGAAATTATCAGCCAGAAAAGCTGATGTGCCGTCCTTGTGAGGGCTTCCTGTGATCACTGCGATCTTCATAGTGATATCATCTCCTTATCTTTATTACATTCCGAGAAATTCGCGCTGCGTCGCGCCTTCTTCCATGGCCTTTGTTATATCCGCCATCCTTGAAGTATCGCCTGCAAGTATCGCGCCTGCAAGGCGGCTGTTTCTGAAGAAGTACTTCGCATAGATATGGCGCTTAGGGTCGTGGAATTCAGACGTTGTGTACTCGTCCGGCGCGTCCTTGCCGTTCGTGCCGACTGCGAATACAGATGTATTGAACGCGTTTATTGAAAGCGAACCGCTGAGTGGTGAATATGTCAGAGGTTCTCCCGCTGCGTCAGCTCCTGCTATCCTGCCTGTTTCTGATGCCTGAGCCCAGAATGCCTGAGGCTGGCCGTCATATGTCACGCAGTCGCCGCAAGCGTAAACGTCTGCAGCGCTCGTATGCATGTGAGCGTCAACGCATATGAAGCCGTTTTCTGTCTTTATGCCTGCCGCTTCTGCAATAGCAGTGTTTGGACGCATGCCTGTAGACATTATGACGAGGTCAGCTGCGAAGCTCCTGCCGTCGTTCAGCTTAACGTCTGAAGCAGTTATCTGTGATATGCCTGCGCCTGTAACTACGTCTATGCCGCAGCCTGTAACTATACCCTCGAGCATAGCTGAAGCTTTATCATCGAGCTGCTTAGGAAGAAGTCCCGGAGCGCCTTCAAGCACTGTCACTCTGTATCCGCCCTGCTTGAGCTCCCATGCTGCCTCGAGACCCATAACGCCGCCGCCTATGCAGACTACGTTTGCGCCCGGCTTGAGCAGGCTCTTTGCTTTTTCTGTGTCGGCAATGTTCCTTACAGAAACTACATGCGGAGCATCTGCGCCCTGTATCGGAGCGATGAAGCAGCGTGCGCCGAGAGCGTATATGAGCTTGTCGTAATCATAAGCGCCCTTTGATGTCATAACGCGCTTTGAGTATACATCTACTGAGCTTACTTCTGTTTCAAATACTACGTCTATGTTGTTTATCTGATACCAGTCAGGTCCCACTATTGCAAGTCTGTTGCCGGATATGTCTGAAAGCAGAGCTTTCGTCAGCATAGGTCTGTTGTACGGTACGTATTTTTCATTAGTTATGATCGTCACATGAGCCTGTCTGTTTCTCGCGCGTATCGCGTCAGCCGCATTGAATGCTGCGGCGCCGCCGCCTATGATAACAAATTTTTCCATTGTATCACGACGGAACGTTGTTTCCGTAGACTCTACAGGAACGCACTTGTCGAGGCCTACGCCGCATACAGGGCACGCGCCGAGTGAAGCGTCAAATATCTCGCCGCATACGAGGCATTTCATGAGCATCTTGCCGCCTGTTGAGACTGCAGTGCTCTTTTCAGGAGCAGTCTTGAGCAGTGCGCACGCAAAGTTGTATCCGAAATCGTGAGCGTCGAGAAGCTGTGTATCGCTCGGTCTGAGTCTTACAGTGAATCCGTCGAGGACTCTCATCTGAAGCTGTTTGAGGCGTTCTATTATATGAGGCACGCCTTCGCCGCTCCATCCATAGCTTCCGAATGCGCTCGCAAGCTTGCCCTTATGAGTCGGCGGGAACATTCCGAGCGTGAGCTGCCATATAGGGGCAAGCGCCTCGCCGATTATCGTCGGAGTTCCCATGAGTATGCCGTCTGCCTGAGCGAGTTCAGCGCCTACCTGCGCCGCGTCAGCTGTGACCATGTCGTACATGCGTACTTCGATATCCTTGCAGCGGTCTTTTATGCCTGCCGCGATGTGCTCAGCAAGCTGACCTGTGTAACCGTAAGCGCTTACATACGGTATAACGACGAGCTTTTCAGAGCTCTTCGGGGCAGCGCTTCCGCACCATCCGCGGTATACCTGCATGAGCTCAGGGATCTTGCAGTCATGCACAGGACCGTGCCCCGGGCAGATCAGCTTAATATCAAGATCCTTTATACGGTCGAGCGCATTGAGCATGTACGGATCCTTAAATGGTCCGATTATAGCGTCGAAATAATACTTTGTAGCTCTCCAGTAACCCTCTTCATCAGTTACCGTGCTCCTCAGCACGCCCTCATGGCTGTAGTGCGAACCGAATGAATCGCAAGGGAAGAGCGCCTTTTCTTCAACTACGTAAGTATACATAGTGTCAGGCCAGTGGAGGTTTGGAAGCACCATGAACTTCAGTGTCTTATCGCCAAGGGATAAAGTATCTCCGTCAGCTACGGCTATATTTCTGAAGTCCTTATTTGCTATCTCCTTTAAGAAGCTTATGGCAGTAGCTGTTCCGACAACTGTAGCCATAGGGTTGAGCTCGAGTATCTTGGCGATACTTCCGGCGTGATCCGGTTCAGTATGGTTCATGATGACGTAATCTATATGCCCCATGACTCCGAGGCTCTCAAGCGAAGCCTTATACTCGTCCCAGAATACTTCCTTTGCAGTCTCAAACAGAGCCGTAGCGCGGCTGCCTTTCAGTACGTAAGAATTGTACGTAGTTCCGAACTCAGGCGTCATTACTATGTCAAACACCTTGAGATCCGGGTCGAGCACACCTGTCCAGTAAAGGCTGTCAGTGAGTTTTAATGTTTTCATTGTGTACTCCTTCCGTTTTGGTAAAAGGATCAAAAATTAAATATATCTATATGATAAAGCTGCTTAGATCTTTTGCGCCCTGCGCGCGCGTCTTATCCAGCAGTTCTTTGTATTTTCCGTCATATACGACGCAGCCTATATGCTTCATGTTAAGCTCAAGCTCGCTGCACATGTTGCATGTCCTGCACCATTTTATCTGATCGTCTGCGCCGAGCTGCATCTTAAGCGGCAGATACGGATCGGCAAAAGCCTGCCTTCCGAGGCCTATCATATCAAGACCTCCTGTGCTGATGCATTTTTCAGCGAAAGCCTTCAGTCCTTCGTTTTCAGGCGGCATGCCGCCGAGCTTGCTCTCTCCGCCTTTTCCAAGAACGGAAAGTCCAGCTCCTATAACCACAGTCTCAGGCCTGAGGTTTTCCTTCATGATCTTTGCCATAGTCAGATGCTGGTATACATTAGCTGCGCATGATCTTACAGGTGACATGTTTTTCCAGTAAACAGAAGCATTGCCTATAGTCTCGCCAAAGAAATCGCAGCCTCGCGCTTCCATGCCTTTTATGAGGGCTATGGATTCAGTGAGGTCTATATACGGGCTGTCTGCACCTGCATGTCCCTGTCCTCCCGGCATTTCATCATACATGCTGACGCGGGCTCCGATAATGAAACGCCTGTCAGGTATTATATCTCTTATACGCTCGCACGGATCAAATGCAAAACGGCTCCTGTTTTCCCACGAACCTCCATATTTCCAGTTTCTGTCATTGTATGGTCTGAGTATCTGAGAACCAAGATAGCCGTGGCACATTTTAAGGTCTATACCGTCTGCGCCTATCTCATGCAGAAATCTCGCTGTCTCTACCTCGCGGTCGATAAATGAATCTATATAATCTGCGTCTACTATGTCACCGCCAAATCCATATAATTCTTTTACAGATACTTTTCTTGACGCATTGGCTGAAACTGTCTCACCGCCGTGATGATACTGAAGTACTATGACAGTATCAGGGAATTCTTTCTTTAAGTTTCCGATAAAGCGCTCCCATGCTCTTCGTGATGAAGCATCGTATACATCCAGCATGAGCTGATTGTTGCGCGAGCGTGTCGGAGCATCGAGGCTCACTGCCTCTATCCATACGACGCCTGAACCGCCTCTGCAGTAATCTCTGTAACGCTGTACGGTACTTTCAGTCGGCGTTCCGTCAGGTTCAGCGTCTGCTGCTTCCATCGGGAGCACGGCAAATCTGTTTTTAGATGTAAGATTTCCTATGCGCAGCGGCTTCCAGAGCGGGCTGTCATCGCCCTCTGCGGGGCATGCTTCTATCTTCATGCCTGCGCGCCCTGCTGTCTCATAAAGCTTCATTACTGATGACATTACTGCATTGTCGGGCGGCGCGTCTACTTTGAAGCGCGTTATGATGCTTTGGTCGTCTGATGGGGCGCCCGGCATACAGCCGCCCGTCTGTCCGGCACTGCAGCCGGCGGGAGCGGGAGCGCTGCCGTCTCTCAGCGTGCATTCAAACAGGCTGCGGTCGCGCATTCTTTTTATTTTTACTGTAAGATCTGTGTTTTTCATATTCTTACCTGTTTTTTGCAGATCTGTTTTTATGATCCGGTCATTTCCGGCAGGGATCTGCTTGTCTGTCTTTTATTTTGGTTGTCCGTAATTTTTTACGGGTAAGTTTTTGGGTGTATATTTTTAAGGCCGCGCGGGAGCACTGCGGGATGTGGGGTGCTCCGTCGCGGCGGCGCGGTACGCCCGCGCAATGTACGTCTGCCGGGCAGACGCAGTCAGTTATATGCGGCCGCGCCGGAGGCGCGGGCCCTTACTGCATCTGCCGTTTTAAGCAGCAGGCGTATTTTTTACCATAATCCAATAAATAAGGCTGCGAACTCAGCAGGCTCAGTCTTTCTTGGATTGAATTCAGTACATCCGTCTGTCATAGCACCCTGTACCATATCGGCGATAGCCTGCATGTACTCTTCCTTTGTGCACTTGCCTGTCAGAGAAACAGTCATAGGGATGTTCATAGTGAACATCATGTTCTTTATATGGTCAACGAGCTTTCTTACTGTATCGCCGATGCCGTTTCCTGTAACTCCGAACTTTGCTGCAGCAGCGCAGTACTTAGCTGCACATGCAGGAAGCTCCGCATCACTGTTTACCGCATCGATCCTGCTGTTGAATGCGATTATATGCGGAAGGAGTATTGCGTTTGCTCTGCCGTGAGCGATATGGAAGTGACCGCCGAGCTGGTGAGCCATGCTGTGGTTTATACCGAGAGAACAGCTGCTGAACGCGATGCCTGCGAGGCATGAAGCAACGTGCATCTGCTGTCTTGCTTCTACATCCTTGCCGTTCTTGTAAGCTCTTACGAGGTACTTTGCGCAGAGCTCGAGTGACTTCTCAGCGAGAGCGTCAGTGAATGCGTTAGCCTTTTCGCTCACATAAGCCTCTATGGCGTGAGTGATAACGTCCATACCCGTATCAGCTGTGATAGCAGGCGGAACTGACATAGTCAGCTCAGCATCGAGTATAGCTTCATTAGGAATGATGTCGTCAGTAACGATAGGGCACTTGAGATTGTTCTTGAACGTATCGGTAACTACAGCATAAGATGTTACCTCAGAGCCGCTTCCACTCGTAGTAGGGATAGCGATGAGCTTTATCTCGCCGTTCTTTCCGATCTTCTCAGAAAATTCCTTTATAGACTTTGCGCTGTCGATAGCAGCGCCGCCGCCTACTGCAACTATAGCGTCAGGCTTGTAGCCGAGCGCGAACTGAACGCCGTAAGCGATCTTATCAAGCGGAGGATCAGGGATCACGTCACTGTATACGTGATATTCCTTGTGTGCCTCGTCGAGTCTTCTTGTGAGCGAGTTTATCATGCCGCTTTCAACTACGAACGGGTCAGCGATGACAAGGATCCTGTCATACGGGTTGTCTCTCAGCCTGTCTAAGGCGTTATCCCCAAAAAAGATCTTGGTTTTCAGGTCAAATCTGTCCATTTTCTTCTATACCATCCTTTAAAAATTGTTTTCAGATTCTTTTAATGTAAATTATTTATATCAACAAATGAAATAACCTTTTCAAAAATATTATTAATGCCGATACGACATCGGTCCCGCGGCCTCCCGGCCGCAGGTATCCGCGCCTGCAGGCGCGCCTTTACTCATTTTTATCTCTCTCATATATCATGCAGTCTATGACAGGCCGGCTTGCGCCGCCGTCATTCAGACCGCTGTTATTATCTCTCATACACTCCGAACAGAGGAATGCCTATTTTACGGTCGGGGCGCCATTCCTGAAATTCAGCGCCCCGGACCGGTGTTTTTAAATGTTAAGCCAGATAACGGCTTACCATAGTAGCGAACTCCGCACGGCTTATCTTTGCCTTAGGAGCAAGAGTAGCTGCGTCGCGTCCGCTTACGATGCCTGCGCCTACAGCCCACTGCATGCCTTCAGAAGCATAAGATGAAACTGCAGCCTTGTCGCTGAATGCAGACAGGTCGTTCACCTTGCTGGTGTCAGTTTTCTTGTACTGAGCGTAGCGGTAAAGCATTGTCGCCATATCCTGGCGAGTTATATTGTCGTTTGGCTTGAACTTGCCGTCAGAACCCTTTACGATTCCGTTGTCTGCAGCCCAGTCAACTGCAGCAGCGTACCACTTAGATGAGTCAACATCGCTGAATGTTGCAGCAGCTTCAGCTGCAACGCCTGTAGTCTCACCTGACATTCTGTAAAGAACAGTAGCTGCCATGCCGCGTGTGAGCTGAGCCTTAGGGCTGAATGTAGAGCCGTCGCCTGTACCGTTCATAAGACCCTTATCAACGATAGCTGAAACAGTGTCGTAGAACCAGTCAGCTGATGTTACGTCTGTGAAGCCCTTAACGTCTACCCAGATCGGGTCTGTAGCTGCCCAGTGGTTATTCTTGTCAACTGCAGTGAAGCTGTACCATACGTTCTTGCCTGCAGGCGCTGTAGTCTTGAATGAAACTGCTGTACGGTCTGTAGTGCCGTTGAGTTCCTTCTTGTCTATGCATACGCCGTTTCTGTACAGGTAGATAGTATCAAAACCGTCGATTGCCTGAACATCGAGGTCAAATGTAAGCTCATCGCCTGCCTTTGCTGACTGCTTTGAACCGAACATGGCATTGTCAGCAGGGAAGAGGACAGGACCGCATGTTACGTATGCCTTGCCGCTCTTAAGTGCTGTAGTATAAGCATCCTGGCTGTAAGTGTCAAGCTTTGCGAATTCACGTATAACGCCTGAATACAGGCTTGTGTTGTGCGCATCATGCGCGTCTGAGCCTGCGCTCAGATATTTTTCTATGCCTTCATTCCAGAAAGACATTGCAGCGAGGAGCGCTTTTGCGTCCATCTTGTCGTTAACGCCGCTGAGCTTGTCTGAAGGAAGTGTAGCCGCGAGATTCTGACGGTTTATCTTCGCCCAGTCAGCTGCGTTTACTGTATCGAGTCCTGTAAGATCCATAGTGTTCTGGAGCTCGAGAAGATCGAAGCTGTCCCATCCTTCTTCATTTCCGCCGTTTACTGATGACTGGTTGTTGAGGAAACCGTAGTCAGAGAACGGATGATGCATGATAACTGTAGCTCCGAGCTTATGACCTGTCTCAGCTATCTGCTTAGGAGTAGCTGTTGAAGGGTTTATAGGAGCTCCGCTGTCGCTGTAGTCAACACCGAGGTAGCCCCAGTGTCCCCAGCCCGGTGAAACTTCGATATTTGACAGGAATACTCTGTTCTTGTCCTTTGCGAACTGAGCCATCTCAGCATTGTGTATGCGTGTGTCGTGGTCTGTTACAACATTGAAGTCGAGTCCCTGAGCTATCTGGAAGCTGAAGAGATCTTTTATAGACGTAGAACCGTCACCATAGTCTGAGTGGTTGTGGTTATCCATGTTGTACCAGCCTTCAGCCTTCGCATCGATAGGAATATCGATAACGAATGTATGGTCGAGACCCGCTGAAGTTATGTCACCCTTCCATGAAGCAGACTTCGAAAGGAACGGTGTGCTGTATGTAGCTGTTATAGTAACGTTTTCAGCCTTTGAAAGGTTGAAGTCAAGATCGTTTGAAGAAGCGAAAGCGTCAGAGAACTGAACAGCTCCGCCGAGTGTCTTCATCTCTGCAGTTATGCCTGAGATCTGGATCTTGAAAGGTATAGCATTACCCTTCTGATCTGTAGCCTTGAGATGGATGTGAGCACCCTGCTCTATCTTAAGATCTTCAGTCTTGTCGCCTGTGAGCTTTATCTCATCTGTGAGAAGTGAAGTATATCCTGAAGCTTCTACCTTAAGCTTGTAAGTGTAGTCACCGTTTCCGAGAACGTTTTCAGTTCCATCGTTCCAGCCTGTGTTTGGAAGATCGAACGAATACTTTCCGTTTTCATCTGTTCTCGTCCATACGAATGGCATCATGTTTGCAACAGGAGTACCAACGGCCTGGCCGTTGACGCTCTGTGACTTTTCAGTAGGCATGTATACGCCTGTCTTTTCTACGATGACATAAGCGCCTGCTACAGGCTTGCCGCTGTCATCTGTTACAGTACCGCTGAGCTTTGAAGCATCCTTGATGTTTTCTCTCGCGATATAGCGTGAGATGATAGAAGCTGTTTCACTCTTATCTGAAACCAGAAGCTCGCCTGTATATTTCTCAGTGTGACCCGGAGCTATATTACGGAGCTTGTATACGTCCTTGTAACCTGAAGAACCCTTGTAAGAATCGGCATCGTCCATCTGAACTGAAGCAGTATAGCTGTCGCTGTATGTAGCAACGAACTCTCCGAAACGCTCCTGTACCTTTTCATTTGCGCCCACTGCTATACCTGTAGTCTTAACTTCAGGATAGAAACCAAACGGTCCGTACATACTTGCTGCGTTAGTACTGATAGAATATCCGCTGTACATGTTCTTGTAAGTAACCTTGTTGTCTGCAGGGTTTTCAACTGTAGTCACCATAGTTACGAAAGAATCGCCGTCCTTAAGCGTATATGTAGTAGTAACGTTGAGCGGCTTTTGGACTGTACCGTATTCCTTTTCATCATCCTTGCCGTTCTTGTCAGCGTCAGCTACCCAGTAACGAGTCTTCATTACGACCTTCGCAGTGTCTCCGTCAACGCTGTACTTCGCGTCAACGTCTGTCAGGAGATTCTCGCCCTTGTAGCTTCCTGTAGAAGTCCAAAGGTCGAGCAGGAATTCAGAATCGTTAGTAAGGTCCTGCTTGAAGTTGTTCTGTCCATCGTTTATACCGATATCGAGAACTGAACCGCGTGTCATGTTCCAGTAGTTGTTAGTGCCTACAGCGAATGATAAAGCGATCTTGTCATTATACATAGTCAGATCGTTATCAGCAGTCGCTGCACCTTCAAATATAGGTGTCGGGCCTTCTACAACTGTAGCTGCCATAGATGGCACTGCCATGATCCCCACGAACAGTGTTGCTGCCATAAATGCCAGGATCAGGTGTAATTTTCTGTTCATAAATATAAAATCCTCCCAGATCTGTAATCCTCCTCCCCATCTCAGATATCAGTAACACATAATAAATGGCGGGAAGGATCAAATCGCAGGCATTCCGCTGTTCGGAACGTATGAGGGGATAAATGCGTAATGCGTCAGCCATTGTGCGCGCCGGCGCGCTTACAGGATATGAATAGAGAAAAATTTTCCTGAGTAATGAATAATGTTTTAATTGTCATACTGACAAAATAATATTTTTGAAAAAGGGGCGGTCGAAGCCGCCCCAGATAGCCCGTCAGGGCATTTTATTTAATTTAGTATGAATGATACTGAATTGAATTATTCAGCCTTTGTACCTGTAGGGAGAATAGTTTCAACTTCAGCGTGTGGTCTAGGAATTACGTGAACAGAGATGAGCTCGCCTACTCTCTGAGCAGCAGCAGCACCAGCATCTGTAGCAGCCTTAACAGCGCCAACGTCACCTCTTACCATTACAGTAACGAGACCGCCGCCAACGTGTTCCTTACCGATGAGGTATACGTTAGCTGCCTTTACCATAGCATCAGCTGCTTCGATAGAACCTACTAAACCCTTTGTTTCGATCATTCCGAGTGCATCATACTTAGTCATTTTAAATTTCCTCCTTGTTAAGAAAAGATATAAATTTTAAATTTAAATTGATTTTGTTTTTGTTTTAAAATTGTGATTTATGTTTTGTCAGTTTTTATCAGGAAACTACTTTATGATAGTTACCTTAGTTGATGAGCCTATATCCATTGCATTAGCTTCATCAGTATCGAGATGACAGTCAAGCTTTGACTTGTCATTTGCTCTTATTATAACGTTTGATAAAACGCCGCCTCTTGGACCTTCTACCTTGAGGCTTACGATCTGGCCGTCATGTACGCCGAATCTTTCAGCGTCCTGGCATGTCATGTGTACATGTCTCTGTGCAACGATCAGACCTTCTTTTAACTGAACCGAACCCTTAGGACCGATCACTGTAACTCCGGGAGTACCTGCGAGGTCGCCTGAGAGTCTTGCAGGAGCAGTAACTCCGAGCTTGAAGCGGTCGCTGTGGAGAACTTCTACCTGAGTCTTGCTTCTTAAAGGTCCGAGTACTCTTACCTTTTCGATAGCGCCCTTAGGACCGCAGATAGTAACTACTTCCTTGCATGCGAACTGTCCAGGCTGTGAAAGATCCTTTATGTTTGTCAGTTCATAACCATCTCCGAAGAGAGCTTTAAGATCGCTCTCTGAGAGGTGTATATGTCTGTTTGAGATACCTACAGGAACTGTATCCTCAGCTGCTGCTTCGCATGCTGCAGGCTTAACGCCGTTCTTTACAGCGTCCAGAAGTATCTGCATAATTGCTTCATAATTTGGTTCTGCCATTTTAGTTCTCGCCCTTCATTGCCTTTACAAGCGCATTGATCATGTTGTTGAGTTCGTTCATGTCAATAGGAGTATCGCTTGCTGCAGGAGCAAGTTTGTTGTCTGTGCAGCAGCTGTTGCAGCCTACGCCGTAGCTGATACCGCTGTTGTTCTGCTGGTATTCAGCAGGTGAGAGGTAACCGTTCTGTGCAGGAGCAGCTGTTGAGCATGCTGCCGGTGTGCAGCCCTGCTGTACAGAAAGGAGCTCCGGGTGGTTAAATGTAGGGTCGTCAGCGATCAGAGTAGTGCAGTCCTTGATACCGTAAGCAACCTTCTTGATGTTTACGAGGTGCATCGGAGTAACGTTCTCTGAAACTGAGCTTCCGCCGAGTGTTCCGCATCCGAGTGTTAACGCAGGCGGAAGAGCTGTGCTTGCACCTGTACCGCCGAGTGCGCTTCCTGTATTAACGAGGATCCTTGAAGCAGGCTTTCTTGAGAATTCAAGAACGATGTTTCTGTCCTCAGTATGTAAGCTCATTGTGTGGCCGATACCGTTCTGGAGAAGCTCGATGCTCAGGCTGCATGCTTCATGCCAGTCCTTAACAACATAGAAAGCGATAACGCTTGTGAGCTTTTCGAATGAGAGCGGATAACCGTCACCGACACCGCCCTGAGGGCCGATGAGGAGTCTTGTGCCTGCCGGGATAGTGATGCCTGCTGCATCAGCGATGACCTGAGCAGATCTTGCTACGAACTTAGCGTTCATTGCATTGCCCTTCTTAAAGAGGAGCTTGCAGACTTTAGCAGTTTCTTCTTCAGACATGAAGTAGCCGCCCTGTCTCTGGAATTCAGCTACTACAGCGTCCTTGTTGCATTCTTCGCATACGATAGACTGCTCTGAAGCGCAGATAGTACCATAGTCGAATGTCTTGCTGGCCATGATGTTTGTAACAGCCTTCTTAACATCTGCTGTTCTTTCGATGTAAGCCGGTGAGTTACCTGCGCCTACGCCGATTGCAGGCTTACCGCAGCTGTATGCTGCTCTTACCATTCCAGGACCGCCTGTAGCGAGGATGAGCTTGATCTCCTTGCATCTCATCAGTTCGTTTGTTGCCGGCATAGTAGGCATTGTGATGCAGCCGATAACATTTGCAGGAGCGCCTGCTGCAACAGCAGCTTCGAGCATGAGCTCAGCAGCCTTTACTGTGCACTTGAGAGCTGATGGATGAGGTGAGAATACGATAGCGTTTCTTGCCTTTATAGAGATGATAGACTTGTAGATAACTGTAGATGTCGGGTTAGTTGAAGGAACGATACCCATTATGAGACCTACAGGGTCTGCAACGTCCATAGTTCTGTTGATAGGATCTTCGCTGATGATACCTGAGCACTTCATGTCCTTTATTGACTCATAAAGGATAGTTGAAGCCATGTGGTTCTTGTAAGTCTTATCCTCATACTTACCGAAGCCTGTTTCTTCAACTGCCATCTTAGCGAGCATTACAGCGTTTTCTTCAGCTACGCGGACCATATTTCTGATGATCCTGTCGATCTGATCGTCTGTATAATTAAAAAGTCTGTCCTGAGCGACCTGTCCAAGGCGTGCAAGATTTCTTACTTCCTGGATAGAACGTAAATCATAATCCATATTTTCCATGAATCAGAATCCCCTCCCTTTCATTATATCTTTTTTTACTTTTTCTTTAAATAATACTTTATGAATTCTTCGATGAGGTCTGCCTTGTTAGCTTTTGATACTTCTCGGCCTGTGATTCCGAAACCGGTATAATCTCTGGCGAGGTTTCTCAGTTTTACTACCTTGCATTCCTGAAGAATTTCAACTGCTTTGTTTATTCCCTTTTCTGCTGCTATATTGTCGATGCCTTCTTTGGTCAGCGTTCTGCTGTCGAATGCTTCGTCTTCAGCCTCAGCCGGTTCTTCAGGGGCTTCAGTTTCATGCTCTGCTTCTTCAGGGGCCTCAGCCTCTTCTTCAGCTTCGCTTTCTGCCGGAGTCTCATGGATCTCAGCCTCAGGCTGCTTTTCGTCAGCAACAGTTTCAGGTTCTTCAGCCGTTATTTCAGCTTCATTTTCTTCCGCTGTTTCAGGCGCTTCTTCGATAACAGTTTCAACTGTTTCAGCTTCTTCTGCTGTTTCTTCTTCAGAAGCCTCCTCAGCAGGTGCGCCGTCTCCGCCGCCACCGCCGTTATCATCGCCGCCGTCGTTTCCTCCGAGCTTTCTGTCTGCTTTCATCATCCTGTCAACTTCTTCATGAGGTCTTGGGATAACGTGAACAGATATCAGAAGTTCCTGACCGAGGTTCATTACAGCCGCAGCTCCGGCGTCTACCGAAGCCTTGACCGCGCCTACATCACCGATGACTGTTATAGTCACCAGGCCGCCGCCTGTGAACGTCCTGTCATAAAGAGATACGTTCGCTGCCTTAAGCATGGCGTCAGCGCTCTCAATGGCTGCAAGCAGTCCTTTTGTTTCTATAAAACCAAGTGCCTGCATTAATATCTATCTCCTGTTTAGTGAGTTGCGTAGAATACTTTGACCTTATCAGGTGAACCGAACTTCAGATGAGCGCCGTTCTGGAAGAAGAGGCAGTCACCAGGGTGACCTGTGAATACTCTGCCGTCCTTTTCAACAGTAAGAGTACCTTCTACTACATAGTAGATCTCCTGGCATGCTACGTCCCATGGGAATGAGCAGTTTTCAATAGTCATGAAGCCTGCGTTCATAGCTGAGCCGTCGTCTGAGTTGATAAGCTCATTGTAGAAAACCTTATCTGCCGGGTTGCCTGTATCAAGTGGTTCCCACTTTGCAGTGCTGCTTCTTACGAGCTTTACGAAGCCCTGTCCGTCTCCTTCAGAAACGTATGGAACATCCTGCTGTATAACGTTTGCAAGATTTCCGAGAAGTCCTCTTTCAGCCAGAGACATGATAGCCTTGTAAATAAGTTCGCTGTCTATAGCGCTCTCCTGTACAGGAGCAGCAGGTGTTACAGCTGGCTGAGCTGCAGGAGCAGGTTCAGCAGGAGCAGCAGGTGCTGCTGCGCAAGCTTCAGGAGCCTGTCCGCATACGAATTCGATGCCTGCGTTTATAGCCGCATCCTTCGCAGCAGGTGTTACCAGTGTGTTTTCATCGATATAGATGACTTTCTGGCCCTGCTTTTCAGCCTCTTCCACTTCTTTAGTGCAAATAAGCTTTTTCATGCATACACATCCTTTCGTTTATTTTCATATTTATATTCGCCGCCGGAGCGGCACTTTATCACTTTTTAATCATTATATATATTAATTATTATAAAAGTGATTCGACAAGCCTGTGTGAAGGTGAAGGAATAACTTCTGAATTTACGAGAAGTCCCTTCTCCTTCGCGATGGCAACGCCCGCGCTTGAGCCTGCCTGTACAGCGGATACATCACCTGTGAAAGTGAAGTATGACTTACCGCCGAGTCCGTTGCCGAGCCTGAGCTCGATGCTTTCAACATCGGCAGCCTTAAGTATCTGGTCTGCGCAGATGATCATCGTTGAAATGGAGAAAGACTCCATGATGCCGATCGCGCCGATCCTTTCAGGCATAGTAGCGCCTGTGATCGCAGGGAATACACCTGCATCAACATTAGGGATCACCATAGAGTCAACATAAAACTCTCCGGCTTCCTTTTCGCCTGCCTGAACAGATTCTTCTACCGCTGACACGTCGCCGTGAACGATCGCAATGTATTTTCCGGGGCATGTTGAAGCAGCTGTTACGATTTCAACTTCGGAAGTCTTGACCATCTGATCTGCCGCATAAATGCCTCTTGCTATGCTGTTGAATTCAACCATACCAATAGCTCTCATAATCATTACCTCCTTATCTCAATATAATCAGCTGTTACTTCTGAAACAGTTCCGTCTATGCTGCTGTGAACTGTAGCTCCCAGCTTACCTTCAGGAACGTTTCCGATGAGCTGTCCTGCTGTAACGCTCTGACCGACAGTTACGACCGGCTGAGCCGGACCGCCTACATGCTGGCGGAGAGCTATTCTTACAACTGAAGGCTCGATCTTTACATCACTCATAGGAGCAGGTCTGTCGAAATTCTTAAGACCTATTCTCGCTACAAGACGCTTGCTTGGGACAAGGCGCATATCTCTGATATTTCTCGGTTCAAATTCTGTCTTTGAAGGAGTATATCTGAGACCCTGCTCAGCAAGTCTGTCCTTGAAATACATATTTGCCATCTTAGGGTGGAGGCCCGCAGGACATGAGAAGAATTCACAAAGTCCGCACTGGCAGCAGAGCTGCGCTACCTTCTGACCCTCAAGATCGTCGATATTGTAGTTCATGACTCTCATCATCTTGTGAGGAGCTACGCTGTGTCCGAGAAGGAATCTCGGGCAGAGGTCAGTACACATCCTGCACTGCTCGCATGTAGCTTTGTTCACTCTCTTAGCCTGTTCCATCGTAGTTGACTTCTTGCGGATAAGATAGTGATCCTTTCTGAGGATGATGAAGCCCTTGTTTTTCTTTATAACGTGACCGTTAAGGTCTGCCATGACAGAACCCATCATAGGACCGCCGTCGATAACAGCATAATCGCTGAAGTCTTCGATTCCCGAAAGCTTCAGGACATCTATGACAGGTGTTCCTACAGGAACCTTTACAGTCATTCTGTTTGGAATATCTCCGGCAAGCGTTATGAACTTTTCTGTTACAGCCTTACCCTCAGATGCTCTGTAGATATTGAGGACTGTCTCAGCGTTGCAGACGATACATCCTACGTTGATAGGAATGCCTGCTTCAGGAACGACTCTGCCTGTAAGCTGGTAAACAAGTACCTGCTCGTCACCGGCAGGGTAGATATCAGGAAGCTCGCCTACTTCTATGTCCATGCCGAGTTCTCCGATCCTTTTTCTTAAAAGGTCGATAACTTCGTGATGCTTTACCTTTATTCCGATAATAGCCTTTTTAACTCCTGCAGCCTTCGCAGCCATATCAAAACCCTTAAGGATCTCGTCTGTGTATATAGCCAGGAGCTGCTGGTCTACTCTCAGGAGCGGTTCGCACTCTGCTGCATTCATCAGCAGGTAATCAGCCGGCGAACCGAATTTAGCGTAAGTCGGGAAGCCAGCACCGCCTGCGCCCACGACTCCTGCTGCTTTGATCTGTTCTATAAGATCCACTTAAACAGACCTCCCTTTATTCAAAGTCACAGTCATCATCGATGATGCCGACTACAACTGCATCGACCGGAAGATCGTCATCTCCGAGCATTCGTCTGGCTGACGATCCGGTCGTTATTATTACTCTGTCTCCGATACCGGCGCTTATATTATCTATTACGATGATCCTTTTGCCGGAATCTATCCCGCCGCCGATTATTTCTGCCTGCATCAGCTTAAAGCCGTTGAGGGACTCTGCCTTTCGTGTTGACCATATATTACCTGTAAGTCTCGCTGTCAGCATGTTTCCATACCCTCCTTTGCTTTTGCCTTTATGTCCGCGAGAGCGGACTCAACTGATGCTGTATCGCCGAATATCGCCAGCAGGATCATATTCTGAGGACAGCTTCCGCGTATGTCTTCTACTGTTACTCCCACAGCTTTTTCCGCTATGTCGGCCGCAACGACCATTTCTATCATTCTTCCCTGTATGAGGCCTACCGCGTCGACGCAATCCGGAGTTTCGCTCTTGAGCGAACCCTTGCGTCTCATCAGTATGTCAAGTGTTCCCTTAGAAGGAGATTTTATCATTCTGATTTCCATTTGATTCCAACCTCTTTTCTCTAAGTTAATCTACAGGCTCATCAGTACAGCTGAGCGCTATACCAAGCGGAGTTACGAACATAGGGTTCTTTGGCTTGTGCGTGTAAACACCGGTGCTCTTCTGGATTATTCCTTCGATACCGGTTAAGCAGCAGGTACCTCCAACCAGTGATATCTCATCAACATCGTACTTTGCAATATGTCTGCTGATGATAGACGCTACCTTTTCGATAACAGGCTTGAGCACAGGTAAAAGTTCCTTGTGATTATCTTCATTTCTCTTGTAAAGTTCTGCTTCGTCGAACGGAAGCTTGTAAGCTCCTGAAACAACGAGTGAGAAATGAGTACCGCCTGTCGGCTCGTCAGCGATGTATACTACTTTTCCGTCCTTGAAGATCGAAATACCTGTAGTACCGCCGCCGATATCGACAACTGCGCCGTTTTTCATTTTCAGTACTTCGTTAGCTGCTGTTGATTCGTCGAGCAGATTTGTAAGCTCAAAGCCGGCACCCTGGATAACATTCTTTACAGCGCCTGAATCAAGAAGATCTGTTCCCGGAGGGATCGCTCCTGCTGCATATATCAATTCAGTGCCGAGCTGTTCTTCTATCTGTTCCTTGAGTTCTCTTACTATTCTTACTGCTCCGATGTAATCAACTACCATTCCGTCTCTTACTACATCGGCGTATCTGTAAGCGCCCGCTACCGGACGTCTGTTTTCATCGAGGACCGCAAGTACTACGCATGCAGTACCGAGGTCTACGCCTGTGTAATAAACAGATGATCTTTCCTTTATAGGATGTTTGATCACTTTCTCAAAGTCAGCGACCATCTGATCGCAGTATTCGAAAGTTAAAGATCTGTCGTTTCCGTTTCCGTTGTCTGGCATGATTCTTTTTCGCCTCCTAACACACTGCTGATCATACGAAGTTCTTCTGCTATTGCAAGACTCATCTTTTCGAGTGACTGAACTCTCAGAAGGAGCTCCTGTCTTGACATCCCTGTTTCACTCATGAACATCTGGTCAAAGCTGACCTTTGGTTCAGGCGGAGCGACCGGCACAGGAGCAGGCTGCGCAGCAGGTGCTGCGGTATGTCCGTCAACTGTTGCTGCCGGTGTATCTGCAGGCGCCGGATTTTCGGCGTCATACATATTGATCCCGTGATCCAGAAGATACTGTCTTCCTCCCGGTGTGAGTCTTTCATTGGTCTGAAGGGTGAAGCTTGTGAAGTGTTCCTGCCTGTACAGGTCTCTCAATTCATTTTCTGTTATGAATCTCATCTAAGCCCCTGTTCCTTTCATTGTAGAATTCCCGGAGGAATCCTTCTAGTTCATCCGTTCCGTTTTCAGCTAACAGGTTTACTCTGAAATACGGTTCGCGCGCTCCCGCCGTCTGCAGCTGCTTAACGCATACTGCTTCGTTTTCAGGTGCCAGGTCCGACTTTCCGATAACTCCGAAAGACGGGCACAGCAGCGCGTTGGCGAACGCGTGAGAATAAACATGTTCTATCCTTTCCTGGTTTACCATTATAAGGGCGCACCAGGCATCCTGTGAAAGTGCTATGAGATGCTTGTACATATCTGTATTTTCAAGAAATGCGCTTGGAACATCTATAGTGTACTTTCCATAGATCGTGTCCTGAGTTTTCCTCAGCGGACCGGTGTATCTGTTAAGTCTGTTAGCCAGAGAAGTTTTACCGCAGTTTCTCGGGCCAACGATCATTATGCGCTTCCTTCTCAGGTCCTTGTTACCGGTACCGTAGTGAAATCAAGCAGGTTGCAGAGCTTTTCGGTAACTTCGTGAAGCGCCGTTTCAACACTCTGTACATCGCCTGATATTACAACGGATCCTGTGAATCTGTCAAGGAAGCCTATCTCTACATCAGCGGCTTTTGTAGCAATATCTGCGGCTATTATCGCTACTTCATAAGGTGATATCGTAAGTATGCCGATAGCGCCCTTATCATCGATCCCCAGCCTTTCATATATATCATGCGTAGGTGAGGCTATAACGTGAGCTATAGTTACCTGTTTTCCAGGTACCGATTCCTGTATGATGCGGTCTGTGACTTTTTCGTGCAATTCGCCCATATTTTCCGCACCCCTTCCTGTTAATGCTTGATGACTTTAACAGGAAAGTCATACTCGCTGATCCAGCCTTCTATTCTGTCCAGATCATCATCTGTCAGTGAAGGATCTCCCTCTACAGGATAGTCCATGCCAAGCTGAACGTATTTGTTTACGCCGAGCTTATGATACGGCAGGAGATCTATCCCCTGGAAGTTTCTATAATTTTTAAATGGCATGAGGAAATCGATAACACCTCTGATCTCCTCTTCGCTGTCATTTATCCCCTTAAGCAGAGGCATTCTGATTTTTACATTTTTCTTATTCTGAAGGAGCGCTTTAAGGTTTTCGAGGATGATCTCGTTCCTTACGCCTGTGAGATCATAGTGTCTGTCCGGATCGATATTTTTTATATCAAACAGGAACAGGTCTACGTACTCAGCTATCCTCAGGATAGTTTCTTTTTTTGTATAACCGCATGTTTCTATCGCGGTATGGATACCGTTCTGTTTACATGCCATCAGCAGACTTTCTGCTGCCTTCGGCTGTGCAGTTACTTCACCGCCGCCGAGGGTTACACCGCCGCCTGACTGCTCATAGAATGCTCTGTCCTCCTCGACATAATCAAGAAGTTCAGATATCGTTGCATATTCACCGGCTACTTTCAGCGCCGAATAATTGCACGCTTCTACACATGCGCCGCATCCTATACAGTCCTTAGTCCTGTCTATAAGATGCTCTCCGGTATCTGATATGCTGTGAAGGCCCTGCGGGCAGGCCGGAACGCACGCACCGCATCCGACACAGCTTGTCGGTCTGAGCATTATCTGGTACTTTCTTTCAAGTCCTTCCGGATTTGCGCACCATTTACATCTCAGCGGACAGCCTTTGAAAAAAACCAGTGTTCTGACACCGGGGCCATCATACATATTGTATTTCTGCTTGTTGAATATGAACGCTTTTCTCTCGATAGAGCTTCCTTCAACATTGCTCATAATCAAAACCTCCGGTTCAAGTTGAGAAACTTGCCTGCAGGGAAGCTTTTCAAAGGCTTGCCCTGCGTAAGTTTCTTAAGCGTTTTTAATTAGAATTAGAAATGGTTTAACATAGTTCTGCTGATGATCTCATCCTGTACATCCTTGCAGAGTTCTGTGAAGAATGCGCTGTATCCTGCTACACGAACTACGAGGTCCTTGTACTGTTCAGGATGCTTCTGAGCTTCGATCAGAGTGTTGTTGTCGATATAGTTGAACTGCATTTCTCCGTTTCCGAATGCGCATGCTGTTCTCAGCAGAGTGATGATACCATTCTCGCCTTCAGGTGTGTCAAGGAGACCAGCCATGAGCTTGAAGTTGTGTACCATACCGATGTTCATGTTGTCGTTTGAGAGCTTAGCTACAGACTTGATGATAGCTGTAGGGCCCTTGTAGTCAGCACCCTGAGTTGGTGAGATACCGTCTGAGAGCGGAGTCCATGCATCACGGCCGTTTGCTGAAGCGCCGAGGAGCTGACCAAACGGAGTGTTGTTTGAAATAGAAAGTGTACCGTGGCTCAGTACAGAGTAGAGAGTCTTGAACTTTCTGTGTTCCATTTCAGTGAAGTTGATGATATCAGCTGCGATGAGGTCAGCGTAGTCATCATCGTTACCATACTTAGGAGCTGCGAGGCAGTCAGCCTTAACCTGAGGATAACCCTCGAAGTCAGCCTTGAGTGCTTCGTTGAGCTGAGTTAATGTATATTTCTTGTCGTCAAATACGAGCTTTTTGATAGCTGCCATTGAGTCAGCGTAAGTAGCAAGACCAGACCATACAACACCAGGTCCGAAGTTGTACATAGCGCCGCCTGCAGATACGTCCTTACCCTTTTCCATGCAGCCTTCATACATGATAGACATGAGTGGCTTTGGAGCGAGGTCTCTGTGTACTCTCTGTGAAATTACAGTAGCAACGTCAGTCCACTTAGTAACGTACTTGATCATTTCCTTTACAGCGTGATCAAATTCTTCATAAGTCTTGTACTGTTCGATATCGCCGAAGTCAGGGCATACCTGCTTACCGTACCACAGTGGAACACCATGGTTGAGAACGAGCTCGATGCAGATAGGCCACTGAGTGTACGCTGTAGAAGTCCACTGGTAAAGTCTTCCTGACTTCTGTGGTTCTACGCAGCCCATGAGGCAGTAGTCTCTCGCGTCTTCGATAGAAACGCCCTTAGCGAGCATCATCTTGATATGAGTATCATCGAAGTGGCAAGCAGGGAAGCCCATGCCTGAACGTACAACGTCAACGATCTTCTTGAGATATTTCTGTGGTGACTTGTTGTGGATACGGCACGCGAGTGATGGCTGATAGATCTTTACGTGTCTTACTGCATCCATGAGGAGGTAAGTAAGTTCGTTTGTAGCATCCTGACCTGCTCTTGTAACACCGCCTACGCACATGTTAACGAATGGCTGATAACCGGCGAAGAACTTAGAACCGCCTTCACTTGTGATCCACATCATTTCAGACATCTTGATGAGCATGCAGCCTGCGAGCTCGAATGCCTGGAAGTTGTTCATGTGACCTGATTCGATATCATGCTTGTAGAATGGGTACATATACTGGTCAACACGGCCGATAGACATACCTGTCTGGTTTTCTTCTACAGGGAGGAGTGATTCGATAGTCCATACTGCCTGGATAGCTTCCCAGAATGTTTCAGGCTTGTGCGCAGGAACCTTTGCATTTACCTTTGCGATCTGGAGGAGCTCAGCCTTTCTCTTAGGATCAGCTTCCTTGGCAGCGAGCTGTTCAGCATACTCAGACATACGTCTTGCATAAGCCATAACACCCTCTGTAGTTTCGATTACTGATTTATAGAAATAGATCTTATCCATGTCTTCAGGATTCTCGTAGTCGAGCTTTGCGAGATGTTCCTTAGCTTCGTTCTGGATGTCGATCATACCCTTCTTCATGAGGATAACGTCATAACCAGGGTTTGAGTCGCCGCCGCCGTTTACTGCGTGGTATGAGCAGTCAGAAACGAAAGATTCGCCTGAAAGTTCCCATACGCCTGCTTCTCTGTACTGAGTTTCACAGTATTCGTCAACTGACTTGCCTTCCCAGAATGGGAAGAGCTCTTCTCTCATGATCTTCTTATCTTCTTCTGAAATGTAGAATGGGTCCTGAGGTCTTGTACCGATAGTATCGATCTCATCTACCATCCACTTCCATGCGATATCAGGAGAGAATGCACCTGCTCTTGGAGCGCCGTTTGGAGCACCAACGATCAGTTCGTTGTCCTGGATAACGAGTGGAGCTGTTTCGCAGCAGTATCTGAAGCACTTTGCTCTAAGAAGGATCTTAGGCATACCAGGGTTTTCCCTAGTGATCTTAGTTACTGCGCGAGCTCTGTA
Organism: uncultured Clostridia bacterium; assembly: GCA_934255545.1. GTDB lineage: Bacteria > Bacillota > Clostridia > Peptostreptococcales > Anaerovoracaceae > CAKQOE01. The sequence continues at coordinate 41,008 of CAKQOE010000003.1, read as the reverse complement.
TGTTGTAATAGAAGGTACCTGCTCGAGGAAGTTTTCCTTAAGCTTTACGAGTCTTTCTGTAGGACCCTTTGGTACTCCGTCTTCGTCAACTTCTGTAGTAGCTGCAGCTATAGATGAATAATATGTCATCTTGCCTTCGTGAGTGTCGTGGTGAGCCACGTCCTCAGGCTTAACAGCAGAAACGTGATCAGATACTGATTCGAACATCTTCATGAGAGATGCGCGTTCCTGTTCAGACATATCTTTTGTTGCTTCCGCGATGCGGTTTGAAAATTCACGAATGTCCAAAATTTCACCTCTTAAATAATTTAAATTTTGTTAGTTAAAATTATATTACATAACTTTTTTATTTTTTCGGCACGCCCAGTCCAAGGCTTTCCAGCGTCCTTACACCATAACCGACCTTGCGCTTATAGATAAGGTTCATCGGAGAAACATTGTCTGATGTGATACCCTTGCCTGCTGCGCCGCTTCCGAGCGTCATAGCAGGGAAAAGGTTTGTTGTCGCACCCATGCTTCCAAATACGGAAGATGTATTGACAAGCACCCTGCTTACAGGCTTTTTCATTGCGAAATGACTGATAACTTCCGGATCGTTTGAATGTATCACAAGAGTGTGACTCTTCTTATCCGTAAGAAGAAGCTCAATACATTTTTCGCATGCGTTCATCCAGTCGTCTTCTATATAGAATGCAAGGACCGGACAAAGCAGTTCGCGTTCATACGGATTGTTTGCCGCTACATATCTGCGCTCCGATACAAGGACTCTCGTCCCTGAAGGAACCTTGAATCCCGCTGTAAGAGCCAGCTCTGAAGCAGGTCTTCCGATAAGGACCTTGTTTGCTCCCCCATTAGGGAAGTAAAGAACAGATCCGAGCTTTTCAGCTTCTTCATCCGTCATAAAATAAGCTCCGGCAGCTTTCATTGCATCGCGCATCGCGTCTGCGACGTCTCTGTCAACTACTACTGACTGCTCTGACGCTGAAACAACGCCGTAGTCAAAAGATTTGCTGGCTACGATAGCTTCAGCGGCTGCTTTTACATCAGCCGTTTTTTCAACAAAAGCAGGTCCGTTGCCTCTTCCTCCGTATATTACAGGCTTGCCTGAATAATACGAGTCCTTAAGGAGCTTCGGAACACCGGTGTCTATTATCATGGAAGTGCAGCTGTTTTTTATAAGCTCTCTTGTGCCCGCTGAAGCAGCCGTATGCAGATATGCAAGCGCTCCTTCAGGAAGTCCGTATCCCTCAGCGGCCCTTATCATCACATTCATGACCTTTCCTACGCTCTTAGCTGACGCAGGATGCGGCGAAACTATAACAGCATTGCCGGATTTAATACCTATCAGTGATGTATAGATCGCAGTTGATACAGGATTTGTAGCCGGACAGATGCTTACGACAACGCCGACCGGCACGCCTATTTCCATGATGCCGTTTTCAGGATCAGCATCGATAAGACCTACACACTTCATGTCCTTGAGTTTCTTTGGAAGATACTCTGTGACGAATCTGTTTTTTATAGCCTTATCAACACTGTTTCCGTATCCGGTCTCATCGGCTGAAAGCTCTGCAAGCTCATTTGCATGCAGTGAAGCTGCCTCAGCCATACGAGCTACTATCTCATCTATTTTTTCCTGCGGAAATGTCGCGAGTATCTTCTGCGCCTCTGATGCGTTTTCCGCCAGGATCCTTGCTTCCTGAATGGAGAGCAGATCATTATCCATTGTTTTTATGTTCATGTGATTCTCTCTCCTCTCGGATCATTATTTTTCTACGTAAGGAAGGAGCTTGTCTAAAGAATACAGAGCAGTGATCTTTGCGAGATCTTCGTGAGGTCTTGCGATAACTACTGAACTGTATACTTCTGAACCGATTTCCTGTACAGCCTTGCAGCCTGCCTCAACAGCAGTTCTGCATGCGCCTACATCTCCTTCAGTCAGGACTGAAATATATCCTGATGCTGTGTTTTCGAATCCTATGAGCTCTACATCTGCAGCCTTGCACATAGCATCTGCTGCTTCAATAGCATAAACGATACCGAAAGTTTCAATTAAGCCTATTGCTTCTGATCTTGCCATTTCGATACCTCCTTAATTACATTTCGTCGATATCGTAAATAGAAACGATATCACCGATTGGTCTGATAGGGCGTGGAATTACGTCAGTAGCTGTGAGCTTACCGATCGCTGCAGCAGCTTCTGCGCCCGCGCTGATAGCTGCCTTTACTGCGGCTACATCTCCCTTTATGAATATAGTAACGAGAGTTGAACCGACATTTTCGTAGGAGATAAGTTCTACATCTGCAGCCTTGAGCATCTTGTCAGCTGCCTCAAGAGCAGGAACCATACCTACAGTTTCAAGCATACCGAGTGCCTGATCTGCTTCGTATCTCATTAAGTCTGTCTCCTTTCTGAAATATCCGCGAGGCATGAATATCAGCGCGCAGTCGCTGCATCCGCCCCGCGGATGGGTCTATACAGGCTTTCGCCTTTAAATCATTAGTCCTTTATATAACTGTTGATAGTAGCTGCACATTCAGCTGGAGCGTTGTAGTAAACTACAAGCTCGCCGTCGTTCTTAAGCTCAAATCTTGATTCAGCAATAAGGCCATTTGCTTCTGCTGTCATAAGAGCTTCGATAACTGCCTTCTTCTTGAGGGCCTTGAAGTTACCGTACTGTGGCTTGAGCGCTTCGATAACGTCATCAGCGCAAGCCTCTTTAACCGTTGTAAAATATTTTAAAATTGCAAAGTTTAATGGTTTCATTATTATTTTGCCTCCTCTGCTGCTGCCTTACCCTGAGCAATTGCCAGTACGAAGATACCGAATACCATGATAGCTGCGCCTACCCAGCCCTGCCATGGAATAGCGTAACCGTCTACACCAAAGCCAAGACCGATGATAAGGAAGCAGAAGAGTGGACCCCAGAAAGCGTACATGCCGTTGCAAGCCATACCGAGAGCTGCACCGCACATACTGTTGCCCTTGTACCAGAAGCCGAATGAAGCTGCTGCTGCAAGACCTGAGATGATGAACATCCAAGCTGAAGGACCATCAGAGAGAGCCTGAGCTACGAATGAGAAACCAGAACCGATTCCGTCACCGCCTATGAGTGAGAGGAGCGGAACGAGGATTATAGCGTTTGATAAGCCTGATGTCACCTGTCTGATAGTGATACCGATCTCAGGGTCGATCATTGATGTACCGAAGCCTGCAACCGCGCCTTCGATACCCCAGCCGAGAGCTGCGCAGAATGCAGCGATAAGGCCGAATACAGCGCCGCCGCTGAGGTCTACGCCGTCAGCGAATGATGTGCTTCCGATAAGTACTGCAGCTGCGAAGCAGATGATGATACCGAGGATCATCTTGCCTGTAAGAGGCTGCTTAAATACGAACTTACCGATGATAGCGCCGATAGCTGCGTTTAATGCAGCGATAGGAATGATGATAGATCCGCCGAGCTGGAGACCTAATACATAGCAAGTTGAAGCGATAGGACCACCGATGATAGCAGATATGATAAGGATCACACCCGGCTTAGACTTGAGTGATCTGCCGAAGTCACCAAGCTTACCCTTGATAGCTGAATAGATAAGAGTCCATACAGCTGAGAAAAGGTCGTTTGTAGCAGCGCCTACAGCACTGAGAGTGTAGATAACAGCGAATGCTGATGCTGCTCCGCCGTACCATGCAGCCCACTTGCCTGAAGCCATACCCTGAGTCATGAACGCAGTGTAGATTCCGTAAAGCATACCTGACAGGACTGCGATCGCAATACCCTTTTTTCTGAATCCTTTAGCCAGCGCCTGTTTAGCGGCTAAAGCCTGTGCAGAATTGTTCATTAAAAACTTCTCCTTTAAATATAAATTATTGTGATAAACTTTCGGGAGTATTCATAACAGAAACACCGAATACATCCGTCAGAGTTTTTACAGCCGCTGCATAACTAAGTACATATAATATGTATGATTGCCGTTTAACATTACCATATAATGTTACTTTTGCAACAGCTTTAAAAGCCCTGTCGGCACAGTATTCCCATACTTCCTCTCCCTATTGTTGAATATACTCCATACAGTAAGGTGGAAGGTCAATATTTTTTTTCAAAATTTTCAGATATCAAAAAACAGGAGCACCGGCATTATAAGCGGTGCTCCCGTTATATACTCAATGCATTGAAATCACAAGCTTATTTGAATTAAAAAACATGTTTAAAACAAACTTTTGCTTGACAATACAAAAATATGGTGCAGTCAATTTGGATGGGATATTGTTAGTTTTTTATCATACAAAGTAAAGAAAGATTCCCCAAGGGGAATCTTTCTTTACCGTATAATATAATATTTTGCTTATATGTAATACAGATATAAGTGTATACAGTCTATAGCCCGTGTGCTTTGTAAATCAGTATCTTCACGCGCATCCGTGTTCGCGCGGCGACGCGCGCTTTCTTTTATGCATTTACTGCATTACATTCCTAAAGCTCATTATCTGCTCTTTTAGCTTCCTCCCACGGGAGCACGTCACCGTCTTCCTTGAGATATTCAAGAAGCTCCGGGATACCCTCGCCTGTGTATGAGCTGACGTAAAATATCTTTTCGCAGCCTGCAAGCCTCAGCCATTCGGCTGAACGTTCCGGAACAGCGTCCGATCTGTCTATCTTTGTGACTATGCCTATGACCTCACGGTTTACCATGGCGCATATGCACGGCGGATAGAGCGAGTAAGGCTCTATAGCGCTGAGAAGCAGTCCGACTACATCGGCTTCATATGAATATATAGCCAGTGCTCCGCCAAGGTCGGCAGTTTCCGCATACTCACCCGGAGTGTCTATTATAACATCGAAATTATTTACGTACTGCGTCTTGTGGTATTGGATCTTTTCACCCTTGAGCGCCTGAGTCAGCGTCGTCTTGCCTGTCTCGCTGCGGCCGATGAGTATGATCTTTCTCATTTATACTGCCGCCTTTATCTTCTTGTGACGTCGCAGCACGCATATCCGAGGTCGTCTCTGAAGTACGTTACTATTTCATTTATAGCAGTTTCTACTTCTGAAAGCCTGCCTGTTATGATGAGCGAGCCGCTGAAACGGTCTACAAAGCCCAGGTAAACGTCGCCTGATTTTACTGATATATCGCTTGCTATTACTGCTGATTCAGGAGGAGATACAGTGATGATCCCTATCGCTGACGAACCGTAATCGATATCCGGATTAAGTCCGAGCTTCTTGTAAACTATAGGGCGCGGGCTTCCGATTATATGCGCAAGCGTTATCTGCTTGCCCGGAACGTGCTCCTGTATGATCCTTAACCTTCCGTCTTCATCATGTGGAAACAGATCATTTATATCTGCCATTTTTAATCTAAACTTCCTTTCTCTTGATGCCTACGATCACTTCCGTGATGAATTCATCTATATTTTTAGTGGTCCAGAAATCAGTCACGAAGCGTTCAACCGAAAATTCGGAGCATTCGTAACCGTTCGTTTCTGCCCAGTTCATTATCTTTTTATATGTGTCGTTTATAGTGCCGTAATTTCCTATATGATAGCATGACGCGACCATCGTGCCTCCTACAGAAAACGCCGGATAATCCTCAGATGCTGTCGCTACCTCCTGAAATACCTTTATGCGGACGTTCTTGCGGAGCATCTTGCTGCGAAAGTCGCCGCAGTACATCATGACAGCGCCTGTTATGGAGATGTCTATCTGCTCGAGGTAATTAGTCCAGTCGATATTTATGATAGTCTCGGGATAATTTCCGTTGAAATCCTGCTCCATATAGCATCCCGACAGGTTGTCCAGATACCTTACAGACACCTCAGTCACTTTATTTTCAAGCACTGTCTGCGCTTCAAGTATAAGGTCTCTCCAGTCTTTTATAGATCTGCTCGCAACGCGCAGCTCACTCATCTGCTGCTGTATCTCAGATATCTTTTCGTTGAATTTACGAATATGCCTGCTGTATGACGAGCTGCCCAGCAGCTCCTGCATCTCCTCAAGCTTGAAACCCATCTGCTTGTAGTATTTTATGACAGGCACGAAAAGCAGCGTCTCGCGGCTGTAGTATCTGTAGTTGTTGCTGTCATCAACTTTATCCGGCTTTATCAGACCTATCTTGTCATAATATCTCAATGTCTTCTGCGATATGTTGCACAGCTTGCTTACCTGGCCTATGGAATAAAGCTGTCTACTGTCCTTGTTCTCTCTGATCTCTCTCTCCATTTGACATTACCTCCGCCCTTCTCTTAAAGCATTTTCTGCATCATCAAGTGTTTTGTAGCCGTAAAAACGGGCGGTGTTCAGATGTATCCTGTATGAAAGACTGAGTTCCGCCTCTCTGTCAGTAAGCTTTATGTCACGTAAAAAAAGCTTCAACGTATCGTATGAATACGTCTTAAGCTCTCCGATGCTATATACTTTAAACGAAGTGAATGAGCTTTCGTCATTGTCAAGGACTCTGCCTCGTCCGGCAAAATACGGAAATCTCTCTCTGAAAGCCTTCTCCTGCCTGAGCTGTATTTCAACGATCTGCTGCACGAGCTCCATATTATCAGCAGGTACGGCAGGAAGTGAAGCCTCAAGCTCGCGGTGATAATACTCCGGATCCGTAAACTCCATCATATAAGCGTATTTTTCTGTTATCACATTACGGCCGTCCTCTATGGCGCGCGTCAGGTCATTGTAATAGCTGAATACAGTTTCCTGGCTCAGCGCGGAAAACTGGCTGTATCTGTTGGCATAAAACGTCCATTCGTCATCCTGGCATGACGCCCTGCAGCCTCCGATATTCTGAACTTTATCAAACATGGACCACTCGCGCTCTATAACTGCGTTTATGATCTCATCTTCCGGTCGGGCCTTTATTTTTATGTCTTCTCTCATAAAGAAACCTCCTGAAACGCTCTTTCAGGCGCCGGACAGCGGTCATTTTCGAAAATGCCTGCCGAAAACCGCGGCTTCCAAGCATCTGAAATCAAATCAAATCCAAAATGAATACCAATATTTTCATGTGTTTTATCTGTTTACCGTCTGAACGCTGCCACCGGATGCTGCCGTCGGATATTGCTGCGCAAGCGCGGAGCATCAGCCGTACATGTTAAGTATAAATACGCCTATAACAGTAAGAAGCACTCCGAACCAGCCTGCTTTTGTTGTCTTCTGTTTGTAAGCTATATAGCCTATGATCGGCGTCACCGCCGTACCGATAGCGCCCCATGTGCCATAAGCGATACCCAGGTTGAGCTTCGTCAGCGCTATGCCCATGCAGTAAAAACATACTACATATCCGATCACAGATACAAGGCTCGGTTTGAGCTTTGTAAATCCCTTTGTAGCCGGAAGCGTCGATGTCGCAATGATCTCAGTGATGACTGAAACTCCGAGAAGGAAATATGCTGTTACGATACTCATTCAGCATCACCCCCGTTCTTTTTTCCGTCACCGCCTTTTTCTTCCTTCGGCGTACCGAAAAGATTAAGTATGACTATACCGGCGCACATGATAAATATAGCTATCCATCCTGTTACGGATATGACCTGCTTATATGCTATAAGTCCTATAAGCGCCGCACTTATCGTGCCTAAAGCCGTCCATGTCGCGTACGCCACGCTCAGGTTTATCTTCTCAAGAAGCTTTGAGAAGAGTATATATGATATAACGTATGCAACGATCACAATGATCGTAGGCTTTAAAAACGTAAACGCTTTAGTAGCCTCAAGAAAGCCTGTTCCTATCTGTTCAAAAAGTATAGAGATAACAAGCAGTATGTATGCCGTTTTAGCCGACATAAACTACTCCTTTCCAACAGAAAGTCACATATTTTTATTATAAACAAAGTAAAACACAATAAAATCTTACCTGTTATATAATATATTGTAACCTTCATAAAAGCAATCGAATTTTCACATCAATGACCAATAAACGCTCCGCGCCTGCGCGGCTGTATTCATTGATTATCAATATTTATTTTAATCTGCAAGTATATGCATCGATGAAATTCGTGTATCACTCACGCCCTTCATCAGGTCGAGCGCCTGCGCCTCCATAAACGTTTCAGTAACATATGTAAGGTGCTGTCTGTTCATTTCGCGTATGACATCTATGCAGATGCTTTCTATAAGATCCTGCTTTGCTGTATCATGTGCTCCGGCATCGTCAGCGAGAGAGAGTTTTCTGAGAGCAGAAGCTGCGTTTTTCAGCAAAGGCAGATCGTCTGTACCGCGAAACGACCACTTGTAAAACGGCATATACCTGCGGTTGAGAAGATAGACCGCAGACAGCGCCGCTTTTATAAACTCAGCGCATGCAAGGTACGCCGCCGAGCGCTCACCGCGCTTTATGCAGCGGGGATAATTATACTGACCGGCCTGCGCCATCACAGCGCATCTGGCTGCCAGCTTCTTTCGGAGTACGTCCTCCGGATAATATCCGAGCAGCGCCGTCCGTATATCTGTAAACTGCCCGAGCCTGTCCATAAATACCTGACCGTTCGTGACAGTAGCGAGAAAATGCTCCGGTATCCTGAACCACTCCATGTTATCCTGAGGCGCGCGCCTGAGCCCGGTATACCTGAAATAAAAGTCTTCCGTAGACATAGCCCCGGTCCTTCCGGGATTCATAGCCGTTATATTGCGGCTTATGCCCATATATGTTTCAGGAAGTCTGTCATACTCTTTTTGTATCTCAGCGCCGATGCTCCTGTAAAGATCATCGGGCAGCCATATACAGAAGCCTGCTCCGAAATCGTGATCCTGCGAGTATTCATCGTCAAATCCAAGGCATTCTGAGCCTTCACCTGCAAGGCCTGCTGCCATTTTGTCGATGTACTGCGGGAATTTCTGCTTTAGCATAGGCAGACCGTATTCATCGAAATACTTTCTGCTGAGTTCCATTCCTTTCATTTTTTAAAATTCTCCGTAATTTTAAATCATATATCAATAATAAATATGTTCATCACTATGTCATCACGCGCGCCGGCGCGCGATATCAGCCTGCTTTTCTTACCGTATCAAGATTTCTGCTTATTATCCTGTAAGCGTCGTTTTTGCCGAACTGCGCCTCAGCAAGCGCGAGAGCGCGCACGTATGCCGATTCTGATTCGCCGAGGCGTCCGGTCACATAATAAAGATGACCGAGGCCTGAGTACGCTGACGGAAGATGCGGGTCACGCCCTCCGAGCTCCTTTTCATATATCATGATCGCGTTTTTAAAGCTTTCCTCAGACATCGTGTATTTTTGCTGCTTGAGCTGAAGCTCGCCGAGATTTACAAGCGTCGTCGCCATCTCAGGACGGCACTCAGGCAGGCCTTTTATGATATCAAACGCTCTGTTGAGCGCTTCCTCTGCCTCAGCAAGCTTTCCCTGATAGCGGTATACCATGCTTATATTGTTGCACAGCGCCGCCATACGGTAGTCGCCGTCCATATCTATAGCCGTCAGTATCTGCTGCGCCTGCAGGAAATAATGAAGCGCCGTCTCATAGTCGCCCGTTACGATATACACGTCCCCGGCGTTTATGAGCGTTACAGCATGGTTATCCGTGCCTGTCAGTCTGAGCGCGATTATGAGTTCAAGCGCTCTTTCGTAAAGCTGCTTCGCGCGTTCCTGGTCTCCAAGCACGCGGCATACGCCTCCGAGCTCATTGCATGTAGCAAGCTCAAGCTCTCTGTTGCTGTTAGCCCTTGCTGTCTTGAGCCATATCTCTATATAGTTTTTCGCTGCCTGAGTATCATTGCGCGCAAAAATATCATCGAGGCCCTTATAAAATCCTCTTACTATTCCACTGCCCATAATTCTACTCCTTCAATAATAAATAATTTTATAAACGATCGAGTCAACAAGATAAGCTTCACAGTAACTGCCGTCGCCCGGCGCCGGATATTGACTATTATCTCTGATCTGCTCATCAGTTGTATTCATTAGTATCATCAACTGACATCATGCCCGCCGGCCTGGCCGGCGCTCGTCATAATGATCTATCAGAATATTACTTTTATATTATAAAGTTTACACTTTACAGGAAGGTCAACGTGTTTTTTGAGGAAATTACAGGGATTTTTGCCGGAACAAAATAAATTTTACAAACTTGAAAAGGTATGCAAAGGGCATTACAATAGATCCATAAGATCAATTAATGAAAGGAAATAAAATATCCATGCCTGAAATGACAGAACTGGAAAAATATTATAATAAATTCAGTGAGGAAAAACGCCTCGGCCAGCGCCGTGGCATAGTAGAATTCACTACATCCATGAAATACATAAACGAATGCATCGCAGGACGGGAGCATCTTAAGATAGCAGATATAGGCGCCGGCACCGGCAGATACTCGTTTGCTCTTGCCGATGCAGGCCATGACGTGACCGCTGTAGAGCTTGTAAAGTACAATCTCGGCATACTCCGCTCAAAAGGCGACAATGTAAAAGCCATACAGGGAAACGCGCTGAACCTGAAAAAGCTGGCAGATGATGAATTTGACATAACGCTGCTTTTCGGGCCGATGTACCATCTTTTTACATTTGATGAAAAGCTTCGCGCTTTAAATGAAGCAAAGCGCGTCACCAAGCCCGGCGGATACATACTCGTCGCATACTGTATGAATGAATATTCCGTCCTTTTCCACGGGTTCCGTGAAGAGCATATAAAGGATTCCGTAAAAAACAACAAGCTCGACGCCAGCTTTCACTGCATATCTGACGAAAAGGATCTTTATGATTTTGTCCGCGTCGAAGATATATATGCTCTTTCAGACGCTGCAGGGCTCAGGCGCAAAAAACTCATATCAGCAGACGGTCCTGCCCACTACATGCGCCCATGGCTCAACTCATGGGATGAGGAAACGTTCAGGCTTTTCCTCGACTATCATCTCGCTACATGCGAGCGTCCCGAGCTTCTCGGTTCAGGGCGCCATACTGTTGATATACTTATAAAATAAATATCATAATTTCTGTAAAGCAAATGACCGCTGAAGCTCATTACGTCTCAGCGGTCATATTTACGTCAGCCCGGCTGACGCTTTGTTTTTGATCTATTTATTCATTTCTTTTATATTACCGACAAGGCGGCTCATTATGTCTGTCCTTGAGAACGGCGTCATCAGGTAGTAACCGTCACAGAAGCCCGCGATGCGCTTCGCTATGTCCGTGGAAATATCGACTGCAAGCTCCGTGCACTCATCGCGCGTCTTTCCTTCATAGATGTCGATGATGCGCTGGTCTACTGTTATTCCGCTTATCTCGCTGTTCATGAAGCGCGCGTTCCTGCTGCTCACTACGGGTATTATGCCGCCGAGGAGCTTTGCGCCGAGCGGTGCGAGCCTCTCATGCGCCTTGTTAAGGTTTTCCATAGCCTCTTCAGTCAAAACAGGCTGAGTCAGGAATCCCCACATACCGTTCTCTACTTTTTTAACAGTTCTTTCCAGTTCTCTGTCGAAATTCTTCGCATTTATATTGAGCGCACCGTATACCCTTATAGGGCGCGAGAACTCATTTTCGTTGAGCGACTTTATATATGAAGCAAGCATACGCGAATTAAACTGGAAAACGCTTTTTACCTCGTCGCGTTCCGCCGATGGAACAGGATCTCCCGTAACTGTCAGTACGTTTGAAACACCTTCGGTCGAAAGCGCAAGAAGAAGGGCCTTCGTAGCGTTCAGATTGCGGTCGCGGCACGTCATATGCGGTATGGCGTCGATGCCCAGCTCGCGTCTGAGCTTGCACGCCATGATGCTGCTGTCCATGCTTGCGCGCGCCGTAGCGCAGTCTGCTATAGTTATAGCGTCTACGCCTGCTGCCTTCAGCGTCCACGCGCCTGCCATGTATTTGGCGCTGTCTGCGTTTCTCGGCGGGTCGAGCTCCACGGCTATGACCTTTTCGCCCCTCTCAAGTCTGCGCGCAAATACGTTGTGTTCTGTGTCATGTGCCGCCAGAGCGCCCGCGCCTGCGGCGCCGGCTGTCTTTGAAACATTTACACGCACCTTCGCCGGAGCCTTTTCGCCGCTGTTTATCTCAGAAGCCTTCATTGCAAGCGCCTTTATGTGTTCCTCAGTAGTTCCGCAACAGCCGCCTGCTATAACGACTCCGCTGTCGATCATAAGTGCAGTCTGCTCGGCAAAATACACCGGATCGCTGTCATAAAACACTCTGTTGTTTATGACCTTAGGATAACCGGCGTTAGGCATTACAGCAAGCAGCTTTCCGCCCTCTGCGACAGCAGGCGCCATTATATCCATGAGGCTGCGCATATGAAGCGCGCTTGAAACGCAGTTAAGGCCTACAGCGTCTACAGCACTGCACGCTGATACCCTTGCCGCAAGATCCTTTACGAACATACCGTCGCGCGTATATCCGTCCGGCTGAGCCGCAAAAGAGACAAGCACGAAAGCATCATCGACATTTTCCTTTATATACTCCGCAGCCTCTGCTATGCCTTCATCGCTGCTGTTAGTCTCAAAGATAAAATTTTTGGCGCCGCACGCTATAAAAATATCGCAGACCTTTTCAAACGCTGCAGCTTTTACGGCGCTGTCGCCCTTTGCTCCTGCAGGCATCGGACCGATATCAGCAAATACAGATACGTTTTTTCCATCCTTTGACGCCTCGGCAGCAGCAGACTGAGCTATGCGCCATCCTGCTTTGACTACGTTTTTCATCAGCTCGAGGTCACCTTCATATATCGGATTCATCGGGTTTACCATAAATGTATTTGTCTTTATGGCATCGCATCCTGCATTTATGTACGCCATATGTATATCTTTTACAGTATTTGGCATATCTATGTTCGCAAGCTCGCAAGGCTTCGCATAATCACTTCTTTTGGCTGCGAAATACGTTCCCATCGCGCCGTCAAGCACCATTATCCTGTTTTTTACATCATCTTTGAACGACATATATTCAATAATTCCTCCTTAAATATCTTACCTTTAAATGATCAGGCAAAGCGCCCGCGACGGGCGCCTGATGTCTGCCGGGCAGACGCGTCCTGCTGCATTTATTAATGTATATTTGATTCAGTATATATTATATTTATTATTCGTTCAACCCTTGCAGAAAGCGGTTTTTCTCAATTTTTGTTTTCAAAGATATACTTTACTCAAAATATTTATTTACAGCTAAACTGATAATAATGTATAATTGTCGGGATGTCGTAGCTATGCATACGGTCTCATATACAAAGCCTCCGGCGCGCACAGCGACGTCACGCCTACGGCTGCTATATCAGGAGGAGAAAATTGAAAAAAATCAAAAAAATTTCGCTCGCAGGGCAGATATTCATCGCTCTGCTGCTGGCGATCATCGCCGGCGTGCTTATGGTGAATCACGTTGAATTCGCCAATTCTTACATCAAACCGTTCGGTACCATCTTCCTCAACCTTCTCAAATTCATCGTAGTGCCTATCGTGCTCTTCTCTATCATGGTCGGCGTTATTTCCATGAAGGACATAAAGAGGGTCGGTTCGATCGGCTGGAAGACAGTAGTTTATTATATGGTAACGACAGCATTCGCCATCACTATAGGTCTTATCATCGCAAACCTCACAAAGGGATTCTTCCCTGCGCTCTCTACATCTGACCTCACGTATGAGGCTGCAAACGAGGCGCAGAGCTTTATGGATACATTTGTAAATATATTCCCTTCAAACTTCATAGCTCCGATGTCTGACGCTACTATGCTCCAGGTCATCGTCATGGCCATACTCATAAGCTTCGGCATACTCATATCAGGTGAAAAAGGCCGGAAAGCCGCTGAAGTGATCGAAAGCTTCAACGATGTTTTCATGAACGTCATGGAACTGATACTCAGGCTCTCGCCTATAGGTGTATTCTGTCTGCTCTGTCCGGTAGTCGCTGAAAACGGCCCGATGATCCTGCAGTCTCTCGCAATGGTCATCCTTGTAGCTTATATATGCTACATCATACACGCTGTACTTGTATACTCGCTGTCAGTATCAGCACTCGGCAAAATGTCGCCGCTTACATTCTTCAAGGGCATGGCTCCTGCCATCATATTTGCATTCTCATCAGCTTCATCTATGGGAACGCTCCCGCTCAACATGGAATGCACTGAAAAGCTCGGCGTAAAGAGAGAATACTCATCATTCATACTTCCGCTCGGCGCGACTATAAACATGGACGGAACGGCGATCTACCAGGGCGTATGCTCTATATTCATCGCTTCATGCTACGGCATCGACCTGACTTTCGCTCAGATGCTCACTATCGTACTGACTGCGACTCTCGCTTCTATCGGTACTGCAGGTGTTCCGGGCGCAGGCATGGTAATGCTCGCAATGGTCCTCACAAGCGTAGGTCTTCCTATCGACGGTATCGCACTCGTTGCAGGCGTTGACAGAATATTCGACATGGGCCGTACAACGCTTAACATCACAGGCGACGCAGCCTGCGCTATCGTAGTTTCAAGACTCGAAGAAAAACGCGTTGCCCGCAAGGCTGCTAAGTCATTAAACTAATTCAATTCAGTATCAAAAAAGCACGCGCCAACGCGTGCTTTTTTGATTATCGCTGTTTGTAATTCACTTTATCATGAGAGTAGTTATAAATTCATGCTTTTCTTCATCATAATCCCAGTCCGAGTCTCCATCGTATTTTTTCAGCGTATTTGCTACGCTTTTAAGACCATAGCCGTGCAATCGGCTGTCCGGTTTTGTTGTAACGAGTCTTCCTTTGTTTGTTTTTGGTCTTGTATCACAGCTGTTCCTTATGACCGCGACACTGTAATTGTTTCGCCAGCCTGTTTCAAGCGTCAGACGCTTTTCTGAGCTTTTTTCGGCAGCGGTCATTGCATTGTCCATTAGATTTCCAAATACTGCTACAAGATCAAAATCGTCCATTTGACTGAAATTGCACGCTCTTACCTCGTATGTAAATCTGACGCCGCGCAGCTTTGCCTCGGAGACGTACTTATCTGTCATTACATCCAGCATCATATTACCGCTGTGGCAGCTACTTGTGTACTCCTGTAGTCTGTCTGACATTTTTGATATATATTCATCCAGCCTTACATCACCACTGAGTCGCTGCATGGCAGCAAGATGATTTTTCGCATCATGAGCGTATATCATGAGTTCCTGATTCTGCCGGTCAAGTATGTCATAATATGCCTTTTCCTTCTCTGTGCGCATCATCTCGCTCTTCATCTCAAGCAGTTCATTTTCCTGATCTATATGCTCATGCCATGTTGCAAACAGTATCATAGATGAAACAGAAAGGAGCAGACTTGCTGCTGAAAGCACAAACTGTATACGTGTACTGATATGCCCCTGCAGACCTATATACCAGAATATACATATGCATCCCATGCAAGTTACCGGATACATAAAAAGTATTGCCGGCAGCTTGCCTTGATCCTGCCTTGTACCTACAAACCTTGATAATGCCACAGCAGCTATAAAGTAAAGCATCTTACTGATGGGACACTCGAGCATGAATAATGAAAAATCATCGTTATATTCTGATGCAGCACTTCCTGTAAATGCTGATACCAGAAATATCGCTACAAATTCCATCAACCCTGCAATCGCAGTCAGTATAACAGCAAAAAATATCGCATCTCTGTATGTTATCCTGAACGCTATCCTTGCATATATAAAATCTATCAACGTAAATACAACAAGATTTATAAATATATTATTCTGAAACATGAGGTTTACCGAGGCTCCCCATGCAAACAGCATAATACTGTACAGAAACGTTTTCATTGCAGAATATTTTTTCTGTGCAAGATTTGAAAAAAACACATATGAAATTACAGCTTCTGTACCATAAACTAAAAAAGATATAACAGGATCGAGCATACACTATAACCTCCTGATGTATTCAAACCAGTATTTTCTGAATTCGCCGCGGCGACGCGGCGCTATAGTTATATTCGTGCCATCTTTTAATATTATTTCATTATTTGAATATTTATCTATATAATGCAGATTTACCAGAAATGATCTATGCACCTGAAAAAAGAAATGTGACGGCAGCCTTTCACACCATATATCAATACTATCTTTTGTGATCATCTTCTCTGAATCTGTCACTATTACTACTTTGCGGTTTTCATTCATTATGTAAATTATATCATCTACAGGCACTCTCCTGTGCTCGCTACCGCTTACTGCAAATATATCCGCATATGAGCCGTCTATATATTCCATAGCCTTATCAAGCCCCGAAAAAAGTCTCTCTGCATCAAACGGCTTCATAAAAAATCTCAATGCGCGCAAGTCCATCGCTTCGTCCTGATACTCATTGTAATTTGTTACAAAAAACAATACCGTCCTGCTGTTTCGTTTTTTCAGCTCCGCAGCCAGCTCTGTTCCGCTTACATCGCCCATCTGTATATCAAGCATGGCGATATCATATCGACTTCCATCATTCATTATTATTGACGGATCGCCGGCTTCTGTTATGACACATTCAATATTATGCGATTTCATATATTTTTCAGTATGCTCCCGAAGCAGCCTTACAGATCCCTCTTCATCATCACATATAAGCAGCCGTATCATAATTTTCACCTCTGACAATCTCTTTTTTCCCTATATTAAAAACTGACTTGCCGAATATTTTTCTTCAGCAAGTCAATTTTATCATTGTTGTTTCTGAATAGTCAAATTTCTAAACATTGTGCAGATTTTAGCTAACTTCACTAAATTTCCTTTACCGCAGCTAATACAAGCAACACAGTTTCCAAAAGCATACATACCATAATCGGATATATAATAAAATATGCATTTAGTATGTAAGCTGTGATCGATACAGCTATTAATCCCAATACTATAAGCCTTGACATGCATCTATACCGTTTCTGTTCAACTGTACTTAGTGGCTTTGCACTACTTTCGACAGGGCTCAATGCTGCAATTATAATAGCGCAACATACCCCTGCTATTATCGCTAATACAGGATCAATAAATTGATCAGCCAACCTGATCAGACACGCAGATGAAAACATTGCTATCGTAGTTAATACAGTACATAATTTTTCCGTTCCTGCATGCATACCGCCTGCATATCCTCGTAACAGCATAAAGGTCATATAAAATATTATACACTCAATAACTATGCCAAATATTATTCCAAAAAGCACTGTCAAAATCCCAAATACCATTTTTGATATCAGTATGAAGAATCCATATGCGTACAATTCTATGTCATCGGATGATAATGTTCCTGTTATTTGAGGTATGCTTGCTATTTTAATTGATATTCTTTCTATCATTTTTATGTTGTCTTATAGAATTGATAATATGCTATGAAATGTGTTTCATCACTACCTAATACATCACTATTATACAAAACATATTTTCTATCATTAGTATGTGCTGATAATCTATGTTCTACTGTATCATTTTTTACAGTCATCATAACATGTGTTAAATCTACATCTTTTTTATTATATAAAGCTATTATTCCACCAGCATTGCATTTTTCAAAATTAGTAGTTTGCCACCAATTATGGGTTTCTGTAAAATAAGATGCTAATTTATCACAATTTATCCACGTTGTACTTCCGGGATACCATGTGCTATCAGTCGGAACCCCACCAGCTAACATAGCCTGTGATACATAATTTGCGCAATCATTACTGCAATAATGATCATATTCAGAATTATATTTACTATAATCCTGCAATGCTGTTTTTCCTTTATGAATTATCTTTCCACAATTATGACCTTTGGCATTACTTGTATATTTATTTGCATAATTTGCAGCATCTACTCGCTTATAAGTAAAAGTATTTGCCATAGGTTCAATACTACTGGATATATTTTTTGATGCAAAAGAATACTTCTCTAATGTATTATACAATTGACTGCGTCCTCTATCCTTCATAGTGGAATATGATTCAGGCATTGTTATAGACAGATCATCTGTAAACTCACCAAAAAGAGTCTGTGTCTGAAGTTTTATAAAGTTTCCATAGGAATCAAAGTTCGCTCTAAGTATAACTGCTCCAGGATATGTTTTTCCAATATATTCATTTTCTATATTATTTACAAACTCAACTATTTCTTTTTGTGCATATGTATACACGTCTTTACTTATTGACTGCACATCTACATCATTTCCTTTTAAGACTGCATTTTCGAGTTTTCTTTCATTAATTGCTTCGTCAAGCTGAGCTGTAGTTATTTTATTATCAAGCTCCAATGCCTCTGCAATTCCTTGCATTTGTGGGAGTTCCATAGCATTTTCTGCTTTTAATAACTCATCCATTTCAATTACATAGTCAACACTATATATACCGTTGGTATATGATATCTCCTTATTTTCAACCCTTATATTACTTACATGATAATACTCTCGGCTTGCATTAAGCACATCTTCTGCCAGATTTATTAACAACTCATCATCAGATATCCTTGACTTTATATCATTATCAGCTATATAAAGATCATCAACAGCAAATACATACACACTTCCGGTTATAAATGTAACCATACATAAAAGTATGCTTAATATTTTTTCAATTATCATCACTTCTCACTTTTTAATTTTTTACTTACTTTACATTTTTAAATTTTTCAATTTTTGCCGGTACTTTTGGCTGATAAAACGCGACACATGTTGTCCTGTTCGCATCTCTTTTAAGCGCTCTTTCTGCAGCAGCTTTAGCCATAGATGAAAACAGCTCCTTTACATTTTTCATAAATGCTATCCTCCTTTCACTGTGAAAATATCATCTTACATATATTTTCACAATAGGGTATGCAGAAGTGTCGATAAATCATGTAGAATTGCAGTTTTTTTAACATAATTTAACAGTTTGTTCATGCGGTGACGCATGCAATTGCTTAAATTTTATTCATTTAAGCCTTTATTTTACATTTATAGATTTAAGATTATATTTTTACATTATTTTCTTGTCATTTTATTACATATATAGTAATATAATCTTGTACTTTAAATCAAAGCACACCACCAACAGGGCTTGCCTGTTATAAGTGCTGTATAGTTATCACCTGATATTTTGAAAGGGGTTTATTATGGACGACAATTACATACAGATGATACATCATTATCCTGAAAATTTTCATGATGCTTATCAGAAGCTCAATCTTTCTGATGATTTTCTTTTCAGTAAAGTTATGCAGGATGAAGAAATACTTCGGCTGCTGCTTGAAAAAATACTGAATTTTTCTATCAGAAAGGTGTCCATCGTACAGTATCAGAGGGTAATGGAGATAGACCCTGAAGCGCATGGCATAAGACTCGATGTGTATGCCAATGATGTAGAGGGAACTCGCTATTCTGTTGAAATGCAGAAAAAGAATGAGTATAATATTGGTAAAAGGAGTCGCTATTATTTAAGCGTAATGGATCTTGACCAGCTTGAAAAGGGAGAGGATTACAACAAGCTCAGAAAAACTCTTGTGATCTTTATCTGTCTCTTCGACCCGTTCAGGATGACAAAACAGAAATATACTTTTGAGCGCAAATGTATGGAAGTTGAAGATCTTTCTCTTAACGACGAAAGCAGTGTTGTCGTTCTGACTAATGCAAATGATCTGAACGGAGATACAGATATTAATAAGTTTTTCAAATATCTCATTAACAGTACGACTGAAACTGCTGATGACCTTGACAGTGACTTTGTAGCAAAGATCCATTCGCGTGTTCTCGCAGTAAAGAACAACAAAAATGTGGAGGTTGAATTTATGAAATTACGTGAACGAGACCAGGAGAATTTTAAATCAGGTTACAATAACGGTTATGAGCGCGGCATGGCTATGGGATTTGAAGACGGTAAAAACGCCGGTTTTGAAGCTGGGAAAGCTGCCGGTTTTCAAGATGGCAAGGCTGCCGGTTTCGAGGACGGCAAGGCTGCCGGTTTTCAGGATGGCAAGGCTGCCGGTTTTCAGGATGGAGCATTACAGGAGAAACTTACTATCGTCAAAATGATGATCGATACAAACATGAATGATGATGATATCTGTAAAATCACAGGCTGTAACCAAGAACTCATTGATAGTATGCGCTGTTCTGAGAGTTAAAATACCATAATACTTTTTATCACAGTCTCGCTCGAAATGAAAAACGACTGCTCCGCGAGTCGCATGACCTGCAAAGCAGCCGTTTTTTCATTGTTTTTACTACTGATTTTTTTTATTGTCTTTCTGCACGAGCCTTTGTCTTACAGCCTGTTATCACCGTTATCGCCGAAATTTACCGGATCTTTCGGTGTGCTTTGCGGAGGTACCGGTGGTACAGGACCAGCTGAGCCGACCGTCACGCTTTCGACTCCGCAGTGATCTCGGATACACCCGTAAGCGATATAAAAACACAGGAGGATGACATATGAGTATCATAAAAAACAGCTTCGACAATATCCCGCTTGGCATGTGCATCTTCGACGAAAACGGCCGTCTACGTCTATGCAACAGACGTATGCATTATATCGCCGGCATCCTTCTTAACGGATCTGCGTTTACACTTGATGATCTCCGTTCTGCTCTGGCCGATCCTCCTTCAAAAGTGACAGAGCTTGACGCTGAAATGCACGTATACCTTTTCCCTGACAGCACAGTCATGAGATTTTCGGAACATCATGTCACAGGATCTGACGGCGAACCTCTCACGGAAATAACTGCCGCTGATGTTACTGAGCTCGCCGGACTCAGTATAAGGCTCGAGGAGGAAAACCTGCGTATAGAGGACGCCAACCGCAGAGCAAGGCGTCTCTATGACAATATGCCTGAGATCATACGCGATGAAGAAACGCTCGCAATGAAGCTGCGCGTGCATGATGATATAGGGCATACGATAATGTCAGCGCGCCGCGCGCTGCAAAACGAAGAAAGCATTGAAAACATCCGCGCCAGCGCGGCTCAATGGGAAAACTCCATAAACCTGCTGTGTCACGCGACACGTTCATCAGAGCCGCATGATCCGGTTACGTATGCCGTAGAACGCGCCGACGCGCTCGGCGTCAGGGTCATCATATCCGGCATGCTTCCGACAGACAGCGGCGCGCGTTCCCTGCTCGCTCTTTCTGTCCGCGAATGTACATCAAACTGTCTGAAGCATGCCGCAGCTTCAGAGCTTTATGTATCTGTATCCATAAACAGCTTCAGCTGCTCTGTGACCGTAACAAACAACGGAACGCCTCCGACGCACGAAATAATCGAAGGCGGCGGACTTTCAGGTCTCAGGCGCCGTGTCGAAAATGCAGGCGGCGCCATGTCTGTCATAAGCCTGCCGCGTTTCGTACTTGCTGTGTCGCTGCCGCTTCCATGCGTTCTGTATCCTGCCTGAAAATCAATATCATAGAATGTCATTACTCTGCTACCACAGCTCCAGCTTCTTAGCCTGCTCACGCAGCTCTGATCTGAAATCAGGATGTGCTACGGCTATCAGGTTTTCTACTCTGTCCTTTATGCTTCGGCCTGAGAGCGGTGCTGCGCCGTATTCGGTCACAACGTAGTCCACAGTCTGGCGCAGCACCGTAACTACGCCGCCTTCGAGATCAAGCGGCTGTATAGATGATATAGTACCTTTTTTCTTTGTTGAAGGCAGCGCTATTATCGACTTGCCTCCGCGCGAGCGGTGCGCTCCCATGGCAAAGTCATTAGCGCCGCCCGATCCGCTGTACTGCGTATGGCCTATAGTTTCGGAAAATATCTGACCTGTCAGATCCACGTGAAGCGCCGAGTTTATAGCTACCATCCTGTCGTTTTTCATTATAACGAAAGGGTCGTTTACGTAGCTTCCGCGCATTATCTTTACCGCAGGGTTATGATCGACAAATTCAAATACCTCCGGCGACGATGTCAGCAGCGTGCATACCATCTGACCTTTATCTATGTTCTTTTCAGCTCCCGTTATAACGCCGGCCTCATACAGCGTTACCATGCTCGGCGTGAACATCTCTGAATGCACGCCCAGATCGTGCTTGTTTATGAGCTGCCGCGCGGCAGCGTCAGGTATGCCTCCTATTCCGAGCTGTATAGTCGAGCCGTCCTCTATGAGATCTGCTATGTAATGCCCTATCGTCTCCTGTATCTCGTTAGGAGCCGCTACAGGGTCGAGCGGCAGATCACGGTCTGATTCTACGATAAAATCAACATCCTTTATATGTACAGCCGCGTCACCGTAAACAACAGGAACGTTCGGATTTATTTCCAGTATCACTATATCCGCCTGTTCGAGCGCGTCCATTTCCTGGGAAATACACATTCCCATAGTCATAAATCCATGTTTATCCATCGGAGACGCAAGACCTATAAATACATCAGGTTTTCTGAACGCCGCACGGTCGCGGTAAAGCGTGCTTATGCTTGCAGGCACGAGCGACACATTTCCGGTGCTGTGCGCTCTTCTTGTGAACGGACCGTAGAAAAACGGTTCAGTCCTTATATGCCCCGACTCATCATGCAGATGCTTGTAATCTTCCGGACCGAGCACGCTGTTGATCGTCACGTTCTTCACTCTGTCTGCAATAGTATACATCTCGCGCAGTACAGTTACAGGCTCAGCGACATCTACGCCGACATAAATATTCATATCAGACTCTATCTTTGAAAGCGCCTGCTCAACAGTTATTTTCTTGCTTTCATACTCTGCTGTGTAATCCTTCATTTTATCTAATTTCACCGCCTTTTCGCATTTTGACATTGCTCCGCTTTATCTGCCCTTGTACTCCGGCTTGCGCTTTTCCATAAATGCATTTACCGCTTCCTTTGAGTCTTCTGTATCCATAAGGTCAAAGAAAGCAAGATCCGTTATATGCTCTATACTTGCAAAATCAAGCCTGTCTATATATTTCACGCATTTTTTCCAGGCTCTCAGACTGAGCGGCGGAGCGCTCATAGCTTCTTCAGCTATTTTTTCAGCCTCTTCGATCAGCTTTTCGCGAGGCACTACACTGTGTACAGATCCATAAGCTTCAAGCTTTTCAGCCGGCATGAGCGCGCCTGTCAGAGTCATGTAGCGTCCGAGCTTCTGAGGGACCATGGACGGCAGGAACGCCATTCCTCCAAGCACGCCGACCTTCATTTCGGGAAGTCCGAAACGCGCACCCTCCGCTGCAACGAGCACATCGCACGAAGCAGCCACGCAAAATCCCGCGCCTACCGCGGCGCCGTTTATAGCGCCTATGACAGGAACAGGGCTGTTCACGATAGCCTGTATGCAGTTGTTGAAGTAATTTGCCTGAAACGCCATGTCAGCAACGCCGCTCTCGTCTATCTCTCCGAGATCGTTGCCCGCTATGAACTGTCTGCCCTCTGCAGTGAGTATCGCTATCCTCACATCGTCAAGCTCATCGTAAAGCATGTTGAATGCCGCGCCAAGCTCCTCATAAAGCTGCCTGTTCATCGCGTTCGCAGGCGGTCTGTTTATCGTTATGTACGCTATATGATCTTTTATTTCCTTTTTAATAAAATCCATCGGGATATCCTCCTTTTGGCCGCCGGGCGGCTGGACTGTATTTTACTTATTCATTATTGATTTATTCATCATCGCCTATGAGCAGCTTCTTGCGTTCTTCGTAGTCCATCTTACCGCCGCGGATATTATACGCAAAGTAAACGATGACCGCTACGACTGCGAGGACCGCGAGCCCGGCCCATTCTACAGGCAGCAGGCCGGAAGGTCCCCAAGGTGTGTATATGAACAGGTACGCGATGCAGAATACCACCGATATCCAGCCTATAACGCTTCCGCACGGAACTGTGTACGGCCTCTTTATGTCCGGCATAGTCTTTCTGAGGCGCAGGAATGCGAATGTCACGAAAAGCCATGTTACTATAAGGCCAAATGAGCTTATATCCATAATGCCTACATAAATGACCGAATTCGTTCCGAGGAACGGAGCTGCTGTCCCCAGCAGAAACATAAGTATGATAGCATTCTTAGGCGTTCCGTAAACAGGGTGGAGCACCGCCAGCTTATCAGGTATCATCTTTGCTCTGGCCAGCCCGTAAAGGAAGCGGCTGCCCGCTATATACGCTGCATTCCATGTAGTCAGCATACCGAGCAGAGATGCAAATGTTACAAAGCCTGTAGCGATCTTTGAACCGCCAAAAAGCATGCCCACAGCCTGAACTACAACGAGTCCGTCACCTGCGCGCTGTGATTCGGGCATAGCGAACGCCAGTCCGAGTATTATGAGTATGTAGAAAAGCGCTGATCCCCACACTGTCATCAGCACGAGGCGCCCTACAGTCTTTGGCGCTATATTCGTCTCTTCAACAGCCTGCGGTATAGCGTTGAACCCGCTCAGAAATCCCGGAACCATGAGCATTATCGTCGTCAGGCCCGCAGCATCGGTAAACAGCGGCTGCGCGTTGGACGCAACACCCCTTGCTATCCCTGAGCCGCAGAAAAATACCGCTGCGATAGTCAGTATAGCTACAGCGGCCGTCTGTATCCAGCCTGACAATTTTACTCCGCGATAATTTATAAATGCAAAAAATGTATTGAAAATTATAGCTATAATGACGTTTGAGAGCATTACCGGCTTGCCCATCACCGTGTACATCTCACCGATCACAGGTATATTTATACCGAGATTGCCGAGTATTATAGGAAACATTATCGCCTCAACGAGTATGAATCCGACCCACAGCAGTATGACGCACCAGCTGACTATGAGCGCCGGTATCTGCCCAAGTCCCAGAAACGTTATGCTGACGTCAACGCCAATCTTAGGAAACGCTGAAGTAAGCTCGGCATATATAAGCCCTATAAGGCTGCACAAAAGCGCCGCCACAATAAATGCAAATATACCGCCTCCGGTCCCCGGAGTAACACTCCAGTAGCCTGCATAGATCACCCATGACCATCCGATGACTGCGCCGATACCTATGGAAAGCAGGTTCCATTTAGACAGCGATCTTACCATCACAGTTTTCTTTTCTTCCATAATACGATCTCCTGTAAACAAATTCAGCTTTAACTGATACTCCCGCGCCGGGCGCGGACTGATCATCAACAGCATGCGTTTAAAAGCATACAGTCGATTTCGTATTCATTATATTATATTTTTGTATGTAACTGATATATATTTTTTAGATTTTATTGTATACATATATTTTATCCGGAAACAGTATACTTTAGGATATGCATGCAGCATACGCATGATCATTTGCTATTATAAATAAAAAAACAGGACGAAAGGCACATTTAATGCCGTCCGCCCCGCATTATATATTTTATTGCTTTTACTTAGACCCGTCCTGATCAGAGCCGCCGATACCTATATACTCTATTATCTCATCAGCTATGTCGTCAGCCGTGCGTCCGTCAACGTTTATGATATAGTCGGCTGCGTCAGCATATATATCGCTCCTTTTTTTCATGAGCCATGATATATAGCCCCTGCTCTGGTATCTGCTGAGCAGAGGGCGCTTATCGCCGTTTTTTTTCACACGTTCCAACACTGTTTCAGGCTTTGCTCTCAGAAGCACGATACTGCCTGAAGACTTTAGAGCATCGACATTTTTACGGCGCAGCACCGTTCCTCCGCCGCATGATATGACAACTCTTTCTGAAGCAGCCACACGCTGAGCCATATCGCTTTCAAGATCTCTGAAATACGGCTCGCCATAATCCTGAAAGATCTGTGCCACGCTCATACCCATATCATTTTCTATCATCTCGTCCATCTCTTTGATGTCGTAACCTGTCTTTTCAGCTATCCTGCGCGCTACAGTAGTCTTTCCGGTGCCCATAAAACCTATGAGTACCACATTGTTTCTTTTACCGGCTGTTTCTGTTTCACCGCAGCATACTCCTGTTCCGCCGCGCTGAGGCTCTCCCATGGCATGATGTACAGTATTTAACACTGCATCCAGCTCATCAGCGTCTATCTGCCCCGGCGCGGACGCTTTTCCTGCAGATGCAAATGTAACTGCAGAACCGAATGTTTCACCTGCTATCCTTGATATAAGGCCCGTCGGCCCCATCGAGATCGTTATCACAGGTATAGCGTCTTCCATGCGCTTCATATTTTCGGATGCCGCGAACAATGACAGCACATCTCCTGAATTTTCCGGCATGACCGCTATTTTAGCGATATCTGCGCCAAGCGCCTTCATTTTCATCAAGCGCTCTGTCATGACTTCCACAGGCGGAGTCGCATTAAAATCATGATTCGAAAGCACCGTCCTGACCCCGTTTTCACGAGCTTTTTTTACGAGTCTGCCTGCGACATCATCACCAAGCATAAGCTCTATATCTACAAGCTCTGCCTTTCCCGACTCTATCACGGCTTCATACAGTTCAACATACTTTTCTGCTGAAACAGCTTTTTCTCCGCCTTCTGCTGCCGTTCTGAACGTAAACAGTACCGGCTTTTCAGAAAGATACTGGCGCAGCTTGTCGAGCGCGACAAGGACAGACGGTATATCATCAGC
The DNA here is from genome assembly GCA_934255545.1 of uncultured Clostridia bacterium. GTDB lineage: Bacteria > Bacillota > Clostridia > Peptostreptococcales > Anaerovoracaceae > CAKQOE01. Next base: position 14,638 of record CAKQOE010000003.1, on the reverse strand, counting down.
CTTTTTCAGATGATCGACACGCCATTCAACTATGTCTGCAGGCGTAAACATGATCCTGCCTGCCTGCTTTTTTATCTCCTCTATATTTTCAGCAACGACCGGAACGCAGATCTTCGGCATTCCCTCACCTATTTTTAATCCATTAACTTCCACAATATTACTCATTATCGTTTTCTTTCTCCTGCCCGGCTGATCCTTCATCTATGTCCGTTCCTTCTTCGTCGGCCTCTTCGAAATCATCATCGATCGGCACGCTTACTATGGCTTCTTTGGCTCTCTCAAGCGCATCCTCAGGCACGTATATTTCTATCGGAAACACATTCTGCTGCCCGAAAACTATCTCAAGATAATTTCCGCCTCCTTCATATCTTCTGATACACGGTATACCCTCACCGCTTAGCTTAGACTCTATGATATCAGCCTCAAACGTAGTCTGAACAGTCGTCAGATAAACTCCGTCACGCCACGGCTCATGCTCTTTATTTTTATTTCTTCCGAAAAACATTTATTAAGTCTTCCTTTCATATACTTATCATTTGATGATCAATAATTAACATTATATTAATATAGGATCACTTCATTCCCCGATACGCCCGGCGTATCCATAATATATCAAATATCTAATGGTTTAAAGCCGATCCTGTTAACTCTTTTCAGTATATTATAAATTGCATGATTCTTCGCGTCAATGCTTTAAAGCTATCAAGCGCTGCCCGCAGCGCAAAAACGGGCGGTCCCGCATGGAACCGCCCGTCATACCCGGCCGCAAAGCCGGGATCCACTATCTCATTCTCTTTTTAATTTTTAAATCACATGATAAACACAGGATATTAATATTTACCACGATCATCATTCAAACTTTGTAATTAGCAGGCTTTTGTCTTTATCTCTTCAACAAGCTTTGCGATAAATTCGTCAGCAGGGATCTGGCCAAGGTCGCCTTCCTTGCTTGAACGTACTGAAAGAACATCAGACTCAGCTTCCTTTTCGCCTACTGTAACGATATAAGAATCTCTTGCGTTTCTCGCTTCTCTGATCTTATAACCGATCTTTTCGTTTCTCGTATCAGTTACTACTCTCAGGCCTGCAGCTCTGCATCTGTCAGCAAGAGCTTCAGCATAGTCAGCAAACTTTTCGGCTACAGTACAGATCTTTACCTGTACAGGAGCGAGCCACAGAGGGAACTTTCCTGCGAAATGCTCTGTAAGGATACCGATAAATCTTTCTATAGAACCGAATATTACTCTGTGTATCATTACAGGTCTGTGCTTTTCACCGTCAGCGCCTACATAAGTGAGGTCGAATCTCTGAGGCATCTGGAAATCGAGCTGGATAGTTCCGCACTGCCATGTTCTTCCGAGACAGTCATTCAGATGGAAATCGAGCTTAGGACCGTAGAATGCTCCGTCGCCTTCGTTTACAACGTAATCTATGCCCTTGTCATTAAGGCATTCTCTGAGAGCCTCAGTAGCTGCGTTCCACTCTTCGTCAGAGCCCATTGAATCCTCAGGTCTCGTTGAAAGCTCGATATGATAAGTAAATCCAAACAGATTATATACATGATCTATAAAGTCGATAACTCCGCCGACTTCCTGCTTTATCTGCTCAGGGAGCATAAATATATGCGCATCATCCTGAGTAAATGTCCTTACCCTCATAAGACCGTGGAGAGCACCTGAAAGCTCATGTCTGTGAACCTGACCGAGTTCGCCCATCCTGATAGGGAAATCTCTGTATGAGTACATCTTCCTCTTGTATACGAGCATTGAGCCTGGGCAGTTCATAGGCTTTATAGCGTAGTCGTCACCATCGATCTTAGTGAAGTACATATTTTCCTTATAGTGATCCCAGTGGCCTGATCTGTGCCAGAGGTCTTCATTGAGGATCAGCGGAGTCTTTATCTCCTGATAACCTCTCTTTGCGTGCTCTTCTCTCCAGAATGATTCAAGCTCATTTCTGATGACCATACCATTAGGGAGGAAGAACGGGAATCCTGGACCCTCTTCATATATCGCGAAAAGATCCATTTCCTTTCCGATCTTTCTGTGGTCGCGCTTCTTTGCTTCCTCGATCATAGCGAGATACTCATCGAGTTCCTTCTGCTTAGGGAAAGCAGTAGCGTACAGTCTCTGGAGCATTTTGTTGTTTTCATTTCCTCTCCAGTAAGCGCCTGCTACGCTCTGGATCTTGACAGCCTTTACAGGACCCGTAGAAGATAAGTGCGGGCCTGCGCACAGATCTGTAAAATCACCCTGCTTATAGAATGAAATGACCGCGTCTTCCTGAAGGTCGTTTATAAGCTCTACCTTATAAGGCTCGCCCTTTTCTTCCATAAGCTTAAGCGCTTCAGCGCGAGGAAGCTCAAATCTTTCGAGTTCAAGATCCTCCTCAACGATCTTTCTTATCTCCTTTTCGATAGCAGGGAAATCTTCTTCTGTAAATCTATGTTCAAGATCAAAGTCGTAGTAAAAACCATTGTCAATGGCAGGACCTATCGCCAGCTTAGCTTCAGGGAAGAGTCTCTTCACTGCCTGTGCCAGTATGTGCGATGCGGTGTGTCTGAATGTCTTGGCTCCGTCTTCATCGGTGAACTTGAGTATCTCAAGTGTGCAGTCGCCGGTCAGAACATATCCGGTTCCCTGTATCTCACCATTAACTTTTGCTGCAACTGCTTCCTTAGCAAGACCTCTGCTGATGCTCTTGGCAACATCGAGGACACTGCTTCCGTCTTCCGCCTCTCTGACACTTCCGTCAGCCAGTGTAACTTTAATCATTTTTATCCTCCATCTACTTGCCGGCAGGCTTAGCCTGATATAATACATTCATGTCTTTCAGCTGATATACCGGCAAAATTTCATCTCTTAATTATATATGATGAATTCCTGCATATCAAGCTAATATGCTTTTATTCTAAAAGCATATTTTCATATTTTTCAGGCTGCCTGATTGCCGTAGACACAGTATCCTGTCACTTTGCCGGTTCCAATAAAAGGCTGACGGAACGGATCTCTTATATCTGCCTTCACCAATACCCCTACAGAAGGCTCTTCGATCATTATCCGTTCTCCCGCGCCGTCCCCGGCGCCCGTATCCCTGTAAATATAATGCGCATAAGGAAAATCAAACTTGAAATTAGATGTTTCGCTCCCATCCTCCACGACATGGCACATACCTCGCCGTATGTTTTTTCCGTTTTTCTCTTCGTAAAATTCATCGAAAAAATAAGCTGTGACATGAAGGTCGTTTATATACCCTTTTGAATCGCTTTCCCGGCAGCGAGTCTTTACATTATCTATAAGCTCAGCTGCCTGATCTCTGTCATATACAAGACTGCCGTCAGCGTACGACTCAAGATCAAAATATGTTGACGCTCCGTGAGCGCAATTTTCAGCTGCGCTTTCAATATTCCCCCTGATACCGTTATATATCCTCATATCATCATGGAACACCATCATATTAACGCTCACTGTAAAGAGCGCCGCAAAAGTTAAAAACACCTTCATATCACTTCAGCCTTTCTATGTCACACTATCATTTTAACGGCTTTATCTTCTCACTCGAAATTTCGTCCTCCAGCACATATGTCATACTGTTCTCTTCCGCAGATATACCGAACATCCCCGGCATAGCCATGATGCCGTCTATCGGAACAGCCACGCGGTACTGCATCATCTCGCGGTCATCATAACATCCTGTTCTGTATTTCATATTTTCCGGAACGCTTATCTCTATACGTTCCTCGCTGCAGTCAGATATATCTGCAAGAGTTTTTCTGAGTCCGCTGACATTCTCATCTGAAAAACGTCCCTCAGTCTTCGCTTTTTCGCACGCATTATCAACAGCATTATTTATAAGCTGTATCCTGTAGTCTGTCCTCTGCTGAGCCGCGAACTGAAGCATAAAAGCCATCATAAGAGGAAATACGGCCAGCAGCACTATAAACTGCTTCATTGTTTTGCTATCTCCAGTTCAGCGCGCCATACATTTTTAGCGCTGCTGTAAAACGATCCTTCATCATCCCCGGCAATGATATTGAAAAGGACGCATCCCAAGGATACCATTGCCAGGAATACGATAAACTGCTTCATGCTCTACTTGCTGCCGGGTACCTTTACCACGTCATCAACAACAAGTTTGTTCTGCGCCGCTTCACCAAGACTCACTGCCTTATCACCAAAACCTGACACGATACCCGCGATAGCGATACCTACCATGATCATTGAGATCATTACGATCAATTGCTTCATTGTTTACAACCCTTTCCTTTCCTGAAGGCGTGAGCCTTCTTCTTTAAAATATAAATTATTTATGATATTCGCGCGGTATGAGCATATCCCCATGCAATACCTCACGTAACATCCACTTTACATGCAGCTCCCCCTGCCGGAAGCACATTTATCCGCTATGCAGATAACGCATATCATTTAAAACATTATTTTTACATAAAAAATTCCAATATATCCTTTTGCTGTGAAAAATATGCGATATACAGAAAATTAAAAAATACAAGTAAAAGATCGAGCACTACCGGCAGGTAAAGTATATCGCTTACTGCTTCATCCCGTTTTTTTATTTCTGTTATACGTTCTTCTTTTATATTTTTCTGAAAAGATACTACACTCTCATATATATCCGCCGGATCCATATCATCCAGCAGTATCAGCATTCTCGCATACTCCTCAGCATTCCTGTTTCTTACGATGCCGCTGAATTCACTGATCGCGCGTTCTCTTTCTTCTGTGCGCACAAGTGAGAGCATCCTTGCATACGGATATCTCAGCACATCAGATTCAGCTATAAGTTCTTCAAGCATTATGTCAGTAGTCAGCTTTTCTTCTGTGCATGCCGCTATCCTGTTTCGCATAAGAGCAGTTCCCTGTGAAAGTTCTCTTTTTATTTTTTCCGCGCTCAATATACCCCTTACTTTTTTCAGAGAGTGTATCTCTTCTGCTGCCTTTGCAGCCTGCTTTCTGAAAAGGCGGATGATCCTTGCTCCGGAGCTGTTTTTAAAATATTTTTTTATCTCCGTTTTAACTATCGCTATGCCGCACAAAGCTGATAAAGCCGTACATATGCTTACTGACGCGGCAATAACTTCCATTTTGTTCATGTAATATTCCCCTGACTGAAATACCTGTGTATGATCACAGATCCGTTCTCTTTTTCAGAAATATCTGTGTAGATACAATATTGAATATGAACAGCAATAATATAGCCATAAACAGCATACATCCTGTACTGTTACTGAACTGTGCTTTTATCAGCTGCAGCAGCGGCATATCCATCTGTCTGACAGCCAGTACCGTCGTTATCAGCAACGTTGCAGGCACCATAAAGAAAGTCATTCTGACGCTTTCGTTATTGGACCTCATCCTCTCCTGCATCAGCTGCTTTGTTTCAGATATCTGTTTGATCTCTTCCTCAAGACTTATATGTATATCTCTGCCTCTAATGTATGCAGCTCTTATATTTACTGCAAACGTCCGGGCCCAGCCTCCGCCCGCTGCTTCTGCAAATCTCTCTGTCACATTTCTTACATCATTCTCATCGCTGCACTCTCTGAGCCGCAGAAGCATTTTTGACAGTAACGGAGCTGTATGCGGCAGATCTGCAGTCTGTGATGCAGCATATTCTATCGCTTTCTCGATATTCAGATTATTCATTTTGTAGGATGAAAGTATCAACGATATAAGCTTCTCTCGTTCTTCACCTGCTGCCGATATCAGTTTTTCATACCTTGATCTCAGATATATATATGGCGCAGCAAGTACTGCAGACCCTGCTGCAAAACAGGCAGGAGATCCGACACATACGGCTGTCGCAATAAACACAACTGCTGATAATGTCACTGATACTTTTATAAATTCTGAAGCGCGTCTCTTTTTTCCCGGAAGCGTATCAAGCATATGAGCTATATGCCGGCTTACACTGCCTGTTTTTCTTACATTCATCTGCTTCATTTTAAGTGACCGCTTCAGTTCAAATTTATTTACAAGCAGCTTTATATCATCATCTATTATGAAAAATATTCCTGAAACGGCCATAGCAAGAAAAACGTACTCAACATGATCTTGAAATACACTCAGCATGTGTTCCACCTCCAAGCCCGGCCAGCAGGCTGCTGAATTCTTTGAACGCTTCTGCATCCTCGTCTTCTCCGGCCTTCTGCTTATCTTCAGAAATATGGTACGCCCATTTCCATGAGTCCGTTTCCGGCTCGTACTTACAAAGCCTGTGATAATGTACGGAACGCGTCCTGTCCTCATATGAGATCTCATATATAGAATTCAGCCTTTTCTGGCTTTTGTCCTTAAGCTGAATAAAATGAAATATATAATCAAAGCTCTTTGCGACGGCTCGCGCCGTCATCTGAAGGTCTCCGCCCATTGATTTTACTATTTCAGCTGCAGCGTCCATACAGAAATCACACGGCTCCCTTTCATGAAACGTCATCTTAAGGCGCCTGTTTCCTTTTGACGCTATTTTCACAGCTGTATCAACAGCTGTCCCGTTTCTTGCCTCAGCTATGATAAAATAGTCTGCATCGCTTCTCAGCAGATTTTTTATTATGCCTTCAAGCTTGTCATCATCCGCCACGAGCTGAACTATCGGCGCCTCAGGCATAAGCTCATGCATCCTTATTTCCGGGTCTGTTTCTACCATTACTCCTTCAAGTGACTTGTCCTCATAGCTCTGCCATGTTGACAGGAACGATGACTTCGCCGTTCTTACCGCACCTGAAAAAACTACGTTGTATCCCAGTTTCACCATGCTTTTAAAAAGCTTCATGCTCTCAAGCGGTATAGTCTTTCTTGCAGCCTGCTCTTCAAACCTGTACACCGGAACGGTGTATCTTCTGAATATCATTACATCCTGACCGGGCTTTGTAAGCGACCCATTGAATATCGTCACCCGCGTGCCGTCCAGGAGATATATCTCATGAACATCCTTATTCAGGCGTTCGTCAGGCGTCAGCAGCAGGAACGACCTTATCATCTGGCGCCTGCGTTCTGCGCTTATGCGCTGCGGCTGCAGCGTCATCCTTCCGTTGTGCATAAAATATACTCTGTCGCCTATTATCTTTGCTGAGCTGCTGTCTTTATAACGCGGCTCAAACCACTCCGCAAGACCGCACAGTCCCCAGTTTTCATGATATATAGCCAGCTCGGGAGAGCTGTACCAGCGCGGATATATCATTCGTGAATTACCTGTTTCATTAAGGATGCCTGATATGCGCTCAAGAAAATATTTCATTTCATGCTCATAGCCTATTATCGCTCTTTTCTGTATGCGCAGGGCCGCTTCAGTATTGAGCCGCTCGTCCTTCCAGACGGCGTCAAACACTTGCTTTACCATTTTACATATGCTTTCAAAATTATTTTCCGACATGACCTCCGGCAGATACTGCTTGCCTACTCTGTCTGCCAGATAGAACCGGTTTTCCACAGACGCCTCCTCCTTTCTCTTTTTATAACGATACCTGCCTCTGACATTATCCTCTCAGAGAGCGCAGCTATATCGTTGCCGTACGCATCATTTCTGTATTCGAGCAGCGTCTGATGATCCATTTCAGCCTGTCTCCCGTAGCCTGCCATCCTCACTGTCATCAGGTATCCTTCATCCTTTCCGAGCCTTTCGGCAAGATATCTTCTGTCATACGGATCCTTAGGAAAGTACTTATTCAGCACCAGAGCGTCAAAGTTTATCCCAAGCTTCTTAAAAAGCCATTTTCTCCGTTCAAACTCGCTTACGCTGCTCTCACACTGAGATACTATGCAGTATTTCTGACCGCTGCCGTGCAGTGCTCCTATCGCGAGACCGTTATCAGGATCGTTTCCCGTGTCACAGATTATCAGGTCAAAACACTCTATTATAGTTTTCAAAAGGTATTCTGCTGTTTCAGGAAAAAATTCACGTTCTCTTATCAGGTCTTTTATGCCTGACAGCAGGTAAAAATTCTGTTTATTCCTGCACATCATCTTTATCTCGTCTGCTGTAAGCGTTCGATTGTCGAGATGCATCTTTATATCCTCTATACTGAACGCTTCCTCACGCACATATTCACAGCTCGGACGGCCGTTCATGCCTATAAACATTATGCTCATATCAGGATTTTTCCTGCATATGTCATAGCATACAGAAAGTGAAAGCATAGTCACGCCGCTTTTATGGTCGCTTCCGTGAAACGATACGACGTTGTCGTATTCTTTTATAAATGACGGCATCATGCAACCTCCTGGACTATCGTAAGTGTTTTTTCTGATGTATCTACATATTCACTAAGTCTGGAATACGCATCTCTCGTACATACTATCTCAATGCTGCTTATGGTGTAATTACTTGATTCACGCGCCAGCGGCGTGTCATTCTTAAGCTCGGAAGCGTTTTTTACCTCTCTGTCAGAATCATCCTTGACAAATGCAACAGTATACGATCCAAGATCTTCTTTCCCAGCGCCTCCGTATATATGAACTCTGTCGCCCCGCCTGAGCGAGCTGCTTACCATCCCTATCATATCTGAGCTGATACAGTATACAGATTCTCCGTCTTTAAGAACGATATCATTTTCGTCTGTAAGGAAATCAGCCGATATCTGTCCCCCCTTCGGGATATACTGTTTAGCTTTTTTCCCCATGATATCAGCCATCCGTTCAGCCTTCACAGCTCCGCTCATCACGTAATCACTTCCTATCCCTCTGGCCTCAACGTTCTTTTCCGTTATAAGCTCGCCCTGCTTTATATCCCCTGAAGCAACGGCAAGCTCAGTCTCATACAGCATATCCCGTCCGTGAGACTCCCAGAACGTAAAACCGGTGATCGCCGCGACTATCAGGATCACGCCTGTTACGAGTTTTATGCTCCTCATTCTTTTCCTCCCATTTTGAACTAAGTTTTACATTTCCTGTAAGCATAGGATAAAACAAGGCGGAGCATATGTCAATAAGTTTTTTGTATATTTATGGTATTTTATATTTTTACTGGAAATTGTGTTAATAATACTTCCTGATATGTTATCAATACCTTGATTTCTTACATAAACAGTAATTTTAAGACGAATAAATTCCAACAGTTCCGCCGGCCCGGCCGGCCCACGCTCACCGTACCGACCGGTGAAATTGTCGTTTCTGATAAGACAATAGAAAAGAGCTGCCGCATAAATGCGACAGCCCATTCTCTTTATCCGCCTTTCCTGAGAAAGCGGTTAGTTATTTACTTTTCAGTTTTCTCGCAGAACCGCATAAGGATAGCTGCAACTTCTGCACGAGTTGCGTTATTCTTTGGATTCAGCTTACCGTTCGAGCCATTGACGATGCCGTTTGCAACTGCCCACTTCATCGCATTTACAGCATATCCGCCAACGCTTGCGAAGTCAGAAAAATTATCCAGACTGCCGCTTGCGGCCGGAGAACCGGCTGAGCGATACAGCATAGTCACAAGCTGCTCACGGGTGATGTTTTCGGTCGGCTTAGTGCCGTCAGACACGCCGTTTTCCTTAGCCCAATCCATGCCTGCCTGATACCACGGCGTACTGCCTGCAGTGTCCTTGCCTGCGTAGCGAGCGAGAACCGTCATCAGCATACCGCGAGTCGTTGATGCATTCGGCGAGAACTTCTTATCGCCGGTGCCGCTCATCAGACCCTTGTCAGTTACGTACTGAACTGCGTCGTTGTACCATGCTGAAGAAGCAACGTCAACGTAATTGCTTGCAGACGGCTTCTCTTCAGCGATCTTTGTGAAGGTCGGAGTAACCGTTACCTTGCCGTCCGGCATAGTGAAGGTGTACTTATTGTCATCCTTCTTGGTAGTTGCGATCGTATTGCCCTTTGCGTCGGTTACAGTCAGCTTGCCAAGCTCGTAGCCAGCGTCAGGAGTTACCGTTATCGTTACAGTATCACCCTTCTTCGCGCCGGACTTGTCCATCGTTACCTTGCCGTTCGATGCAGTAGACGCGGAAACGGTGTTTGTCGTGGCAGAAGAACCGCCGGAAGAACTGCTCTTGTGAGTCAATTTAATCTCTGCCTTAGCTTCTGAATAGCCATAACGCAGCGTAACCACAGCGGTATTTTCAGCAGCATTAACTGAAACAACGGCTGCACCCTTATACTGAGACTGTGACAGAACCTTTTCTACAGCAGTCTTAATGTTATTGTTGTTCCAATCTATATTGGTAAAGGTAGATTTTTCAACCAGATCCTTGACCTTCAGGATCGGATCGGCTGCATAATCACTCAGTATAGTGATCTTAGTCGGATCATCTATTGCTGCCTTTGCAGAAGCCTTTACGATCTCAGCGATTTCCGGAGTAAACTCGCCGGGCCAATCCTGACGGACACTAGTATCCTTGCTGTTAGGATTGTACGACAGCGCGCTATAGAAATCGGTGCCATCCTTAAAGGTGATTTCCTTGCTGAATACATCGGTAAGAACCTTAGCAGCTACAGACGCGCCGGCAAGATAACGACCGGTCTCATAGCTCATATGCGTATTATCGCGCCAGAGCTGAGAAACCTTCGTTGTATCAGATGTATGCAGCGGCTTAGTATCTTCCAGATTATTAACCGAGCCAAGATAGCTTGTCAGTGCAGTGCGGTTGAATGTAGCACCGGCAACAATGAAGTCCGGATTTCCTGGTACATTCTTTTCGGATGCAAGTTTGTAATTCTTCAGCGAATAATTTTCATAGCTGGTATCCTTGTCGTAAGTGTCCAGCCAGTCCATAAACCATGCGACCTGAGCCGTAGGCTGAAGCGTGCGGAGATCCTGAATTGCACTGCGCAGATTATTAATAAAGACGTATTTTGGGTTAGTGTTCTCACCTACGCAGGATTCACGATAATCCTGAATAATGATCAGATCCCAGGTGTTATCTGTAGGATTCAGCGACTTGAAGTAAGTGCCGTCTACATCATTCAAGCTTGTTGCAGAAGAATCTTTGACCTTATAGACAACATCCTTAATGCAGCTTTCATGAGAATAATTGGTTACTGCATTACCATTACTGCCGGTATAGTTCTGCGTCAGGCCGATCTTACGAGAACCGTATACGATTCGGCTGAAAGTAACCTTAGTGCCATCCAGATTAGCATTCACATCATTGAGAATACTCTGCATATAAGTCGTGTAATCGTCGGTATGACTGTTGCCAATACACAGGATATTCAGTTCCTTCAGCTGGAACTTGATGTTGTTTGCCTTTGCATAGCTTTCCAGCGAATTTTTCTGTACGTCAGCGTAGCCGTAGATAACCAAATCGTTCTTGGTTGGGAATACATTTTCACCGGTAGTCTTCACGCCACGGACAGCGTTTACGGTTTTCAGTGCAGTCATATTCTTGAGAGCACCGGCATTTACAGTAACCGGAGTTTCAAGCACCAGATTTTCAATACCGGAAACCTTAGTTACAGTCCATTCACTCTCTGCCAGTGCAGCTTCCAAAGAACCGGAACCGGAAACCGTCAGGGTCTTGCCATCGCCGGAAATCGTGTACTGAATGGTGCCAGTCTCGCCTGCCTGACCGATAGCCTTTGCCAGAGCCAGCAGTTTGCCAGCATAAGTAACGGTTCCGTTGCACTTATCATTCTTGAGCTGCGCCTTTGCCTTTTCAGTCAGAGCGCTGTAAGCATCCATCGCCTTCTTGATGACAGCGGTGTTTGCTTCATTCTTAGCATCTTCGTCCGACATATTCCACAGACCGGTGAATTCCTTGTTCTGCTCGAAAGCAATCGCATCTGTGTAGATCAGATTCAGATCTGCTGTAGTATGATTCTGATCTGCATCACCGCCCTTATTCAGATCATCTGCCCAGTTAACTGCCAGAGTAGACTTACTGTTCAGATGTACATTCGGCTTGAATGTAGTAGGGAAGCAACCGTAGTAATCAAATGCATAGCCTGCCAGATCTACGCCTTCCGGATTCTCAAAATAGAAATCTGTGCAGTTTTTGAAATGAATCAAACCGTATCGGCCGACACCGGTGATACCCTCACCCAGATAGGTCTTGGTGATCTTATTGTGGAAATCATTAGCCAAGCAGTTATTATACCAAGGCTGATTGCGGAAATCGGTAGCAGTCGTATTGGACGTACTATTGCCAAAGTCAGGCAGTGCAGCCTTCACGTCGTTATCCGTATCAAAGCGAATCGTCCAGGTATCTGCACTGTCATTGTTTTTGGTGAGCGTCCAGTGAATGCCGTCCATATAGGTGAAGCATCCATTCTCATCCACTCCGTTTGGGATGCCGCCGGAAATATTTTTCATATTGTCAAGGTCATCTGCACCGGTAACCTTAAGCAGCTGCTGATAACAGGTCGAATCATCGTTGACCTTCATTTCTTTCAGCTGCGCCTTAACCTCAGAAGCCAGATCCTTATACGCAGCTACCGCATTCTTTACTGCTGTAAAAGCAGTATTCTTATCCACGCCGTTTTCCGTGATATTGGCAGGGACCATACCGGTCAGCGTCCAGACCTGCGCATAAGTATCGATGAAATTCTGGGTTTCCGAATAAATCAGATTAACCGTAGAACCTTTTGCGTAATTTGGATCCAGCGTAGTGTTCAGCGGTGCATATACCGTAATATCGCCATGATTTGCCAGCGCATAAGCACCTATATGGGAAATGTTACCGGAAACGACAACATTTTTGATTGGTACATTGGCCAGCGGAACAGTATACTTCGTATAATCTGGAATCGTACCTCTACTATTACCGGTGTAGGTCAGCGTCAGTGTCTGCGTCTCTTCGTTGTAGTTGTAGTAAATATCGTTTGTGCTCGGGAATTTACCAACAGTGCCATCCGTAGTCAGGCTGTACAGCTCGAGGAGCTTCGCCCCATATGTCTGACCGTTAGAAAGTTCATCGATATTCATCAGCTGGTTACGAATAACGGTATCCATAGCCTGATACTTAGCGTAAGCAGCCTTGATTTTTTCCTTCTGATCATTGGTCAGTGAAACGCCCAGGCTCCACAGATCTGCATATTCGTTTTCAAAGTCTTCTGCTTCAAGGAACGAATAGTTGATCGTCGGGTCAGTATATCTGCCGTCTTTTGATTCATTCAAATCGTTGCCAATATACCAGTCCGAAGACTTTTTATCGTAGGCGTTCTTGTACATATGCAGCGTCAGTTTACCGTTTTCATCACCGGTATAGCCGCATACTGCACCCTGCTTCAGCGTGATATCCGGGTTGCGCAGATAAATGTCATTACAGTTATACAGGTTAGTCAGATTCAAATAATCCAACGCGGTGACATCTTCAGCCACATCAACAGTAACGATAGATTCTCTGCGATCATACCACGATGCATTGCTGAAACCAAGATTACCATTTTCAGCAGAACTAGAATCATAGCCGGTATACGGGAAATCGCCTTTACCGCCCAACTTCAGTGTGCTGCCATTCAGCAGATACCAGAACGTATCGCTGATACCGATTTTGTTGTTTGTACCGTCGAAACCGTCCAGAGCAATGTTGATGCCCCTTGCGCCATCAGGCCAGCCACGCTTTTGAATGGCAGCATCATTTAACGTTTTCAGCGGGTTGCCAACAGTCGCCTGAAGTTCAGACTTAACAACTTCCGGAAGAGCTTCATATTCTTCATAGGCGGTCGTGATCTCACTAATCGTAGTATTGTCCCAGTCAGCAGAATCATCTGCATTAAAACGCAGGACTTCATTGTATTTGTTTGCAATTTCATTAACATCACTGATTGCAAATTTGATAGTCGGGTCCGGTGCCTTATCCTGTCGATCCTTTCCTGAAGAAGTGAACCATTTTTTATTTTCCATCTGGTTCTGCTGATAAACAGAAAGCGGAACAGTAATCGTCAAAATTTTATCATCGTTCTTATTGCCGTCATAATTATTAACGGCACCATCGGCCAGCGTAACGCCCTCACCCTGAATCTCAATAGATTTAAGGTGCTGCATATTGGCAATAGCCAAGTAGCCGATTCGAGTGATACCGTCCTCGATCAGTACATGTTCAATCGTGTTTCTATCATCATACCAATCGGTCTGCTTAAAAGACAACTTAGTTGCAGAACTACTATAATCATAATCAGGGATTTCACCATTCCCACCAATAGTAAGGGTTTTTGTGTTGGTATCGATTTTATACCAAACCGAATCACTTGTTTTAGTGGTGCCTTCCACACCGCTAGCAACAGTAATACCTGTTACACCTTCTGGCGGCCAATCATTCGATGCATCGTCTTCTGCCGCAAACGCCATCGTAGGCATCATCGTCAGGATCATGCATAACGTCAAGATTGCTGATAACAATCTTTTTTTCATATTTACCTCCTATCCTCCGTCCGCTTCCGCGGATCGGTGTACTTTTTATCATTTGTGTCATGGATCTTTTCAAAGTCCAGACCGCTGCGCCGTGTCTGCATACGCACTGTCGACGCTCTCACGCCTCCTTCCTCTTATGGACAAAATAAATATTTTGCCTGCATAGCGTATTGGATAACTGTACATTTCTGCACATATTATTTTTTTTATTGTATCAGCTATCACCTTTCAGAACAAGTAAATTCTTGAAGTATTAAATTTAGATATAAAAAATAGTAGAATTTTCTGCCGTTCCACACAATAAAATTTGATAGGTAAAACGCTGAAAAGCCGCATAAAC
>CAKQOE010000002.1 GCA_934255545.1 uncultured Clostridia bacterium | reverse complement strand
TCTAATACAGTTTCATCACCTTTCATGATCTTCAATGTTTCCGGAACATATGATATTTCTTTTACTTCAAAAGTATATCCGAGTTGTACAATACCAAAATATTCGCCTGAATTATCAAATATATCTATAAACAGTTCGTTATCTTTGAAATCTACGAGTTCTGCTTTTAAATTATCGCCGTCTTTATTTTTTATCTCAAGCTTCAGTTCGCTTACAGGAGTGCCCTTAAACTTACTGTCAACTTTCAGACCTGTTTCTTCTATGAAACAATTATCATCAGGCCACTTATTGCTGAGTTCGCTGAGTTCTAATACAGTTTCATCACCTTTCATGATCTTCAATGTTTCCGGAACATATGATATTTCTTTTACTTCAAAAGTATACCAAAGTGTTATGGCCCCGTACGGCTCGTTTTTATTAAGAAGTGTTATCTGTGATAAATTATTCTTAAAATTTTCGATTTTTGCAGTTATTATTTCTCCAGCTTTATTTTTTATTTCTGCATTAAGCTCATTTACAGGTGTGCCCTTGTATTTAGAATCAAGCACCAGATCTTTCTTAGTAAAGCGATAGTTTTTTTCAGGCCATTCGTTACTGAGTCCGCTGAGCTCTAAAACTGTCTCACTTCCCTTTGTTATCTTTAATGTATCAGGCACCAGCTTATCGATTTCTGCTGCTTTCGAAACTTTCACGCTGAACGTCTGCGGCTCTGCGCCTTCAAGTGAAACTGTGACTGTCTTTGTTCCGATGTCGTCAGCCGTGAATTCATAGCCGTCTGCTGGGTCGCTCGTGAAGCCGCGTTTTACTGCGTCAGCCCATGAAAGGCTTATAGTGTTGCCGTTTTCTGTAAGCGCGTTTACTGCAATCCCGCTCATATCGAGCTTCCGACCGACAAGGTATTCGGCAGCGCCGGGCGCTGCGATCTTAAACGACTTTATTGCTGAATCATCATTTATTGCTCCGACGTCTACTCTGTAAGTCGTTATATTCCATAAATTTCCTTCACCCGGATCTACCTTCGAAAGATCGAATACCCAGCTGTTCCCAGCTTCATAGTACTTGCCGTCGCAAAGCTTCGTATCGCCTTCATAGAGTTCCATTGAATTTACACGACTGATCGGTTTGAGGCGATAGAGGAATTCATCACTCGTTGTATTTATGATCTCTTCACATTCGTTCTCATAAGTTACTTTTATGTGTGTAGCTTCACGTTTGTTTTTACGCACGAGCGTGTATACGTTCATGTAGGCTGCCGCGCGCGATATCTTTTCTTTGAATTCTATCTTAAACGTACTGTTAGAATCAGCATCGTCTTTAGTTATTACTCTGCCGCCTGTCATAGCCGATCCATCGGCAAGCGTCGCTGTTATTCCATAATCTGACAGCGCATTACCTTTTACTTTTACAGGCTTCGAAGGATCGTCGTTAAGATAAAGATTGAGAGAAACGCTGCTCAGATCGAATTTTTCGTTAAAATACGCTATAGACGGCTTTTCCGCTATCTCCATCCACGCGACCTTCTGCTCGCCGCCGGCGCGTGAGCGCGCAAGCGCGTTTTCCATCGCTGTCACGTATGACATGCCTGAGAATGTTGCTCCCGATACCACATCGTAGCATTCACCGCTTCTGGTCGTTATCTGCTTTCTGAGCTCTTCGACGCTGCTCTTTCCTATGGCCTTCGCGAAGAGTGATTCGGCCTTCTGCTGGAATCTGCCGCTATCGTCAACAAACTTTACTGTTGAAACATCTTCTATTATACCATTTTCGACTGTCACTCTCAGGATATTTGGGCCTTTTACATTAAATGTAAATCCTTCAGTAGCTGTGCCGTACCATACGCCGTCATTAAGCGGCGCTGTCGGGTCGTCGCCCGGTGTCTGCTCTTTTACTGTCTGCTTGAGTGCGTTTTTAACCGCGTTTACTATAGCGTACGATGTTTTTGTGGCGCCGGAGACGGCATTTATCTTATTTGTCGTCTGGCCTGATATAATCTCTTCTATTATCGTCTTTCCGCTTTTTGTTTTGCCTGTAGCGTCAGCATAATAGCTTGAAGTTTCTCCGTTATTTTTCAGGACTATCTCTGTTATCTTTCCGCCCTCGACTTTGACTGTCGCTGTAACGCCCTGATATGAATACCCCTGGGCCGTTCCTGTATACGTGCCGTCCTTCCAGTTTCCATCGATATCATCGTCAGAAGGCTTTGTCGCGTTTCCGCTGCCGCCGTGTCCGCCGCCTGTAGAGCCTGTCGTCGATGTGTCCTTGCCGCCCTGTGCCTGTGAAAGGCACGCGTTTACAGCTGTAAATATTCCGTTCGACGTCTTTGTTGCGCCGGAGACGGCGCTTACTCCGTCCGTTCCGTTTTTGTCGATTATTTTCTGTATTATGCTCTTCGCGCGATTAAGATACGAGCCTGTCTCGCTTTCGCTCAGTATCTTTATATCGCTGATCTTGCCGTCTTTTATAGTGACCTGAAGCTTCATCGTGCCGCCGTAGCCTGCGCCTGTTCCTGTGTACACCCCATCAGCGTATTTATTTTTTACCTCAGGCTTCTGTTCACCTGCTTTGCGGCTGCGGTGAAGCACCGTAACGCCCTCTGCTCTTGTCAGTGATTTTTTCGGATTTATGTTTCCGTTGTTGTCGCCTGAAACGTACCCTGCTTTTATAAGCGCCGCAACGCTGTTCTTTGCCCACGGTGCCACACTGCCCGCATCCTTATATGACGCGAGGATCTTATCCGATTCGCTTTCCTCCACGCTGAGCTTAAGTATCCTTGCGAGTATCACAAACGCCTGCTCGCGTGTGACCGACGCCTCCGGCGACATCATGTCTGCCGATGTGCCTGACATATATCCTGCCGCGAGCGCCTTTGCCAGGTCTGACCTGTACCATGAGTCGATCCTTATATCTTTGAATTTTGATACATCCCGGCTTTCCGCGCTGTATCCCATCATCCTGTTAACTGTGGCTGAAAACTGCGCTCTGTTCATCTTTCCGTCCGGCGTGTATTTACCGCCGCTTCCTTTTATATATCCTGCGTCTATGAATTCCTGCATAGCGGCCCTTGCCCAATGCCCGTCTATGTCCGATCCACCCGAAGCACCTCCCGCATCCGATGCTCCACCTGCCGCATATACAGCCGGAACCGCGCTGACAGTCATGCATACAGAAAGCACCGCGCTCCAAAATCTTTTTTTCTTTGCCATTACTTTTCCTTTCTCCTGAAAATATTTAAACAGGTATTACACACATATACCTCTGCCTTTCGGCATAGTTAGCAACACCTAACCAAGAAACATTTTATGTGCTCCGCATATCTGCTTCAACATCATAATTCTTTACTCAGAATTAAGAATTACAAAATCCGAAATAATATATCTTAATTTTTTAATAATATTATCTTGATTTGCAGAAATATATCCGTAAAATTCATAATTTATCGCAAAACATTTTGCGCTGCCAGATATATATGTAATTAACATAAATATTTCCCGGCTGTTCCTACCGTTTTTCACTCTATTATCTCAAAAAATGAAATTATCTTTGATCCTGATGTAACAGCATTTATCCCTGCAGCTGCCCGGCAGCTGACGTCACGCGCAGGCGCGTGCAGGTCCTGAAAAAGCAGAAAAGACCGGCAGCTTTAATTCTGCCGGTCTGTTCGGTAAGTTTAAATATTGAACTATTTTACTATATTTACTGTTGGAGCTGAAAGCAGCCCGCTTGGTACTGTTATTTTAAGAGTAACGTCGCTGCACTCATTTGATGATACAACTACAGTATAAACTATATCATCGCCTCCCCACGAAGGTGACTGCAGATATAAGTAGATTGCTTCTGAATCTTTATTTATAGTATATTTCCCTGTAGAATTCAAATTCCACTTTGAAGTATCTTTTGTACCTGAAACACCATCTACCTTGATATCTGAAACTCCACCTATCCAGTCTTCAAAGCCTGTAAAAGTAAGTGTATACACGCTTCCGTCCTTTTCTATAGACGGTGCTTCTGCAGGAACATTTCCTGTTGTCTCGCCCGGCTGGTCAGGCTGTGACGGATCTATGGGCTCTGTCGCTCCTGTGTTCTTTATCGTAAATGTAGGATCTGCATTATATCCTGCCTTATCTGCTTCTATAATAAGATCCTCATATCCACTTGATGATATTTTTACTTCGCATGGATATGATGTATAATAAAATGGTATTATATCTATCGCTCCATTTTCCTGATTGATATGATATTTTTTGCTACTGATATCTGATATTGAATTCACAGCTTCATATTCATCATTTCCAAATGTTATACCAGTTATATTATTGACCCACGCTTTGTCATCGTCGCTGAATTTCAGTTCATAATAATCATTATATGATGTATAATCTGTTTTCTTAGTCACCGTCGGATCCGCAGTCGGAAGCTTTGCTGTCTCGCCCGGCTGGTCAGGCTGTGACGGCTCTGTCGGGCCGACCGGAGTGCTACCTGTATTCACTGTACCGTCCTTATTTACCTTTAATGTCAAGTCTTTGTATCCTTCTGCTTTTATAACTACCTCGTTGTCTGTATCCTTTGTAAATTCATTAGCACCAAGCATAAGATAATCACATGATGTACTGCCCCAGTCAAACTCTGTTGAATCAGCTTTTAAACCACCGATTAAGCTAGTATATTCAGTGTATGAAATACCGTTTACTGAAACAGATTCTACTTTAGATATCCAGTTTCTGATATCACCTGTAGTTGTTATATAATTACCTTCGCTGTCTTTCTTATCATTAAATGTAATTTCATATACACCGTTGCTGGCGTTCACACTTCCGGCTATGGTCATATCCGGAACTTCATTAACAACGACTTCGCCGGCTACTGTAAATTCGCCAGTAAGCGCTTCATCATAGTACTCTGCTGAAATACTGAGCGTGTATGTTCCCGGCGTTACATTGTAGAGATCGAGTGATTTCCTGTCATCGGAGATGACATAATAAACCGCGTCACTGCCTTCGACGCCTTTTGCGTAAACAGGATCCTCTTTTCCATCCTTTGTAAGTGTAACTGATTTAAGGTTTTTAAGGAAATCGCCATCTGAGCCGCTTACAGCTACGTGAACAGGCTTGTTTTCCTCAGCAGTTATGTCGAGCGCCAGGCCGCTCTCGTTTACTTTTCCGTATTCGAACTGCGCCTTAAGAGGCTGATAGCCTGCAGACTGAACAGTAAGCTGAGTTTTTCCTACAGGCAGATACTTTGAAGCTATAGTTATAGTGCCCGCTTTTGTGTTTATAGTATACGCGCCCTCTGAAAGCTCGCGCCAGTCTCCGTTGAGATAAAGCGCTGTTACGTTATTGAGGTATTCGGCTGCGTTATCGCCCGTGAATGTGAAGACTGCGTCCTCGCCCTGCTTTCCTGACACTGTGTATCCAGGAGTTTCGAGCTTTCCTGATATGCTGCTGTCCTGTATATCGCCGAGGAGCCCGTCCTCAAGCACTTCCTTTGTCGCGCGCGGAGCCGCGAAATCAGGCTGGACCGTATTGCGGTATTCTGCAAACGGTATATAAAGCTTATTCTGTGTCTGAGCAGTATTTACGGCGCTTATGTAACTGCTCCATGAGTAATACGAAGTATCTCCTACGTTAAATACAGCGTCAGATACTGTATTGCTCTTCCAGTAATCAAGCACGATGCCTGCTGCTTCCGTTTCTGCTCCGAGCTTTTCAAGTATGAGCGCGTTTGCGAGAAGGTCGCCCTTAAACAGCAGATTCGCCGATACTGCATATCCACCGTCTGATGACGTTCCGCTCGAAGATGAACCGCCTGATGTAGCGCTGCTCAGCGCATCAACGACTGCCGCGCTCTTTACAGATCCGCTTCCTGATAAAACTGCCGCCTTTGAATCACCGCTCTGTGCGCCTTCAGCTACGTTAAATGTACAACTGAATGTCTTAAATCCTGCCGCATCTATCGTTATAGTGTAGTTTCCTGCCTGATCGAGATGATCCTTTCCGTTTTCTGCCTCAACATCGTTGTAAAGCACGAAGGAATCCTGACTGATATGGAAATAATCGTTTATATTTTCAAGTTTTTCCACAGTGCCGTCAGGCTTTCTCAGCGTTACACTTTCTATAGGACTCGTTATAGCATATACCATGTTTTTCAGCTTGAAATGGAGATTTCTGCCTGATTCCGGAGTTTCAGAAACTGTAAGCTCAGGCGCGTAATGGTTTACTATCTGTATCGGAACGAGCGTGTATGACTTCTTTCCTGTCGATGCGTCAGTCGAGCATACGCGGACATAATACCTGCCGTTAGTCCTGAAATTACTCTGGTTGAACGGTATCGAAAGTGTGGCTACAGTGTTTCCGTTGTGGTCTGCCGTGCCCTTTTCAAACTGCAGGTTATAATTAAGGACCGTCTTGTACTGATCGTGTGAAACGAGCTGAAGCGCGCCATCATTAGCACTTTCGTCATACTCGGCAATATTATCGAACCATGTTTTGTCCTTGTCCTTTGTATAATTAAACATGATAACAGTAGTTCCGCTTTCATCGCCTTCATCAAGAACAGTATTTTCCGAATAGCTCGGATGCGCGTTCACGGCAGCCGCCGTGCCGAATGTAGTCTTTTTCGCATTTATGCGTACATTGCCTTCGTCATCGTAATTAGTCAGGTAATAATCCCACATGGCAACAGGCCCGTGAGACAGGAAGTAATCAGGCAGGTAATCGTCACCTGTGTAGACCGCGCTGCCCTCCGGGGCAGTACCGAGAGTTACTGTCTGAGTCTTGCCGCTGCTCGTGAGCTTTACTGTACCCGGCTTTGCTATAAGCGGGAGCTTAGCCGTTGATCCGTCATCCGTTACATTTGTTACATATTTTGTAACATCTGTTCCATCAACAGTGACTGTAGTATTTTCCTTTGTAAATCCGCTTTTAAATACTATCGGCAGCCAGCTGCCGGCGTCTGTTGTTACGACTTTCATCTCTGACGCTTCTGCTATCACTGCTTCAGCCGGTGCAGTGCTGTTGTTTGATGAAGCACTGCCTGAGGATGAGCTGCCTGATGAGCTTCCGCCTGAGGATGAGCCCCCGCCTGTTGCTGTTGAATTGCCTGATGAGGTGTTTGCACCTGATGTGCCTGCTGCGACATTTTCTGTCTTTCCGTCTTTAACAGTTATCATACCCTTTGCAGCAGATGTGCTTCCTGTGCTTTTTACCTTGTCTGCGCTGCCGCGTATTATGATCCTTCCTGTTACTTTTACGTTATCAAGCTTTATGTTTTCAGCTCCGTCGGCTATTATGAGATCACCGTTGACAGTCAGTCCGCTGAGCGACACTCCGCTCTCGCGTACAACGGCATTTCCGTTGACAGTTTTAGAGTCTGTGCCGTTTTTATCTATATATGACGAAGCAAGGCTGTTTATGAGCTTTGCAAATTCAGCGCGCGTTATGTTGCTCTTAGGATTCAGTTTTCCGTTTGAGCCGTTGATATGGCCTGCAGATACGAGCGCTGCTGTTGATGATGCCGCCCATGCTGAAACATCATCCTTGTCTGCAAACGCGCTCAATGCGCTGCTGCTGCCGCTGTCAAGAGCAAATGCTCTGGCAAGTACTGTGAACGCTCTTTCGCGCGTTACAGGCGATTCCGGGCTGAGTTTTCCGTTTGCGCCTTTAAACGTACCCATTTTTACAGCCTTTGCCATATCCTCCCTGTACCATGCTGTCAGAGCCACGTCTGTGAATTCATCAAGCGAAGCTGTTTCTTTTGCTCCGAAGGCGCGGTTTACTATAGTCGCAAGCTCTGCAGCCGTAAGAGCTCCTGAAGCGTTTATGTTTCCGTCTGATCCTGTGAGCAAACCATTGTCAACAGCTTTTATGAGATGCTCTGCAGACCAGTCCGACGGCATGTCTTTAAAGTCAGACGCCTTTACCGTACCTGCGAATACATTCATCGGCAGAAGCATCGCGCCCGCAAGTATGAGTGAAATAATTCTTTTTCTTATCATTTTTCATAGATCCTTTCTCTTACATTTAGTTAGACTGCACTAATCAAGTTAGATACTGCTAACCTTTAGCGCAAATAAAATATCATATAAGCTTGCGCATGACAATATGATGAGCGCGTACTTGATATGATAGTTTTTTTATTGTTGCGTTTTTTGCAATAATTAAAAATATATTGAAGATCAATGCTTTTTAGTATTTTTCCGGTTGCGTTTCCTACATGCAGCCGGTGATCGGCAGCGGTGACGCTGCGTCGGCTGAGGCTGATGCGTATTCTTTTATTACCTGGGCGAGGCAGGTGAACGCGCTGTTTTTGTTTGATCTTTTTCTTACTATTACTTCGTCGAACATTCCGGAGTTTTCTGTCATGACAGGGACTCGTATCGTGCCTGTGTTTTCGAGTGTTGTCTCATGGTCGAGCGCAGGTGTCAGCATTATGCCTTCTCCGAGCGCTACGCGGATCATATTTGATACGTTTGAGTTTGATTCTGTGCTGACCGCTATGTGTGTCAGTCCGGCTTCTTTTATGACAGTGTCGAGTATGGAGCGCGTGAATTCATTTTTTATGAGCACGTTCTCATCTCTGAGTTCTTCCGGTCTTATGGAATCGCGTCCGGCAAATCTGTGGCCTTCGGGGAGCACTGCGTAAAGCTGGCCTGATCCTACTGTTATGAACTCGAGCTCGCGCCTGTCGGCAAATGATGCGCGAAGCGCTATTACTACGTCGAGCTCGTTCCGCTCGAATCTCCGCTTTATGTCGGGCATCTCGCCCATTGTGAGATTCACGTTTATCATCCTGTATTTTGACTGAAGCCTGTAGAGCAGCTCGTAAAACAGTGTATGCCTGCCGTTGTCGTAGCATCCGATGTTTATGTTTCCTGAAGGGTTTTCAACTGCGCGGATGACTTTGCTTTTCATGTCATCAGCTTCATCTATGATGCGCTGTGCGTTTTTCAGGCATATATGCCCTTCGTCCGTGAGCTCGACTTTTCTCGTTGAGCGCCTGAAAAGCTTTGCGCCCAGCTCTTTTTCGAGTTCTGATATCTGTCTGCTGAGCGCCGACTGTGATATGTAGAGCGCTTCTGCTGTTTCTCTGAAGCTCAGCCTGTCGGCCATTTCCAGAAAATATCTCAACTGTTTTGTATCCATGATATTCACTCTTCTCTGCTGACTTATATTTCTCTGTAAGATCTGCTGATCTACATGATCTGCACGAATTTATTTTCAGGGCTGCAATAAATGCATTTTTTGCAATAATGAGTTACGCGCTGCCCGGCAGCGCAGATGAGCTGTAAGCTCACTGATTAGTTATCACTAACTTGCAGACCCTTAAAAAGTTAGCTTGCGCTAACCTACTAAATAAATTAAAACATTTTATTCCGGTTGTCAACCGTAAATTTATTATTGCGAAAATTAATACTTTCTTGTAATTACAGTATGCGGGATTGCAGATGAACATCTTTGTAATAATAGCAATTACAATAAATATATTTTTTCGGCACTTTCAGGTCAGCATTTCGATCATACGTATATTTTGCTGACTTTTCTGCCGCCTCCGGGTCAGCATTTTCATCATACTGATATTTTGCTGACTTTTCTGCCGCCTCCGGGTCAGCATTTTCATCATACGGATATTTTGCTGACTTTTTCGGCGCTCTCAGGTCAGCATTTTCATCATACTGATATTTTGCTGACTTTTTCGGCACTCGCAGGTCAGCATTTTCATCATACTGATATTTTGCTGACTTTTTCGGCGCTCACAGGTCAGCATTTTCATCATACTGATATTTTGCTGACTTTTCTGCCGCCTCCAGGTCAGCATTTTCATCATACTGATATTTTGCTGACTTTTTCGGCACTCTCAGGTCAGCATTTTCATCATACTGATATTTTGCTGACTTTTTCGCCGCCTCCGGGTCAGCATTTTTCATCTGTGCCGCTTTTGCTGACTTTTCAGCGGCCTCTAAATAAGCATTTATGCAGGCGGAGACGCCTGAAGGGGCTTTGTGTATTCATGCATGGATCAGAAAAGGGGCAGATGCTGTACACATTGCCCCTTAATTCGTATGGTGTTATGTTATTATGCCTGGAAATCTTATTTGCTGATCACTTCTTCAGCCATTTCGGCAAGCTCATCACGGGAAAGTGCGCCGTCCATCTGCATAAGCTGATACTGTATGTTATCTTTTACCCATGTCACGCTTTGCACTTCGCTTATCCGGACATCTGATGAGCCGGATGAGAACACCAGCTTTCCGTCTGCTTCTGCTTTTTTGTCTTCATCAGTCATCTTGTAGTCAGCCGGAACTATCTTGTTTGTATAGCTGTAGTAATAAATATCAGTTCCGTCTACAGTTTTGATCACATTTCCGTCCATATCGATTTTGGAGTTGAATTTGTCCTGCGAAAATATTACTGTGTCGCCGTTCTTTTCGTAATCAAATGATACTGACTTGAATTTTTCGACTGAATTACCGTCTTCATCCGCAAGATTATTGTTTACGATGCTTCCGTCCTTAAATGCATAACCGTTTTCAAATTCACTGATAAGGACAGCATCGTATCCTATATCTTTTTTGACCTGCTGTGCGGTCGGGAGTGACTTGTATTCAGGATCTGATGATGATGAGCTGTACCAGTTTGATATTATCCCGCTTGCTGCAAATACTGTCGTACCGAGCGCAAGTACAGCGACTGCTGCAATAACAGATATCTTTTTCTTTGATCTTGTATTTGATTTGATTGCATTTAATTTCATTGTAACAGACTTCCTTTCATTTTGTATCGGGCATGCGGGATATGCAGACGATTCAGCGTCAAGCTTTTCGCTGACGTTTCGTCTTATCGTCTGAACATCGACA
Organism: uncultured Clostridia bacterium; assembly: GCA_934255545.1. GTDB lineage: Bacteria > Bacillota > Clostridia > Peptostreptococcales > Anaerovoracaceae > CAKQOE01. The sequence continues at coordinate 99,226 of CAKQOE010000002.1, read as the reverse complement.
TCAAGCGGTCCTGAAAGATCCTGTTCTTTTTTTTCAATATTTAATTCTTCAAACAAGTTTCTTTTTCCGCTCATGATCTTTCCTCCGCATTTGATAAAATTTTCCTGAGTTTGCGTTTGCCTCTCGAAAGTCTGGTTTTAACGGTAGATATGTTCAGCCCTGTCGCTTTTGAGATATCTCTGATCTTTTCATCGAACTTATAGTATCTTACGAATATTTCATTATCCGGCTCGCCCAGGCTCATAACAGCGTCCCATACCGCGCTGCCGGCAGCGCTCTCTTCTATGGACGATGCTTCGTCCTCGATCTCGATATCATCGATGTTTGTATGCTCTGTTCTCTTATTTAACCTCTTCAACGCGAAATTTCGGGCTGCTGCTGATATGTATGACCTTACTGTGCCCTTTTGCGGGTCTATGCGTTCTGCATTTTTCCACAACACTACAAACACATCTGATACTATTTCCTCAATATCCTCTTTTGAAAGTATGTTTCCGACCATATTGTATAAAACTGTACTCAAATATGGCGTATAGACTCGTATCGCATCATCTATCGAATCGCGTTCCCTGTTTTTGAGCCGCGCCAGAAGCTTCACTTCATCTTCCATTTAAAACCTGCTTTCTGCAAAGTTAAAAGCTTTTATCCTTTACACTCTTATATATCCTCAGAAACATGAAAAGGTTTCAACTTCGTAAAATTTTTTACAGCATTTTCAGACATGCTGCGTAGTTCCTATACTTCCTAATGCAATGTTTTTTACAGGATCATCTGCTGCCGGGCAGCAGCTCACTGCAATATAAACACATTTATTATTTTCCTGATCAATGATGTATCTATTCCGCCTTCCGGCAGGTCAAATGTTGTTATAAGATTATTCCATAATGTTATGCCGGACTGGCTGTATTCAGATAATTTCATATACATCTTTTCTCTGTAATCGTTGTTGTTTATAAGCCCGAAATGCTCCCAGAATATTACACGTCCGTCGGCCGGCCGACGCAAAGCGAAATCAGGGTATACAGTGCGTTCCGGTAGTCTTAATGCCGGTTCATATTTATATGAAATGTTATATTCTTTCAGCAGTGACGCTATGATATATTCCGATTTTGAGCGAAAAACATTATCTGCGTTTTTATCATTTATATCGCCGGTGCTTATCATCTCATCGTGAAATTTGTTGGAATATACATCCAGTTCATCCCATAGCTGGTTATCAATATTATATGATCTGATCATATCAGACTGATATTTGTGCGGAGGGATGAGCATTTCACAAAATGTATCAGATATATTTGGTATATTCTCTTTTATTGAGTATAAGTTGAGATCTATGTATTTTGAAATGCATTTTTCTAATGCTTCTATGTTATTTGCATATATAGGCAGCGCACGTTTTATCAATCGCTTCTTTACTAAAGAATTAAATAATATATCCTCATCATTTTTAATTGTGCGCTGTTTTCGTATATTTCTTTCGTCGTAATAATTGTAGCAATAACCTTTTTTCACATTGCCGTCCGGGCTGCTCTTCTTTCTCATAAGAAGATTTCCGTCAGGCAGTGTCTGAAGCTGCTTTTTCAGATCATTTGCCTCTGATTTCATCTGTTTCGGCGGTTTGCTGACTTTTCGGCGCTCGGCAGGTCAGCATTTTTACTATTTCACCATCTTGCTGACTCCTACTCATGCCCGCATATGCTGTGGTAGGCGCAGTATCTGCAGGCTGTCATTGTTTTTGATGATTTGGGATCGGCATCTATACAGCCTGAGATCAGGCCGCCTGCAGCGTTGCGCAGGTTGTCGTCGTTTATATGGATCAGCTCCTCGAACTCAGCATCTGTCAGGAGATTAGTTCCTGCGTATTTTCCTGTTGATGTACGGCGCACCGGCAGTATCTCCGATGTGCCTTCGATACTCCCGTCCATGCCCGTTATAACGCTTTCATTGTTAAGAAGTGCGCCGTCCAGCCGTACGCTTTTCAGCAGTGATGTAGATACAGTTTCGTCCACTTCGCTTTCTGAGACGTTTGATACATCTATCCTCGGTTCTTTTACCGCAAAGTAAAACACTCCTGCAGGACGCGAGTCCTCTACAGCACCCATCGCGCCTTTCAGATACAGCATGAGCTGCAGGCGCCAGCCGTTTTTTACCTCGTCAAGGTTGAATTTTTCGTTTCCTGATTTGTAGTCTATGACACGGATATAGTTGTGTGGGACGCGGCCGGGGGATGTTGTTTGCTGGGTATGGGTGGCCGCGTCGGTCGGGGCCGGAGGCGCCGACCTGTCAGCTGCGGGCTGACTCTGATCAGGCGCCGGCGCAGCCGGGGCCGTCATGCTGCCGCGGGACGCGGCGTCGGGATCACCGCCGGAGGCATTTCCCTCATCATCAGCGCTTCCTGTGCCTTCATCGCATCCGTTTATGATATCTATCCTGTCTATGATGCCCTCTATGAACACAGATCCTTCATCGCCCAGGTCTATCTCTATAGGCGGAAACAGCGCGTCAGCGCGGCGCGCGAATCGCTGCTCAAAATATATAGCCTTTACGTTTCCGCGCTTCACCTGCTCTATCATCAGCCATGCTGTCTCAAAGCATATCTCTTTTATGCGGTCACGGATATACGCTTCACGACCCGTGAGCCGGAAAAGCCCCTCTCTGTAAGCCTCGGCAAATTCATCAACATAGCGCGCAGTCATGCTCCGGCACTCTTCCTTCGTAACGCTCATCCAGCGCGATCCCGGCGCGCTTATCTGAACGCCCTCCTGCGTCAGATCGTCTGCCACGCGCCTCATGCACTCATGATAAATATCACCTATAGAGCGCATGTCGGCCTCAAATCTTCGTTCCTCCTCCGGCCTCAGCCCATAAGTCACAAAGAATGAAAACGGACATCTCGAATATCTCTCAAGCCCTGATGTGCTGACTATCAGCTCTCCCGAGCTGCCGCGCCCGAAAAGCCGCCTTACCTGCACTCTTTTTATCCGCTCGCTGCCTGCGCTGTAAAAAAGCCCCTGCTTCGCAGCCTTAAACGACTCATCCTCATCCAGCGCAAGCGCAGCAGCCTTCCATATATCATCGAGCGGCTCGCCGTTAAGATACCGCCTCAGCGCTGACGCCGTGTGACCGGAAGCCGCACCTGCAGACTGGAGCATCGCGTCTGTATCGCGCGATGATATACAGTCGCGTTTAACGTCTACGAGCCCCGGAGCATTCTCAGCCGCGCGCAGCATTTCCTCTACAAGCTCAGACGGCCTTATCTCTGAGCCGTCTGTATCCATTTCAGCATAAGATATACTGAGTATATCTCTTGCTTTTGTCAGATTCTTGTATATAGCAAGATTCTGCTCTCTTATCCGCAGCTCGTCCGTTTTGCTTATTCGCTTGAGCTTTTCTGTGATAAGCTGCTTTTCCTCATCAGAGAGCAGGCTCTCCGTCCGCCCTGACTCAGGGAGCACGCCTTCGTTGGCGCCTGCCACGAACATTGCGCGCACTCCGCCGGTACGAGTCCTCTGCATCGTCCCGAATATCACCTGATCGTTGTTAGGCGGTATAAGGCCTATCTCTACTTCATCAAATCCCTCAGTCAGTATCTCATTGAAGTCTTCATCGCTTATCTCTTCAGCGCCTATGACTTCAACGAGCTGATCGAGTATACTTATGACAGTGTCCCATATCTGTGCGGTGCTCTGCGCGGCTTCAAACAGCTCGTCCTTTTCAAGTCTCAGCCGCGCTTCCTCACATCTTTCAGGCATGCGCGCTTTCTGCAGCAGGAACGTATAAAGCGCCTCACAGCGCTGTCTCACAGTAGTCATGCCAGAAAACAGATCTTCAGCCGCAGTTATGAACTCATCCACCCTCGCCCTGACTGCATTTACTTCAGCAAGGCGCTGCTCGCCCTCGTCCTTAGCTCCGTAAAGAAATTCCTTCTTCCATCGTCCGCTCCGTATATTATACTTCCTGCAATATTTTTCCAGCATTTCACATTCATCATCATCTACAGGACCGAATCCTGTCTTAAGCATCCTGAACACATCGTCAAAACGGCGCTTTTTCTTTATGATATCCAGCATGGCTGTTATAAACGCTATAGCCGGCTCCTGCGTGATGCTCCGCTTTCTGTCTATGAAAAGCGGTATGCCGTACCTGTCAAAAACGCGTCGAAATACCGATCCGCGCTTATCCGCATCGTTGCATATTATAACTATATCGCTGTAACGGTAACCGTGCTCCCTTACGAGCCTGGTTATATCTGCGGCGATGCTCTCTGCCTCTGCGTAAAAGTCTGCGGCACTGACTATACTTATCTGCGGCCTTACGTCTGCAGCATACTCAGCAGGGATCTCGTACTCCCTGTATTCCGCTCCGCTGCGCTCTCCTGCCGCGCGCAGCTGTGCGCGCATGCTGCGTGATATTTCAAAAAACTCCCGGTCGCCGCCTGATATGACATCAGCCATATCAATGTGCTCCGCATCTGCCCGGTCTGAAGCTGTCCGTGCTCCCGTTTTGTCTGCAGCAGCATCCTCCCCTGTAAGCACTACATTCACTTCAACAGCCGCAGCTGCTGCCGCTTCTACCATAGCCATGAGCCTTGGCGTCAGATAGTCGAAGCCGTCTATCCAGAATATGCTGCGCTTTACGAAAGGCGCATCCCCGATCTTCTGATTTATTGCCTGCTGATGATCCTCAGTATCCGTAAACCTTCCCGAAACAGCGCTCTCGTACCTTTCATATATGTCATATATGTCATTAAGCTTTGAGCTGAGTATCTCGTCCTCAGCAAGCTCGCCGGCCATTTCGCGCAGCTCCTGCGGCGTTATGTTATACTGCTTCAGCTCCGATATCTGGTCATTGAGCATAGTTATGAACGAACGCTTATTCCTTACAGAAGCAAAAATACTTTCATTTTCATGAATAAGGTCCGCACCTGACGCGCCGTCACCGGCGCCATCTGCGCGCGTGAGCGCGCGCTCTGCTGATCCTTCATCCTTTTCCTTTTCCATTTTAAGCATGATATCTGTCAGCAGCATATACCGTCCGTATTTATTTACGGCAACGCCGCCCGGCTCGCCTGTCTGTGCGGCAACGCGGCGCGCAAACCCTGAACGGCTCATTATCTCAAGCTCCAGAAGCGTATCGCTCTTCATGTATTCAAACGCGTTCCTCTCCGCCTGCAGCGTGAACTGGTCGGGAACGAGCAGTATCGTATCCGCCGGAAGCCGCTTCATTATCATATCGAACATGAACCGGTCCTTATCTCTGTCCGATCCTCCGTAATAAACATTTATCATTCTTTTCCACCCGTTTCATCCTTTCCCGCTTAATTATCTTAAAAAGCCGCATGATCCCCGGCTGCCTGCCCGCGCGCCGGCGCGCGCTCTGTTTCCGATCGTTCATTCGGCTGATCTGTCTGCATCTGCTTGATTCATTTTACCACAGATCACGCCAAAAACACAGAACGGCAGCCCTGAGGCATATGCCCCAGACTGCCGAGTGTTTAACATTTTAATATATTATGCTGTTCAGTTATCAAGACTTTAAATTAAGCCTTCTGTACCTTGATCGCGCATACCTTGTATTCAGGTGCGGCAGCGATAGTATCGAGAGCAGCGTTTGTGAGCCAGTTTGCGTTACCGTCCTGGAAGTGGAAAGGCATCCATGTTTCACCAGGTGAAGTCTTGCCTGAAACGTGAGCTTCAGACTCGATCTCGCCGCGGCGTGAAGAAACCTTTACTCTGTCACCGTTCTTGATGCCGAGCTTTGCAGCATCCTCGCTGTTGATCTCGATGAATGAGTGACCGCTCTTTTCATTGAGGCCAGGAGTCTTGTCAGTCATAGCGCATGCGTTGTACTGGTAGAGGACACGGCCTGTCATGAGGATGAGAGGATATTCTTCATCTGTAAGCTCTGCAGATGGCTTGTACTCTATACCCTGGAGCTTGCCGAGACCGCGAGTGAACTTTTCAGTGTGCATGATAGGAGTTCCCGGATGATCAGGAGCTGTGCAAGGCCACTGGAGACCCTTGTCATAAAGCTCTTCGCTGTCGAGACGAGCGTGACTGATGCCTGCAAAGCTTGGTGTTAATGAAGCGATCTCGTCCATGATCTGAGCGCTTGTCAGGTGAGGCTGAGCATAACCCATCCTGTTCATGATATCAGTAAATATATCAGTATCGAGACGAGCTTCGCCAGGAGCGTTTACAGCCTTTCTTATTCTCTGTACACGACGTTCAGTGTTTGAGAAAGTACCTTCCTTTTCAGCGTATGCAGTACCAGGAAGGACTACGTCAGCATACTTTGCAGACTCAGTGAGGAACAGATCGTCAACTACGAGGAAGTCGAGTGATTCGAGAGCCTTTATAACGTGATGAGTATCTGCGTCTGTTCTTACAGGGTCTTCACCGAAGATAAAGAGGCCCTTGATGTTGCCCTTTATCATTTCAGGGAAGCACTCTGTAGCTCTGATACCAGGTGTTGTAGGAAGCTTGCAGCCCCATGCCTTTTCGAACTTTTCAAATACTTCCTTGTTAGCCAGCTTCTGGTATCCAGGGAAGTCTGCAGGTGTAGCGCCCATGTCGCATGCGCCCTGTACGTTGTTCTGTCCTCTGAGCGGGTTGACGCCGCAGCCAGGCTTACCGAGCTTGCCTACGAGCATAGCCATGTTAGCCATTGACATTACGCCCTCAGTACCTGTTGTATGTTCAGTAACGCCGAGGCAGTAGATGATAGGAGCAGTCTTTGCCTTAGCGTACATCTCAGCAGCTCTGATGAGGTCTTCCTTATCGATGTGGCAGATCTCAGCGACTCTTTCAGGAGTGTATTCCTTAACTACCTTTTCGAGCTCTTCAAAGCCTTCAGTGCGTAAGTTTACGAAATCCATGTCAGCGAGACCCTCAGAAAGGATAACGTTCATGATGCCGTTTGCAAATGCAACGTTAGTACCCGGCTTGAGCTTCAGGTGGATATCTGCCTTCTTTGCGATGTTGATGTCACGAGGGTCAACAACGATGAGCTTTGAACCTTCATCTACAGCCTTGCGCAGCTGCATGCCGATAACAGGGTGAGCTTCTTCGATGTTTGAACCTACGAGCATGATAACATCAGGGTTTGCTGTAATATCATTGATAGTGTTTGTCATAGCGCCTGAACCGAAGCTGATAGCGAGACCTGCAACTGTAGGACCGTGACATACTCTTGCGCAGTTATCTACATTGTTTGAATCAAATGATGTACGTACCATCTTCTGGAGCATGTAGATATCTTCGTTTGCACTTCTTGAACATGCAAAGCCGGCGAGCGACTGACCGCCGTATTTATTCTTGAGTTCAGTGAACTTTGAAGCTACGAGATCGAGAGCCTCGTCCCATTCAGCTTCTCTGAACTTGCCGTTTTCCTTGATGAGAGGCTTTGTAAGTCTTTCTCCTGAATTTACGAACTTGTATGAGCCGAACTTGCCCTTAACGCAGAGACGGCCGTGGTTTGCAGCGCCGTCAGCAGGTTCAACGCCGACGATCTTGTTCTTTTTCTTATCTACGAGCAGATCGTACTGGCAGCCTGTACCGCAGTGCGGACATGTAGTTCTCACGCGGTCAACAGTCCATGCTCTGTAGTCATGCTTATTGTCCTTAGATGAGAGTGCGCCTGTAGGGCAGTTTGAAACGCAGTTACCGCATGATTCGCAGATAGATTCATTCCATGGAAGAGCAAATGCAGTTCCTACGCTTGCACCGAAGCCTCTGTTTGTGATGCTGATAGTACCGTTTCCTGAGATCTTTGAACATGTTCTTACGCATCTTCTGCAGAGTATGCACTTTGAAGGGTCGTATTCAAAGAACGGGTTTGATGAGTCGATCGGAGCCCAGTCAGGCTTGTTTCCGTCAAACTCAGGATCGTCAACGCCGTAAGCGAAAGCGTATTCCTGGAGCTTGCAAGCGCCGTTTGCTGCGCAGCTGAAGCAGTCCTTGTTATGTGTGCTTACGAGCAGGTCCAGAACGAACTTTCTTGAATCTCTCGCAGCGTCTGAATCAGTAAGTACCTCCATGCCTTCCATACAAGGCTCGCTGCAGGCAGTTACCAGCGGCTTCTTAGCGCCGACAACTTCTACAACGCACACACGACATGCGCCGTCCGGTGCGAGGTCCTTGAGATAGCAAAGTGTAGGGATCTCGATGCCTACAGATGCCGCGGCTTTAAGAATGGTAGTACCCTCCTCGACAGTAACCGGAATACCATCGATAGTGAGGTTTATCATTTTCTTTTCTTCTGACATTTCTTCCTCCGAAATTCGATCAAATTAAAAAACACAAAGCGCTCCGCTTCGTCCTGAACACGAATGCAATAAGCGCCGAATAAGCCCCGCCTGTCGCATTTTACGCAGCTTCAGCTGCATCAAAGAAAGACAGAGCTTCATGTCTAAAATTTTACTCCACAAAGATGTAAAAATAAAATTGATTTATTTTTTATAAATAATGGATTTATAAAAATGACAAATAAATAGCAGCGCCGGCACTGCGCACAGAATGTTTGTTACATATTTTTACTGTATTTTTTTAACTTAATATGATATGATTAGGAAGTCACCGAATTTTCCTATACAGGTGCGGGAAGGAGGTGATATATATGAACGCAGTAATTTCACTCATGGTTGCCATCGCGGCAGGTGTAATAAGCCATATTATCTGCAAATGGTTGGATGGCGATAAATAAGCGTACTTAAATCAACCTATGGTCCGGTCCACCATAAAAAACGGAATAGAAAACCCCGAAAGTCTAGCCACTTTCGGGGTTTTTGTTTAGTAATACTTGAACGCATAATTTCACTCTGCATAATTATTTTACCATACTCCCGCCATAAATTCAAGCGGCATCTCAAGTATGATAAAAAATTCAAATAAATCGACCCTGCCTACTGTCCGACAGCTTCAAGCAGCGCCTTAGAGAACTGGTCTGCGCATGATGTGCTCTTGCGGCCGCATGTGTTGCCCTTAAGGAGCTCTGCGATCTCAGTCGCAGGCTTGCCCTCTACGAGAGTAGCGATAGCCTTCAGGTTTCCGTCGCATCCGCCTACGAAGTTTACGTCATGTACGTTGCCGTTGTCATCGATGCTGAAATTTACAGCTACAGCGCATGTGCCTGTTGTTTTGTATGTTCTTTTTTCCATATAAATTGCCTCACATATTTCTGAATATTTTTCGATCCATCTGTTTTAAATTTATCTGCCATGATGCGTCCGCCGGGCGGACCGCGAAATCGTTCATTAGTATATCAGATACGGCAGCCATGCGCCACAGAAAATTTTACGATCCATATATTTTACGATCCATATATTTTAATATTTCTGCGTCCGTCTCCGCTGATGCGCCATGCGGCGGATCCCCGGTACATACATTAAGCTACAGCGCCTGCAGAAATATTATCATGATCACGCCCGGCAGCCCGAGCAGCCCTGCGACCGCAGCCGTCACGATATTAAGACTTATATGTATGCCTAAAGCCGCTCCGACAGCGTTTATTATCAGTATAGCAGCTCCGCCGATCACGCTGCTCAGTAAAAATTTAACAGCGTATTTCAATGGAACGGCAAACATGCATATGAATACAAACAGCCCGAACATGCCGACGGCAAACGCAAGCAGCACTCCCGCTTCACTTTGAAGAGACACAGACATCACCTCCGCAAATATATTTTCTAAAATATTTTTTCATTAATATATATGAGGCGCGTCCGTTTATTATTCTGCCTGCCGCGCCGGCGCGGCGCTGATATGAATATTCATCTTATTTTATTCCGACCGATCCCGATGCCGTTCCTGATGCGCAAGATCGTTAAGCCAGCTTGAGAATGTCTATGAATCTCTGTTTATCGAGCGGGATATAATGTCCTACAGTCTGAGCTCCGTTCTTTGTAGCTCTGTCTGCCATTTCCTCAAAATGCTCGCTGCCGATGCCGAGCTCAGCAAGAGATGTCTTAAGGCCCAGCTTTTTGAAGAATGCTTCGAGCTTTTCTGAGAGCAGCAGAGTCAGATCTCTTTCGCTGCTGTTGAATGTATCGCCGCCGAAAACTCTTACCGCGATCTGAGCAGGCTTGTGAGGCTTTACCTCTGCCGCGTACTTTGTCCATGCGACGAGCACTACAGCCATTCCTTCTCCGTGAGTTATGCCGTACTGCGCGCTGAGCTCATGCTCTATCCTGTGAGAGCCCCAGTCGGCCACGCGGCCCGTATCGAGCAGATTGTTGTGGGCTACCGATGCGAGCCACTGGATCTCGGAACGCGCGTCTATGTCGCGCGGGTCTTTTAAGATCCTTTCTGCATTTACGAGCAGCGCATTTACAGCGCCTTCTATCATATAATCTGTAACGTCAGTGTGCTCAACATCTGAGAAGTAACGTTCGAGCAGGTGCGAAAGTATGTCTGCTATACCTGCAGCCGTCTGGAACGGCGGAAGTGTCAGCGTATACTCAGGATTCATTATTGCGAACTTAGGGATGATGCTGTCATCCTCAAAACCAAGCTTCCACTCGCCGTTTGAGAGGATAGCGCAGTTTGAAGTCTCAGAGCCGCTTGCAGGAAGCGTAGTTATGACGCCTACAGGGAGCACGCTTTCAGGCATAGCGCCGTTTGCAAAAAAGTCCCACGCGTCGCCGTCGTAAGGGATGCCGAGCGCTACAGCCTTTGCTGTGTCTATAGAGCTTCCGCCGCCTGCAGCAAGCACAAAATCTACTTTCTTTTCGCGGCCGTATTCAACGAGCTCGCGAACGAGTTCAATGGAAGGATTTGGAACTACATTGCCGTTTTCGTAAAACGCGATGCCATTTTCCTTACATGCAGTCTCTACCTTGGCGTAGATGCCTGCTTCTTTTATAAAATCACCACTGTAGACCATGAGCAGCGATGTTGCTTTCTCTTTTTTAATGAGCTCGCCGAGTCTGTCTGTCGAGCCTGTTCCGAAAACTATCTTTGCCGGATTGTAATACTGAAAATCTACCATCTTTCTTACCTCTTAACTTAATATTGCATAAATGACTTGCTTCCGATATGCCGCGCCGGCGCGGCGCCGGTACATGCGCATTCATGCGTGAACGTTCATATTTTTAAATCAGTACAAAGGCTGCCGTATCATAAGACCGACAGCCTTTGAAAATGTATTAATTGTGTACAAGTATCATAGAATGTGCTTACTGGATGTTTTCTCTCCATGTTGCAGGCTTGAACTCGTCCTTGATAGGGATGAGTCTTTCGTCAACATCGATCTTCATTACTGAGTTGAAGTTGTTTGTAGCGATCATCTGGCAAGCGAAGCCTACGATAGCAGTCAGCTCGCTGTCATTGAACTTTTCCTTTAATCTGCCGATAAGCTCGTCAGAAACTGCTGTAGGATCCTTTACGATCTGAGCGCCGAGCTCAGCTAAAGCTGCTTCAGTGTCGTCCATTTCAAACTCTTCAGGATCGATGCCGAGAGCCTTGAGGTCGCTGATAAAGAAGAGTGAGCAGAGCAGGCAGCCGTTTGTAGTTGAAACTGAGTGAGCGTAGATAGTTGCTGCTCTTTCGCCTACTACTTCAACGAGTCTTGCCCATGAAGTGTACCATGCCATGAACGCGTCATAAGTTGCGTAATCATTCAGAAGCGCCTTCTTCATGTTTGTTACTTTATTGTTTGCGTCCAGTTCTGCGTAAGCTTCCTTTGCTTTTCCTTCCAGATCCTTTAATTCTGTTAATGCTACTCTTGCCATTTTAAATTTCCTCCATCTTTCATTTACGTTTAGTTTTAATTTTATTTAAAGGCAATAATTTTTACTGCTGCTTTAATTGGTTCGATGTATATTTATCCTTTACCGTTCACGACTTAAATTAATCGATAGGAACTACTGCGCCTTCGTACTTGTCAGTGATGAACTGCTTTATCTCGTCGCTCTTGAGTACTTCAACGAGCTTCTTTACAGCTTCGTTGTCCTTGTCCTCGCTTCTTACTGCGATGATGTTAGCGTATGTCTGAGCTGCGATACCCTGATCTGATTCAACTGCGAGAGCGTCCTTTACGTGGAGTCCGCCTTCGATAGCGTAGTTACCGTTGATAACTGCTACGTCAACGTCAGGAAGAGCGCGAACGAGCTGTTCAGGAGCGATCTCCTGGAATGTGATGTTCTTAGGGTTTTCAACGATATCAGCTGCTGTAGCCTTGATGCCTGCATCATCCTTAAGCTTTATGATACCTTCCTGTTCGAGGAGCAGGAGAGCTCTTGCTTCATTTGTTACATTGTTTGGAACTGCTACTACAGCGCCGTCAGGAAGCTCGTCAAGGCTCTTTGTCTTGCCTGCGTAGATGCCGAACGGTTCATAGTGGATAGAACCTGCTGAAACGAGGTCTGTACCGTTTTCCTTATTGAAATCATCAAGGAACGGCTGATGCTGGAAGTAGTTAGCGTCAAGCGAACCTTCCGCGAGTCCTGTATTAGGAGTTACAGTATCCTCGATCTTTACGATCTCGAGATCAACGCCTTCCTTTGCGAGGATAGGCTTAGCCTCTTCAAGTATCTCAGCGTGAGGTGTTAATGAAGCACCTACCTTGAGCGTTACAGTGTCACCCTCCGCAGCAGCAGAACCGCCGCCGTTTGATGAGTTTGATGAGCCGCATCCGGCAAGAGCTCCTACAACGAGAGCTGCAGCTAATGCAATAGATAAGATCTTTGTCTTTTTCATTTTCAAATTTCTCCTTCTTAATTAATTTTGTATGTTTAATATTTCATAACGAAAAGCTTAACTTATACCTTTACAGGAGCACCTGTAAGTGTCACTTAAGCATGACGCTTGTAGTTTGAAAGCCTCGTTCCGGCTTCCTGGAAGATCTGTACGATTATTATCAGTATCGCTACAGAAACGAATAATATATCTGACTGATACCTGTAGAAACCGTACTGGATGGCTATGTCGCCGAGTCCGCCGCCGCCTACGAAGCCTGCCATTGCCGAATAACCGAGTATGGTAGCAAGGTTTATGGCCGATCCGAGCAGCAGTGAAGGCACAGCCTCCGGAAGCATGAATCTGACTATTATCTCGAGCGGTGACGCTCCCATCGATTCAGCTGCTTCTATTATTCCGGGAGGTACTTCCTGCAGTGAGGATTCTACCATCCTGGCTACGATAGGTATGGAGCCTATAGTAAGCGGAACTATCGTGGCAGTCGTGCCGAGCGACGTGCCTACGAGCAGTCTCGTGAAAGGTATCAGGACTACGAGAAGTATGAGGAACGGAACTGATCTGAGGATATTTACCAGAGCTCCGAGTATACCGTTTACTGCTCTGTTCCTGAGTATGCCGCCCTTTCCTGTTACAGAAAGGAGTATACCGAGAGGAAGTCCGACTATATAGGCTATAACAGTGGAAAGGATCGTCATGTAAAGCGTTTCCCATATGCCTTCAAATATCATCTGCCATACAGCTTCTGTCATTTACTCTTCCTCCTCTCCCGTTACCTCGCTTACTGCGAGTCCTATGCTGTCAAAATAATCAAGTACCTTTTTCTGGCCTTCTGCCGTCTCCGGCAGCGCGATTATCATCTGCCCGAATCCTATGCCGCCGACGCTTCGAGTGTTGGCGCAGAGTATGCTTACCTTTTCGCCTGTAGCAACTGTCAGGTCTGCTATGACAGGCTCGTTTGCCGAGCGTCCGTCAAATGCTATGCGGACGCATCTGCTGCCGCTTCCGTCGAACGGATTTACGGTCTGGTTTACAGGAAATACCAGCCGCTTCGCAGCTTCTGATTCAGGCGCTGTGAATATGCGTTTCACGTCCCCGATCTCAGCGAGCGTACCATGATCTATGATCGCTACGCGGTCACATATCTTTTCAACAACACTCATCTCGTGAGTGATGATGACTACCGTAAGACCCATGTCTCTGTTGATCTTCTTAAGAAGATTGAGTATCTCTTCTGTGATCTTAGGGTCGAGAGCGCTTGTAGCTTCGTCGCACAGCAGGACCTTCGGGTCTGTCGTGAGCGCTCTTGCTATGGCTACTCTCTGCTTCTGTCCGCCTGACAGCTGGTTAGGCCAGGCGTCAGCCTTATCCTCAAGACCTACGATCCTGAGCATTTCCTCAGCGCGTGTGCGCTGCAGCTTTTTATCGTATTTCGCGATCTTCATCGGCATCATTACGTTCTGTATTACAGTTTTCTGCGACAGAAGGTTGAAATGCTGGAATATCATCGCTATCTGCTGTCTTGCCTGTCTCAGCTCCTTCTGGCTGAGGCTTCCGAGCGCGCTTCCCTCGAAAAGAACCTCACCCCTGCTTACATCCTCAAGGCGGTTCAGCGTTCTTACAAGCGTGCTCTTTCCTGCTCCGCTCATTCCGATTATGCCGAATATCTCGCCTTTGCGTATTTCAAGATCTATATTATCCAGAGCCTTTACGCTTCCGCTTTTTCCTGAGAAGATCTTGGAGACGTTTTTCAGCTCGAATATGTTGTTCTGAGTTTTCAGAATGATCACCACCGTTTCTTTATTTTTTGCTGCGCGCTCGTCCGGAACGGACGAGTGCGCAGCAAAAGGTTATGAAAGATGCTATATCTGTTTTGCGTTTTTAATTACTCCTCAAATAATTTCTTTGAGAAGTATCTGTCGCCTCTGTCCGGGGCGATAAATACTATATTTCCAACGGCTCCGTCTGCTATGAGCTTCTGAGCTGCAGCGAATGCCGCGCCTGTTGAGGAGCCTGCTATTATGCCTTCTTTTGATGCCAGCAGGCGTGAGCCTGCGTAAGCTTCATCATCATTTATTTTGTATATCCTGTCCACGAGGGACATATCCATCGTGTCCGCTATGAAGTCGTTTCCGATACCTTCTATTTTATATGGAGCGTGCTCGCCGCCGCCCATCGTAGAGCCGACAGGATCGGCAAGGATGCCCTTTATATCAGGATCCTGCTCCTTGAGGTATCTGACTACGCCTGAGTAAGTGCCGCCGCTTCCGGCGCCTGCCACGAAATGATCTATATGTCCGTCGAGCGCCTTATATATCTCAGGTCCCGTAGTATCGTGGTGGATCTTCGGGTTTGCCGGATTTTTGAACTGTCCGAGCGCTACAGCTCCCGGTATCTGAGCTTTGAGCTCTTCCGCCTTTGCCGCTGCGCCGAGCATGCCGTCTTCTTCCGGCGTATGCACTATCTCTGCGCCCAGCGCATGCATCAGTATCTGTTTTTCCTGCGAGAACTTCTCCGGAACGACGAATATTACCTTATAGCCTCTGTTCAGCGCCGCAAACGCTATGCCGAGACCTGTGTTTCCGGCTGTTCCTTCTATTATCGTTCCGCCCGGCTTTATCAGCCCTCGTTCTTCAGCGTCATCAAGCATCGCCTTTCCTATGCGGTCCTTGACGCTTCCCGCAGGATTGTACAGCTCAAGCTTCGCAAATAAATTTACATTTTCAGGAAGTTCTATGTTGTTTATTTTTACAAGCGGAGTATTTCCGATGAGCTCCTGCATCGAATCATAATAGTTCATGTGTAATACCTCATATACAGCGGGAATATCCATAAGGCCTGCAGCCGCCCGGCGGCTGTTCATTCCGGCGGTGACGCCGGCTGTTTTATGACCTTATTTATTACTTTCCTGCTTTTTCTATTGCCTGATCGAGATCTGCCAGGATATCATCTATGCTTTCTATTCCGATCGAGAGTCTTATCAGGCCGTCTGTGATGCCTACCTTCTGACGCGTTTCATATGGGATGGACGCGTGTGTCATGCTTGCAGGATGACACACCAGAGACTCCACTCCGCCGAGGCTTTCTGCGAGCGCTACGAGCTGCAGCGACTCGAAGAATTTATTTATATCGTAGTTTTCATAAAGCTCGAATGATATCATCGCGCCGCCGTTCTTTGCCTGGCGCTTTGTTATCTCTGCGCCCTGCGCGTTCGGAAGGCCCGGATAATATACTTTCTTTACTGCTTTATGATCAAGCAGGAACTTTGCTGCTTTTTCAGCGTTTTCTACGTGTCTGTCCATTCTTACGCCGAGTGTTTTGATACCTCTTATGAGGAGGAATGAATCAAAAGGTCCGAGCACGCCGCCTGTTGAGTTCTGTATGAAAGCTATGCGCTCTGCAAGCTCGTCTGAGTCAACTGCTACGAGTCCTGCTACTACATCGCTGTGACCGCCGAGATATTTTGTCGCGCTGTGTACTACGATGTTTACGCCGAGCTCTATCGGTCTCTGCAGGTACGGCGTCATGAATGTATTGTCTACGATAGAAAGTATACCGTGCTTTTCAGCTATCTCTGCGACTCCTGCTATGTCTGTCACTGTGAGGAGCGGGTTTGCAGGGCTTTCTATCATTATTGCCTTTACGTCAGGCGTTACTTTTTCATCTAGAGACTTGAGGTCTGTCGTGTCTTCTATGGAATAGCTTATGCCGAAATGGTTGAATACCTTGTCGAGCACTCTGAACGTTCCGCCGTATACGTTCTTTGAGATGATGATCTTATCGCCTGTCTCAAAGAGGCTTAAAACTGCTGTTATGGCAGCCATGCCTGAGCCGAACGCAAAGCCGGCCTTTCCGCCTTCAAGTTCAGCTATCAGCGCTTCGAGCGCTGCTCTTGTCGGGTTGCCTGTTCTTGAGTATTCGTAGCCTTTATATTTTCCCAGACCCTGCTGTTCGTATGTAGATGTCTGGTAGATAGGAACGTTTACCGCTCCTGTCAGCTCATCTCCGTAGATCCCGCCGTGGATCAAAGCTGTTTCAAAATCCTTGTATGCAGCCATACTTTTCACCTTCTTCATAACCTTTTAGCATCATATTTACCGTTTAAGTACCGCGCCGTCCGTTTTCACTGCCGGCTTGTACGGTTTATCCATATTTACATACTATTTTTATATGTTTATATGTTTTTCATGTTTTGTATTATAATGACCTTTGCTCTTTATGTCAATAAATTATGCTGAAAAAGCCGATTTTCAAAAAGTTATGGACTGTTATAACTTCAGGTTATAGCATTGGAGACAGGCGCAGTTGATTTATTTAGCGCTTCCGTATACAATTGCAGTAAATCATACGTTTTTGTAAATACAGGATGCGGTGTTGCTGATGAACATACGGAACGCTCCGCGGTCGTAGAATGGGACGCTGCATTCCGTTCTGCTCACAGAGCTTTTTGTTAAAAACAACTCGCGGCAGAGAAAGAATTTTCCTTCGGAAAATTCAACCATTATAAGCGCTCTCGCGCGTTCCGCTCAAACATATTTTTAACGTTACAGGCTCTGTTCACCTCACGGGCAGCATCACCATTCTGCTCCGACGCTCCGCTTATCCGTATGTTCATCAGCTCTGCAGCATCTTTGTAATAATAGTAGTTACAATAAAGTATACATTTCAGTAAGGAGCGCTCATGACTTTAGCACAGTTAAGATACATTATAGAGGTGGCGGCCGAGGGGGCTGTGAGCCGGGCTGCGGAGAAGCTTTTCATAACGCAGCCGAGCCTGACGGCTTCCATAAAGGAGCTCGAAAAGGAATTTGGGATAAGTATATTTCAGCGGACGAACAAAGGCGTCATCCTGACGCCGGACGGCGAGGAGTTTCTGGGATATGCGCGGCAGGTCGTTGCTCAGACAGAGCTTATGAATGAAAGATACAAGGGTGCCGCGCCGGTGCGGCATCAGTTCTGCGTCTCTGCGCAGCATTATTCATTTGCAGTTGAAGCGTTTGTCGATCTGCTTAAAAACCATGGCGGTGACGAATATGATTTCCGTATACGCGAGACGCAGACGTATGAGATCATAGAGGATGTCGCTCATCTTAAAAGCGAGGTCGGAGTGCTTTACCTCAACAAATTCAACGAAACGGTGCTCCGCAGGGCTTTTCGGGAGCACGACCTTAAGTTTGAACGGCTTTTTATCGCAAGGCCGCATGTGTTTGTCGGCGCAGATAATCCGCTCGCCGGGCGAGCGTCGGTGTCGCTTGATGACCTGGCGCCATTCCCGCGTCTTTCATATGAGCAGGGCGACCACAATTCATTCTATTTTTCGGAAGAGATACTGAGTACGCTTGAAAGCAAAAAAGACATCATGGTGCGCGACCGCGCTACGCTTTTCAATCTTCTCATCGGCCTTAACGGCTACACTATATGCAGCGGCGTGATAAACGAAAAGCTCAACGGCCCTGACATAGTCGCAGTCCCGCTGGATGCCGAAGACGAGTACATGGAGATAGGTTATCTCACTCACAAGCGCGTCATTCCGGGGCGTTTTGCTTCGCTTTACATAGAAGCGCTTAAAAAATTCACGACACCTGCAGCGGGTCCGGTATAGTTTTAAACTATGGCGAATCCGCCTTTTTTCATATTTTACTGAATGCTCATTTTATTCTACAATCAGTCCATCGAAAAAATTCCCGGATCCATCTCATGAGAAAACTTTAATATCGGGGTAAGATACACTATTTCAGTTTTAAAAATATATATTCAAAAGGAGAATGTTAAAAATGAGCAATTTACACGGACCATTCAGATATGATCATGTAGGAAGCTTCCTCCGCCCGGCGGAGGTAAAGAATGCGCGCGAGCAGTTCAAGGCAGGTCAGATAACTGCTGAACAGCTCAAGGCTGTAGAAGATGAAGAAATAACAAAGCTCGTAGCAAAGCAGAAGGCTGCAGGCTTCCACGCCATCACAGACGGCGAGTTCCGCCGCGCTTACTGGCATCTTGATTTTATGTGGGGATTCAACGGTATAAAGGAGATCGAGCTCGACCACGGATATTTTTTCCACGGCGAGGAAACTACTCACGGCTCTATAGAAGTGACAGGAAAGATATCAGGCGAAAACCATCCTTTTGTAGAGCATTTTAAATTCATAAAGCAGTTCGAGGATGAAAACACTGCAGCGCGCCAGACTATGCCTGCGCCTGCGCAGCTGCTTGCAGAGCTTTTCAGAGAAGACAACGGAAAGAAGACACGCGCCGTTTATCCTGACGACGAGCAGCTCATAAACGATATCGCTGCTGCATACCGCACAGTGATCCGCGAGCTTTACGACGCAGGCTGCCGCAATATCCAGTTTGACGACTGCACATGGGGCATGTTCTGTGATACAAGATACTGGAGCGCGCGCCAGAATGAAAGCGTTTCACTTCAGGATGAAGCATCAAAATACCTCAGGCTCAACAACCTCGCCATCGATGGCAAGCCTGAAGACCTCACGCTCACGACTCACGTATGCCGCGGCAACTATCACTCTACATGGGCTAGCAGCGGCGGATATATGCCGATAGCGCCATTCCTTTTCTCACAGGAAAATGCAGACGCGTTTTACCTTGAGTTTGACGATGAGCGTTCAGGAAACTTCGAGCCTCTCAAGTATGTAGCTGAAGGCAAGAAAGTCGTTCTCGGCCTCGTTACCACAAAGTCTCCAAAGCTCGAAGAAAAAGCGGCAGTCATAGCGCGCATCCGTGAAGCCGCAAAATACGTACCGCTCGAAGACCTCTGCCTCAGCCCGCAGTGCGGCTTCGCGTCATGCGAGATCGGCAACAAGCTTACTGATGAAGAACAGTGGGCAAAGCTTGCACTTGTCAAAGAGATAGCTGAGGAGGTCTGGGAGTAAATACTGCTGTATACATCTGAGGATATTTATATATATTAAAAACTAAAAGAGATGGCGCTCGGTCTATACGAAAAAGCCATCTCTTTTTTATTTCTGCGCAGGCTGATCAGCCGGTGACGGCTGCTGATGTTTTGCATTTATTCATTATTCATTTTTATTATATTAATGCAGGATCATTCGCTCCAGGCGCCAAGGTAGTTCCTTATATCTTCTATATACGCTTCGCCGATGGGGCTCAGTATCGTATTTTTCTTGCAGATGTAGCCTATCTCCATTTCCGTGGAAAGGCTCTCTCCTTCCGGCGGGGTGAACGGGACTGCGAGGAAGCCGTCGCCGTTGAGCTCTTCGCATATGATGCCGGAGCACAGTGTGTATGCGTTCAGTCCGGTCATCAGGTTAAGCATCGTCGCGCGGTCGCACGCTTTTATGATGCGTTCGTACTCGTGGTCGCTCAACAGCTCTTCAGCCATGAAGAGTGAGCCGTTCTCGCCCTGCTCAAACGCAAGGCACGGGTACGGCTCAAGCTCTTCGAGCGTTATCGCTTCCTTCCCGGCAAGCGGATGGCTGCGCGATATGTAAACGTACGGACTGCATTTTATAAGATGATGAAACTCAAGGTCCAGGTCCCTGAAAAGCTTTTCCATCATCTTTCTGTTAAAATCATTGATATAAAGTATCCCTATCTCGCTGCGCAGCGTGCCGACATCGCTTATGACATCGTGTGTGCGCGTCTCGCGTACAGCGTATTCGTATTTCAGAAGATCGAATTTCTTAACTGTCTCTACAAACGCGTTGACAGCAAACGAATAATGCTGCGTTGACACGCAGAACCTGCGCTTCACCGATGAAGCGTCATGATATTTGCTGCATATGAGCTCGTACTGCTGGTAAAGCTGGCGCGCGTGCATAAGGAACTCCGTACCTTCGTTTGTCGCTGTCACGCCGCGGCTCGTCCGCCTGAATATCGTTATGCCAAGCTCTGATTCAAGCTCCTTCAGCGCCTTGGTGAGAGTCGGCTGCGATACGAAAAGTCTGTCTGACGCCCTGTTCATGGAGCCCAGCTCCGATATCGTCAGCGCGTAATGTATCTGCTGCAGTGTCATGGATGCACGCTCCTTTCAATGATATATGTGCATATCGCCGCACATTAATGCGATAAACATACCAGATTAATATGCTAATATTACCACAACACAGCTCAAAATCAAATTTATATTAGTTATTACCGGCAATAAATTTTATGCATAACAGCAGGCGCCCGGCGCCTGAGCAAAGCTGAGCTTTAAAAAACAGACCCGCAGCCTTATATCATACAATACTGATACCGCTGCGGGTCTGCCATTCATTTATCTATACTGTTTTTTTATTCCTGCTTATCTTTTCATCTTTTTCCTGATATCAGCCAGACGGTCCAGAGCTGCGTACAATGTCTCGTCCTTCTTTGCGAAGTGAAGCCTCATATAACGGTGCTCCGGCTCGCGGAAGAAGCTTGAGCCCGGAACGGCTCCCACGCCGACTTTTTCTGCAAGCTCCTCACAGAAGCGCCGGTCGTCCTCGTATCCGAACTCGCTTATATCGACCATCACGTAATAAGCTCCCTGCGGCTTCGTATATATGAGCCCTATATCGTCAAGGCCGCCGCACAGCACATCGCGCATATGCGTATAATGCGCCTGAAGCTCGCGATAGTATTCATCGCCGAACCTCAGACCGACGGTCGCAGCTTCCATGAGCGGCGCGGCTGCTCCGACAGTCAGGAAATCATGCACCTTCTTTACTCTTTCTGTTATCTCAGGCGGCGCTATGACATAGCCGAGACGCCATCCCGTTATAGAGTAAGTCTTGGATAGCGAGCTGCACATGAGCGTCCTTTCTCTCATGCCCGGCAGCGTCGCCATATATACGTGTTTATGCGGCTCGTATATTATATGCTCGTACACCTCGTCCGTTATGACGTAAATATCATATTTTACGGCGAGATCTGCTATGATCCTCAGTTCATGCTCCGTAAAGACCTTGCCGCTCGGATTTGACGGGTTGCAGAGCACGAGTGCCTTTACGCCGTCCTGCTTTACGGCAGCCTCAAGCTCATCCGGGTCAAAATCGTATGATGGCGGCTTGAGCGGAACGTATATCGGCTGTGCGCCTGTAAGTATCGTATCGGCGCCGTAGTTTTCATAAAATGGTGAAAATATGACTACCTTGTCTCCGGGATTGCAGACTGTCATCATCGCTGACATCATAGCCTCGGTGCTCCCGCACGTTACTACTATCTCTTCGTCTGCATCTATGTGAAGTCCTGAAAAATGCTCCTGTTTGGCCGCGAGCGCTTCGCGGAAGTTCTGTGCGCCCCACGTTATCGGGTACTGGTGCGGGCCTGTAAGAGCCACTTCCTTAAGCCTGTCTGTTATCTCCTTCGGAGGATCGAAATCAGGGAATCCCTGAGAGAGATTCACTGCGCCGTATTTGTTTGAAACGCGCGTCATCCTTCTGATGACAGAGTCTGTAAACGTTTCAGTTCTGTATGATAAAGGTTTCATATTTAATATATTCTCCTGCAATACTTTTAAGCTTCAACTGTAATATAAAATTTTTCAGATTTTACGGCCGCCCGGCGGCCCCATGGGCGCGGTGACGCGCGTTCCTGTGAAATATCATTATCCGAAAATTTTTCCGGAGTTAAGTATATCACGCTCATCGAGCGCGCGCTTTATTTTTTTCATTACAGCTATCGCCTCAGGGTCGGCGTTCCTTCTGAAAAATGCGCGTTTTGTAAGCCCTATGCCGTGCTCCCCGGATGTCAGGCCGCCAAGCTCTGCCGCTTTGTCGTATATCCTGTCCATGTTGAGCTGTCTGAGCTCGTTCCATCTGTCATCGTCAAGCTCTCCGCGCACCACGCTTATATGCACGTTTCCGTCGCCTGCGTGTCCAAACCCTGCAAGCGTCATCCCCGTCTCGTCAGATATTTTGTTGACATATGCAATGAATTCGGCTGTCTTGTCAAGAGGCACTACAACGTCTACAGGCACCTGCTCTGAAACAGCCTCTATAGACGTTACGAGCGCTCCGCGCACTCTCCATATATCTGCCGCCTCATCAGCGTCAAGCGCCTTTACGCCTATAGCGCCGCTGTCATTAAAAGTATGCTCCATTTTTTCTGTCCTGTATCCCATGCTTTCCGCGTCGCCGTCGAGCGTTATGAGTATGTAGGCCGCCGCGTCCTTAAACGGGAACTCAACTCCTGTGAACTGCTCCCCAAAAGCAGCTACCCTGCGTTCTACAAATTCTACTGCTGTCGGCTCTATGCCTGCGCGCAGGACGCGCGTCACGCTCTTTATACCTTCCTCAAGGCTTGCAAACGCTGCTATTGCGCTGATCGAGGTTTCAGGCTTCGGAACGAGCCGGAGCACGCATTTCGTTATGACTGCCAGCGTTCCTTCTGAGCCCGTTATGAGGTTTTTCAGCGATAAACCTGAGCTGTCCTTGACATTTTTACTGCCGAGCTCTGCGATGCTCCCGTCTG
The DNA here is from genome assembly GCA_934255545.1 of uncultured Clostridia bacterium. GTDB lineage: Bacteria > Bacillota > Clostridia > Peptostreptococcales > Anaerovoracaceae > CAKQOE01. The sequence continues at coordinate 76,121 of CAKQOE010000002.1, read as the reverse complement.
CAAATACGACCTCAAGACCTCTGACGTAATCTCTCGTCACTCCGTATTTTACTGCTCTCATGCCGCCTGCGTTCGTGCTTATATTGCCGCCTATAGACGCGAGCCTTTCTCCCGGATCCGGCGGATAAAAAAGACCGGCTGCCTCTACCGCTTCCTGCAGATCCTTAAGTATCACGCCCGGCTCGACTACAGCCGTAAACGTATCCTGATCTATTTCAAGTATCCTGTTCATCTTGGAGAGGTCGAGAACGATGCCGCCTTTCAGCGGAACTGTCGAGCCTGTGAGATTCGTGCCCGCGCCGCGCGGCGTGACATTCACGCCGTTTTCATTCGCATAGCGGAGCACGCCGCTTACCTCCTGCGCCGATACAGGAAAGACTACTGCAGATGCTTCTCCACGCAGCGTTCCGTGCTCGTCCGCTATGTATTTTTCTTCTATATTTTCCGTGATGACCCTGTCAGGGTCGTTTATTACGCCAAGTAAAGTTTCCCTCATCCTTCATAACACCTGCCTTTATTGTTTTACACCGTTTCTGTTCAATATTCGTTTTGATTGTTTAACATTCTGAAGCTGCCGTATTTAACTTAGTTGAACTTGTATTCCCATGCCGGCTTGAAGTATCCCTTGAACTCATCCTTGAATATTTTCTTAGTGCCGTCTGACTGGAATGCTTCTGTTATGCGCTTGAATGCCTTTGAATCAGCGTCGTCCTTTCTTGCGCCGAGAACGCAGAAGTAGCTGTCGTCAGAGTACTCAGTTTCCTCAAATACAGCTTCTTCGTCAGGATCGATGCCTGCGTCGAGCGCGAAATTTCCGTTTATAACTGCTGCAGTAACGTCAGGGAGCAGTGAAACTGTGTCAGAAGAGTTTACTTCCTTGAGCTCTATCTGTACGTTGTACTTTGTGATATCCTTCTTTTCAGGGTTCTTGCCCGCGTCAGGGTCGAGCTCTATGATGCCTGCTGACTGGAGGAGCTTGAGCGCTCTGCCTTCGTTTGAAAGGTCGTTAGGAAGCGCTATAGTGTCGCCGTCCTTCAGCTCGCTGACATCTTTTATCTTGTCTGAGTAAAGGTTCATCGCGATTATGAATGTGTCTGCTATAGGTTCGATGGCGTCGCCCCAGTTTTCTTCCTTTATCTGGTTTTCCATGTAAGCGTGGTGCTGCTGCGCAGTCATGTCGATCTCGCCGCTTACGAGCGCTTCGTTAGGCATAGAGTAATCGCTGAACTGAACGTATTCTATATCAATGCCTTCGCCGGCAAGCTCTTCTTTAATAGGATCCCATATATCCTCATATATAGCAGCCGTAAGGCCTACCTTGACAGTAACAGGATCGTCCGCGCTGTAATTGTTGAGATCAGCCGTCGATGCTGACGAGCCGTCACCGGCTCCCGAGCTGCTGCCGCATGCTGCAAGCCCTGCAGTCAGCGCTGCCGCAAGTAATAATGCTGTTGCTTTCTTTAATATGCTGTACTTTTTCATTTTTAAATTTCTCCTTTTTATGTATTTATCTTATTTAATGCTTCCCGGCCGGCAGCTCTGCGCCTGTTTTAAAGCTGCCGGCCTGCGCTGCCGCCGGGCGGCAGAAATATTTTAATTTATCGATCATTGATATCAGTGACGAGTTTTCTTTGCTATCGTATTTCCGATTATCTGGACTATAGAAACTATTATTACCATCACTATTACTGTCACATACGTTACGTCCTCCTGATTCCTGTCATGGCCGTATCTTATGGCGAAATCGCCGAGGCCGCCTGCTCCGACCGCGCCGGCCATCGCTATAAGGCCGAAAAGGCTGATCATCGTGATCGTCGTGCCTCGCGCTATAGACGGTATGCTCTCGCGCAGGTAAACACGGAATATTATGCCGAGCGGGCTGCATCCCATGGAGAGTGCCGCCTCTATCTTGCCCGGCGATATTTCAGCGAGCGCTGTTTCGACCTGTCTTGAGTAGAACGGTACTGCGCCGATTATGAGCGGGACTATCGCGCCCTTTACGCCTATCGCGCTTCCCATTATCACTCTGCTCAGCGGCATCAGACTCGCCAGCAGTATGACGAACGGTATCGAGCGGAAAAGATTTACAAGCTTGTCGATAGTCTGAAAAAGCGGGATATTCTGTATTATGCCGTCCTTTCTTGTGACCGTGAGCGTCATGCCGACTATGAGCCCGAATGCGATTATGAATGCGCCGGCCCAGCCGGCCATTACGAGCGTATCCCATATCGCCTGAAAGAAATCCTCCTGCTTGTCCATGACGTTCGGTATGATCTTATACAGGAATTCCGCCATCTTTTATCACCTCCACTCCTACGTTTATCGATCTGAGATATTCCATGGCCGCAGCGATATTTTCCGCGGCTCCGCTTATTACAGAAACAAGCCCGCCAATCGGGCTATCTGCCACGACCTCTATATTTCCGAATATTATATTTATATCCAGATCCCATTTTCTGGATATATACGATACAAGCGCCTCCGCGCTCGTTTTCTGCCTGTAGCTGAATCTCACTATGCTCTGTCCCGGCTTCAGCCTTACGAGCGGATCGTCATTTTCAAGCAGCTCGTATATCTTTGAAAGATTGCTCGTGCTTTCTACGAAGTTTTTCGTTACGGGACTCTGCGGTGATGCAAACACCGAAAATACGTCGCCGTACTCGACTATCTTACCTTTTTCCATGACTGCGACATCGTCGCATATCTCTTTTATGACGTCCATCTCGTGCGTTATGACTACTACCGTTATGCCCAGCTCTGTATTGAGCTTTTTGAGAAGCTTCAGTATGGATCTCGTGTTCTGCGGATCGAGCGCGCTCGTCGCTTCGTCGCTCAGCAGGACCTCAGGGTCGCTTGCGAGCGCTCTTGCTATGGCTACTCTCTGCTTCTGCCCTCCCGACAGCTCAGACGGATACGACTTCTCTCGGTCGGCCAGGTCTACGAGCTTGAGCAGGCTCTTTACCTTTTCATCTGTTTCTGCTTTTTTCATCCCCGTGTATCTTAACGGAAACGCTACGTTTTCATAAACTGTACGTGAATCGAACAGCTGAAACTGCTGGAATATCATGCCGATCTTTTTCCTTGCCGCGCGCAGCTCCTTTCCGCTCAGAGCAGTAAGCTCGTCATCATTGAGACAGACGCGACCCTCTGTCGGCCGCTCAAGCAGGTTTATACACCGTACGAGCGTAGATTTTCCCGCCCCGGAAAGTCCGATGATCCCGCATATATTTCCGTCCTTTATCTCTATGTTTATATCCTTAAGGGCGTAAAACTCGCTCTCTCCTTTTCCGTATACCTTACTCACATTTTCAAGTTTTATCATGCTGTCCTTCATCACCTCTTTCGCTCTCTCATCTGTGTTGAATGAAGTATAGCACTGTAATGTATATTTTGTGAAATACACAAAAATAATAGCCCGCTATAACCTTTTGGGCTATAACGGGCTATGAATCTGATGCATAACTGCGGCGCTCGCGCGCCGACCGCTCAGCCGGTGACGGCTGCTGCTTTTCTGCATTTATTCGTTATTCATTTTTATTTCCTGAGCAGCGTGTCATTCGCTCCAGGCGTCGAGGTAGGCTTTTATATCGTTGATGTAGGCGCGGCCTATCTCGCTCAGCATCGTGTTTTTCTTGCAGATGTAGCCTATTTCCATTTCTGTTGACAGGCTCTCGCCTTCCGGCGGGGCGAACGGGACTGCGAGGAAGTCGTCGCCGTTGAGCTCTTCGCAGATTATGCCGGAGCACAGGGTATAGGCGTTGAGGCCGGTCATTAGGTTAAGCATTGTCGCGCGGTCGCACGCTTTTATGATGCGCTCGTACTCGTGGTCGCTCAACAGCTCTTCCGCCATGAAAAGTGAACCGTTTTCGCCCTGCTCGAACGCCAGGCACGGGTATGGTTCGAGTTCTTCGAGTGTTATGACATCCTTCCCGGCAAGCGGATGAAGGCGCGATATATATACGTACGGGCTGCATTTTACTAGATGATGGAACTCCAGATCGAAGTCGCGGAAAAGTTTTTCCATCATTTTCCTGTTGAAATCATTTATGTATAATATGCCTATCTCACTGCGGAGCATTCCTACGTCGCTTATTATGTCGTATGTGCGCGTCTCGCGCATGGCGTACTCGTACTTTAGCAGATCAAATTTTTTTACAGTTTCAACGAATGCGTTTACGGCGAACGAGTAATGCTGTGAAGAGACGCAGAATCTGCGCTTCATACTGCCCGGCGCTGTGTACCGCTCCATTATGAGGTCGTACTGCTGGTAGAGCTGGCGGGCGTTTGTCAGGAATTCGCTGCCTTCGTCAGTAGGGATCACGCCGCGGCTGCTGCGGCGGAATACTGTTATGCCTATTTCTGCTTCAAGCTCGCGCAGCGCTTTTGTGAGCGCCGGCTGCGATATGAAAAGTGACTCTGCGGCGCGGTTCATCGAGCCTGTCTCTGCTATGGCGAGGACGTAATGTATCTGCTGTAATGTCATTATTTTCCACCTTTAACGATCAAAGATCCATGATCTGTGCTTGAGATCTGTGTAAAACTGCTTAAAAAAATAAAAGACCGCTTGAGCATTTACAGCTCATTGCGGCCTTCTATGGCTTTTGAAAGCGTTACTTCATCTGTGTACTCGAGGTCACCGCCTACAGGTATCCCGTGCGCTATGCGCGTGCATTTTATGCCTGCGGGCTTTATGAGGCGCGCTGTGTACATCGCTGTGGCTTCGCCCTCTATAGTAGGGTTCGTTGCGAGTATGACCTCTTTTACGTCGTCGTTCTGCTGAAGTCTGACTATGAGCTGCTTCAGGTTTATATCTTCCGGTCCTATGCCGTCCATGGGCGATATCGCTCCGTGAAGGACGTGGTACACGCCGCGGTACTCTTTCATGCGTTCCATCGCTGCTACATCCTTCGCCTGCTCGACTACGCATATGGTAGTGTGGTCGCGCGACGGGTCGGAGCATATCTCGCATGGGTCTTTGTCTGTGAGATTTCCGCATACGGAGCAGTATTTCATTTCTGCTTTGGCGCGTGTTATGGACTCTGCGAGCGCGTTTGCTTCCTTGTCATCAAGTGACAGGATATGGAACGCGAGGCGCTGCGCTGTTTTGCCTCCTATGCCCGGAAGCTTTGAAAGCTCGCGTATGAGGGCCGCGAGCGGTCTTGCGTACTGACTCATTTTATTTTACCGGGTCATGCCTAAAAAAGACCCGGGATATTGAGTCCGCCTGTTACCTTGCCCATTTCGCTCTCGCTTATCTCGTTTACCTGGCGCATAGCTTCGTTTACTGCTGCTATGATGAGGTCCTGGAGCATTTCGATGTCGTCAGGGTCTACTACTTCAGGCTTGAGGTTTACTTCTACGAGTTCCTTTTTGCCGTTTACTTTTACTGAAACTGCGCCGCCGCCTGCTGATGCTTCAACTTCTTTTGCTTCGATCTCAGCCTGTGTCTTTTCCATCATCTGCTGCATAGCCTGGATCTGCGCCATCTGCTGTCTCTGCATGCCTTTTGCGCCGCCTGCGCTTGGTCTTTTACCGGCTTTCATTCCTTTTCCCATTTTCTTCCTCCATTATATCTACTATATACGGGACGCCTGCTTTATGTGGCGTCTTTATTTTATCTCTACATCTATATGGAACTTTTCTTTTATCTGCTCTGCTACCATTTCGGCTTTGTCCTGTTCTTTGGCTAACGGGACGCCTTTTTGTTTGGCCAGGCGGAGCGTCAGGTGTGTGCCGTGGTATTCTTCCATTTTCTTTTCTAAGATCTCACGGCCTCTTTCTTTTATGATCCTTGCAGTCATGTCGTCCTGGACGGCTACGTAAAAGTTTTTATCGTCCATGCCGACGAGTTTTGCTCTGTTTTCTATGCGTATGAGCATAGGCTTTTCGCCTACGGCTTTTTTTACTACTGTGTTCCACAGGTCGGCGGCTTCCGGCGTTATACCGGGAACGGCGCGGCCGGCAGGCGGCGCTGTCTGTGGCTGTGCGCTGTGCGCTTCTATCGGTGTGTTGCCGCGGCCGGCAGGCGGCGGCGCGTCGGATGTCCCGTACATATCGCCGTAATCAGGCTCGGGCGGCATCATACTGCTGCCGTTTCCTGATCCGCTGTCTATAAGGCTCTGCAGATAGCGTTCTTCATCTGAAAGTCCGTTGTCCTGCACCGGCTGCTGAACGGCCGGCTGCGCTGTGCGTACTGCCTGCGCTCCTCCGGATGAAGCTCCGCTGTCGGAAACAGCAGGCGCTGCCCCGTCATATCTGAATACAGTCTGCTTAAGCTCTTCCTGACCGACTCCCAGTCGTACTATGCACATCTCCAGCATAACGCGCGGCTGCGCTGACCAGCGCGACTCTGATATCGTCTTTGTCAGCTCGGTTATGCCGCGGTTCAAAAGGTCTGTAGATATCTCAGCGCTCTGTTTCCTGACCCTTTCAACGTTCTCAAGCGACATATTAAGCGCACTCTCAGGGTCCTGTATATATTTTGCCATAAGCAGATTCCTGAAATGAGCGAGCCACTCCTTCATAAACTGCTTAACATCTCTTCCTGAATTTATCGCCGAATCAAGCAGCAGCAGCGCTGATGACATATCGGCTTTCATGACGAGATCTGTCAGCTCTATCATGACCTCTTCGCCTGCTGTTCCCAGCATCTCAGCCACATCATCACGAGTGATGCGCTTATCTCCGGTCGAAATGCACTGCTCAAGTATACTGAGACTGTCGCGTACAGAGCCGTCTGCATTCACTGCTATGAGCGCAAGCGCGGCTTCATCTGCCTCAAGCCCGCGCGCCTCGCATATCATCCTCATATTGTCAGCTATGGTCTTTTCTGACACGCGCCTGAAATCAAGCCGCATGCAGCGCGAAAGTATAGTCGCCGGAAGCTTCTGCGGCTCAGTAGTCGCAAGTATGAAAACAACGTTCTCCGGCGGCTCTTCGAGAGTCTTGAGCAGAGCATTGAACGCTCCGGTGGACAGCATGTGCACTTCGTCTATGATATATACTTTATTGCGCCCGACAGCAGGAGGATATTTAACGCTCTCCCTGAGCTCGCGTATGTTATCGACGCCGTTGTTTGACGCTGCGTCTATCTCTATGACGTCCATAAAGCTGCCTTCTTTTATGGCCCGGCAGCTCGCGCACTCGCAGCACGGTCTCACTGCGACGTCCTCAGACTCGCAGTTGAGCGCTTTGGCAAGTATACGCGCCGTAGTCGTTTTTCCCGTCCCGCGCGTTCCGCAGAACAGGTACGCATGTCCGGTCCGGCCGGACGCTATCTGGCTTTTTAATATTCGTACTATATGATCCTGCCCGACAATCTGATCGAAGCTGTCCGGACGGAAATCTCTGTATATAGCTGTGTACATGTGATATTCTCCGTAAATTACAGCATAAAAAAACAGCTGCCCTTTGAAAGCTTTACCGAAATGAAAGAGGCTGATCTGCGGCACATAAGAGGTCCCGCTTATCGCTGCTTCCTTCCGGACCTGACGAGGTTCACAGGTTCTTATTGCGCAGGACCCCAGACACACGGTAAAGCCATCAAAAGGCAACTGCTCGAATAATTATATTACATCCGGCACCCTCAGTCAACAATAATTTTCCCTGTAATAAATGCGATATCCTCGCGTGCGCCCGGCGCACGAAAAAGGGCGGCCCGAGGCCGCCCGTCCGTTTCACTGTATTCAATTCATATTTTCTTACTTACTGCTTTTTATTGTTTTATCTGTTCATTCTTTCCGCGCCGGAGCTATGTTATTTTTCTTCCTTTATATACAGCGCGCGCATAGCGTTCAGTATGGCTATGACAGCGACGCCGACGTCGCCGAATACGGCCCACCACATATTTGCATAGCCAACGGCTGTAAGGGCGAGTATCGCGAGCTTTACGCCGATAGCGAATACTATATTCTGGTGTACTATGCGCATAGTCTTTCTCGCTATGCGTACCGCGAGGGACACGCGCATGATGTTGTCGTCCATTATTACTACATCGGCTGCTTCTATAGCCGCGTCTGAGCCCATGCGGCCCATCGCTATGCCTATGTCGGAGCGCATCAGTACAGGCGCGTCGTTTATGCCGTCGCCCGCGAACGCGAGCTGTCCGCCCTTTCCTGCCGCTTTTTCTGCTTCGAGCAGCTCTTCTACCTTGCTTACTTTGTCGGCAGGGAGAAGCTCCGCGCAGAACGTATCGAGCCCGATCTCCTTTGCTACCGCCTCTGCCACTTCGCGCTTGTCGCCGGTAAGCATTACAGTATTTTTAACACCGAGCTTTTTGAGCTTTGCTATGGCCTCTGCAGTAGTTTCCTTTATCTCATCGGCTATGATGATATATCCCATAAATCTGCCGTCCTCAGCCAGGAATATGACTGTACCTGCTGCTTCTGCGCTTATGGACGCTATCTTTTCCTTTGCTCTGCTAACATCGACTCCGGCTGTTTTCATGAGCTTTTCATTTCCTGCGTATATCGTTTTTGAGTCTATGACTGCTTTTATGCCGTGACCCGCGATCTCCGATATGTCCGCTTTATGCTCAGGATCCGCGCTGTCAGCCTCAGCCCTACTCATATTTTCTATACCGTATGACGCCCACGCGGCACGTACAGCAGCAGCAACAGGATGCGTAGATAACGCTTCAGCTGCCGCAGCCATCCCCAGCAGCTCTGATCCTGATACACCGTTTTCAGGCTCTATGGCTGTTACTTTGAATTCGCCCTTTGTGAGAGTTCCTGTCTTATCGAAAACTATAGTGTCAAGCTTTGCCATAGCTTCCAGGTAGTTGCTTCCCTTTACCAGTATGCCGTTGTTTGACGCCGCGCCTATACCTCCGAAAAAGCTCATAGGCACTGAAATTACAAGCGCGCACGGACACGAAACTACGAGGAACGTACACGCTCTGTAAAGCCATGTGCTGAGCGAGCTCAGCCCGCCTGTAAAGAACGGCGGTATGACAGCCAGCGCTATCGCCGCGAAAACTACGGCAGGCGTATAGTAACGCGCAAACTTTGTTATAAACTTCTCTGTAGGCGCTTTCTTTTCACTCGCGCTCTCTACGAGCTCAAGTATGCGCGCGACAGTTGAATTATCATACGTTTTCATGACCTCCGCATAAAGCACGCCCTCGCCGTTTATGCATCCGCTGATTATCTCGTCTCCTGCGGCTGCGCGGCGCGGTACTGACTCGCCCGTCAAAGCAGACGTGTCTATCATGGATTCTCCGCTCTTTACACGGCAGTCGAGAGGTATGCGCTCTCCCGGCTTTACTACGATAGTCTCGCCGACGAGCACGTCGTCAGGGTCTACCTCCGCTACCTCGCCGCCGTCCTTTACGAGGTTAGCATACTCAGGCATGATGTCCATGAGCTCGCTTACAGACTGGCGTGACTTGTTTACCGCGATACTCTGGAAAAGCTCACCTACCTGGTAGAACAGCATAACGGCCACAGCCTCGGAAAACTCTCCCGTACCTATCGCGCCGATCGTAGCTACCATCATGAGCAGGTTTTCGTCAAATATCTGCCCGCTCTTTATATTTGACCACGCCTTTTTATATACGTTTCGGCAGATGATCACATATGATATCATAAAAATCACGAGCTCTATCGCAAGCCCGCCCCATTTCCCCGCAATGCTCTGAAAATCCATAAGGTGGCATATGATAAGCGCTGCAGCGTACCATACGGCTGAAATGAGTATAAGCTTAAGATCCTTTTTCTGCTTTTTAGTCATATTTTTTACAAGCTTATTCATGATCTTTCTCCATTAGAAACCGGTCTCTTAGAAGCGGACCGCCCCGTATTGTCTGCGGAGCGGTCCTGAAACGGCTCTCTGTCCGAACCGGTGCGCGGAGCTTCAAGCCCTTGTTTTATCAGTTTAAAACAAAATTAAAGTACGATAGATGTATCAGGCTCGATAGACTGAACTACTCTCTGAGCCTCCTGCATGATCTCGTCAAATCTCTCATCGTCTGCATCGATAGAGAGCTTCTGAGCCATAAAGCTTACGCTTGCGTCGTTTACGCCGTCGATCTTCTTTATAGCTTCTTCCATCTTTGCAGCGCAGTTAGCGCAATCTACATCCTGCATCTTGAACTTCTTTTTCATTTTGTGATCTCCTTTATCAAGTACTGAAATATTGTGTTTTAATAAATTAATAATATTATACCGGCGTCTGCCCGCAGACCTGTTACTCAAGGTCGCCGCGGTCCTCGCGGACGTGTTCGAGACCGTTTCTGAGTATAGTCTCGACATGGCTGTCAGCCAGAGAATAGTAGACATTTTTGCCTTCTCTTCTCGACTTTACAAGCTTGCCGTTCCTGAGCAGCCTCAGATGGTTGGATATGGCTGACTGATTTATGTCCATCAGCTCAGTCAGATCGCACACGCACAGCTCGCGCTCCGCCAGCAGATAAAGTATGCGCACTCTCGAATAATCCGAGAACAGCTTGTAAAGCTCGGCCACATCCTTAAGGTCGATCTCTGACGGGAGACCGTCCGCAGCTGCCCTGATATTGTCGGGATGTATCTCGCACCTTTCACAGCAGAGGTCTGCATCGCCCGAGCATGACCCGGCGCAGTCACAGTTCTTTTTTTCTTCCATCATCATCAAGCTCCTTTCTTTATCTGCCTTTATTATAGCAACATATCATTATGTGTCAATATGTTGATATCAAAAAATGAAAAATAACCCTCTGCTGTACCTGCCGCCCTCGCGGGCGGAATGCTCGTGCGGTGACGCACGCCGGGATGCCGGACTGCTTTTTTGTATAGCTTTGGGATATTTTTCATTTATTTATTCTTTACACTTTACACCTTTTCGGTGTATTTATGATATTTCATTTTTGTATGGCGTATATTTCATTTCGTACACCGTATCGGCGTATATACATATTATTTTACACTTAATCGGTGTATATTTATGTTTATACTCCGTATCAGTGTATTTTATAAAGACTGTACTAAGCTGTCACCTGCATGTATACAGTTATCATCTTAGCTGCCTGAGCGCGTGTTGCGCTGCTCTGCGGCAGGAACTTTCCGTTTACATCGCCGCTTATGATGCCGGCCTTCTGAAGAGACGCTACTGCATCCTTTGCGTATGAAGCGATCCTGCTGTCGTCAGCAAATGTCTTTCCTGCTTCCATTGACGGAACAGTCTTGCTCATGTACTTGCTGAAGTTTTCGATCATAACTGCCATATCCTGGCGTGTTATGTTTGCTGAAGGCTTGAAATTGCCGTTGCTGCCCTTTACGATGCCGTTTTTGTAAGCCCACTCAACATAAGGAGCGTACCATGACGCTGCGTTTACGTCTGAGAATGACGTTCCTGTGCTCTTAGATACATCCTGACCTGAAACTGCTGCGAGGATCTTTACGAACTCTGCTCTTGTGATGTTGTCTGCAGGCTTGAACTGGCCGTCTGCCTTGCCGTTGAGGATCTTTCTCTCTGCGAGGTAGTAAACGTATTCCTTTTCCCAGCCGTTTACATCGCTGAACTTGATGCTGCCTGTATTTGTATTGCTGTTATCTGATGCTGATTCATTTACCTTGCCGTCTGCTGCAGGTGATTCGTAGATGCGGACGTCAAGCGTCTCTCCTGCTGTGGCTTTGAGGGCCTTGAGCGTAAAGCTGCCGCCGTCATATGTCATCTCGTAAGCGTCCTTGAGTTCAGGAACCTTTTCTATGCTTGCCTTGAATGTATCTGCTATCACCTTTGCATAGTCAGCTTCTGTCATTTCAGGCATTACCTGGTCGCCTGACTTTGTGTCTATGAACGCGTGAGCGTGTATGATGTATGAGCCCTCGTGGTCGAATGTCGCTGTCGGAAGGAGCGGCTGACCGTTTCTGAGAGGCTGGATATATACCATGCCGCGAACGTTAGCTCTGTGTGAGATCTTCTTAGTTACTGAAGCAGGCTGTGACGCTGTGCCTGTTACTGCTGATGTCTGCGTGAACGCGAGTCCGCTTGGGATGACTGTAGATATGTATCTGAGCTCTACAGGAGAGTTGTCAGCCGCAGAAACTATGTTCTTTATGCCGCTTTCTGCCGCTTCGATCTCGAGCTTCGCGTTTGTCATCCTGATGAACTTTGAGCCCTTTACTGAGCCTATAGTCACTATAACTGATGTGCTGTCTGACGGATCTGCCTTTACAGAGAGAGTCCTTGTACTCACGCCGTCTGACGCGTTAGGAGTTTTGTCGAGAGTGTTGCCGGCGATCTTTACGATGAGATCCTTTTCAGCTCCGCTCAGTACCTTTACAGGTGCGCTGAACTTTACTTTAACTTCAATATTCTGATCGTCTTCCTTACGTGTTTCGTTGTATGATCTTACAGTGTATGACTGAGCTGTTACAGGCTCTCCCTTTACTGTTTCTTCAGGGGCTGTAACTGTTGAGCCGCCTGTGCTTCCGCCGGAATTAGATTCCGAGCCGCTGCCTGTTGATGAACTGCCGTTATTTCCGGAATTGTTTGAATCATTACCTGAATTGCCGCTGTCGCCCTTATTGTCATCCTTGCTGCTGTCTTCGCCTGAGTCATTGCCCTTTACTGTTACTTTTACAGTCTTTTCAGCTGAATTATACTCACGGAATTCTGCTGTTATATTTACTTCCGCAGTTCCTGCGCCTTTCGCTGTTATGACAACATGTCCAGCTTTATCATACTCTGCCGTCGCTACTGAATCATTTGATGACACCGGTTCTACAGTTGCATAATATGTTTCAGGATCCAATCCACCGCATATACATTCCTGCTGGCCGGTAATACTTGTATCTATACAAAGTTTCTCACCGCATGATGACGGGCAATCAGGCATCCCGCAACCCGGAAGATGCTGTTCCTTGTACGGCGTGACACTGAGCTCTGCCGTTTCGCCAACTTCGAGAGTGTAGCTGCTCTCTCCGTTTATCTGCACATCGCCTCTTTCTATAAAGGCGAACGATGGGACTGCAAACGTTCCGGCAAGCAGCATTACCGCCGAAACTATCCCTGTGAATCTTAATGATCTCTTCATTCTTCCTCCTCGGATGACGCGCGCCCGGCGCGCACCCATTTCTGATACTTTACTTTATAAATTATTGAATAAAATGATTTATTTGCAAGCGCGCCCGGCGCGCGTACTGCCTGTTTGATATTTATTGCTTACATTTTGGACTTTATAAACTCAGGAGCATCGTCATACGGCAGGAACCTGTAGACGTATGAATCGCCGCCTGCCACCTTGAACGCCAGCAGGTAACCGCCGCCGTCCATGTAGTATGCGCCTCTGCTCGCCGCCGCAAGCTCGCTTATCTGTCCGCTGTCGTTTATATCCGGCCTGTTTCCGAAATCCCGGCGCAGTACGAAATCCTCAGCCGATGAGCTGAAATACTGTCCGAAAAACAGTGAAACAGGAGTCTTCATACCGTTCATCGAAGAATACGGATCGAATCTCTGTATCAATACATCAGAAAATACTCCCGACTCGCCCGGCGCCTGCTCCTCAGGCATGACGCCCCATGACTCGAGCAGTGTTTCCGTATTTTTCCAGTTATCTGTGACATATACGACTGCTGACGCGTTATCCTCTGCAAGATCAGCAAGCGCCTCCTCGCCGTTCATAGTGAACATGAGCTGCGCCTTTACATCCGCCTGCGGATGATACATATCGTCAGCGCTCAGCGCATTTATATCAGACGCTATCGCGTCCTGAAGCTGCTTTCTGTAGTCAGCCGAAAGGTCGAGCTTCTTTATATTGAGCAGCCATCCGTCTGCCAGATAAACATCGCCATCCGAGAACGATGCTGAGTTCCAGAGCGTTCCTGAAAGCACACCCTTTACGACGTCGGTCTCCTGCTGCTTCATCTCGCTGGTATCGCAGAGCTCAAGCAGCTTTGCAAGACCTCCCGCAGTTATCCTGTCATAATACCTTTCAGTCTTTTTGCCCGATCTCAGATCGTACGTTATATGTATGTCATAAGGCAGCGCTGTTTCAGAAAAATCATCGGAGCTGCCGCTTTTCAGCTTTATCCTGCCCTGCTTCTGAAGCATGCTGTCTATATCGCGTACCTCTGATATGCATTCATCCGACTCAAGCGTTACTCTTCCGCTGTAGTATTTCGCCTTTCCGTTCGACGTAAGGCCTGACTGCGCAGGTATGAACGAAAGCTGTCCGCTGTATACTATCCGGACGCTCTGCGTGTCGGCCGCATCAGGTATGCTGTAAAACATCCCTGCGCCGCCTGTAAATGCAGCTGCTGCCGACACTGCCGTGACCGCCGCGAGCGCGGCGCACCCCTTTGCAGCCGAGAAACGGCTTTTTTCTCTGTATTTCAGAAGCCTCTGCATCACTGCGTACACAGCCGCGGCTGCGGCTGCGGATACGGCGCATGATACGGACGGAGCAAGCATCTGCGTATATTCCATGCATACCGCAAACGCTCCCAGCGGCCATACCGAGCATATGAGCCAGTGCGTAGATTTAAAGAGACCTTCGATGCCTGAGCGCTCGGCTTTATACGCGTTGAAGAGCGCGCCTGCGATCATCGCTCCGAGAGCGATGATAACTATCCATATCAAAAACGGCGCTGTATGGACCGCGTCCGGATACGTCTGTGACATCTCTCTGCTGAAGCTGTTATATTTTTCCATAGAGCTTTGCGCCATAAACAGCGGATTCCAGTCAGCCGTAAGCTTAAGAAGCGACGGTCTGACCTCAGCCATAGCATATGTGCTCGCTCCGAATGTATTGCCCCATGTAAAGTTTTTCATGAGAGCATTTATGAAGAATGCGCACACGGACGGAGCTGCCGCCAGAGTAGCTCCGGCTAAAAGCGCTTCCTGTATCGTACCTGCAAGCTGACACGCCGCAGCAAATATCAGCAGCCCGCATAAGCTCTGCAGAAAAAGCGCTGCAAAGAATGCTGCCGCGTATGCAGGCATTCCTTCATAACCGCCGAGCGCTTTTATATTTAAAATTACCGAAACGGCAACAGGGATCGCTGTGACGGCAAAAAGTGCCAGTGCGCCGGCCAATATACGTATGATATAAAGCTGCGCGCGCGAAAGTCCGAGAGAAAAGTAAAATGCGCTCCGTCTCCTGTCAAGTACGAATGAAAACAGTGAGAGGCCTGATGCCGCACCTGCAAGGAATGCCGCATACCCCGCAAACACCGCAGCGTTTTCTGCCGCAAAGCGGAATTTCAGCTGCTGGTGCGTGTACTCTACATTAAATATCGAAAATTCACTTACTGCTGACGTCGAAAGCGGTATGAGGACCGCCATCACGGCAAGCACAAGAAGTGTGATCATCGAAAGTTTTTTTATTACGACGGCAAAGTCATGCCCTGCCTCAGAAGAGAGTGTCGATCTCATCTGCACGCACCTCCGTATGAGCCATAAAGTATTCTTCCAGCGTTGCTCCGCCGGTATCCGGTATTATCATCCTGCCGTCCTCTATGAGGGCCAGGCTGTCTGCGAATTTTTCCAGTTCATTAAGATAATGCGACGTTACTATCACGCACGCGTTTCTTTTTTCTGTAAACCTGCGGAGTATCTCCGCGAGCATCCTGCGGCGCACAAAGTCGAGCCCGTCAAATGTCTCGTCAAGAAACAGGTATTCAGGCACTGTGGACAGCGCGAGTATGAGTCCCGCCTGACGCTGCATTCCCTTGGAAAATCCGCTTATTCCCGCCTTTCTGTCAAGGCCCGTTATATGGAGCAGCTTGTCGTAGATATCGTCGTCCCATGAGCTGTAGTAGCCGCGATAGACTTTTCGCATATCGTCCATAGAGCTCTGCGGATCAAAGAAAAGCTCTTCCGTCATAAGGAACGAATGCCTTCTGAAGTCTGAGTTTTTGTGCGCCGGCGCACCGTCAGCGAGTATCTTTCCTCCGTCAGGCCTGTATATACCGGCTATAGTCTTGAGCAGCGTCGTTTTCCCGGATCCGTTATACCCGGCAAGGCCGTATATCCTGCCTTTTTCATATGTACACGTTGCTTCTGTTATTATCTTTTTCTTTCCGTAATTTTTCTGTACTGAGATCAGTTCTATCATTTGTTATTTCTTCTTTTTTCTTAAAACGATCACTGCTGCAGCTATAATTGCTATAACGGCCGCAGCGCCCGCAGCGACCGGAACAGCGCTGCCGCCTGACGCGCTGCCAGTATCCGCGCCCGCTGCGCGCGCGCTGTCCGCAGCTACATTACTTTTAACAGTCCCGTCAGTAAGTATATAGTCAGAGCACCTTTCTATTGTAAACGTAGCATATCCATTTTCTGCCATCACATCACTGCTTACTTCATCGAAACTGCCGCCGTTTTCACTTTCGTGATAAAGCTTCAGCGTTCCGTTGTCGGGAAATACTTCTGACACGTTTATGTATATCTCAGCAGGAGCAGGCAGGACGCCCGAATGCTCGAACTGCATATAATACGCGTTTCCTCCGGAAACAGTCATGAGATCCTTTATATCATCATGGCACTCTGCTGACGCGTTTATGCCGAGCTTTAATGAGCTGACGTCGGCTGAGCCGAGGTCAGATGCATCGAACGTCCATGACCATTTCACGTTTTCGCCGCTCTTTTTCTGAAAAACCATATGGCTTTTTTCTTCTGCGGCCTGCGCGAAGCACGCCGGTATATCTGTTGTGTCTGTGAGCTCTACTATTCTGTACAGGCCTTTTTTTGTGTTGCGGAGCTCGCCTAGCGCAGCGGCTGCTTCGTCCTGTCCGGCAGCGGCTGCATCTGCTTCCTGTGCTGCGGCGCTGCCGTCAGGCTGGGCCGCAGCCCCCGCGCCCTTTATATCAGAAGCATTCATTCCCTCAGCGGGCGCGGCTGACGCGCTTTTTCCCGCAGAGGGCTTTGACGATGCTCCGGATGCATTTCCTGAGCCTTTTACTGTTACATTCATAGTGACCGATGCGTCCGTATACTGGCGCATACTTCCTGTAGCCGTTATGACCGCCGTACCGGCTCCCACGCCCTTTACAGTCAGCGTTCCGTTAGAGTAGGATGCCGCAGCTACAGAAGCGTTCGACGATGATACAGCTACAGACGAATGGTAAGTTTTGTAATTCGTACCTGCGCACGTGCACTCGCCGTTTTCGTTCAGGCAGCCTGAGCTGCCGCAAGTCTGAGGGCATTCGGCCATCCCGCATCCCGGAAGCTGATCTTCCTTTATCGGGTCTATAGTGACTGATACCGACGCACTCGCACCTTGATCAATGCTGATCGATGTCTGACTGAGAGATATCTGAACAGCTCCTCTGTTGAAATACGCAAGCGACGGGACTGCTGATGCAGTCAGCCATATCATTGCCGCTGCAAGCGTTATACATATTTTTCTTCTTAAAGATGTCTTACGTTTCATTTTATTTCTTGCCTTATCTGACTTTTCTTATGATCTTTCGACCATCTCTTACCCTGTTTTTTTGCTCGTCAGGCTTTCGCCGCTCTATCTGAGCATCATAAGTGACGCCGTATACGCTGCGCACTTTGCGAGCGCTGTCTGAGCAGGCGTGAGCGTCTGCGCGTTGCTGCCAGCTTTTACAGAAACAGCCTCTTTTGAAGTAATACCTGCGTAATCAGCTTTATTTACATAAAAGTCTATCCTTATGCAGTCGCCTGACGTTTCCTGCCTGTAGCCTCCGTACACTCCGTCAAGGTCTGCAAGACCCGCTACGAAAGGACCGCTTACATTTTTTACAAGTCCTATGTCCTTTGTGGCATATCCGGCTGCGTTTACATTTTTATTAAACGTATTATAGTCGATATTTCCTTCCATTTTATGGTCGTGCAGAGGCAGCAGCGGCACGCCGTTCTTTGAAACAGCCAGCACCGGCACTACGTTGTCTATGTATGTATCGTCGTCTATCTCAAGGTAATATTCTGAATAGTCCTTCGCAAAAAAGTACGACAGATCCTTTATCTCAGAGAACCAGTCGTTGTCGCGCCCGTAAAATTCAGCCGTTCCTTCTGTATCCTTAAGACCTGCCCGGCTCGACAGGAACCATCCCATGTCTATCCCCTCGAAATAATCGCTGAAACCGCCGAGTCCGTATACATCTTTTGACTTTTCGTTCCCTGATATGCCAAAATAATTTCCGTGCGTCTTATCGGGATTCTGCCTTATGAGCGCCTCTATCTCGCCCATACTGTATTTTTTAGTCGCGAACGGAACAGCGTTATCATCCCTTTTCGTATACTTCGATCTGTCAATATAGTTGATCGTAAATACGCAGTCATCCTGCATGTAATCAAGCGGCTTTCTCGAATGAAGCCCATAATACGGGTCGGCTGCTCCCGCAGCCCCGCCGATGCGTATACCGCTGAGATCCTTGACAAGTACAGTTCCTGTCTTTCCGTCGCAGAGCATGAGCGGACCGCCGGCAGCGTCGTCAAGCGCCTTTCCGCCTGCAGACAGCGCCACAGTTATCTTGTTCGCTGCGTCCTTTATCTCAGAAAGCTTTTTAACGCAGGCTGCTTTATCAGAGCCTTCGCTGAAAAACTGTACTGCCGCGCAGCACGAAGTATCATCTGTAATTCCGCACAGCCTGAGAAATTTATACATATCTATGCCGTTTACTGTCTTACGGCTTCCATTTATATTTACCTCTGCCGTCTGACCGAGTTTCAGTACAGATGACTGAGAGATGCTTTCAATGTAAAGTTCTTCCAGGTCCTTAACAGTGAAGACCTGCTCTTCTCCCAGAGCATCGCCTGTCACCTTAAGTACATGGTAGAGATAATAGCCGCTTCCGATACCGTCACGGTCAGCAGCTTTATACGCGGAATGAAGGCACGACGGCGCTGCCGTCTCCTGCGCAGAAACGCATATTCCGCATGAAAGAGCTACTGTCATAGCAGTAATGACCGCAGTGACGCGCCTCGCTGTTTTTCTTTTTACCATTTCTGTGCTTTTCTCCTTTTTATCCGGGCCACTTATATATTTCCCGGCAGCTTCCTGATTTCATTAATATCCGGCCCTCCCTCTGCATGGCAGCGGGAAAGCCGGACTGTGATCATTATAAATATGTTCTTTGCGCAAATGCATACCAGACGTTTTCCGCGGCCCGGCCGCGGCACCATTCACGCATCATTCATATTTCGGTCATTTATTTAGCGATGTTTTCGGCGAAGCGCTGGAGTATAGCTGCTACCTGTTCGCGTGTAGCATTTCCCTTAGGAGCGAGCGTGTTGTTTCCTGTTCCTGATATGAGCTTTTCGCCTACCGCCCATGAAACTGCGTCCTTTGCGAAAGCAGAAACATTTGCGTTGTCATTGAAGCCTGCTATGCTTCCGTTTGCTGCAGTGCTGTATGACTTGTATGAAGCGTATCTGTAGAGGATAGCTGCCATCTGCTCGCGTGTTATATCTTTATCTGGAGCAAATTCAGCAGCGCTCACGCCTGAAACGATGTTGTTTGCCTTAGCCCATGCTACAGCCTTTGCGTACCAGTCGCCTGACTTTATATCAGCGAAGCCTGCATCGCCGTTTACTGCAGGCTCGCCTGCGAGTCTGTAGAGAACTGTTACGAGCATTCCTCTTGTCATATCGTCTGCAGGGCTGAACTCGTTCGCGGATGTACCTGAGAAGAGCTTGTTGTCGTAAGCGTACTTTATAGCTGAGTATGACCATCTGTCAGCCTTTACGTCCTTGAACGGAAGTACTGTTGGCTGTGCAGGCTGTGTCGGCTGCTGGACAGCCGCTGTCTTTTCGTAAGTTACCTTAACTGTAACATTTGAAGCAGGCATCTTGAATGTATACTTATTGTCTGAGCCTGATACAGAAACTTTATTTCCGCTCTTGTCTGTAACTGTTACAGTACCTGTCTTATAACCGTCAGCAGGTGTAACTGTTACAGTAACAGTATCGCCCTTTTCAGCGCTTGACGGACTTACACTCACCTTTCCCTCTGCAGAGTCGGCAGGCTTGTTTACAGTGTACTTAGTCGGAGTTACTGTAGTTGAACCGCCTGATGAAGATCCACCGCTGTGTGAAGGCTTCTCATAATTCCCATCTATGATATCTATACCGAATGCGCAGTACGTAACTGAGAATGTAGTTGATGTATTTTCAGTAGCGTCTGCTTCACTGTCTTTGGCAAGACTGAAAAGGAATCTGAATGAGCGTTCATTCTGGATGTTCTCGTTGTAATTTTCTCTTGATGGCTCTGTCTGATCCTGACTGAAAACATTTTCAACATAATCCCATGCTATCATAGGTCTTCCTGCAACTTCTCTGCCACCGTTAGCCCAGAGATATGCTCTCTTATCTGCACTTTCGTCACCTGTATAAGGTGTTCCGTCTAAAAGTCTTGCCTTAAGGTCTGCATTTGTATATACAGCCGGGAAGTAATACCTTTCCTGGAAAAGATTTTTATAATCAAATTTACCCATCCAGTAATAAGCATTATCAGTAGTAGTATCGTTTCCGCTTCCGTCTTCTACACTGTCGTTAGTTCTTAAACGTACTGTTATATTATCTTTTATATTTCCATCACTGTCTGTGATCCTGTCTGTTACTCCTGAATCTTTCAGCAGGTCTTCGATATAAACACCATCAGCGCAGAAGTTTCTGAGTCCTGCCATGCTGCAGTAACTCTGATATTTCATGTTTTCATGGACCTTTGATTCATTATTCATTGAGAAACTCTTAAGCTGATCCATAGTATATGTGTTTGTTGTAATTACAGTGCCATTCTTGTCAAGATATCTTACATAGAATTTTTCAGCTCCGTAATTCTTTACATTTACAATTGTGCTGCAGTCTTTAAAACCTGTTGCAGCTACAGTGATCATAAACTGACCTGTCTTTTTGCCTGATGTAGTGCTCTCATTTCTGAACAGGTCTGCATTTACAGAAAGAGAATATCCTCTTCTGCCTTTTTCTATCGTTAATCCTGCTTCTTCTTTTGTATATGTTTTTACATCGTTCTCAACGCCTACCTGCTGTATGCTGATTCCTGTAACGGCATCAGCCCATCCGTCAGGCACAGAATTTAACGAGATACCTGCTGTAGCTGTACCTGTAAGTGTAATAGTACTTCCGTCAGCTATTTCAGCCGGCGCAACAGGGGCTTCATTCATCTGGTTTATAAGCTTTATGTAATCCATCTGTGTCTTAGATGAATCATCCTTTGCCATAAATGCGTCATAAGCCTCATATGCTTTAGCTATGGCTGGATTAGTATTTTTATCAACTTCGTCAAGAGCAGCCTTTGCCTGTGCAAGTACAGCCTTCTGATCTCGGCAGTCAGCATTTGCTTCAAACATCTGAACTGTAAGCTCTTCGCCTTCATTTAATTCATCTGCAGTTACTGTGAATGTGTCAGAAGCTTTTTCATATGTCGTTGTATAGCCTTCTATCCCGTTAATTGCAGTGGCCATTGCCTTTGCAATACTTTCAACTGTTATTGAAGTATTAAAAGCATGTGCATGAGATGTCATAGCGCCGGCATAATAATAGCTGTCATTTTCAGGAAGTACCGGTTTTCCATTTTTCATAAGCTGGAAATGATACATACCGCGCATATTTGCTCTGTGAGTTACTTTTACCGTATCAGATGCTGCAGCATCTGCTGTAGCTGCTATTGACTTATTGTCAAGAGTTATACCGATAGGGATATATGTAGTAAAATTATCTAATTTTACAGGTTTATCATTATCAGCCGTTACAAGATCTGTAAGACCATCACCGTTGATACTTAACGATCCGCCATATATAGCCGCCCATCCGTTTGAAACCATCTTTATATTAAGTACATCGCCTGATACAGACGCAGTCACATCTCTCGCTGTATTTGCAACATCGCTTCCGGATATCTTTATTCCTAATTCTGGCACAAGTGCCGTATCATCCAGGATCTTTACATTTTTATCAAACTGAATATTTAAACTTATAGTCTGTCCTGCTTCACCTGATTCAGGACCTTCTACATTTTCAAAACTGAAACCGGTCATTTCAGCCGCTTCACTGCCCGTCCCACTGTCAGCAGCGAACGATGATACAGTCATGCAGCCGAATGTCGCAGTAAATACCATCGCCACTGCCAGCAGCATGCTGAAAGATTTTTTCATTAGCTTCATTTTTTAATCGCTCCTTATTTTATCTTTGTGATAATCTTGAATTTATCAGCTTTGATCTTCAGTGACGCAAAGCTTTACGTCTCATTACAACGATCCGTGCCTTAAAAAGTGTAGCATCGGCACTGACCGCCGCAGTCTCCGCGCTCTTCCAAAACGCCGAAACTTATCTATAACCATCCTGCAGGGATCTGCAGCTCCCACAGAAATCGTTACCGTTATCCTTCCATATATGCGGCAGTCGTCTTTATAGTCCTGCCGCCCGGCCATTCTGCCTCAAGTATCTGCGTCTGTATGCCGTATATACTGTTCATTACCGGCACCGTCAGTATCTCGTCAGTCGGGCCGCTCATAAACTCGTCCCGGCTGCTTATGACAGTTACCTTCGACGCCGCCATAAACACATGGTCGGGGTTGTGCGTCGTAAACATTATCCCGCGGCCGGCCGCGGCGAGCTGCTTTATCCTTTCAAGCGCTCTGACCTGATTGCCGTAGTCAAGGTTCGACGCCGGCTCGTCCATTATCATGTAATCAGCTTCCTGAGCTATGGCGCGCGCTATAAGCACGAGCTGGCGCTCTCCGCCGCTTATTTCCGTATAAGGCATGTCCGCAAGGTATTCAGCGCCCATGGCTTTTAAAGCGTCATACGCCTTTTCGGTGTCTTCCTCAGACGGTGTCGCAAACATCCCCATGTGAGCCGTCCGCCCCATCACAGCTATCTGAAGCGCTGTAAAAGGAAACGGCGGGTTGTGCGACTGCGGCACGTAAGCTATGCGCTTTGCCGTCTCGCTGCGCTTCATGCTGCTTATCTCGCGCCCGTCGAGAAGCACGCTGCCCGATATCAGCGGCAGGCTTCCGAGTATCGACCTGAAAAGAGTCGTCTTTCCTACCCCGTTTGAGCCGAGTATGCTCATGATCTCGCCCTGCTTTATATCCATCGAAAGGCCGTTTATGATGACCTTATGCGTATTATGCTGTCTGTAGCCGCAAACGGCGTTTTTTATCTCAAGCAATTTCCGGCCTCCCTGTACTTTAATGGCGTATATATTCAAATACACGCACTCTGCACGTGCGCCCGGCGCACGATATCCGGTTATCAATTCATTTATTCATTATTTATGACGGATCCTCACGGGCAAGTATCTGCGCCGCTTCCTTCTCGCTCAGATCGTAGTCAAAGAATGTTGAGTAGAACTCTCTGACCTCCGCGTTCATGTCGAGATCGGCAAACTTGTCAGGATGAAGCGTCTTTGCCATATCCATGACGAGAAGTATCTTCTGAAGCCCCATATCCCAGTAGAAGACGCCGCTCGGCGTGAGGTATATATTTCCGTTTTTTACAGCTTTTATGGCTTTATAGCGTGAATTGCGCTCCGTCGAGTCTTTTATCTGCTCGACAGTGCTGCGGTCGTTCATGCCGCCGTGGTCTATAAATATATACTCAGGATCCCACGCTGCAAGTTGCTCGAAATTTACCTGCGTATGATTTCCTGCATCCAGGTCAGCCGTTACGCAGCGGCCGCCTGCGGCCTCGATGATTTCCTTTATGTCGGAATATTTTCCGTAAGTGGTAAGGATATCTATCCCTGCATAATATACTGAAGGTCTTTCCGATCCGCCCAGCGGATCAGTGACAGACTTTACGCGGTCAAGCTTTTTGTTGAAATACTCTCTGTATTTCTGCGCCCGCGCGGGCGCGTCACCGCCTATAGCTTCAGCATATACGTCAAGAAAATCGAGCGATTCTTCAAGCGTCTGAGGCGTTACCGCGTTTATTGCGGATATGCCTGCTTTTCTGAGCTGCTTAAGCTCATTCGGACGATTGAACGTCAGGACGAGGTCCGGACTGTATTTCTGCAGCTCTTCAAAATTCACTGACGAGTGAACGTTGTTCAGATGTGGCAGATCCTTCATCCGCTTGAATATCTTAAGCGCCCACGGGAAGTTTTCGTACTGGACGTCGGCGCATACTGCTATACGGTCCTCTGCGCCGAGTATAACGGCCGCTTCGTATGACGGGCCGTATACAGCAGCTATCCTCTCTGCCTTTTCAGGCACTTCGATCTTGCTGCCGTCAACGTTGGTTATCTCGCGCTTCGCGCTGTCTGACGAACCGGATGCGGCTGCGCCGCCGTTATCGTCAGATTTATTTCTGCTGCTGTCAGCGCTGCCGGCAGCGGCTTTCATTTTTACGAATTCCAGCTTGCCTGTAAGCGTGAGGCCTGCGGGAGCTGAAAGCTCCGGCTCTTCATCGTCTTCATTTACAGTTCCCGGCGTTTTTTCTGTAAGCACGAGTGTCGCGCCGTCAACGGAGCTTACGCTCCATATATCGTCGGCTCTTTCTGCTGCTTCAGCCATCGCTGATATCGTATCCTCCGCAGATGTACCGGCGTATATGCTGACAGGCTGATCCGGGCAATCGCCGCAAGGATTTGATGCCTTGTCTTTATATACGTTCATTTCCATTCCGGCGTATTCTATGACGCCGCTTTCTGCCGCTGCGCCTTCCGCGGTTATAGTGTACTGCGCCGTTTTTACGCCGCCGCAGCCTGTCATTATGACGATCATGCTTACTGCGGCTGCCGCAATTGCGCTGAGTTTAATGTATCTCAGCGCGCGGCCGCCTGTGGTCTCTATATGATAATTTACTGTTTTGCTTTTTGATGTTTCTGATTTAGAAATTTCTGACATATTATATATCTCTCTATCTTTAGATCCCTGAACAACGGCTGCCGCGCGTATCCGGCTGACTGCTCCGGGATATCTGCTCTGCTTTGAGCATGACTTTACATAAAGCTCTTTTTTCCTCTGAAAAGGAGATACAGGAAGAACGGAGCTCCTATTATCGCTGTCAGGACGCCGAGCGGTATCTCCTGCGCAAACAGGCATCTCGACAGATCGTCCATGATCAGAAGAAATATCGCGCCTGTCAGGACGGAGCACGGAAGCATCTTCGTATAGTCAGGGCCGCTTATCATCCTCGCTATGTGCGGAACTATGAGTCCGACCCAGCCTATCATGCCGCCTGCGGCCACTGACGCTGAGGACATGAGCGTCGCGCATATTATAACTGCGAGGCGCAGCTTTTTTGTATCGACGCCGAGTGACTCTGCTTCTTCGTCATCGAGCGACAGTACGTTCAGGCGCCACCTGAGCAGCATGAGCGGTACTATGCTTATCGCGAAAGGTATGAGCATTATCAGCACGTCCTCTTTGGTAATATATGTAAGCCCGCCCATCAGCCAGAAGGTTATGGACGGTAATGTGTCGTAAGGGTCTCCAACGAATTTTATTATGGATATGAATGCGGAAAACATGGACGAGATCACCATTCCCGTCAATACGAGCGTTATGGTAATACCGCCGCCACCGCCTCCCGTAAGGCGGCTGCTGACTGCATACGCCGCGGCCACCGCGGCCAGTCCGAATACAAACGCGCTTAACTGTACAGCCAGCGCGCTGCCGCCGAGAAGTATCGCAAGCGCCGCTCCGAATCCTGCGCCTGTCGCTGCTCCGAGTATGTCCGGCGAAACTACAGGATTCCTGAATATCCCCTGGTATGCCGCTCCCGCCGCGGCCAGAGCCGCGCCGATCATGACAGCCGCCGCTACCCTGGCTGTCCTCGCATACAGGACTATTGCTGAAGCTTCAAGCTCATCAGTATAATTTCCTGACAGTATGCTTACCATGTCGCCGAACGATATGCTGTAGCGTCCGACCATCATTGATACAGCTGCTGTCGCTGCAAGAAGCGCAAGCATTGCGATAACTACCGCCGGATCCATTTTAAGTTTACCTGCTGACTTTATTTTCATCTTCATGATCAATACTCGTAAATTTTAAGCGTGAGGCCTGAGGCGTCACCGCCTCCACGCTGAGCGCTGTCTGCACCGCCGCTGTCCTTAGCTGTAACTGTGACCTCGCTTCCTGTGCTTTCAGCTGTAAATCTTTCACCGTAAAAATCATTTACAGCCTTCGCTATATCCTCCGCTACAGATTCATCAGTAGCCCACAGGAATTCGTGTTCGTGTATGCCTGCCGCTGTATCGTCCATTACATCCGGCGATGACAGATCGTCAGGCTCGACAGGCTCGCCGTTTTCCATGATCTGTATCCACACCATGCTGCGGTGAGACGGCGGAGACGTCACTTTTATTTTTGTCCATTCCGGCTGCGCGCCTGCTTCAGATGAGCTTTCCTGCTCTATCGTCACGCCGCTCGGTATGAGCTTTTTTATATCAGGCGCTTTCGCGCTGTATTTTCCGCTTTCGTCGGTAACTGAACTTACTGTGCTGCCTCCGTCAGCCGGAGTTATCTCAAGCACGCCGTTCGTTACTTTGTTTATGCTGATCCTCAGCTTTACCGCGTCGTGAGACGCACTGTCCTGTGATACATTTATGTCGTCTGCTTTTATTCGTTCGCCGCCTATTACTATACGCAGGTCATCAGCAAGTCCGCTGCTGTATATTACATTTCTGTCAAATTTCATCACGACATCAACATACTGGTCGTCCTCGCCGCCGTCACAGCCGGCGTTTACTGTGCATCCGATCACTTCAGGGCTGTTTTCTCCTGCTCCGGAACTCTGAGCCGGATCTGCGCACGCTGAAAAACAAAATACTGATATGCACAAGAATAAACTGTAAATAAAGATTTTTTTTAACATATCTTACTCTTTTTTCGTGTTGAACATTTTTTACATTCGTTTATAATTAATATTAGTATTTGAATTTGATTTTGTTTGGTTTATTAACTTATTTCATTTTTTATTATAAACTTGATAGCTACTACCATGTCAATATTAAATTTAGTTTTTTTGTTTGAAATAGAAAAAGGTATGTATGATATGGATAATAAAACTGATAACAAATATATAACACTTGGTAATCTTGCAAAATTAGCTCATATAAGCAGAGACACTTTATCTTTTTATGAAAAAAAGCATATTATTAAGCCTGTTTTCAAGGGAGATAACGGATACAAATATTTTCTTCCTGAACAGATACAGGATCTTAATTTTATAAGATTCTACCGAAAACTCGGTTTTTCTCTCGAAACTATACAAAGCATGATGAACGACATAGATAATGATCCCGGTTCAATGGATCATCACGAGCTTTTTTCTGCCCAGCAGAAATACATAGAAAAAAGGATCGCAGAGCTTCAGACTGCTTCAAAATATTTAAAGCGCGAAGAAGATTTTTTATCTTTCATAGAAAGCAACAAATGGTATGAGCCGTTTACAGCGGAACTTGAGGAACGTGAATTTTCTCTTGCTCCCATCCGTTTCTGCCATTCGCTCAATGTGATAGAAAATGCGCAGAAGCTTACTGATTTTTTCTGCGCTGACGGCGATTTTACGATACCTGAAAATCCTGTATGCTGCGTCATCCCTGAGCATGTGCTCACAAGCGACAAGTTCAGGGCGCACCGCCATAACTGCGCATCTGACGACAGCGCTCTTCACAAGTGCGATATTTTTACGCGTGAAAAAGGACTTTACGGCTGCATCATCAACCAGGGAACGGCTGACGGAATAGTTTCTGCAGTCAATAAAGTCCTCGATCATGTATCCGCCTGCGGATACGCTATATCAGGCAACGCGTTCGTTATAAATTCTCAGAATATACTTAACATAACAAATAATCAGGATTCGATCTATATTATACAGATACAGCTTGAAAAAGCTGATGACTGATGATCTTTACCAGAATTTAAACATGCGGACGGCGCGCAGCGCAAGTCTTACAGGGGCAGGCGTGAGCGCGCTCCTCGCTTTTTTCAGTTCGGCAGGTATGTCTATATGCTGCGGACAGTGGCGCGCGCATTTTCCGCATCCAGTGCAGGATCCTGCGTCGGGCATGTCTTTCTGAAGCGCCATTATCTGCAGGTACTCTTTTCTGCCGGACATTTTGTTTTCTGTGTACATCCTGTTCCAGCATCTGAATGCCAGCGGTATATCGATGCCCTGCGGGCATGGAAGGCAGTAGTTGCAGCCGGTGCAGTTTACTTTTACGTTTTTGTTTATCTCGGCCTTTACTGCGTCTATCATCGCAAAGTCGGCTTCTGTTAATCCTCCTGCGGTAGCCTCTGACGCGTTGCGCGCGTTTTCCTCTACCATGTCGAGCGAGTTCATACCTGAAAGCACGCACGTGACCTCAGGCTGATCCCACAGCCATCTGTATCCCCAGTCCGCGGCTGACAGTTTTCTGCCGTTTTTTTCGGGCGCGTCTGCAATGAGCTTTCTGGCAGGATCGGGAAGAAGCTCCACGAGCTTTCCGCCGCGCAGCGGCGCCATTATTATTACAGGTATGCCTTTTTCCGCAGCGGCCTTAAGTCCGCGCCTGCCGGCCTGTGTGTGCTCATCCAGGTAATTATACTGTATCTGGCAGAAATCCCAGTCATAGGCATTAAGGACTTCCAGAAACATGTCAGTATTTCCGTGGAATGAAAACCCGATATTTCTGATGCGCCCGCTGCTCTTCTGTTTTTTTATCCACTCTTCTATGCCGAGCTTTTTAAGCTTTTCCCATGCAGCTATATCGGTTATCATGTGCATCAGGTAATAATCTACATAGTCTGTCTGCAGCCTCTGCAACTGTTCATTGAAATATTTGTCGAGCGCGGCGCTCGATTTTATAAGGTACTGCGGCAGCTTTGTCGCTATATTTATATCTTTCCTGCATCCCAGGCGCCTGAATATCTCGCCTACAGCGACCTCGCTGCCCGGATATATATACGCTGTGTCAAAATAATTAACGCCCAGCTCCACAGCGCGCGCAACCTCACGCTCCGCCTTATCTATGTCTATCGAGCTGCCGTTCTTCGTAAATCTCATACAGCCGTATCCAAGTACAGACAGCGGCTCACCGTTCCTGTTGTTTCTGTAATTCATAAATTACCTCTTTAAAATATGATCCTAATCTCAATTTTCATATCGAACTTGACCGGCGTCTCCGCCGGATATATTTTCATCCTGTCGGCTTATTTTATCACAAAAAACGGCATACAGCTGATACAAAACAGTTTCTTCGGCGGCCGCGAGGCCGCGTCATCCTGTCCTGCATTACTGCATGCCGTTCATATCTATTTTAAGATCCTCACTGAGCGGAGAGAGTAAATAGAAATAGAAATAGAAAAACAGAAGCATGATATACCCGCCTGACCTGGTCTTTGCCCCCACACTCGCCTGTGAACATTGGGATTTTATAGTATTTTTCACAGGACTTACATCTAAACCGCGCCATGCTCACAGCCCGCGAACGGTCTGCTTACGTGGATCCTTTTGCCCGCGACTGGCCTGGACTTGCAACCACAGACACGGGTATATCATGCTTCTGTTTTAAGAAGTTTACCTTATTAAATTATCTGCAGGATGCTTCAGCTACACTTATCCGTATATCATCCGGCGTTATTTCACATCTTTAAAAAACTGTATCTTATGCTTCCGGCGCCTGCGGCAGCTCTCGCTGGTTCCTGCCGGCTGCGAGGCTCAGTACAGTCACTTCTGCTGCGCCTGCCTGTTTCAAGGCTTCTGCGCAGTGTTCTGTCGTTGTTCCCGTCGTATATATGTCGTCCACGAGCATGACTCGTCTTCCGTTTACGGCTGTACGTCCCTCTTCAGTCACTTTGAAAGCGTTTTCGAGATTTCTGCGTCTCTCTCTCGCGTCGAGCCTGTTCATCGGAGCGGTGTTTCTCGTCCGTACTATTGCGTCAGCGCAGCAGGGCATACCTAGCCGCTTTGCTGTAAACTCTGCAAGCAGTACTGCCTGGTTATATCCGCGCTTTTTTTCCTTCTTTTTAAACATAGGAACGGGAACAAGTATATCACATCCTGCGCCGACTGCCACCACTTTATCAAAAAGAATTTCAGAAAGATTTCTCGCCATATAGCTTTTTCCGTGATACTTGAACTCACGTATCATCATCCTCTCAGCCTCTTTATACTGAAAGCACGTGATCCCCGCGTCAAATCGCCTGTCTTTATTTATGCACTCACTGCAGTACATATCCGGATACCAGTCCTCAAGCGGTTTTCCGCACGATGCGCACAGCTTCCCGTTTGCCCAGTTTATATCAGAAAGGCAGTCATCACACATGGAGTACAGCCGTCCCGGCTGTATATCCCTGCCGCAGCATATACAGTATATATCGGACGGATACACAAGATCCGCGATACGTCCGGCCTGCCTGCGCGCCAGGCGCGCGCCCTTTCTCATAATTGCAGCAGCTGCCATTCCCGCTGTTATTTTTTTATCGTCTGCCACTATAATTCTTCAAGGATCAGAAAATGTTTAAGTCTCGCCTTCAGTCCGGAAAAACGCTCATGTATCCTGTTGTTATCGACCATAGCGTGAAGCACACGCTCAGAGCCTACGAGCACGACGCTCTTCTTTCCTCTCGTAATGCCCGTATAAAGCAGGTTCCTGTTTGCCAGCACAGGCGGAAAGCTCGCCATAGGCATGACTATAACAGGGAACTCGCTTCCCTGGCTCTTATGTATCGTCATGGCATAAGCCAGCTCAAGCTCCTCAGCCTGGCTGAATTCATACTCTGCATGCTTCACATCGTCAAAAAGAACATGGATCTTATTATTTTCGTTATCTATATCAGTC
This sequence comes from uncultured Clostridia bacterium, assembly GCA_934255545.1. Classification (GTDB taxonomy): domain Bacteria; phylum Bacillota; class Clostridia; order Peptostreptococcales; family Anaerovoracaceae; genus CAKQOE01. The sequence goes on along the minus strand of CAKQOE010000002.1, from coordinate 45,445 downwards.
ACAAAGCCTATATCGCCGTTAAATACGCCCTGCCCGTCAGAAAAATTATCAGTACGCTTCCACTCCATCTGATAATTGTTCTTTATCTGCATGACTTTATCGCCTACACGGAATATCCTGCTCTGCAGCTCCTTTTCAGGTCTGCCGGGCGAGCGCGGATTAAGTACGGCCTGAAGCTCTTTATTGAGGTTAGCCGTACCTACAGTACCCTTTCTGGTAGGGGTGAGCACCTGTATATCGCGCATGCGGTCACATTCAGAATAAAACCTCGGAAGGCGCGTCTCGCAAAGCTCAAGTATCGTAGAAAGCACGGCAGCTTCGCTGCGCCTGTTCATAAGGAAGAAATCCTTGTCTTTTTCATTGCAGAAAGGATACTCTCCGTTATTTATCCTGTGGGCGTTCACTACGATCATGCTCTCTTCCGCCTGGCGGAATATTTCTGTTAGCCTTACAGTGCTTATGATCTCGCTGCCTATTATGTCGCGCAGTACATTTCCTGCGCCTACAGACGGCAGCTGGTCGGCATCGCCTACCATTACAAGTCTCGTTCCCGGCACGACAGCCTCTGTCAGCGCATCCATGAGCATTATATCTACCATAGACATCTCATCTACGATAACTACATCGTACTCAAGAGGGTTTTCAGAATCTCTTCCGAAATTCATAGAATCCTCATCCTCCGAATAGTAGTATTCCAAAAGCCTGTGGACCGTCACTGCCGGCTTTCCTGATGTTTCGGTTATACGCTTTGCAGCTCTTCCCGTAGGCGCGGCTATAGCCACTGTAAGACCGCTGCTTTCAAACACGTTTATTATGGTATTTATGATAGTCGTCTTACCTGTGCCCGGTCCGCCTGTTATGACGCATACGCCGTTCTGAGCGCAGGCGCGCACAGCAGTACGCTGGTTTTCAGAAAGCTTTATGCCGTTTTCTGCCTCTGAACGGTCTATGAGCCCGTCTATATGCCTGCTTACGTTTTTTACGTCAGCGCTGTGAAGCGTAAACAGCCGCCTTGCAACGTTATTTTCAGCCCTGTGGTAGAGCGAAGGATATATGACCTTCCGCTTGTCTATCTCCTCAAGCCTTACTGCATCGTCTATGACAAGCTGCTCCGCCATATCGCGCACATCAGCAGAGGGCACATCGAGAAGCTGCGCCGTTTCCTCGCAGAACTCCTTAAACGGCGCATACGTATTGCCATTTGCCACATACCGCTGCAGCATGAACCTTATACCGCTCGTAAGCCTGTACTCTGAATCTGCAGCTATACCGAGCTTTGACGCTATCTGATCCGCTTGGGCGAATCCTATGCCCTTTATGTCTGTAATGAGCCTGTATGGATTCTGCATGACCGCTTTTACTGTCTCTGCGCCGTATATTTTATACATCTTCATCGCATAAGCCGCGCCTATGCCGTAATTCGCAAAAAACATGGAAACATCCGCAAACTCCCTGTGCAGCTTATAAGATGAAGATATAGAATCGGCCTTAGCCTTTCCTACGCCGCTTATCTCTGTCAACCTTTCAGGGCTCTCTTCTATGATCTTAAGCGTATCATCACCGAAATGGTCAGTTATAGCGGCTGCAAGCTTAGGCCCGATGCCTCGTATAACGCCGGATGCAAGGAACTCGCGTATGCCTGCGCTGTTTTTCGGAACTATCTCGCTGCAGTTTACAAAAGCGAACTGCTCACCATAAGATGGATGAGTTTTCCAGCTTCCGGTAAATGAAAACACCATGCCGCACTTCGCCGCAGGGATATTTCCCACAGCTATAAACTGGTCCATCTCATCGTCATTTTCAATAACGGCTACAGTATAAAAATTTTCTTCGTTTCTGAAAATGATCTCGGCGATCCTTCCGGTCTTTTCTATCATCAGCACACACTTTCACTAAGGCCTGAATGTCGGCTTATACACTCTCCTGTTCTCAAGCGTCCACACCTTATCAGAGAAATCTCCAGGCGCAACAGGCTTGAGCGCCTCTTCCATGTCAAATATCCTTGCGTCGAAAATATCAAGGTAATGCAGCAGCTCTGCCTCAGGGAACATCGGGCGCTTAGGACTTCCGAACTCCGGCTCATAGTGGTGAGACAGTATCATATGCTCAAGCATTATGGCTTTTTCTTCGCTTATGCCGAGCTCATCTGCAAGCTTATCTATCATCTTTACGCCCTGCGCGATATGGCCGAGCAGCTGACCTTCCATGGAATATCCCGGTGATATGCCCCACTGGTTGGACATTATCTCGTTGAGCTTTTCCATATCGTGTATGATAACGCCCGTAACGACCCAGTCGCGGTCAAGATCGGTATAGACCTCGCACGCCTTTTCTCCCATGAGCAGCATGCGCTTTATATGATAAAGCAGACCGCACATCTCAGCATGATGGTTCTTTGACGCCGCAGGGTAATACATGAGCTTTTCTTTATTGCGCTCCATAAGAGTAACTGCGACCTTTCTGAGCTCCTCGTCACCGACAGACTCAGCCTTTGCAAGTATCTCGGCGTACATGTCGGTACCCTTTTCAGGCGCAGTCTTTATGAACTCGTCTATATCGAAATCATCGTCAGGAGTCGCCTGCCTGAAGCGGTTTATCTTGAGCTGCTTCTTGCCCTGCCACTCGCTGACAGTCGCGCGGATCTTTATAATGCAGTTTTCTCCGTAAGCGCCGATCTCCGTGATATCGCTTTCTGAAGCGTCCCACTTTTTAGCTGACACGTCGCCCGTCTTATCCGCAAGCACCATATCTATATACTGCTTCTGGTTGGATCCCGTCCTCACAGCAGCTGACTTCATCATGAAAAAATCATCAAAATCTGTTCCTGTGACGAGACTGTCCACATAAACATTTTTCAATCCCCATACCTCCTTCAGGAATATCTTACCAATTTATACTCTTAAAGTAAATCACTTACGGCCATATTTACTAAAATATGTTAATTTAAGGTCACGATCGGCATGACGCGCGCTCTGCGCGCCTGTTCTGCGGCCGGGCCGCAGCTCCCGTTAATGACCTTATTATATCACAAATCCATTTTCTAAACAAGCGTTTGTTTTTATTTATGATTTTTCTTTTTCATATTTCAAAATTCGCCTGAAACAGTATATAATAGAAACGGCAGTTTTTGAACATAATTATTAAAAATATCATAACATGCCGCGCGCATCCGCGCGCCGACAGATCATAAAAACAGAGATCATAAACACAGGAGAATCTAAAATGTTTGAAACAGGTTATATCCGCACCGCAGCCGTTACACCCGAGCTGCGCGTCGCAAATACGGAATTCAATACAAAAGAAATAATAAAGCTCGCACGAGAAGCAGCCGGCGCCGGCGCCGGGATCATAGTATTCCCTGAGCTTGCGCTCACATCGTATACATGCGCTGACTTATTTTACCAGCAGCATCTTTATGAATCAAACCTCGAAGCGCTGAAAGAAGTCATAGACGCTTCAGCCGACATAAATGCAGTCATCGTCACAGGATTTTATTTCAGATACGAAAACAGCCTCTACAACTGCGCCGCTGTTATCCAGAACGGCAAGCTCATGGGCATCGTACCTAAGATGTTCCTGCCAAACAATCGCGAATTCTACGAGTCACGCTGGTTCGCAGCAGGGCTGCGCATCGCCGACAACGTTTCATCAGTTCAGCTTTTCGGCGAGGAGATCCCGTTCGGCCACCTCATATTCACTGACAACACGCGCAGCCTGAGCTTTGGAGTTGAGATATGCCAGGATCTCTGGATGCCTATAACTCCGGGCGCGCGACTCTGCCTCAACGGCGCGCATATCATCGTCAACCCTTCAGCGAGCGACGAGACAGTCGGCAAGGCTGACTACAGACGCCAGCTCGTCCACCAGCAGAGCGCTGCCAACATCTGCGGCTACGTCTACACGTCTTCAGGCGTTTACGAGTCAACGACAGATCTCGTTTACAGCGGTCACTGCATCATATCGGAGTACGGTACGCGCATAGCCGAAAACGACAGATTTGAACGCGAGAGCACGATAACATACGGCGATATAGACTATGAAAGGATAAAATTCGAACGTTCGCTCGACCACAGCCTTGAGGAGTGCACATCGCGCTACACAGACCGCGAGCTCTACACTTACGTGTATATCGACCCGCTGCGCGTCCTTAACTCAGAAGAAAAATTAATACGAAGATTCGCGCCGAATCCATTCGTGCCTGCCGACCGCCGGACGGTCGATGAGCGCTGCGAAGAAATATTCCGCATACAGACTGCGGGCCTCGCCAAGCGCCTTGAGCACGCGCGCGCAAAGACAGCCGTAGTCGGCATATCAGGCGGCCTGGACTCTACACTTGCGCTGCTCGTATGCGCTGAGACATTCAAGCTGCTCGGCCGCGACCCTGAAAATATCATAGCAGTAACCATGCCGGGATTCGGAACGACAGACAGGACGTATGAAAACGCTCTTACGATCATGCGCCTCCTCGGCGCTGACGTGCGCGAAGTCCCTATAGGCGATGCCGTTATGGCTCATTTTGAGGCTATCGGTCACGATCCTTCAGTTCACGATGTAACATATGAAAACTGCCAGGCGCGCGAGCGCACGCAGATCCTTATGGACATCGCAAATGAAACCGGAGGCTTTGTTGTCGGCACAGGCGATCTTTCAGAGTCGGCCCTCGGATGGAGCACGTACAACGGCGACCACATGTCGATGTACGCCGTAAACGTCAGCGTTCCAAAGACGCTCGTATCATTCGTAGTAGGCTGGGTAGCAGACAACAGGCTTGCTGGCGAACACGAGGTAAAGGATTACAGCCTTGACAATGCGACGCTGCGCCGCGCGCTCCACGATATCATGGACACGCCTATATCGCCTGAGCTCCTTCCGCCTGACAAGGACGGCAAGATCGTCCAGAAAACAGAAGAAAGAGTCGGACCGTATATCCTCCACGATTTCTTCCTTTTCTATACTATAAGATTCGGCATGCGCCCGCGCAGACTTTTATATATCGCGCAGCAGACATTTGAGGGAATGTTTGAACCTGCATATGTAAAAAAATGGCTCAGAGAATTCTACCGCCGCTTCTTTATGCAGCAGTATAAGCGCAGCTGCATCCCTGACGGTCCAAAGGTCGGAACAGTAACGCTCTCGCCTCGCGGCGACTGGAGGATGCCGAGCGACGCAGACTCAAGCCTCTGGCTCAAGGAAATAGACGAATGCGAGCTTTAACCTGAGAATATCCCGTAAAATATTACATCCCGGCGCGCGTCACCGCGCGAAAAGGAAACAGTATACATCACTACGCTATAACATGCTTTAAACATAAAAGTGCAGCTGCGGTACACGCAGCTGCATTTTTATGCCATACGGATACGATCCTTACAACAGCATCCCGTGATATTTAAATTTTAAAGTGCCTGTACCGCACGCTCAAAACGCTCAACCGCTGTATCTATTTCTTCCTTAGTTACATTAAGAGGAGGCAGGAAGCGCACGACTTCATTGCCGGCGCCGGCAAGCAGGAGGTGCTGTTCTATTGCATTATTTATGACCTTGCTCTTGAAGCCTTCTTCCATCATTACGCCGATCAGCAGGCCCTTTCCTCTTACGAGCTTTATCTTGTCGTACTTTTCGCACAGAGCGTTGAGCCTGGCAAATATGTATTCGCTCATTTTATTTACATATGCGAGCAGGTCGTTGTCTATAAGCGCCTTCATAACAGCATTTCCGCACGCGCATGCGAGAGGGTTTCCTCCGAACGTACAACCGTGGTCACCGGGAACAAAGTGCTCTGCAGCCTTGTTGTTCGCCATTACAGCGCCGATAGGGAAACCGCCGCCGAGAGCCTTTGCTGTAGTGCACACGTCAGGCATGACTCCGTATGTCTGATAAGTGAACAGCTTGCCTGAACGTCCCATACCGCACTGTACCTCGTCAAATATAAGAAGCGCGTCATGCTTGTCGCACAGCGCTCTCACGCCTTCCATAAAGCTCTGCTCCGCCGGGAGTATACCGCTCTCGCCCTGTATAGGTTCGAGTATCACAGCGCACACATCGTCGTCCATAAGAGCCTCGACTGACGCCAGATCGTTGAAATGAGCTTCATAAACGTCTCCGATCAGCGGCCTGAACGCTTTTCTGTACTTTTCCTGTCCTGTAACAGACAGAGCACCCATGCTCCTTCCGTGGAAAGAATCGACCATGCATATGATCTTAGTCTTTGTGTCGCCGCCCTTTACCTTACCGTATTTTCTGGCGATCTTGAGCGCTGTTTCATTTGCCTCTGTTCCTGAGTTCCCAAAAAATACCTTATCAAGTCCTGAAGCCTCTGCAAGACGGCCTGCAAGCTCTATCTGAGGCTCACTCCAGTAAAGGTTCGATATGTGTATGAGCTTTGATGCCTGTTCGTTTATCGTCTTTACGATCTCAGGCGCTGCATGTCCGAGGCAGTTTACTGCTATGCCAGACACGAAATCAAGATAATCCTCACCCTTATCGTCTGTAAGCCATGGGCCCTCGCCCTTTACAAATACGAGATCGTAACGGCTGTATGTATTCATTACATGATTTTCCATTTTATTCTCCTTCTGTATATCCTTTAAATATTCGATCAATATCAATAAACTTAATCAATAAACTAAAAGCCTGCAGCCGTCACCGGCTGACCCGCCCGTCATCAGTATTGCATAATTATACAACCGTATAAATATTTATGCAACACCTGATATAAAACTTTCTGCAATTTTTCACTGCGCAGCTATGCATACTGAGAGTGCGCCGGGCGCACGGGCCATTTTCCGGATCTATTGCTTTTCCTGTTTATTTTTCTGCTTACTTTTTCTTTTTTTTCTGCTGTCCTCGGCAACTTTTTTAAGAAGCTCTATTTCGTCAGTAAATCTTGCGTTATTCATTTCAGGGAACGCGCGCAGCAGTCTGCGCTGGCCGCGGGCCTGCGGAGCGCGGAGCTTTTCCAGTCTTATTCTGAGAGCGGCAAGCTCCTTTTCAGCCTGAGCTCTCTTTTCCGCTCTTTCCTCGGCTGATCCTGTGCGCTTTATCTCTATCTGTTCCTTTATATCGGCTGATACCTCACTGAACTTTTCCCTTCCCTCAGCGAGCTGTTTTCTGAATTCTGCTGATCTTTCGTCTATGTCTTTACGGACAGCAGCTGAACGCTCATCAAGGCGTTCCTTCGTATCATCGATCTGCTCTTTTACCTGCTGGCTCTTTTCGATGCCGTGCAGTGTAGCGTCCGTTATATCCTCTCCCATAGCGTCGGAAAGCTTCCTTATACGCGCGCCGACTTCGTTCATAAGGCGCAGACGGTTGTTGAAGCCTCTTACAGTTATGACAGTTGCAACGCAGTCAGCCGCAAATACCGCCAGACACACGGCAAGCAGTATGATACCCGGAACTCGCGGAAAATGCTTTATTATACCTGCAAAGAACGTGTGTACTAAGTCTACTACTATAAGGCACGCTATGCCCCACTCTATAGAAAACTTAAGGCATATATACCCGTGAAAATTAAACGGTTCCTTAGAGTAATCCCACCATCGCTCATGAAACAGCTTTTCAAGCAGGAACCCCGTAACGAGCTCAAGCAGCGTCGCAAGCACGATCGAGCCGAAAAACATTATCACTTTATTGTCCTTCAGCGGCAGCAGGCATATTATGACTGTGAGCATGCCGAACCCGTATATCGGACACACAGGGCCGTTCAAAAAGCCCCTGTTTATAAAATGCCCCTTAGTCACAACGTGATAGCTGACCTCCAGGCACCATCCGCCGACAGCGTATATGATAAAAAACCAGAGATATTCATACAGGCTGTACTGATGGACCGAATCAATAAAATACTGCATTACGCCTCCTTACTGATAAATACATTCAACAAATAATAAACAATATCAATAAATTTTATGATGACGGCCGGTCACCCGGCCCCACACAAAACAAACGGCCCGTCCGGGCGGAGACGCCCGAAAACGCAGTTCGCAGAACGAACCGGTCATACGGCATTCCACCCTGATGGGCACGTACATTTTCATATTTATATTTTCATATTTATATTTTCAGCTTCAGATCTCTACCTTACGAGCAGGCGCTTTGAAAGATCTACCAGATCCTGCCCGCCGGAATTTATTATCTCTATATCGATCTTACCATGCTTGATCTGGTTCAGAAGGTCCTTCGATTCTATCCTGCGTCGGAGCTCTCGCGCCACTCCGGCGCCTCCGTCATAAAACACAGCGTGAGGACCTACGATCTCACGTATCTGCTCCGCTATGAACGGATAATGCGTGCAGCCGAGCACTACAGCGTCTATAGGTCTGTCCTTTAAAGGGTCGAAGCGCTCCTTCAGATAGTCCATCATTTCCTGAGAGTCCGTCCTGTCCTGCTCTACGAAATTAACGAGTCCCGGGCACGGAACAGGGATTATCTCAGCATTCTGTGCATAGTTGTCCATAAGATCCGCAAACTTCTGACGGCGCAGCGTTACAGACGTTGCCATGACTACTATGCGGCCGCCCTTATGGTTTTCTGCCGCCGGTTTTATCGCAGGCTCTATGCCGACGATAGGTATGTCCGGATACTTGAGCCTGAACTTTCTTACAGCCACGCTCGTCGCTGTATTGCATGCTATGACTACAGCCTTTGCGCCCATGTCAAGCAGCCTGTGAAAAACATTTTCAGTAAGTACGTACACTTCTTCATCAGTCTTTACACCGTATGGCGCATTAGCCGAATCACCATAGTATATATAGCGTTCATTCGGCATGAGCTTTATTATTTCCTTGAGTACGCTTATACCGCCGACGCCTGAATCAAAAACGCCTATAGGCGAAAGTCTTCCCACTGTCAGCCACCTCCTGAAAGTCAGATAAAACAGTTATTTAATATATTAAATTTAAATATAAGTATAATCTACATATTTCTCGCGCCAGACCTCATCATCTGCCCTGACGACTGTATCGGATGCCTGGCATCCGTCATAAAGATCCTGAGCAAGCTCAAGCAGCACATCGTACATCTCAAGCAGCATAACATACTTTGTAGGCATGTTTGAGTTTCCTATGGCCGCTCCTATGATCGCGCCTGTCAGCGACGCCGTAGAATCGCTGTCTCCCGAATGATTTGCAGCTACCCTTACAGCTGTCTCAAGATCATCTCCGAAACGCAGGCAGCAATATACAGCTATGGCAAGCGTTTCCTCAGCTACCCAGCCCGCTCCGAGCTTTTCGAGGCGCGCAGCCTCTGCCTTCATGTCTATGTCGCTGTATTTTTTTACAGGCGGTGCAAGGACTACAGGCTGTGTGAAAAGCGCAGCATCCTCCGCCATCCTGGTAGTTCTCTCAAAATGCCTGTGTTCCCTTATATACGGCTCATCATCAGGTATCGCGAGAGCCACCGCCTTCGTAAGAAGGTCTATGAGCCGAGCTGTTTCAATGTATGATCCGTACTCCCTGCTGATCGTTTTTACGCATCCTGATATTATATCAGTAAGATCATCATCAGTATACACTATCCTGTTTATGATATACGCATACGCTGCAGACGAAATATATCCAAGCGGATGACCGTGAGTCAGCGCCGCGGCGTCAGCCGCTATGCGCGCCGCTCTGAGCGGATCCTTTACGAAAAGCCCTATCGGCGCTACCCGCATTATGCCGCCGCAGCCTTTGCTGTTGTTTACAGGATCGTCAACAGTGCCTCGCTTTCCGCTCCTGAGCGCGGAAAGACATGTATTTCCGGGCGCGCGCTGCGCGCGCATCTCTTTTATATTAAGTATCCACGAAACTGTATTTTTATCGGGCAGTGACGCTTTTCCGCTGTTCTGGCTGTGAAGCCAGTCCATATATGCATCATGAATGCATTCGTTCAGAGACCTGCCTGCAGGTCCTCCGCTCGTTGCGTAGTAGAGCAGACCGTTAGCAGTGAACATCGTCATCTGTGTATCGTCGGAAATAAATACATCCTCTTCCTGTGAAAAATCCCTCAGTCCGTCATCGCCGTATTTTTGAAATATAGCGTCTGACTCCATAAACTCTATAGCATACCCCAAAGCGTCGCCTATGGCTCCGCCGACAAGACATCCCGCAAAATTATCCGCAGTAAATCTTTTCATTATCTTTAAACCCTGCCTTCCTGACCGTGGCGCTACTCCGCGGCAGTCTCCTGCGCCTGAAGCACGTCCTCGATCGAACTGTCTTCCGCGAATGTGTTCGCGTTATACAGGAATAAAATCTGGTCTATACCGTTTTCGCTTATCAGGGAATACACATCATCGGTGTAATATCTCGGATCCACCATAAATATCTCACTGTAGTACGGTATAAGAAAAGGCACAAAGCTGTTTGCGTAAGAGTCCTTGAAAACAAGAAGCTTTTTACCTGTGCCGGCCATGGTGGTAATATGGAGCAGCGGGTAGTTACCGCCAAAAAAGACGGCGTATTTATCTGACGTTTCAAGCTTGTCCGGATCAAATACAGAAGCTGATTTTTTAGACGAGCTTACATTTTCTACCAGATACGTGATATCACTTTCATCCTGAGGCACGAAAACATTTATTATATCATCCTTTACATTAAATCCGCTCTTAGACTCTAATGTGCCGCTGAATTTATCCGTCACCGGATATTCTTTGAATTTTGCCTTTGACGGGTCAAATCCGAGCTCCTGCGAAGCGTATTTAAACGCCTCATATGCTCCGTCCGTAGTCCAGTGATGATCTGTACGGTAGTAGAGCTGCTCACCCTCGCTGTATTTCTGCTTAAACGTCTCTCTTACGTCTATTTTGTGTATCTTTGTGCTGAGCCCGCTGTAAAGAGCGTCAAGGTAGGCGTTCTGGTCTGCTATCGGCGTATTTTCAGGCAGGCAGTCGCTCATGACTGAAGCTGACGTAGGAACGACCATCATGTATGACGGAACTGTATTTACAGTTTCTGCAAAATTATTCAGCGCAGAAAGCCTTCCTGCAAGGCCCTTGCTGTCCTGAACAGTAATATCCTCAAACAGGAAGTCATCATCTCCGCGATAAACGCCGTTTATGAAATAATGGCCGAGCGTCATCTCGCACCTTGCGCGGAGCTTTATCCACATGTTTCTGAGCGGGAACTGGTCTGCTATATAGGTATTCATATCAGACGTGTATTCGCCGCTTTTCAGCGCTGTAAATGAAAATGCCGGACGCTGCGCCAGATTCCTGTTTTCCTTATCTGAAAACTTCTTGTCAGGCAGCAGTACGCTGCCGACGGCGAGAGCCAGTATGAGCACTGCCGCTATGCTTCCCATGCAGAAGCGCGGACTTAAAGCAGTTTTTATTTTATTCCTGAAAAAAGCTTTTGCTTTATTCTTTTTTACATCTTTATTATTATACAGAACATTCTTATTATCTTCCATTACTTTTTACCGTCATTTTCTGCGACGCGCACCCGCCCGGTGACGGGCGCGTTTGTTATATATTTATAATAATTGCTGATATATTTATTCGTGCACCGGCTGCCGCTTCATTTAGAATCTGAAGTACAGGAACGGATTATACGTTTCATTTACAAGATATGCTACCGAGATCAGCAGGAACACTGTCATGACGCACGCTGCCGCCCTGTAAGCTGCAGAATCCTTAAATACAAACATAAATCTCTGCGCAAACGACTTAACGTAAGACGTGCTGCCGAGTATCATTATCGCGCCGAGAAGCGCGTTAGCCTGCAGATAGTACATTCCTGTGCCGTCTATAAATGAAGACGCTCCGAATCCGAACATTACTGATATGATCTTTCCCGCAGCGTGCATGTCCGGCGATGAAAATATGACCCATCCCACTACGAACACCACTATGGTGTAAATGTGAAGAAACGCGCCTTTTATACCTCGCGAATCCTCGCTTATGATCTTGAGCAGGAAATATTTTTCAAATATAAGCAGCACTCCGTAGTACAGGCCCCATATGATAAATGTCCAGCTTGCGCCGTGCCACAGTCCCGTGAGCATCCATACTACCATAATATTCCTTATATGCTTTTTCTTTTCAACGTAGCTTCCGCCCAGCGGAATGTAAACATAATCGCGGAACCAGCTGCTCAGCGATATATGCCAGCGGCGCCAGAACTCTGACGCGCTCTTTGACATGTACGGATAGTTGAAGTTTTCCTTAAAGTCAAATCCAAGCATCTTTCCGAGACCTATCGCCATGTCGGAATATCCGCTGAAATCGAAATATATCTGGAACGTATACGATGCCGCAAGCAGCCAGCCTGTCAGCACTGACATATCTCCTGTTTCAAGCGCTGAAAGCGTATCGAACAGCGAACCCGCGCTGTTTGCAAGGATCACTTTTTTTGAAAGTCCGACTATGAAGCGGCTGACGCCGCTGCTGAAAAGCTCGCGCGATATGACACGCTGCGCAAGCTGCTTTTCTACGTCCGAATACTGGACTATAGGTCCTGCTATGAGCTGCGGGAACATCGTAACGTAAACTCCGAGCGTAAGCGGATTTTTCTGAGCCTTTATCTCGCCCTTGTAAACGTCTATGATATATGACATTACCTGGAAAGTATAGAATGAAATACCTACAGGGAGTCCTACCGCACGGAACGGTATGTCACACCCGAACAGCGCGTTTATATTGTCAACGACAAAGCCTGCGTATTTGAAAAATCCGAGGAGTCCCAGATCAAATACCATGCACAGTATAAGCGCCGCTCTTTTTCTTTTTAAATTGTCCGCGTTCATGCTTATGTCAAGTCCTGCGACATAATTGAACGCTATGTTAAGTATCATAAGAACTACGTACACAGGCTCTCCCCATGCGTAGAACACAAGGCTGCACAAAAGCAGCACAACGTTTTTAGCCCTGAACGGCACAAGATAATAAAGCGCCAGCGTCACGGGCAGAAACGCAAATATGAAAATCAAACTGGAAAAAACCATTTAACCTAATCCCTCACAGCCTTATAAAACAGATCGTACATTTTATCGGTATCTTCGCCTACGGCGCAGAATACAAAGCCCTCGCTCTCTACAGCCTTTGCCTTCATAAGAAGCGCATACTGGTCAGGCGCATATCCCTGAAAGACGTCGCGCCTCTGCGAAAGGTGATCGTCTATCGCCTTTACCAGCTTGTCCCTGGCCTCCTGCGACGACGATTTCGCTATTATGATCTCTGTAACATCCATACCCGACTCAGGCTTAAAATAAACTATGCCGTCATAATCGGAAGCTGTCACGCCAAGAGTCCTTTCAAACTCAAGCTTCGTTCCTGCCACCGACCTGTCAGGCGCCGTCATATCCTCGCCGAGCACCGCCTTTGCGACATCGTCGCACGAGACGTCTGAAACGCGCTCCGTTGATGAATATACCGATACAACAAAAAACAGTGTAAATATTATTATTATTATCTCACTCAGATGTATGGCCATCTGCTTCACAGATACATTACCTGAAGCACTCATAAACTCTCTTATCCCTCCAGACTCAGAAGACCGGTCTCTGATGCAGCATAGCTGAGCCAGAGCTTGTGGAAATCCTTGTTAGTATGTATATGATCCGGCTCATAATACTTGTCCGTAAGAAGCGGATTCGTATCTATGTAAGTCCATCCGTTGTCTTCACAGAGCTTTTTCAGAGCCTCGTTCATCTTAGGTATATTGGCCATAGCAGGTTTTTCTGCCAGGACCGACTGCTGCGGCATGAAAACTGAGCATACCACGAATCTTGTATCAGGCAGCTGCTTTTTCATATCTTTAAGGAAATTTCCATAATTCTCTGCAGCCTTTTCAGCGTTTCCGTTAGTACGCTGGATCGTATTCTGTCCATATACGAAAAATACAGTACCCGGCTTTGCTGCAAGCACCTGCTTTCTGTCTTCATCGTTGTTATTTACGTCCTTGCCTACTGTGGCGGCCACCATTGACTCAGGCAGCAGACCGTATGACGAAAATCCTTCTGCGTGAGAATCGCCCATTATCATACAGCCCTTGAACAGAGCTTCGTAATTTCCTGAATTATAAAATTCAAGCTGCTGGCTCTTCCAGTAATATTCAAGCTTCTTCTCAGCCTCGTTCACATCTCTGTCAGATATTTCCTCTACCGCGCTGACGCCTTTTTCTATATCGTCACTGCTTTCATGCTCTTCTGTTATATTCCCTTTTGAAGACGGACTCATTCCGCACCTCGCAAAAATAGCGACAATAAAAAGTACCATTATCGCCGCAGCTGCAAGTCGTTTACTGCGTAAATCTTTTTTCATTTTCTTCTCTGATTTCTCTCTTATCCCTTTCAAACTTTCTCAAACATACCGCACGCAGACATTGCTGATGCATACCGGCGCAATCCTGCCGCGCTTTGATCTTAAAATATATAATTTAAAATTAAATTTTATCGGCCTGCCTGAACTCCACGACTGCAAACGTCTTTCCGTCAACATTGTCGAGCCTTATGACATAAGCATCGTCAAGGCGTCCAAGCTTAGGATAAAGCATATCTCCGAGCACAGCTGCGTTCTTGTACTCCGTCCTTACCTGGCGCACTGAAAATCCCTGCGGGAGCATCTCTCTCGCTATGAGCACATACTGCCCGTTGTTCATATGGCCGTTCGTATCTATCATATGCCTGTATACTTCCACAGGCTCTATATTTTCAAATGTCTCAGGCTGCTTTATCTTTCTCGGAGCATACTCCATATCGAGCTTAGGGCCTGTGCCGTACTTTTCCACCTGCTCAGGGAGCGCCTTCATCGGATGGCCCGTATCGAGATTTATGAGCAGCCACAACGAATTTGCCCTTGCAAGTATCTCGTCGTGCGGACCGCGTATCACAAGATTTCTGTCCGCGTAAAAGCTCCTGAATCCGTAAGCCCAAGTCTGTACAGTTATGTCCTCTCCAAGCTCAGGATATCTGTCAACTATGATCTGCCAGCTGACAAGCACCCATGCCATATTTTTCTCTTCGAGATAATCAAGACCGAGCCCCAGATCCTCCGAGTGAAATGTCGCGCAGTCCTGCAGATAATCTATAAGCGATATAAGCGTAAGCTTTCTATCAGCGCCCACCTCGCTGTAGCGGACGCGGCTCTTCATTTCATACATCTTATCAACTGCCTTTCCAAAAAAAACACATGCAGGATAAGCGTTCTTTCCGCCGGTCTCTCTGCACGTTTTTTGCCTTACAATAATATAACACATAAAGCCGAACGGGAGCATAAATCTTTCTTAATTTTTCGGAAAGATTTATGCTCCCGTATGCATTAATTTTACTGCGGTCACGCAGAAAATAATATGTATGTTTTTTTATACAGTAATGCAGCTGTAATGCTCATGATATAACGCCGGCTCCGCCGGCCGTCTGCCGCGGTGACGCGGCTCTGTATGCTGTTATCGTTATACAGTACAGATCATTACTGTTCTGCTTCGAGCATTACGAACTCGTCGCCTGTATTTATAGTTCCGCCGTGGATGACCTTCGCAAATACACCTTCGTGCGGCATGATGCATGTTCCCATCTTATGGTAGATCTGGCAGTGAGAGTGGCACTCTTTACCGATCTGCGTCATCTCAAGGATAACATCGTTGCACTGGAATCTTGTGCCTACAGGAAGCGTCTTGAAATCGAAACCGCGGACGAGAATGTTTTCACCGAATGCTCCCGGTATTACGCCGGCTCCCTTTTCGTTGAACTCATCAACTTTGTCCTGTGAAAGAAGGCTGACCTGACGATGCCACTTTCCTGCATGCGCGTCTGTTGATATACCGAAATCTTCAACGAGCTCTACTGAGCCTACGTCTGTTTTCTGAATGCCTCTTATGTCGCTTGTACATACTGCGGTCACTGTACCTGTTTTATTTGCCATGATATTTCTCCTGTATTTTACTTATGCCTGCACGATATCGCAGCCGAGCATCACTCTGCCGTAAACAGCTCCGGGATCATGCTCTGCTTTAAAACATAGTGCTTTTGTATGTTATCTTATAATATATGCATATCAAATGTCAAGTAGCGTATCATACGGGAGCCGCGGGACGTATCGCCTCTAAACGGCATGGTTCCACGGCTCCGCGGCTTCGTATCATGATCTGTTAAGTTTTAAATTTTATGCGATGTCTAATTTACGCATTCTTAACAAATTTCAGTATCTCTGACTCAGGCTGTGCGCCTATGGTCACAGCTGCCTGCTCGCCGTCCTTCATCACTATGAGCATAGGGATGCTCCTTACGTTGAACTTCTTTGCAAGTTCAGGCTCTTCATCTACGTTTACCTTGCATATCTTGAAATCGGGATCGCCTGCTGCTATCTTTTCAAGAACAGGACCGATCATGCGGCACGGTCCGCACCATGTCGCCCAGAAATCTATAAGGACCTTACCTTCAGCCTTTACTGCTTCCTCTTCAAAATTTTCTGATGTGAGATTGATTATTTCCATGATAATTTCCGCCTTTCGTTTCTTTATCCGTAATTTTTCCGATAATCAGGACATATAGCTGCGCCGCAGCGCGCGGCGTCTGCCTGTCCTCCTATATAGTATACCCTTAAGTTATTTTTGGCAAACAATAAGAAAGCAAGCGTACTGTATTTACAATAAAGTATACTTTATTGTAAGTACAGGATGCGGGATTGCTGATGAACATACGGAACACTCCGCGGTCGCAGAATGGGACGCTGCATTCCGTTCGGTTCACAGAGCTTTTTGTTAAAAACAACTCGCGGCAGAGAATGAATTTTCCTTCGGAAAATTCAACCATTATAAGCGCTGTCGCGCATTCCGCTCAAACATATTTTTAACGTTACAGGCTCTGTTCACCTCACGGGCAGCATCACCATTCAGCTCCGACGCTCCGCTTATCCGTATGTTCATCAGCTCTGCAGCATTTTTGTAGTAACAGCAGTTACAATAAAGTATACATTTTGAATACAATATTCATGATACTGACAGAATTTTAACGCTTGACTTGATATAAGCCAGGTGTTAGCATAGTGGCAACAACGAAAAAACAGAAGCCATGACGGGAAGGAGTACGTTGCCTCCCTGCATCACAGAGAGAAGGCGGCCGCTGAAAAGCCTTCATGCAGCAGTAACCGAAGCAGTCCCCGAGCTCCGACAGCGAAAGTCCGATAAAAAAGTCAGATAAAAAATCCGGCAATAAAAGCTAGATAACGGTCGTGCGCCGGGCGTACCCACATATATCCGGATCATTAGCTGAAGGCGTATAGCTCCCACGTTACAGGGACAGCGATTAGAAAATATATATTTTCCCGGATACAGATTCCGGTAAAATACATTTCAGTCGTACAGAGAGCGGGAAGCTTTTCCCGAATTCAGGTGGTAACACGGATATGGATATTCGCCCTGAGCCTTATATACAAGGCTCAGGGTTTTTTTTATCTCTCTGCTGCCCAGCCGGTGACGGCTGCTTTCAGTTGTTAATTAATTATTGCATAAACATATTAACATTGTAAATATTTGGAAATTTATATGGAGGTTCATAAGATGAGAAAATTCGAAAAATCAAGCAAACTGGATAACGTATGCTATGACATAAGAGGTCCTGTCATGGACGAAGCAAACAGAATGATATCAGAGGGTATCGACGTCCTTAAGCTTAACATAGGCAATCCTGCGCCGTTCGGCCTGTACGCGCCTGATGAGATCGTAAAGGACATGATGATGAACCTGCGCGACACTGAAGGCTATTCCGACTCAAAGGGCCTGTTCAACGCAAGAAAGGCTATCATGCAGTACTGCCAGCTCAAGAAGATACCTAATGTCGGCATGGATGACATCTATACAGGAAACGGCGTCAGCGAGCTTATCACTATGTCCATGCAGGGCCTGCTCGATTACGGCGACGAGATACTCGTTCCTGCGCCTGACTACCCTCTGTGGACTGCTTCTGTAACGCTTGCCGGCGGAACTGCAGTGCATTACATATGTGACGAGCAGTCTAACTGGATGCCTGACATAGAGGATATCCGCAAGAAGGTCACTCCGCGCACTAAAGGCATCGTGGTTATAAACCCTAACAACCCTACCGGCGCGCTCTATCCTAAGGACATTCTTGAACAGATAGTTCAGGTCGCTCGTGAAAACGACCTCATCCTGTTTGCTGACGAGATATACGACAGGCTCGTAATGGACGGAAACGAACACGTCGCTCTCGCTTCGCTCGCTCCCGATCTGTTTACTATCAGCTTCAACGGCCTGAGCAAGTCACACAGAGTTGCCGGCTACCGAGTAGGCTGGATGTGCCTGTGCGGCGACAAATCAAACGTTCAGGGATACATAGAGGGCCTGAACCTTCTTTCTTCAATGCGTCTTTGCTCTAATGTCCCTGCTCAGAGCATCATACAGACTGCGCTCGGCGGATACCAGAGCGCCGACGAGCTCCTTGTTCCGGGCGGCCGTATATACGAGCAGCGTGAGTTCATATACAACGCTCTGTGCGATATACCGGGCATATCTGTAGTCAAGCCTAAGGCTGCGTTCTACATATTCCCTAAGATGGACGTAAAAAAGTTCAACATAACGAACGATGAACAGTTCGCGCTCGATCTTTTAAAAGAAAAGAAGATACTCATAACGTGCGGCACCGGTTTCAACTGGGGCGAGCCTGACCACTTCCGCATCGTCTACCTGCCTAACCTCGTACAGCTTGAGGAGGCAATGGGACGCATGAAGGACTTCTTCAGCTATTATCATCAGAAATAAATTTCTACATTAATAATATATATTAACTTGAGGCCGCTCCCGCGACCCTGCTGACCGGTCAGTCATATGTCGTTTCTCTGACCGGTCTTATATATGCATAAAAGCGGCGCATACATTTTTTACCATGGTATGCGCCGCTCTTTCGTTTTTGCTCCTGCACGCGCGGTGACGCGCGCAGATGTACTATTGTATTTTATTTATCTGCTGATTATTTATTGCTGTATCAAGGAATTATCAGAACCTTCTGTCATCGCTGACCCAGTCAGGGAACCAGCGGTAATGCTCCTTTGGATTTGCTTTTTTCAGACCGTCGTAATTTGCCTTTGCAAGCTCTATCTCGCCGGTTTTTTTATTGCGCAGCGTCATTATGAGGCCGTCCTTTTCAAGCTCTTCAAGCGGTCCCTGCATATCTGCTGCACTGTCGTCTATGTACCAGCGCAGGTCGTCCATCGTCATATGGAGGCCCGGATTTGCTCTGTAATCCTCTGCAAGGACTTTCAGGATGTTTTCAGCTGTCGGATCGAGCTTTTCTGCAACGTCATCAAATACAGGCACAGGAACGCCCGACTCTTCGTCTATGACGCGGCGCTGCATCTCTATATCTTCCTTCATGAGCTTGAGTGCTGAGCGGTACACCGTCATGCGGCACGCTTCGACTGTTCCGCCGGCAACGTGCTCTGTCTTTGCTACTTCAAAAATATTCTGTACAGGATAGAAGCGGTTCACGCCGTCGCCGCCCATGATCTGAGTCGCCTGCTTTGCTGACTCAAGGCACATCTCAACGCCCATAGCCTTTATGGAGCTTGCTTCTATCGTAATATCCTCGCCGCGGTCCCACTGCCATGCAGTGTAGTAAACCGAATTTCTCAGGAAGTTGAGGCGCATCACTATGTCTGCGACCTTGTCCTGGTTCTGCGGCATGTCTGCCGTTTTCTTGCCGAACTGGACGCGGCGCTGTGAGTAAGGCACGCAGTTATTGAGCAACAGGCGCATCCAGCCTACAGTACCTGCGGCTATGTTTGTGCGCTCAAAATTGAGTCCGGCCATCATGATCTTCCAGCCCTCTCCCTCTGCGCCTATGCGGTCAGCTTCAGGAACGATAACGTTGTCAAAGTCAAGCGAACCGTTCTGTATATTCTGGAAACCGAGTATCTCGTTTATTTTTTCAGTTGAAAATCCCGGAGTTCCGCGTTTTACGATGAAAGCGGTTATATGTCTGCGCTTTTTTATGTCAGCCGGATCGTCGCTCGTCCTCGCGTATACGAAATAACGCTCCGCAGCGCCGGCGCCTACGATAAAGCGCTTCTTTCCGTTGAGAACATAGTGATCGCCTTCTTTTCTGGCCGTTACGCTCACGCCTGAAGCGTCTGTGCCCGCAGTCATTTCTGTTATTACGACAGCGCCCGTCTCGCCTGAAGCGATCTCAGACAGGAATCTGCTTTTCTGTTCTTCCGTACCGTATTCTATGATCTGGCGCAGTCCGCCGTTCATATTTCCGATAACGATCCTGCCCACGCCCGGCATGCGCGCGTTGAGCTCGTCAGCCAGTATGCATGAGCCTGTAGCTCCGAGTCCGAGTCCGCCGTATTCCTTTGGGATGGCTGCGCCGATATAGCCCTTTCTGCCTATCTCCTCAAATATCTCAGTCGGAAACTCGCGCGTCCAGCGCGTTATCTCGTCTCTCGCCGCTATAGTCTTCGCGTATTCATGCACTTCCTTCTGGAAAGCTTTCTGTTCATCTGTCCACCATGGGAATGGTTTCATAACGGGTAACTCCTTTCATTTTAATATATTTCTGATCTTCCAATAAATATCCGACGACGATGCCGCCGTCACCGGCGGTACAGCAGCTTCCGCTGCCCGGTATGGCGCGCCTTTATGTACTAAGCGCGCGTTTCTTTTATGCGGCGCCGGCGCTGCGTTAAACATCATACATCATTCATATTATATATTTTTATATGTGTGACGTCAATTGTTGTGCATATTAACTAATTAAAAATTTTATTCATGCGATATTACTGCTCAGCTGCCGGGCAGCTGCTGTTTTTAAAGTATTCGTTTATTTTTAATACTCATTATTTGTATGTTTTCTGTATACATGAGCTTGTTTTTTCATATTGAGGTGTTAAAATCAGTATTAGCGGTCGGCTTCGCCGGCTGACAGAGGTATGAACTTTTGAAAGGAGATATATAAAATGTTAAATGCAAAAGTAGCAGAACTGCTCAACGATCAGATCAATAAGGAATTTTACTCAGCTTATCTTTATCTTTCATTCTCTAATTACTTTGCGGAGCACGGTCTTTCAGGCTTTGCGAACTGGTACAATATCCAGGCTCAGGAGGAAAGAGACCACGCTATGCTGTTCATGCAGTACCTGCAGAACAACGGCTGCAAGGTGACTTTTGAGGCTATCGACAAGCCTGACAAGGAGCCTAAGACAAGCATGGACGTACTCAAGTTCGGCCTTGAGCATGAAGAGTATGTTACGAGCCTTATCCACAACGTTTACGGCGCTGCTTATGATATAAAGGATTTCAGAACTATGCAGTTCCTCGACTGGTTCGTAAAGGAACAGGGCGAAGAAGAAACAAACGCACAGGATCTCATCACAAAGATGGAGCTCTACGGTGAAGACCCGCGCAGCCTCTACCTGCTCGACCAGGAAATGGCAGCAAGAGTTTATACTGCGCCTTCGCTTGTTCTGTAAGCAGGAATGTATACGTTTTTGTAACTTCTATTATTGTGAAATTGCTGATGCTGGTGGCTGATATACGGATAAGCGGAGCTCGGAGCAGAATGGATATGCTTCCAGATTATTTTGAAGCAGCCGCAACGTCAAAAATATGTCTGAGCGGAACGCGCGGAAGCGCATAAAATGGTTGAATTTTCGCAGAAAATTCATTCCCTGCCGCGAGTTATTTTTGACAAAAACTGCTTCAAAATAATCTGTTAGAAGCATCCCATTCTGCGACGCGGAGCGTTCCGTATATCAGTCGCCGGCATCAGCGTCCCCGTAGTTACAATAAAGTATACTTTTTAAAACTGATATTTTCAGATCCGTAACATATGTTACGGATTTTTTATTTAAAATCATTTATATTACTGACATAACATAAAGCGCATGAGCGCGATAAAATATCAGAAAATACGGAGGTCATATAAAATGATCAGAAAAATAGTTCATATCCATGAGGAAAAATGTAACGGCTGCGGTGCCTGCGCTGAGGCATGCCACGAGGGCGCTATCGCGATGATAGACGGAGTTGCAAGGCTTATAAAGGACGATTACTGCGACGGGCTCGGAGACTGCCTTCCGGCATGTCCGGCTGACGCTATAGAGATAATAGAACGCGAGGCGGCTGACTACGATGAAGAGGCCGTAGCCGTAAGAATGGCTGCTAAAAAGGCCGCTGCCGCAGCGGTAAAGGCGTTCGGCGCCCCTGCACCTGCGGCATCATCATGCGCCGACTCAGAAAACGATGCACCTGAAACACCGCATATGTGCCCGGGCAGCATGTCAAGGATGTTTGACCGCCACGCAGATGCGACTTCACAGCCTGCATCGTCAGCATCAGGAACATCAGCTGCCGACGCAGCCTCATACGCGCCGCAGAGCCAGCTTCAGCAGTGGCCGTGCCAGATACAGCTCGTTCCTGTAACAGCGCCGTACTTCCACAACGCAAAGCTCCTTATCGCAGCAGACTGCACAGCATTCTCATACGGCAACTTCCACAACGAGTTCATGAAGGACCGCGTAACGCTCGTAGGCTGCCCTAAGCTCGACTTTGTAGATTACTCAGAAAAGCTCACAGAGATCATAAAGCAGAACGATATAAAGGAGATCACTCTCGCCCGCATGGAAGTCCCATGCTGCGGCGGCCTGCAGAACGCGCTCGTCACAGCCCTCAAAAACAGCGGCAAGATGATCCCGTGGCAGGTGAAAGTCATCTCCTGCGACGGCAGGCTTTTAGACTAAACAACGCCATCGTTCAGCCGTCCATACTATCTCCGCTTTCGAAATCGTAAATTTTTTCATTTTTCGAAAGTCCTCTGAGATCAATGCTATATTTGCATACGCAGCTTCAAAGGCAGCCAATAACGCAACATAAAAAATCGGATCTGCTCGCCCGCGCGACAGGTCCGATTTTCAGATTTTCATGTTTTTCCACGTTTTCGATAATCAAAGACAATTACAGATACATCTCAAGGCCTTCCTGGTCTGTAACGACGATACGCCTGCCATCGATCCGTATCAGCCCCTCAGCCTGCATACGACCAAGCTCGCGCGAGAGCGACGGGCGCGTCACGCCCATGTAGTCAGCCATAGCCTCGCGGCTCATACCGATACCTGCGCTTCCGTCCTCCATCTCTCTCTCGAGTATAAATCTCGCAGCCTTTTCTCTGATGCTCGGGCTCGCCAACACCTGTATCCTGCTGCTCAGCATATAAGCCTTCTGCGAAAGTAGCGACAGCATATTTCTTACCATTATATAGTCAGCCGTAGATCCTATCGCGCCGCTTCGCCAATTCTGTGCATCAGCTTCTCCTCCACTGTCATCCGACGCTGCGCCCGATCCTGATGATCCGGAAAACATCTCGCCCGACATCACGATGATCTCAGAATCCTCGATCGCCTGCGTACATATTTTGTAAGGCATCCCGAGAAACAGATAGACCTCTCCGAAAACATCGCCGCACTCCGCTATCTCCTCGACAAGTATACTGCGCCCCGACATCGTTACGCGCGATATCCCTATGCGGCCGCTGACAAGTATATACATCGCCCGGGGCGATGCTCCCTCGTGAAATATATATTCGTCCTTATTAATGCTCCTGAGCCGCAGCGTCCCCGCTGCCATACCGTGCTCACAGAAGGCGCGTACCTCTTCATCGCTCATCCCGCGGCACAGCACGCAGCTTTTCATCGCATTTAACACCGTTTCCATCATTTTCTAAACCATTTTTTCTTTCTGAATATCCATATCTCGACAGCAATGATCAAAACGCACACAATACATATCACAGGATATCCGAAGCGCGTCGCCAGCTCCGGCATATGCTGGAAATTCATTCCATACCAGCCTGTTATCAGAGTAAGCGGCATAAATACAGTCGTAACTATAGTCAGTATAGTCATGATCTCGTTCTGGCGCGCGTCAACGCGCGTCTGGTGCATCTCACGCAGCTGCAGCGAATATTCCTTCAGCATCTGTACCATAGAATACAGCCTCCCGGCGCGATCCGAATAAAGATCGAATAACAAGCTCTCCCTCGCAAGCCCACGTTCCGCGGCATCCTGCCGCAGCGTTTCACCGAGGTCTGAAAGCTGTTCATAATACGCGCTAAGTGCAGCAAGATCTCTTCTGACCGATAATATTTTCCTGTCAAAATCATCAGAAGACATAGTATCGCCTAATAACGATTCTTCCAATCTGGTAAGATTTTCCTCATATCTTTGCAGATATATAACGTCCTCTTTTATAAGGTAATTTGCAAAATCAAAAAAATCAGAATACGGCGTTATATCCTCAGCGGTCTGATAGTCTTCCATACGCTTCAGCACGCTGTGAACATAATCGCCATCATCGATGAATATAAGCCCCTTATCAGTCAGACAATATGCAAATACATCCTTTTCAGCTGACGGATCCTCCTTCGGCGGCATAGCGAACGTCCCCGCCACAGCCTTGCTCAGACGGTCAGCGTGGCAAAATCCTCCGCTGGCCATGCCGGCATTCTGAAAGCTCCTGTGCGCTATCCTCGGATATTCCTTTTTAAAATCCGCCATGCTCATGACCCTTACGCGTTTCATTACCGCGCCGCGCTTTCCAATGGCCTCTCTGTCTGATATATGCGGTTTATTTATGGCAGTCCCTTCATCACCGTTCCTGCTGCCCTCAGCACGGTCATCCGTTTTTTTATTCATCTCATGCATCCCTTCCGTCTATCGATCGATACGGATATTTTACCATGTTACGCTGTCATGTATAACATAATTTGCAATAATGCCGCAGATACCATACGCGCGCCCGGCGCGCATTTTACGCAGCTTTAGCTGCATTATAAAATGCGACAGCGTAGTCCGCATTGCGGACGCAGGAAGGCAGCATTGCTGACTGTTGCGCACTCCCACACCCTTTCTGAAAACTTTCCATTAATCTATTGTAGCATCTAATGAAAATTTGTATAATAGAAGTTGTGCATAAATGGCTGCCGGATGGCGGTCGTTACAGTTTTGATGCGGCTGTGATGCTGATTTTCTGCGGTCCGCCCGCAGAGCAGAAAACGTCGCGTTTTATGCCGTTTTCAAACTGTTGTTGACACGCAAACGGTTGTGGTGATAATATACCTATAAATTCTATAGGTTATATAATATTATCCCACAGTACGGAATTATCATAATATAACTGGAGGGATTTTACTTGTTTGATATGGGATTTATCTCAAAATACGCCCATATGTACGTGAGCGCTGCGGGACTTACGCTGAGGATAGCTTTCTTCGGCATTATTTTCTCGCTCATACTCGGCGCTTTCTGCAGTATGGTGCAGTATTTTAAAATACCGGTCATCCGGAGGATCGTTGGTGTTTACATAGAGCTCAGCAGAAACACTCCTCTGCTCGTTCAGCTTTACTTCATCTATTACGGTCTGCCAAAGATCGGGATCAGCCTTTCCGGTGAGATGTGCGCCATCATCGGCCTTATCTTCCTCGGAGGCAGCTACATGTCAGAGGCATTCCGAAGCGGACTTGACTCCGTTGAAAAGCCTCAGCTCGAATCCGCAGCCAATCTCGGATTCAGCAGAGCGCAGACTATGCGCTACATAGTTTTCCCGCAGGCTCTGGCAACATCCGTGCCTGCCCTGTGCGCAAACATCATCTTTATGATCAAGGAAACATCAGTAGTCAGCGCCATCGCTGTAGTTGACCTGATGTACGTTGCAAAGGATCTTATCGGACTTTACTATGATACAGGCGAAGCGCTGTTCATGCTCGTAATCGCTTACCTGCTCATACTTCTGCCGATATCTATCATCGCGACGCTGCTTGAAAGGAGGATGCGCTATGCAGGCTTTGGGAATTAGCATATTATTCAAAGGAACGAATTTCCTGCGGCTCCTCGCCGGGCTCTGGGTCACAGTCCGTATCAGCCTTATATCAGTAGTGCTTTCCATAGTACTCGGTCTGCTGTTCGGCATGTTCATGACTCTTAAAAACCCTGTAGCGAAGGTAATAAGCCGCGTGTATCTTGACTTTATACGTATCATGCCGCCTCTGGTACTGCTCTTCCTTATGTACTTCGGTGTAACAAGAGCTTTCGGTCTCAATCTCTCAGCGGAGCTGAGCGCCGTTATAGTATTCACTCTCTGGGGCACAGCAGAAATGGGCGACCTCGTGCGCGGAGCTCTCATAAGCATACCTAAACACCAGTACGACAGTGCAACAGCGCTCGGCATGACGAAACTTCAGACATTTGTTCTGATCATCGTGCCTCAGACACTCAGAAGGCTCCTGCCTCTCGCGATAAATCTGACGACACGTATGATAAAGACAACGAGCCTTATAGCGCTCATCGGCATAGTCGAGGTCCTGAAGGTCGGTCAGCAGATAATCGACGCAAACCGCTTCGATTACCCGACAGCAGCGCTCTGGATCTACGCAGTAGTATTCTTCATGTACTTCTTCATATGCTGGCCTATATCCATGGCAGCAAAGAAGCTTGAAGAAAAATGGAGGTAAAACGTTCCCATGGATGACAATATACAGTTAAAAGCAACAGGCATAATAAAAAAATTCGGTGATGACGTAGTTTTAAACGGCATAGACCTTTCAGTAAAGCACGGCGAGGTAGTAGTAGTCCTCGGGCCTTCGGGCTGCGGAAAGAGCACTCTGCTCCGCTGTCTCAACGGTCTTGAGCAGATAAACGGCGGCGAGATACTCCTCGACGGCGAGCCGATAACGTCTACAGGAAAGAACATGACGCGCATGCGCCAGAAGATCGGCATGGTCTTCCAAAGCTACGATCTCTTCCCTCACAAGACGATACTTGACAACATAACGCTTGCTCCTATAAAAGTACAGAAGCGCTCAAAGGCAGAAGCGGAAGCAGAAGCAGAAAAGCTCCTTAAACGTGTAGGTCTGTGGGAAAAGAAAGACCAGTTCCCGCGCCAGCTCTCAGGCGGTCAGAAGCAGAGAGTCGCTATAGTGCGCGCGCTCTGCATGCATCCTGAAGTCATGCTCTTCGACGAAGTAACCGCGGCGCTCGACCCTGAAATGGTACGAGAGGTACTCGACGTTATGCTCGAACTCGCTGAACAGGGCCTCACAATGGTCATCGTAACGCATGAGATGCAGTTTGCCAGAGCCATCGCAGACCGCATAATGTTCCTCGACGGCGGAAAGGTCGTAGAAGAAACAGACCCTGAGACATTCTTCACAAACCCGTCATCTGAACGCGCAAGGCAGTTCCTCAGCACGTTCTCATTTGACAAGCATACAGTCCACCTGCAGGAGAACGACGCCGAATAAGATCAAAACGGCAATAAGCAGCGCTTACGCGCAGATATCACAACACGCGCCCGGCGCGTGCAGGGCGGCTTACGCCGCTTTGTCCAAATATTAAAACATTGGTTATATTATGCCGCCCGCTTGAACATCAGAATAAAATGCCCAACATTTTATGAACAAGCGAGCGGCTTTTAATATAATAAATATCAAATTCATTTTCTTCAGCCCGTGCGGGCTGACATCATGGAGGGAAAATATCATGAAAAAGAGAAGTATTTTAGCTCTTGCCATGTCTGTTCTCATGATAGGAGCAGCATTTACAGGATGCGGTTCAAACACAGACAATGCAGGAAGCGCTGCCGGCGCTGACAACGGTTCATCATCTGCAAGCGTTGCAGGACGTACAGTAGATGAGATCAAGGCTGACGGCACTATCAGGATCGGCGTATTCAGCGACAAGGCTCCGTTCGGTTATGTTGACGAAAACGGTAAGTATGCCGGATATGACGTTTACTTTGCTGAAAGATTAGCTCAGGATCTCGGCGTTAAGGTAGAATACGTTTCTACAGATCCTGCAAGCAGAGTTGAATTCGTTGAAACAGGAAAGGTCGATGTAGTCCTCGCTAACTTCACAGTTACAGAGGAAAGAGCTCAGAAGGTAGACTTCTGCCTGCCTTACATGAAGGTAGCTTTAGGTATCGTTTCACCTGAGAGCGCTGAGATCACTGATCCGGAACAGCTCAACGGCAAGAAGCTCATCGTATGCAAGGGTACTACTGCCGAAACATACTTCGCTGAAAACTATCCTGACATCGAGCTCGTTAAGTACGACCAGTACGCTGACGCTTACAACGCTCTTCTCGATGGCAGAGGCGACGCTCTTTCTACAGACAACACAGAAGTACTCGCATGGGCTATCAGCAATCCAGGCTTCACTGTAGGCGTTGAATCACTCGGACAGATCGACACTATCGCTCCTGCAGTAGCAAAGGGCAACACTTCACTCCTCGAATGGATAAACGGTGAGATCGAATCTCTCGCAGGCGAAAACTTCTTCCACAAGGATTATGAAGAAACTCTCGCTCCTGTATACGGCGACGCTGCAGACCCTGAAGCTCTCGTAGTTGAAGGCGGTAAGGTAGACGCTGAGCCTGCAGGCGATACTGAAAGCTCTGCACAGTAAGCATTAAAAGCACATAGCATAAAATATACAGTAATATTTATGTACAAACAGATCCAAGGGCTGCCCCGTCACCAGGGCGGCTCTTTTTTATTGCATTAAAAAAGCTGCCGCAGTCTTTTATGAACTGCGGCAGCTCTGATAAAAATATTTCGCTTTTCTGCTGTGCATACCGTTGGCGCCGGTGACGGCGCGTCACGATATTATTCAATTCGTTAAAATATTTCGTATTTATCGAATATTTATATCTGCTGCTGTGCTTCCGGCATCGCCTTCAGACAGCCTGTAACGCGTTTTAAGCGGCTTTTTTATTAAGCTGCAGCGTTTTTCTTTGCTTCCTTCATGATAGTCCTGATGCTGTCAACAGCGAGGATAACAGCGAGAACTACGAGAAGTATAGCGAGGATCGCGCGGATCCACATCCATGCAACGCCTTCACCGCCTGCCATAGCGCCAATAAGATTTGACTTGATAGTAAAGCAGAGTGAAGTAAGTGTTACTACGAGCATGAAGATCATAGGGATGTAGAACATCTTGTTGTTTCTGCCAACAGAGCCGAGCCATGAAGCAACAGCCATGAGACCAAGCGCTGCGAGCAGCTGGTTTGCAGCTCCGAAGAGCGCCCAGATGTTAGCATAGCCTGTCATACCGAGACCGATACCGAGAACAACAGAGATGATAGTTGCTACTAATGGATTAGCGAGCACCTTTGCTGCGCCTTCAGCTTCTTTATAAGTCTTTCCGTTGAGCCAGAATTCCTGGAACATGTATCTTGAAAGACGAGTAGCTGTATCAAGCGAAGTAAGGCAGAATGCTGATACCGCAAGGATAAGCATTGAGTAAGTGATCTCCTGAGTTCCTGAGAGGAACGGGATCTTGTCGATCATCTGTGAGATACCTGTCGCAAATACTGCAGTAGGAACTACTGTAGTACCTGACTGATAGTCATTCCAGATGTAACCTACAGCGCAGAGTGAGATGATAGCGAGCGCGCACTCGATAAGCATGCCGCCGTAAGCGATAGGCTGAGCGTCCTGCTCCCTGTCGAGCTGCTTAGCTGTAGTACCTGAGCCTACGAGTGAATGGAAGCCTGAGATAGCGCCGCATGCGATAGTGATGAACAGTGCAGGGAACATACCTCCGAGTGACTTTCCTGTAGGAGCGATAGTATCAACGAAACCTGTAAATGCAGGGATGTCCAGTGTAGGATGAGCGCCTATGATACCGATAACGGCAGCGATCATCATGAAGTACAGCAGGAATGAGCTGAGGTAGTCTCTCGGCTGGAGAAGTATCCATACCGGGCATACCGAAGCGACCATGATGTAGATACCGATGATGAACATCCATGTAGTTCCGCTCAGATAAAGCGGATGCCAGTTGAAACCGATCACCATACATAATATGATAGCGGCAACACCGATAACAGTTGAAACAGCAAGTCCTGCATTTCTTCTGTAAACGAAGAAACCAAAAAGAACTGCTATAAGTATAAACATGATAGATATCATGGCTGTACGAGCGTTTGCTGTACTTGCCTGTACATCTACAGCTCCTGACGCATCATAAGTAGCGTTGAATGTATTTGCAACGATAGAAGCGAATGCTGCTACTACGAGGATCAGAGTAAGATAAGCAAATACGAGGAACAGCTTTTTAGCCTTGCTTCCCATACTTGCTGAAATAACTTCTCCGATAGATTTACCCTTGTTTCTGATAGAAGCGAACAACGCACCGAAGTCGTGTACAGCGCCAAAGAATATACCACCGATAAGCACCCATAAAAGTACAGGTACCCAACCGAATACTGCTGCCTGTATAGGGCCGTTTATAGGGCCTGCTCCGGCAATAGATGAGAAGTGGTGGCCAAGGAGTACGGGTGTCTTTGCAGGCACATAGTCCATGCCGTCTTCCATCTCATGAGCAGGAGTCTGGCGTGAAGGATCAACGCCCCACTGTTTTGCGAGCCATCTTCCGTAAGTAAGATACGCAATAACAAGGATAGCGAGACCGACCAGTAAGATTACTACTGCGTTCATTTTAACTCTCCTTTTAGGTTTTACATATTACCTTTTGATTTTTGAAGTATTTTATTAAATAATTTCGCATAAGCCCGGCCGCTGCGGTTCGTATAAGCGCGTCCGCGCGAGCGGTCGAGTACCGCTGTATGGAATTCCATCCAGCCTCTCAGCGAAAAGCGAAAACTTTTGTATATACGGCACTTTTTTAACGCCCTTACCGCCGAAGGCTCTGTCTCGTCTGCCACTATAACGCACGTAATGTACGTGTACATGTGGTCCGGTACGGGATCTACAAGCTTCATGCCCGCTTCGTAAGCGACATGTTCACAAAGCCTGTACATCTCATCCGTCAGCTTCGGTACAGAAAAAATGTATACGTATTCGTGGCAGTTCGCCTCCCACATAACATTTTTCTTAAATAAAAAATATTTCTGATTGTTAACGTGAAGGTCGCAGCGAAGCCTCAAAGGAGCTGCGTCTTCTGAGGCTTTGTTAACATCGTAATATGCTTCGAAATATCTTTCGAGAGCTTCTACCAGTTCTTCACGTGTTTTTTCTGCTGCCATAATTTATAAATTTACTTTCCGAGATTTGGACCTGCGTTAGCGATGTTCTCAGGCATATCGGGATACTTTGCGCTGAAATTGTCGTGGAACATCTTAGCAAGCTTCAGAGCCGCTTCATCATAAGCAGCCTTGTCTTCCCATGTGTCGCGAGGGTTCATGATCTCTTCAGGAACGCCCGGGCATGACTGAGGGACATCAAGGTTGAATGCTTCATTGTACTTGTACTCTGACTTTTCAAGCTCTCCGTTGAGGGCTGCAGTTACCATAGCTCTTGTGTATCTGAGCTTTATTCTGCTTCCTGTGCCGTAAGCACCGCCTGACCAGCCTGTATTTACGAGATATACCTTTGTATCATACTTATCGAGCCTGTCACCGAGCATATGAGCGTAAACGCTAGGATCCATAGGCATGAACGGCTCTCCAAATAATGTAGAGAATGTAGGCTGAGGTTCCTTTACACCGCGCTCAGTACCTGCAAGCTTTGAAGTAAATCCTGTAACAAAATGGTACATAGCTGCTTCCCTGCTGAGTCTTGATATCGGAGGGAGAACTCCGAAAGCGTCAGCAGTAAGGAATATTACTACTTTAGGGATACCGCCTACACCGGGAACTGCAGCGTTGCTGATATAGTCAACAGGATATCCTACTCTTGTATTTTCTGTAAGGCTTGAATCAAAGAAGTCAAGCTCTCTTGTATCAGAATCCATAACAACGTTCTCAACAAGAGCTCCGAACCTGACTGCGCCGTGTATCTCAGGCTCAGCCTCAGGATCGAGATTTATGCACTTCGCATAGCATCCGCCCTCGAAGTTGAATATACCGTCTGCAGACCAGCCGTGTTCATCGTCTCCGATGAGCTTTCTGAGAGGGTCAGCGGAAAGAGTTGTCTTTCCCGTACCTGAAAGACCGAAGAATACTGCTGATTCTCCTGTTTCAGGATCCATATTTGCTGAGCAGTGCATAGGAAGCACGTCATTTTCCTTAGGAAGCACAAAGTTCATAGTGGAAAATACGCTCTTCTTTATCTCTCCTGCATAGCCCGAACCTACGATAACGATGTAGTGAGCCTCATAATCGATCATGATAGCCGCTTCTGAATTTACGCCATCGACTTCAGGATCGCATTTGAAACCTGGAGCGCAGAGTATCGTATAATCCGGCTCGCCGTAATTTTCCAGTTCTTCTTCTGTAGGTCTTATCAGAAGCTGATGGATAAAGAGATTCTGAGATGCAAGTTCGTTTATAACTCTGAATTTGCGTGTATACTTCGGATCTGCACCTGCCATACCGTCAAATACAAAAATTTCTTTTCCTTCAAGATAAGCAAGAGCTTTATTCTTGATAGAGTCAAACTTCTCTCTGCTGATAGGACGGTTTACCTTGCCCCACGAGATATCATCATGGATAGCCGGTGTGTCAACGATAAACTTGTCGTCAGGGCTCCTTCCTGTGTACTTGCCTGTAGTTACAACAAGCGCACCTGTCTTGCAGAGCTTACCTTCTCCTCTGCGCAGAGCAGCCTCAGTCAGCTGAGCCGGATCAAGATTTCTGTAAACTTCGCCTGGATTATTGATTCCAAGCTGCTTGGTACCTAATGATTCCACTTTCCTTCTCCTAGATTAATCATTTTACATATACGTTTTTTACAGCTGCTGCGTGTAGCGTAAATGTTTTATTTATATCTTTCCCTGATAACAGTTTCAGATTCTTCAATTTTGTCAGATTGGCATGATATAAATTTAACATTGACAATAATTAAATATTTGATCCGCAACAGACTGCACTTAACAATAATATACCAATATGAAAATTTTTTAAATAAAAACGTTAAAAAAAATTTAAATTCGCCAAAAATTCATGTTAATACAAATATAGTCAGAAAATAATTTGGTGATTTAACGCATAAACGCATTAACGCGCCGTCGCCGGCGCATCAGACTATCCGTATTACTTGCGATGAATAACTTTAAACAGCTCATCCGCAGTCGGTGCAGCGATGTCCGTACCCTCGCCCTGCATCACGGCCCTGCCTATGCAGGTAGCGCCTATCCCCGCTTCCTTAAGCTCTCTCATAAGCGCGTCATACTTTTCAGGCTGGACAGCCATCATCATGGAACCGCTGGATATGAGCCTGTACGGGTTCAGTCCGTAATGACTGCATACCTTTTCGGTCACATCATAAAGCGGTACTTTTGCAGTATCTATATCTGCTCCGACACCGGATATCCTGCACAGCTCCCATATCGCTCCGAGGACTCCGCCTTCTGTTATATCATGCATCGGTCCTATGCCCATCTTTCCCGCTATAACGCCCTCTTTTACAACGCTTGTATTATCAAGCAGGCTTACGGCGAAGCTGCGCTCCTCTTCTGTAAGCACATCGGTAAGCTCATCACCATAATCAGAGACGATTATGCCTGTCCCCTCGATGCCTGCGGCTTTCGTCATAACAAAAAGGTCTCCGGGCTCTATATTTCTGTCAACTGCTCCTGAAGCGATCTGACGGCCCAGGGCCGTCGCAGATATTACAGGAACTGTTACTACAGGAGTTATTTCAGTATGGCCTCCGAGTATCTCGATATTGAGCTTTGCTGCCTCGTCTGCCGCGTCAGCCATTATCTGTGACATCTGCTCTTCTGTAACGGAAGGCGGAAGCAGGACTGTAAGCAGTATGCCGAGCGGCTCAACGCCGTTTGACGCTATGTCGTTGCATGATACGTTTACTGCAAGTCTTCCTATATCGTTTACAGCGCCCGTTATCGGGTCAGTCGAGATCACGCAGTTGTATTCTCCGAAATCTATCACGGCGCAGTCCTCTCCTACTGCTGCGCTCTTTTTCACCTCAGGTCTGCGGCATTTTATTTTGTTTATTATCAGACGCTCAAGCGTCCCGTTATCCAATTTTCCTACTTTCATAATATTCACTTTATCCTGTTCAAATCATAAAAAATCAAGCTTAAGTATCTTATGATGCGCATAAAAAAACGGGAGAATCGCTTCTCCCGTCGTTTTGCGCCACGAAGAATATTTTTTATTCTATCGCACCGCCGTTCATAATTCAACAATAAAATGAATATACCGGACAGTATCGCAGGCCGGCCTGCGCCAAATACGGAACATCCGGCGCTACGTTATTTATTATGCCTTATGGCACCCATATACGATCTATCTCAGTTACCTGTCCATTTTCTATGACTACGCTCGTGCTGCCGCATGTCCAGAATTCAGGATAATTTTCCTGCATATGCTTTGCAAATCCGTTGTGGTCTACGGTAACAGGCGCTTCTGAAGGGCTGTCAAGACCAAATCCGTCAGACAGCTTTACATTTGCTGATATGGTAAGGTCAGTCTCGCCAACGACATAATAAACAGGGTAATCATCCATCGTTAATGTACGATAACCGTTGCCGTTATCAGCTTCAAGCGGTGTGAAATCATAACCGCCTTCTTCAGTGCCGCCGTTTACAGTTATGATGCCGTTGCTGTCATCTCTCTCAAGAGACTCTACCTTTACATCCTTTTCTGCAACCTTTACAGTATCTCCGACTTTCATATTGTTCATATCTACCTGATCGTAGATATCATAATCCTCTATAGTCGCATGGATCCTGCATGTACCGTCTGACTGCTCCGCAAGCGTTGAAACATCGAGGTCTACGTGATATGTGCCGTCCGGCATTTCAGCTGATACAGTGTATCCGAGTGGCGCAGGCGATATAACGCCGCTGTTTTCGGCATCTGCGCTTGTATTTACAGATGTATCGCTGTCAGACGCGCTTCCTGTACTGTTGTTGTTCTGACCGCAGCCTGCAAAACCGAATGTCATCATCGAAAGTGCAAGCACAGCCGCAGCCGTTCTTCTGATATTCTTTTTCATAATGCAAACTCCTTTCGAATTACTTTTACCCAAAATATACAACGATGCAGCGCTCCGTGCGCCGGCTTAAGAAGTGTATCTCCGGGCATCCCTGATCATCTTTTCATCTACATTATACACCGGCACAGTACTTTTAAAACATCTGTATCACATTCAATATATTAAAATTATCATCTATTGTCCGACATCTGTCCATCGGAGCTTAGAATTTTGTGCTTAAAATTTGTTAAGATATTATAATACTTTGTTGTAAGAGACGCGAAAAGCCGCCGGATGGCCGGCGGCTTTTATATCGTCTATCAGCTATGCGCTGTAAGATCAATATTTACTTATTCATAAAACGTGAAAGGAATTCCTTTGTTCTCGGATTCTTCGGTTCGTTGAATATAACATCCGGCGTATCCATCTCAGCTATAACGCCCTGATCCATGAACGCTACATTAGTGGAAACGTCGCGCGCAAACGCCATCTCATGAGTGACTATTATCATAGTCAGACCTTCCCTGGCGAGGTTTCTTATTACGTCAAGAACTTCTCCTACCATCTCAGGATCGAGAGCGGATGTCGGCTCGTCAAACAGCAGTACCTCAGGCTCCATCGCAAGAGCGCGGGCTATCGCTACACGCTGTTTCTGACCGCCTGAAAGCTGTGACGGTCTTGCATTTATATAAGGCAGCATGCCTACCTTTTCAAGATACTTCGTAGCGATCTCCTTAGCATACGCATCGCCCTTTTTAAGCACCTTGCGCACGCCTACAGTGCAGTTCTGGAGAACTGTCATGTTATTGAACAGATTAAAGCTCTGGAATACCATTCCTACCTTTGCGCGGTATTCCGTAACTTTATTTGACTTATCGAGTATATCCTTGTCATGGAAGTATATATTTCCGGCAGTTGGTATCTCAAGAACGTTTATACAGCGCAGGAGCGTTGATTTTCCTGAGCCTGATGATCCGATTATGCACGTAACGTCACCTTTGTTTACGTCAAAATTTATATCCTTAAGTACCTTATGCTTTCCAAAACTCTTTTCAAGATGGGAAACACGGATGATAGCGTCTGCCATATTATTCATCCTCCTTTTCCATATAAAGCGTCATACCGCTCGTATGAGCAAGCGTGTCAGTAGTCGCAAGATCGTAGCTGTCAGTGCCGTCCATGCGCTTCTCGACAAAACGCAGTATGCGCGCGCTCGTCACAGTCATTATCAGATACATAAAGCATACTATAAAATATGTTTCAAACGTCAGATAGTAAACACCTGCAACGCCCTTTCCAACGAAGAAAAGCTCTGTTACAGATATAACGCTTAATACCGATGTATCCTTTATATTGATTATCAGGTTGTTGCCGATCTGCGGCATGATGTTCCTTATAGCCTGAGGCATTATCACATAACGCATAGTCTGTATATGCGTCATGCCTATAGCCTTTGCTCCCTCTGTCTGCCCCTTGTCTATCGACAGTATGCCTCCTCTTACAGTTTCAGCCATATAAGCGCCTGTATTTATGGAAACTATAAAGAACGCCGCCTTCCACATCCCCATATCGTAATTAGCGTACTGGATCATTCCGTAGTATATGAACATAGCCTGAACCATCATAGGCGTTCCGCGGAAAAACTCGATATAGCAGAACAGCAGCTTCTTAACTGCCCACATAAAGCCTGTCTTAACAGGATTTTCATTCATCTGCTTAGGAACCGTCATGACCGTTCCGACAAGCAGACCGATAACTACGCCGAAAAACGTTCCGACGATAGCGATAGCAATAGTCCTTCCGGCACCTGCCAGAAGCGATCCCCAGTAATTCTGGAGTATAAAGAATACCTTTCCGAAAAAGGACGCAGGTAAACCAGCCATCTTTGCTCTCCCTTCAATAAATCACTAATAAAATGCAATACTGTGATGCCCTAATGCAATATTAACGCATTAAAGCAGAAAAACACGCGAGACCTCACGGTCTCCCATGTACTTTAAACCATACAGAAAAACAGGAAACTCCGTCACCGGGGCGCCCGATGGGCACCCTGAAGCCTGTATCACGGCCATCCAACGGTAAGTTCCCTGTTTTTAATATGTCTGATGTCTAGATCATACTGCCGGCGCCGGCAGCTTATTCAGCGTATGTCAGCCGGATATATTATTAGTTAGATAACGGCTGAACTGAAATAGCTTCGTTCATCATCTTATCGAAATCATCTGTTGTCAGAGTATCAAGAACACTGTTGATCTTGTCTACGAGCTCAGTGTTGCCCTTCTTTACAGAGATGCCGATATTAACGTCCTCATCTGAAACTTCAAATGCCTTGCCGTCTTCAAATACGATCTGAAGGTCAGGATAAGCTACGCATGCAGCCATAGCTGTAGGCATGTCTGTGCATACGAAGTCTACCTTGCCTGATTCGAGAGAAAGAAGCATGTTAGGAACTGTTTCCTGAGCAGGAAGCTTGTTTACGTTAGGGATCTGGTCGAGTACCGTATACCAGATAGTGTTGATCTGTGATGTGCATGTAACACCGTCAAGATCAGCGATCGAAGCTGCAGCTGCGGCATCGCTGCCCTTCTTTGCGAGACCTACTACTGAAGCATAGTAATAAGGCTTTGTGAAGTCTACAGACTGAAGTCTTTCAGCAGTTATAGACTGACCTGCGATAACGCAGTCTATCTTACCTGACTTAAGAGCTACAGGGAGTGAATCCCAGTCTATCCTGTTTATCTGTACATCGTAGCCGAGCTTTTCACCGATGAGCTTTGCCATCATTACGTCATATCCGTAAGCGTAATCGCTTGTATCAGCGATAGGGATAGCGCCGTTTGAGTCATCGTTCTGTGTCCAGTTGTAAGGAGCATAACCGCATTCCATACCAACTCTGAGGACCTTTGTGTTGAGTACTGAGTTAGCGTCAGCTGATGCTGCCGAACCGCTGTTGTCAGCTGCTGAGTTTCCGCCTGCAGCGTTGTTTGAGCCGCATCCTGCAAGTACAGCTACAGCCATGACTACTGCAAGTGCCACCGCCATGAATTTCTTTACGTTTTTCATCTTTAAAACCTCTCTTTTAGATAAAAAAATCTTATTGTCTCTGCCTGCCGGCAGCCATGAGGCTGTCCAACATCTTACCGATTAATAAGTAAATTATACTCACATGAGTTATTCCAGTCAATTACTTATTTTGAGTATTTGAACCGTATCTTTTTATCTTTCTCGTGCTTGTTTTCTCAAATTCTTCAGTTCTTATCTCAAACTTCTTTACTCTCTTATATGATGACATGCCGTCGTTAACATCATCTATTATCTTTTTAAAGAACTTGTGAGTCTGTTCATCGTTCATTTCTCCGAGAGCCTTCATCTCATCTTCCTCAGGAACTATATGAGCCGTTACGATAAGCTCACCGGTACCGTCATCGATGCCGTCAACAATGACTTCCTTTATATACGGACTCTTCATGAGGTAATATTCTACTTCCTCAGGGAATATATTTTTACCGTTTTTAGTAACGATAACGTTCTTTTTTCTGCCTGTTATAAAGAGCATTCCGTCCTTGTCGAGATATCCGTAATCCCCGGTCCGGAGCCAGCCGTCCTTAAGCACCTTTGCTGTCTCTTCAGGAGCCTCGTAATATCCGAGCATCACGGAATCAGACTTTACTACGATCTCGCCGACTCCGTCGCTGTCAGGATCGTCTATAACGATCTCGGTATTAGGCATTGCAGGACCTACAGACGCTGCAGGCTCGTGGAAGCGGTCTCGGTGGACTGCTATGATAGGTGATGACTCTGTCATACCGTAGCCCTGGAACGTATTTATTCCCATATAATTGAAGTCTTCTATTATATCAGGATCGAGCGCAGCAGCTCCTGATATGAACATCTTCATATTGCCGCCGAATGCGTTGTGGACATCCTTGAACAGCTTCCTCATTGCTTTTATATTAAATCTGTCGAGCTTCTTTGCAAGCATAAGGCCTTTCTTGAGCTTTGCTGCTTTACCTGTCTTTTCAGCCTGCTTCCACACACGCTTGTGCATCATCTCAAATACGAGAGGAACGCCGAGCATTATAGTCGCCCGGCACTCTGCCATATTTTTTACTATGTGCTTCAGACCTTCACATATGGCTACAGTTCCGCCCTGATACAGGACAGTCATATGGTCGCACGTATATTCATATGTATGGTGTATAGGAAGGATGGACAGTGAGACATCGTCTGCGTTTACGTGAACGTACTGCGACATATTCATTACATTTGAAACTATATTTTTATGGGAAAGCATTACGCCCTTTGCCAGTCCTGTAGTTCCTGATGTAAAAAGCAGTATATGCATCGCATCAGGGTCTATGACCGCATCGATGTACGACCTGTCGCCCTTTCTCACGAGCTCGTGTCCCTTTTCCATAAGTCTGTGCATTGAAAGCCTGTTTTCGTCTGATTCCTCTGCATCCATACTTATTATATAGTCAAGTGTATCTATACCCTCTATAGCCTTCATGATCAGCTTTTCGACTTTGCCTGAGTAAACGATCGCGCTCAGGTGCGCTCTTTCTACAAGATTCTTAAGCTCGTCTACAGGCAGCTCCTTATCGAACGGAACAGCAACGCCTACGCCGCTTGCGGCGCTCAGGTCAGCTACCATCCACTCATATCTTGTTTCACCTATTACACCTATATGCTTATCCTTAAGGCCAAGATCTATCATTGCGGTGCCGAATGCATCTATGTCTGCCTT
This sequence comes from uncultured Clostridia bacterium, assembly GCA_934255545.1. Lineage (GTDB taxonomy): Bacteria > Bacillota > Clostridia > Peptostreptococcales > Anaerovoracaceae > CAKQOE01. The sequence continues at coordinate 5,877 of CAKQOE010000002.1, read as the reverse complement.
GAGCTGAACATACGAAACGGGTGTATACCTGCCTCCGGGTATCTTTTTTATGAGGTAAGCAGATCTTTCACCGAAAAGTTCAGCAGAAGAATTTATCATATCCTTCAGGTCAGTTATCTTTCTTACAGGATAGTACGCGTCCCTGTATTTTTTATTTCCAGGCATGTGTTGATCCTCCTATTACGCGGCTTGAGCCGCAATCATGTATTTCCATTTGAACAAATATTTATTTTAACATTTTTTTAAGTACAATTCAATCATATAATATACGCAGGCCGGCCTGCGCCATATATTTTTTAAGATGTTTTTTTAATTATTTTTACACTTACAATCGTTGGAATTTCAGTATTTTGATCGACCGCCCGGCGGTCGCGGGATATGTTCTCAAATTTGTTATTTAAATAACTATGTATTTTTATTGATTTTTGCATACAAGAAGGGTTATAATTCTTTCAGCGCCGGGGAGACCCGGTGTAATGCTGCATTTATTGTTTTTTTATATGCAAATATTCACATGAAGAAGGAGATGAAGACATGGGATTATTTTCAAATCACATGAACAGCATCCACGTTGCGCATCATAAGGATACTGCCGGAAGCGCTATCGTACAGATGCCTGTTCCTGAAAAGGTCTATATCTCTATGTCACAGCACATCGGCAAGCCATGTCAGCCTGTAGTCGCTAAGGGCGACCACGTCAAGGTTGGACAGCTTATCGGTGATGTAGATGCATTCATCAGCGCTCCTATATATTCGAGCGTTTCAGGTGATGTAGTGGCTATAGAGGAGGCCCGTTCCGCTCTTGGAGGCATTGATAAATATGTAATTATCGCTGCCGACGGTAAACAGGAGCCATTCGAAGGTCTCGCTGTACCTCAGTGCGAGACAAGAGACGACTTTATAAAGGCTGTAAGAGCCAGCGGCGTTGTAGGTCTTGGCGGCGCGTCATTCCCTACGCACGTAAAGCTGAATCCTGCAAACATTGATGAATGTGATACTCTTATAGTAAACGGCGCTGAATGCGAACCGTTCATCACTTCAGACCACAGAAACATGCTTGAGCATACAGACGATATCGTTTCAGGTATCAAGCTCATCATGAAGTATCTTGACCTTAAGAAGTGCTACATAGGTATCGAAAACAACAAGCCTGACGCTATCGCAAAGATGCGTGACGCTGTAAAGGATATCCCCGGAGCTGAAGTAACTGAACTCAGAAGCACTTACCCTCAGGGCGCTGAAAGAGTCCTCATCCACGAGACTGCCGGAAAGACTCTTAACGCAGGCGAGCTTCCTGCTTCTGTAGGATGCATACTTTCAAATGTAACTACTATACTCAAGATAGGCGAATACTTCAGAACAGGTATGCCTATGATCAGCAGAACTGTAACTGTTGCGGGCGATGCCATCGCAAAGCCTGAAAACGTAGATACTCTCATAGGAACAAAGTATTACGACCTCGCTGAATTCTGCGGCGGCTATAAGGCTGAGCCTAAGAAGATCATCGCAGGCGGTCCTATGATGGGTAAGGCACAGAGCAGCGACGGCGGTGTCGTTGTAAAGAATACAGGTTCTGTTCTTTTCTTTGATGAAAAGCAGGCTGAGATATCTGAACCTACTGCATGCATCAACTGCGGCAGATGCCACAGAGCATGTCCTATCGGCCTTATGCCTAAGGAATACGCAAAGGCATTCAAGGCCGGCGACGCTCAGAGACTTAAGGATCTGAAGATCATGGAATGCATGACATGCGGCAGCTGTTCTTACGTCTGTCCTGCTAAAAAGCCTCTCGCTTTCATAAATACACTTGCGAAGGGCATGGCAAAGGAGGCTGGTCATTAAAATGAAAACTGCAAAAAATTCTAATCTTCTTGTAACATCAAATCCGCATATCGTGGATTCTATGAATACAACAAAGATCATGTCTCTCGTAGTGATCGCACTTCTGCCTTCACTTATCGCTTCTGTCGTTATATTCGGCGCAAGAGCTCTCATACTCGCTGCTGTATGTATCGTTGCAAGCATGTTCTTTGAATGGGCTTATGAAAAGATCGCTAAAAAGCCTTCTACTATAGGCGATCTCAGTGCTGTAGTTACAGGTCTTCTTATCGCTATGAACGTTCCTGTAACTCTTCCTTACTGGATGGCTGTTATCGGCTGCTTCGTTGCTATCGTCATCGTTAAGCAGTTCTTCGGAGGTCTCGGACAGAACTTTGCAAACCCTGCTATCACAGCAAGAATAGTTCTGTTCCTTTCATTCACTACTGATATGACTTACTGGGCAGACCCTACACAGGGTAAGGTATTCAGCGCTGCAGACGCTGTTACTTCAGCTACTCCGCTCGGTATCATGAACGAAAGCGGTATCGCTGACGCTCAGTCACAGTTCTCAAACCTTACTATGTTCCTCGGAAACACAGGCGGTTCTATGGGTGAAGTATGTGCTGCTGCTCTTCTTATCGGCGGTATATTCCTTATCATAATGAAGGTCATCTCACCTGCAACTCCTGTAGCGTTCCTCGGAACTGTAGCTGTTATATCACTGATCGCAGGCGCTGACCCTGTATGGCAGATCTGTGCAGGCGGTGCAATGATCGGTGCATTCTTCATGGCTACAGATTATGCTACTACTCCGACTACTACTATGGGTAAGGTGATATTCGGTATCGGCTGCGGTGTCGTTACAATGCTCATCAGACTTTACGGAAACTACCCTGAAGGTGTTTCATTCTCTATCCTTCTGATGAATATCCTCACTCCGCATATCGATTCATTCTGTGAAAAGAGACTCTACGGCAACCCTAAAAAGGCTGCAAAGCTTGCTGCGAAAGCTGCCGAGGGAGGTGCTAAATAATGGAAAACGAAGCTAAAAAGACAAAGTTCAAGGATACTATGGCCGGTCCTACAGTAGTCCTTCTCATAATATGCCTTGTTGTTTCGGGAGCGCTTGCTTTTACTTATCAGCTCACTGCTCCGCAGATCGAAAAGATCAACAAGGAAAACGCTGATGCCGCAAGACTCGTTGTTCTTCCGGATGCTGATTCATTTACAGCTGTCGAAGGCGACCTTCCTGAAGGAGTTACTGAATACTACGTTGCAGACAACGGTTCAGGTGTTGTAGTAACTACTCAGAATAAGAGCTTTGGCGGTCTTATCACTGTAATGACAGGCTTTGACGCTGAAGGTACTATCACAGGTGTTAAGGTAACTGCTCACGCAGATACTCCGGGTCTCGGTACTAAGGCTCAGGATGCCGGTTATCTTGAAAAGAACTATGTAGGAAAGACTTCTACAGATAACGCTGACTCTATAAAGAAGGACAGCACTGTCCAGGCTGTTACAGGCGCTACTGTTTCTTCAAACGGTATATACGGTGCTGTAAATATAGCTATCGCTGCTTTCAGTGAGATGGGAGGTGTACAGAAATAATGGAAAAGAATTCAAAGCTCTCGATCCTCACTAAGGGATTGATAAAAGAAAACCCTACTCTTGTACTGCTCCTTGGTACATGTCCGTTCCTCGCTACTTCTACAAGTGCGATAAACGGCGCTGGCATGGGTCTGTCAACTACTGCAGTACTTATCTGCTCAAATATAGCTATATCTCTGCTCAAGAATATCATTCCTGACAGAGTAAGAATACCGTGCTATATCACAGTAATAGCCGGATTCGTAACTGTCGTACAGTTCCTGCTCCAGGCTTATCTGCCTGATCTGAACGCTTCACTCGGACTGTACATACCTCTTATCGTTGTAAACTGTATCATACTCGGCCGTGCCGAAATGTTCGCAAGCAAGAACTCAGTTGTTGATTCTGCTCTCGACGGTATCGGTATGGGTCTTGGATTTACGCTCGCGCTCTTCTGCATGGGCGCTATCCGTGAGCTCCTCGGCGCAGGTACAGTTCTCGGCCATACAGTTACAACTGACCTTATCACACCAATGGTAATATTCATTCTTCCTGCCGGCGGTTTCTTTGTTTTCGGTGTACTGACTGCTATCGTAAACAAGATCACAGGCGGAAAGCTCAACAGAGAGTTCAGCTGCTCAGGCTGCCCTGGCGAAGCTGCATGCAAGGCTCTTGCTGAGGAATCAGGCAATTCATGCGCTGCTGCTGCAGGCGCTGCATGCTCATCAAAGGCTGCTGAAGCAGCACCAAAGGAGCCGGTAGCTGAAAAGGCTGCTCCGGCTGCTCCACAGGAAGGAGGAGATAAGTAATGGCAGCATATTTTTCAATAATCCTTACTGTAATGCTCGTAAACAACTACGTACTCGCGCAGTTCCTGGGCATCTGTCCGTTCCTCGGAGTTTCAAAAAAGCTTGACTCCGCAGTCGGCATGAGCTGTGCCGTTACTTTCGTAATGGTACTTGCTACTCTCGCTACATGGCCTATACAGCGCCTTATCCTCGACAGATTCGGCATAGGCTATCTGCAGACTGTAGTATTCATTCTTGTAATCGCTGCTCTCGTACAGCTGGTAGAGCTTGCTCTTAAGAAGTATGTACCGCCTCTGTACAAGTCACTCGGCGTTTACCTTCCTCTGATCACTACAAACTGCGCTGTTTTAGGTGTTACTGTAAACAACATCGACAGCGGCTACGGTTTCCTCGGATCTATCTGCAACGCATTTGGTGCCGGTGTCGGCTTCCTTATCGCAATGGTACTCTTCGCAGGTGTAAGAGGAAAGATGGAAAGCGCTGATATCCCTGAAGTACTCAAGGGTATCCCTATCACACTTATGGCTGCTGCAATACTGTCTATCTCATTCATGGGATTCGGCGGTATCGTTGAAAATATGTTAGGTTAAGGAGGTTGTAAAATTATGTCAAGTTATTTAATTCCAGTCCTCCTGGTATGTATAATCGGTATCGTTGCCGGTGTTATCCTTACTATAGCTGCAAAGCTCATGTTCGTTCCTGTTGACGAGCGTGTATCTGCATGCACTGATGCTCTTCCAGGCGCTAACTGCGGCGGCTGCGGCTACGCAGGCTGCAGCGACTACGCTGTCGCTATCGTTGAAAACGGTGCTGAGCTCAACAAGTGTCCTGTAGGCGGCGCTGCTGTAGCTGAAGCTCTCGGCGCAGTTATGGGTGTTTCTGTTGAAGCCGGTGAGGCTCATTACGCTCTCGTAAAGTGCGGCGGATATGCTGACAAGTCACAGAAGATACTCGAATACAAAGGTATCCCTTCATGCAAGGCTGTAAAGTCTATGTATAACGGCGACAACGCATGCGCTTACGGCTGTCTCGGTCAGGGCGACTGCGTAAAGGCATGTAACTTCAATGCCATCGGCATCGTAAACGGTGTTGCGTGGGTAGACCGCGCTAACTGCGTAGGATGCGGCGCATGTGCTACTTCATGTCCTAACCACATCATAGATATGGTTCCTCAGAAGAGCCTTGTTTATGTCGCATGCAGCTCATGCGATAAGGGCGCTGCTACAAGAAAGGCATGCTCTGCTGGCTGTATCGGTTGTAAGAAGTGCGAAAAGGCTTGTAAGTTTGATGCTGTTCATGTTGTTGATAATCATGCGATCATCGACGCAGAAAAGTGCAAGAACTGCGGCCTGTGCGCTAAGGAATGCCCTACAGGCGCTATCGTGAAGCTGCCTAGACCTGCCAAGAAGGCTGCTGTGGCTACTGCATAAAACAGTAATACTATATAATAATAACGAAAAAATACTAAAGCTGTATGTTCGGGTGAACCCGGGCGTACAGCTTTTTTGTAGGAATGTATACGTTTTTGTAACTTTTATTATTGTGAAATTGCCGATGCCGGTGGCTGATATACGGATAAGCGGAGCTCGGAGCAGAATGGATATGCTTCCAGATTATTTTGAAGCAGCCGCAACGTCAAAAATATGTCTGAGCGGAACGC
>CAKQOE010000001.1 GCA_934255545.1 uncultured Clostridia bacterium | reverse complement strand
TTCTGTCATTCATTCTGTCATTCATTCTGTCATTCATTCTGTCATTCATTCTGTCATTCATTCTGTCATTCATTCTGTCATTCATTCTGCTGTTTCTGTCTGACATGATTCCTCCTCGATGCGCCCGGCGCATCATTTATAATATTTTCATTCGATTATCGTGGCATTCACGACCTTAATGCTATTCAGCATGATCGCTCCTCCGACATTTGATCCTGTCTTTACCACACAAATTATTCTGCTCAACGCAGCTTTTTCTATTCGCAAATTTTTTCAAAATTTTTTTTAAAAAGTATTGACTGTCGCCAGTCAAGCTGTTATTATAATGAGCGTCGCTTGTGATAATAACAAACGACACAGATATGCACCATTAGCTCAGCTGGTAGAGCACCTGACTCTTAATCAGGGTGTCCACAGTTCGAACCTGTGATGGTGTACCAATATAAACCCACAAGTTATTATACTTGTGGGTTTTCTTTTACTCTTTTTCTAAACACCCTGATTCTGTGCATCACGCAGCGCAGAAGAGTTATGATCAAAAATATATCAGCATAAACGACAGATAGACATAATATGTCATAGTAATAAACCATATTAACACCTCATAAGTATCTGATCCAAATGTGATCTATGATGTTTAGCTGCATAAATACCGGATGCATAATGTAAATACTTACGTGTAGTCGATATATCTTCATGCCCCATAAGCATCATAAGACTGTATATATCAACATGTCCATCGCGATCGTAAGCATCAAGACAATAATTAGTCGCGAAGTTATGCCGTAGGCGATGACATGAAAAGTCAAACGGCAGCTTTCGGGCATGCCGTGCCGCCATGAGCTTTACAGCGTTAAGCGTCATTCGTTCACCGCGCCGCTCAAGAAACAGGTAATCTTTTATATCAAACGGACAATCATTTACATATTGCCTGATTGCGTCAGCTGATGAGCTGCCTATCGGAACAACTCTATCTTTGTTACCCTTACCATGAACAACAAGAGAGTTTTCATTAAAATCATTGAGCCGGACGGCTATAGTTTCAAGCCTGCGCAGACCGCTGTCGAGCATAAGCAGAGTAAGCGCACGGTCACGGCTGCCGAGCCAATCAGAACCAAAAGAATCAAGTATCATAACTATCTCATCATCACTATATATATGCACCTTCTTTTTAGGCATCTTAGGTACAACTATACTGTCAATGTCAAAGTTGTTTACAAAACCACGTTTTATACACCAACGTACAAAGATCTTAAGCGAACGGATATAGCTTGAAAGCGTTCCGGCTGATACTCCACGCGCGCGGATCCGCGCCGCATAGTCTGTATAAAAGTCAAAATTGAATCTATCAAGATCAAAACTTTCACCGGCAAAGCTGCAGAAAATGCGTAAATGATCCTTATATCCTTTTATTGTTTTGATAGAAAGACCGCGTATGTAACAATCACGAAAGTAAAGATTTGTCGCCGACGCAAGTAACATTAACCTCACCTCCAAGATCTTCAAGGTCACGCAGCAGCTGCGCGGCATGCTCTCGCACCCGGTCATACTTTGGATTATGATGGAATGTGTGTTCCATCAATGATTTTACGTATGCATCTATACCCATAATATCTATGTAAGTCTTAGCAGCCTGTCCAGCCTGATCAATAACAAAGTGTTCAAGATTTGCAATAGTGTACTCTGCTCCCGGAGTAGTAACTAAACGGATTCGTTCAACTGCTCCTATGAACTGTGCCCACCATTCGACCATCTTCCAGCGCCAACGGTTTGAATCAGTATCAGATGGAACTATGAAACGAACATAATTATTAACAACCGCTAAAAACAAGTCACCTATTTCAAATATACCTGTACTGTATGACCTAATAAAGCCTACTGCATCATCATCACGGAGCTGCAGCTCCATTCTTACCCAGTGTTTCATCGCTTCATCATCAAGCTGCTGCTCCTGTTTTTTATCATAGATACGCAGCATACAGCGAGAAGCGCGCGAACCCATCTGTACTGTAAGCGCATCCTCATGTGTTACAGTATCTTTAGATTTAAACAGCTGGCATTTACGCCAACGGGACACAAAATCATAATTGTCTACAGCATCATAAATAGTATTGATGTCAAGCAAACCCTCAAAATCATCATAGGCAACATCAAAACGCGTTATGTGTGTGTCGGAAGGTTCAGAAAGAAGCCATGTAAAAAGCTCGGCCCACTTCATGCAGCCGTAATCCTCATAATAACGGCAGCCTTTACCGGACATTTCAAGCCATACGCCCATATCCTCGCGACCGTTGTAATGTATGCTGATGCCCTCGCAATAATAACGATCTTTATAACCGTGCTGTCCGCTGATCTGCTGCCAGCTGCAGGAATCTAAACCGAGGAACTCTATAAGCTGCATCGGGTTCCAAAGCTGCGTCGTGAAACTCAGCCAGTCAAATAATATCCTGTTTGTAAGCTCTTTGCTGCTGCTATCTCTTTTCATAAATGTCTCCGTTTTTGTCTATCACCGAAAAAAATTCGGCATGCTGTAGGTAGAACCCCCCTGTTAGACTTCGGGGGTCCGCAGATTTCGAGAATCTGCCAAAAATATTAAGGTATATATAATTGTTATGTGCGGCTGAGGGCAGCCGCTGTTACGCTGCGCTCCACCTACGCCGGATAATATCCGGCTAGCCCGGCAAGCCGGGAAAGCCAACCGTAAACAAGTTTACGGCAGGCTGCAATGAGAGGAAGAAAGGTGGACTCATGCGCAATACTGTATAAAAGGCAATAAAAAAGCACCCGCGCGGGTGCATAAAAGTTATAGTTACGCTTAAGTAATTGCTTAAGTACATTTATATAAAATGTGAACTATTAAATTTAATGCACCAACTGTTTTAGATCACTGATTTCTATATCTCCGAGAAACACTTCATCTGGATCCGCATCATCTGCATCAGCGGCTGCATCTTCATAATCATCAACCTGCTGTGCAGTATACTTATGCCATTCCTTCGGGTTAAGTTCCGGAGCGTCATAACTGTCAAAATACTTATAGTAGCTGGGAGCGTATATCCTTTTCGTGCCGAACATTACAAATTCGTACTGATCCTCTATTTGATGTGTATCCTGATTGATACCGATCCGGCGGCGGATACGGCGGATACATATAACATTTGGTATAAGTGACTTCTTTACCAAATAGTAACGATATGCCAGGCGGCGTAACGTTACGTCCATATCTTCAAAGGACTGACTGAACACGTCTACAGACATTTTGTAATGTCTATGCAATTTAAACCATTTAATGGTTTCTTTAGGCATGGACTTATATGAACGGTTATTATAATCAATACCGGCTTCATCTATGATCAATTTACCATTAGAGAATTGATTAAAACCAACATCTGTTCTTGAATCGATCTCATAAGCTCCGAGTATTGGAACGTTTGAATAAACATCCGTATGCATACGCAGATTAACAAAACCAAGCTTACCGGTATCAACGATCTTTTTGAAAAGATTATTTTCATCATAGTGTTTACGAGCGATCCGAACCAGTAAAGACTCTTTGTTACACTGTGCTGCAAGATACGCAGCGAACGTACTTTTGCCTGCTCCTGGCAGACCAAAATACACTGAAAGTATCTTAGGATCTTTAAAATGTGTTTTCTTATATAAAACATAACATATCAATAAAATTAGAATATATATCATAATCGTTACCGTGATCCCGTTCAGGTGCCGGGCAATGCTCCGGCACCCTGCCGGGATTCTTCACAAATCACTATTACAGATTTTTTAAACGGCTGAAAAAACCTATCGCACAACCTGCAAGAGGAATTACACAGCCTATCAGCAGCAGAGGATTATCAGCAACTGTTGTTGCTACTGTTCCGACCATCTTAATAATGCTGCTAAATACTGTTGATATAGTGGTTAAAAGCGTCGCCATAGTCATAGTTACAGCCTCGTCCATTAATATCACCTCACATTAGTTATAAAATTAAAGATTCTTTAAGCGGCTGAAAAAGCCTATCGCAGCACCTGCGAGAGGAATTACGCAGCCTATCAGCAGCAGCGGCGTACTTGCGACCGTTGACGCTGTTGTACCTACCATACCGATTATGCTGGTAAACACACTGGTTATCGTTGCGAGTAACTCAGTCATAGCTTCATCTCCTTTCAAAGTTAAATATTATGTATCGTCATAAGCTCTATAAAGAACTTAAGGACAAACAAAGACAGGATACATGTAAATAAATAAATGCCCGGCTCACTGGTAACAAGCGTTATCAACGCGCTAAGCATAAAGTTAAACATTGCGACAAATGCATCTTGCATTGAGATTGCAACGGTTGCATCCATATAAATCACCTCCAGGAAGCCAGGGAAAAAGCATTAATGGATCTTCCAGCTTATCAATGACGCGATGCAGCGCATCAAGCCATTAAGCAGGATGGCAAAGAACAGTATGCCGACTATATAAGTCCAATCCACACCGGCAAGACCGCCGGGAACTAAACCGGTATAATTTGTAACTGTATCGGTCATTGCTCCGGTCACGGGGTCGGGAGCTGATACAGTACAGCTATAATTATACGTTGGCAAAACGTACTCACCGAAAAGTTGTACAATGAGATCTCTCATAATAAAAAACTCCTATACGTTATTATCGTTTATCATTACGTTTATACTGAAACCGCGGTTTGATATGAGATTCAGTTGAACCGCTGCCATATCCTGAACCGCCTGACGGCGAACCGTCACCAAATCCAAACCAAAATTTTATAAATCTTATGGACAGTAAGATCAGAACCGTTCCAAGCGCGATATTAGCAAAAGTCAGATCAGTTCCGGGGTATTTGATACTGAAAAACTGCCAACCGTTACTCAGGAACGACTTTATAAGATCATATAAACTCATGCAGCACCTCCTGATTAAGAACCACGGAACAGCTTAACGACTGCCAAGCCAATAAATATTGTGAACGCAGCGGCTAAGATAGTCCGCCACTCTTCCGGCATCCATGTATAGAAGCCTGCGACAAACTCGCCGAAGCTGCCGAAAAGGTCAAGGCATCCGGTCAGACCGTCTACTATACCAGTAAACAGATTTATGACACTTTCAAGCAATCCGCCAATAACTTTACCGATTGCAGTAAAAAGTCCTGCTATAGCGTCAACGACTTTATCCCATATAGAACCGCTGTCGTCATCGTCACCGCCTGACGGTTTATCAGGATTATCCGGATCTGTAGTTGATCCTCCGATCTGATTTCCATCTTTATCATAAGTCGGAGTGTTTGCGTCAACTGTAGCGTAGTAATATATATTTTCGGCAGTACCATTATTAACAACGCAATTATCATAGTTATAAGTAATATTAAATGATTTATCGCCAGAACTTATTTTATAAGTACGCGTTGCATAATCATAAGAAATGTCTGTAAATTCAAAAACAGTACCGTCCGGTAATATCAACTTATTTTCAGTTTCATCAATAAGCGGTAATGTATAAAAATTATTAGCCTTATCCGGTGATGCTGCATCTATACAGCCTACAGTCACACTACCTGAGCCGATATTATTAATTAAAGCAGAAGCAACCGATGTACCTGAAGAAACTGATCCAACACGGTAATTATGATAATTAGAAAAATTATCGACATCTTTCAAAACCATAGCACAAATATAAGGATCAATAGGAATAGGATTCCAATCTACACGAAAAGTAAATCTATAACCTGCATCACGATATGCATAAGGCTGGCAATTAGTAATTATAGTATTAAAGTCAGGAGAATACGTTTCATTAGAAGTAACAAAAAACAATGTAGCATAAGAATTAGACCACATCCCAGAACATGGCGTTATAAAATCAGAAGTATAAAAATTATAACCAGAAGTATTACTATCGTAAACAGAATTAACAGAAAGAATATAAAAACTATAATCATTTTTACTATACGAAGACATAGCGTCCTGATCTGCAAGCCATGTATCGTAGGCTGTTTCAAAGCTATCTTCATTAACGTCGCCATCGTAGCCGGTAAGGAAGTCATAGAGTTTACCGGCAAACAGACCGCCAACTACACCACCTGCAGAACCAACAAGTCCAGAACCTAATTTAGAAGCAACAGGGGCAGCAGCAGGTAAGCCTACAGCACTAACGCCAGCAGCAGCAATAGAACCTCCTGCAAGAGATCCTAAACCTGAACCTATAGTTCCACCAACAGCAACAGTGATCTGACGACCGAGAGGATCATCAGCAAAGCAAGTTGACGTAAAAGCACCAAACGCTACAAAAATAGCAAGGAGAACCACACAAAAACGCAGCATTATATGCTTATGAATGATCTGTACAGCGTTCATGTCTAACTCTCCTCCTTCCTCGCGTATAAAAAACAAAAGCCGGCTTTCGCCGGCACATGAAAATGTTCAAATTAAAGGCCGCCTAATGTCCAGTTGGTGCCGAAACATCGACAGCCATTTATACTAAATCGGTTAATCTCCGATATAAGTAACAGCTACGGGTACAAGCGTAACTTGACCACCTTTATCTTTAATATCCATTGCACACTCATAAACACCCGGAACAGATATAAACGCCGGTGCAGACGATAAAGGTAAAGAAGCCTTCTGAATCGTGTAACCTTTAGATCCATTAGAATTAACTACAGGCGCGAGATCATCAGAAAAGATGTACCTGAAAGAAACACCCTCTTTGATCTGACCAGTACGATCATCAGTAAAATTATACGAATTACAATATAATACAAGTATTTTCTTATTCACCGTAATCACCTCATGCAGCTAAAGCATCAATATCATTTAAGAACCAATCCGGAAGAAAATTAACCAGCTGAGGAAATCTATTGCATTTACGCAAAATATAAGATTTAGATATTTCCATTGATTCTTTTGAAAGCTTTAAAATATGAGCCATATCAGCAGATTTAGAAAACCTGTCAATAAATTCCTGTGCACGAAAAATAGAAGAAAGATGAAACTTAATTTCATTTAAAGCATCATTACAAAAAACATGATCATCATACATAGTTAAAATCCTTTCCCTCTGAGCCGTACAACAAAAAGGTTAAATTGCCAGCCGAGTAAATCCATGATAATATAAAAAATTAAGCTAATAGAAATAAAATTTTAAGTAAATAGAATAAGTATTTCTATATATAGAATTATATATTAAGTTTATAGAAAAGTAAAGTTATTTATTTCTATATATAGAAAAAAGGAACGAACTAATGAACAATAGAATAAAAGAAATTAGAGAAAAAAATAATCTAAATCGAAGTCAGTTCGCCAAAAAAATAGAAATAAGCCCTTCAGCTGTTCAATATATAGAAATAGGAAAAACAAAACCATCTATAGAAACTATTAAAAAAATATGTGAACTGTTTAATGAATCTGCTGATTGGATAATATTAGGTAAAAGAACTAATGAAGATATATTACATAATTTAAACGATACTGAAAAAGAAATCGTTTTGAATATAATTGAGAACGCCAACAAACGTGAATCAAATATTAAAAAAGCAGGAAATTTATAATCATAAAAGAATGGAACAGAAAGTAACAAAATGATATAATTAAAAAATAAAAAATATCGTTACTGAAACCAAAGAGAATATTCAACATTGAGGTAAAATAGCTATGAAAAAAATAATAGCATACATAATAATTTACGGAATAATGATAATAGGAATTGCATTAATATCAGTATTCCACAATTTCACAACATCAGAATTATTTATACTACTAACAGTAATTATGATAACCGACAGTATAAGACAAGGAAAAGAAAACGAAAAATTAAAAACTGAAATAAAAATGTTAGAATCAAGAATAGACACATTACGGGACAGAATCAACGGTACTAGCTTTGACTCTTAATCAGGGTGTCCACAGTTCGAACCTGTGATGGTGTACCAACGTAAAACCCGTAAGTTTCAATACTCGCGGGTTTTATTTTTACTCTTATGTCGACACCGTTTTTATATCGTTTCAGCATATATTAAAATTTTTAAAGGGTGTATGATAAAATTGTAAAAAAATCTGTTGACAGCCATACTTCACTATGTTATTATAAAACACGTCGTTGATACAAACGACAAGATATGCACCATTAGCTCAGCTGGTAGAGCACCTGACTCTTAATCAGGGTGTCCACAGTTCGAACCTGTGATGGTGTACCAACGTAGGACCCGTAAGCCGAACGGCTTGCGGGTCTTCTTTTTTATCCGCAGGCTTACGAGCATGACACTTCCTGCTCTGCCCGCGAGGGCAGCCGGTGATGATCATTTATTTATTAAGGAAGGGATATATTAAAATATGAAAACAGTTATACAGAGAGTTACAGAAGCTTCTGTGACCATTGATGGAAAGGTAAACGGAAAGATCGGAAAAGGCCTTATGATACTTATCGGCATATCGGCTGAAGATACAAAGGAACAGGCTGACTGGATAGCTCATAAGATCGCCAATATGCGCATATTTGAAGACGGAGAACAGCATATGAACCGCTCTGTACTCGACATAGGCGGCGATATACTTGCAGTTTCACAGTTTACACTTTACGCAGACTGCAGAAAAGGAAACCGTCCTAATTTTATGGCTGCCGGCCGTCCTGAAATGTCAGAGCCTCTTTATGAGTATCTGTGCGATGCGCTCCGCGGACACGGTATACACGTTGAGACAGGTATATTCGGTGCAGATATGCAGGTATCACTCGTAAATGACGGACCTGTTACCATTGTGTTAGAACGATAAACAAACGCTTTTCACATAATCTTCACAGCCTGTTCATTGAGATATTCAATCAATTATGTTAAAATGTCAAACGGCTCGTAAAGTTTCTTATTGAAACTAAAAAACTTAAGGAGACTGAAAATGAACTCAAACAGTATCAGAAAAATATGCGTTCTTACGCTTCTGGCTGCTTCTGTAACCATTCTCACATTTGCAGGATGCGGCAGATCGACTTCTGCCAGCCTTGATTCTCTCTATGAGGCTAATACGACCGCAGCCATTCTTCAGGATCACTCGTCAGTATACGAGGAATTCACATATCACGAGAATCTGGATGATGAAGTAACGTTCCGGACTTCATACTGCTATGCTGAGCAGGACGACGGAAAGGCAGTTTATCAGGCCGAGGGGTACGATGCTGCCGACGCTTCTTCAGAAGATAATTTCAGCTACTGCATCGTAGACAATATTGAGTATTTTGTCAATTATCAGGACAAAATGATAGTCTATCCGCTCACCGCAAATTATATCGAAGATTTCAAATCAAATTCATTCACAGTCAGTATAAATGACGCTGAAAAGCTGTCATCAGCCCATAAAGAAGGTTCAGATATCATCCTTACGACGACTGCAGACGCATCTGATATCTATGACTCGGACACGCTTAAATCTCTTGGCTCACTGTCAGGCGATACTATAGATGAAGTAAAAACTATATATACCGCCTCTGCAGATACGATGCTGCTCAGCAATGTAAAAATGTATTATGTAGGAAAATCAGGAAATGAATATCTGTTTTCTGAAGAAAATGTAACTTACGATACGACTGAACCGGACGTCAGCTTCGCAGACGGATACATAAACCCGGGAGCAACGCGTTCAATTACTGTTGTTGAGAGGACTGACGCAGGCGACACATCAAACATTTACACGATCCCGGCAACTGTAACGCCTGATTACAAATGTTTTGAGTCATACTACGGATACACGCTTTATAATGATGCCGACGGACTCGATCCTTACACAGGTGAATCAGCTGACGCTTCCGGCTTGTACCAGAACATAACTCTCTATGCGATAGAAAGATCTGATAATAATAATTCAGACACAAATTCTTCCGTTGGTAATTCAAATTAATAAGCAATAAATAATATAATAAAACTGACGACGCCTCACGGCGACCTGCAGCATGTCGGGTCCCGCGGGGCGCTTTTTATTTTCCTGTTTGCGCCGCTGTGCGCGCGCGTTGTCTGAAATATTCGTTCATCGCCTTCATATATACAATGTAATAAAATTTTTTCTGTACCCTTCATCTGATAAATGATAAGATAAGTAAAGACGGATCACAAAGATCGTATAAAAATCAAGTTTATATACAATAGGAGGAAAAATTAATGGTATATGTTATAGGACATAAAAATCCGGATACAGACTCTATCTGTTCTGCTATCGGCTACGCTGCATATAAAAGTGAAGTAACAGGCGAAAAGCATGTTGCGCGCAGAGCAGGCGATGTTAACCCTGAATCTCAGTTCGTTCTCGACCGTTTCGGTCTTGACGCTCCTGAATTCCTTGAAAATGCTGCAGGTGAAGAACTCATTCTCGTTGACCACAACGAAGTTGCTCAGGCTGTTGACGGCCTTTCTGAAGCTACTATAAAGGAGATCCTTGACCACCACAAGATCGGTGACGTTCAGACACCTGACCCTATCTATTTCAGAAACGTACCTGTAGGATGCACAGGAACTATCGTTTACAAGCATTATCAGGAAAGCGGACTCACGCCTTCAAAGGAAGTTGCAGGTGCTCTGTGTTCTGCTATCCTTTCCGATACTCTGGCATTCCGTTCACCTACATGCACTCAGAAGGACATAGATGCAGCTGAAGCTCTCGCAAAGATCGCAGGTATCGATGATATTCAGGCATACGCAAAGGAAATGTTCAAGGCAGGCAGTGAGCTTACAGGAAAGACTCCAAAAGAGATCCTTTACCTCGATTTCAAAAAGTTCACAGCAGGCGGCAAGACATTCGGTGTAGGTCAGGTAACTTCAATGGATGCTGATGAGCTTGCAGATCTCAAAAATACTATGGTAGAATACATCAACGAGTCATTTGCAGAGCATGAAGTAGATATGCTCTTCTTCCTTCTCACAGATATACTTGATGAATCAAGTGAACTCATCTATGCAGGCGAAGGCGCAAAGGAAGTTGTTGATGCAGCATTTACTTCTGCCGAAGCTGACCGCACTTACCTTAAGGGCGTTGTTTCAAGAAAGAAGCAGATCGTTCCTCAGATAACTGAAGTTTTATCTAAATAAGCACTGCTGATACATTCCTATATCAAAAGTTCTAAAACAGGTAAAGCCGCGCTTGATGCGCGGCTTTACCTGTTTTAATATCTGTGTTTTTGAGTTTTTTATATTTTGAACAATATCCCGGACAACACATCATCCGCCAAGATAAGCGCGGCGTACTCTGTCATCAGCAAGAAGCTCTTTAGCGTCTCCGCTCATAGAGATATTACCTGTCTCAAGCACATACGCCCTGTCAGCAATCGACAGCGCTACCTGGGCGTTCTGTTCTACGAGAAGTATAGTTGTTCCTGCATCATGCAATTCCTCTATGATCTTGAATATCTGCTCTACGAGCAGCGGTGCAAGACCCATAGAAGGCTCGTCCAGCATCAGGAGCTTTGGCTTTGACATCATAGCTCTTCCCATAGCGAGCATCTGCTGCTCACCGCCTGAAAGAGTACCTGCTCTCTGCTTTGATCTTTCTTTAAGACGCGGGAAGTGGTCATAAACATCAGCGATAGAATCCTCTATCTCGCCGGCCGGACGTGTATATCCACCCATTTCAAGGTTCTCGCGCACGCTCATATCAAGGAACACACGTCTTCCTTCCGGGCAGAGTGCCATTCCCTTTACGAGTATCTTATGCGCAGGAACGCTTGTGATATCTTCATCATTAAAAGTTATAATACCCTTTGACGCTTTCATAAGTCCTGAAACCGTATTAAGGGTAGTAGATTTTCCGGCACCGTTTGCGCCTATCAGAGTAACGATCTCCCCTTCATTTACTTCAAATGAAATGCCTTTTATGGCATGGATGCTGCCATAATGCACATGCAGATCTTCAACACGCAGCAGACTCATTCGATCATTCCTCCTTCTTCTTTCCGAGATAAGCTTCGATTACCTGAGGGTTAGCCTGTATCTCCACAGGAGTTCCCTTTGCGATGATCTTTCCGTAGTTAAGTACTGCGATAGTTTCACAGATACCCATTACCAGATTCATATCATGCTCGATAAGCATTACAGCTATCTGGAAAGTATCTCTTATTTTTCTTATATTTTCCATAAGCTCTGCAGTCTCTGACGGGTTCATGCCCGCAGCAGGCTCATCAAGAAGCAGAAGGCTTGGATTTGTAGCAAGCGCTCTTACTATCTCAAGACGGCGCTGAGCGCCGTAAGGCAGCGACCCTGCTTTATGTTCTGCAAGATCTGTCATGTCAAATATGGAAAGTAATTCCATTGCCTTTTCATGAGCTTTTTTCTCGCTGCTCCAGTGCTGCGGAAGTCGGAATATATCGGCAAATACGTTTGACTTCAGTTCATGATGCAGACCTACTCTTACATTCTCTTCAACAGTAAGTTCGTTGAACAGACGTATATTCTGGAATGTACGAGCTATTCCCGCTTTATTTACCTGAACGGTATTCATTCGAGAAGTGTCCTTACCATTGAGCAGGATAGTTCCGCGTGTAGGCTGATAAACCTTTGTCAGCAGATTGAATACTGTAGTCTTACCTGCTCCGTTAGGACCGATAAGACCTGCGATCTCTGTCTTTCCTATAGTCAGGTTGAATTCATCTACCGCAGTAAGTCCGCCAAAATCTATACCGAGATGACGTGCCTCAAGTACAGGGATCTTGTCTATATCACGTTCGGGCATAACGCCTTCACTAGGAATAGGTACTATTTTATCCTTATCACTCATTTAAAGCACCTCCCTTTGCAGCTTCCTTTTCCCTTCTGCCAACAAACTTTTCCTTAAGAGTGATAAGAGAATCTCTCATCTTCGGATTATTCGTAGCCAGCATTACGATGATAAGTACGATCGCGTATGTGAGCATACGATAGTCGTTGAAGCTTCTGAGTGCCTCAGGAAGGATAGTAAGTACGGCAGCAGAGATTATAGAGCCGCGGATATTTCCTATACCGCCGAGAACTACGAATACCAGAATAAGTATCGATGTATTGAAATCGAATTTCTTAGGAACGATAGTCGAATAATTCATGGCGTATACTGCGCCGGCCATGCCGGCGAGAATAGCTGATATTACGAAAGCCATCAGCTTGTATTTTGTTATATTTATACCTACCGACTCTGCAGCTATACGGTTGTCACGTATAGCCATTACAGCACGTCCTGTACGGCTGTGTATGAAATTCAGCGTTATTATAAGCGTTATTATGATAAGTGCAAAACCTATAAAGAATGTTGATAACTTGCTTATGCCGACAGCTCCCATAGGTCCGTTTACTATTACAGTACCGGCGCTCATCTTCATCGCTTCTACCGACTTCATACTCATATGGAGTCCGCTTCCGTCAACACCTACATAAAGGTTGTTGAGGATATTCTTTATGATCTCGCCGAAAGCAAGCGTTACGATAGCAAGATAGTCTCCCTTGAGGCGGAGAACAGGTATACCGATAAGCACGCCCGCTATTGCTGCGCAGACACCTGCAACTATAACTGAAATTATGAGGCGCGCGATGTCATTTGTTACTGTATTCTGTAAGCTTATGGCTGCTATTACCCCGGAAAACGCGCCTACGCTCATAAAGCCGGCATGTCCGAGACTCAGCTCACCGAGTATACCTACTGTAAGGTTAAGAGATATCGCCATAACGATATACACGCAGATAGGAACGAGCTGTCCCTGCAGTGAATTTGATATGATACCCTGTGAAACAAGCAGCTGAACTATAAGGTAAGCTATAATTACCATTCCGTATGTAATTATATTGCTGCGCGTGGATTTACTTAATTTATTCTTCATGATAAATGATCCACCTTCTTATACTTTTTCTCTGATCTGCTTGCCGAGCATGCCTGCAGGCTTGATCAGCAATACAATGATCAGTACTGCAAATACGATAGCGTCTGAAAGCTGCGTAGAGATATAAGCTTTACTGAAAATTTCGATAATACCGAGTAATATACCGCCAAGCATAGCTCCCGGAATAGATCCGATGCCTCCGAATACCGCAGCTGTAAATGCCTTTATACCAGGCATTGAACCTGTAGTAGGCATCAGCGTAGGATATGCAGAGCACAGGAGTACACCGGCGATGGCAGCCAGACCGCTTCCTATTGCGAACGTTACAGAAATAGTAGTGTTTACATTTATGCCCATGAGCTGAGCAGCGCCCTTATCCTCAGATACGGCTCTCATCGCCTTACCCATCTTGCCCTTGCCTGTAAACAGAGTAAGAACTACCATAATGATTATGCAGACAAGTACAGTAACGATAGATACAGAGCTTATAGTCAGCTCACCGCCGAAAAGCTTGAGTGACGGGAACGGAACTACAGATTTAAACATCTTAGGATCCGATTTCCATATTAGCAGAGCAAAGTTCTGCAGGAAATAACTCACGCCTATCGCTGTGATAAGAACAGCAAGAGCAGGAGCTGAACGCAGAGGCTTGTACGCCAGACGTTCGATAATTACACCTAACACAGTACAAACTACTACAGCAAGCGCAACTCCGACAAACGCCGGCAGATGCAGATAGCTCATAGTACAGTAGCATATGTAGGCACCAACCATGATAACATCACCATGGGCGAAGTTCAGCATCTTGGCGATACCGTAAACCATGGTGTAACCTAATGCGATGATCGCGTAAATGCTTCCCAGACTTATTCCGTTTATCAGATTAGAAAGGAAAACCATGTCGAGCACCTCCCTATATTATTGGATAATTAATCTTTAAAGTGTATAAAACATCTAAAAAGGGCTGCCCACCTGACAGGCAGCCCTTTTTTATTTGTAATTTTCTGTTAATTCAGGTCAGTATATTTTAACTTTGACTTAGTTATCCATACCAACGTAAGCGCCGTTCTCGATCACCATGCCCTTTGGCGGCTTAGAAACTTCACCTGTATCTGACCATGTCATACCCTCACCTGTAAGACCTGAGAATGCGAAATCAGGTGATGTGAATACAGATATAAGCTGGTCGCAGATGTCTGAAGCACTCATATCAGGAGTTATGCCGCTCTTTTCGATGGCATCATAGATTGCATATACGCAGTCATAACCGTCTGCTGCGAACTGATTAGGAGTATCCTTATACTGCTCCTTATACTTTGCAACAAAGTTCTTTGTAAGATCGTCCTGAGCATCAGCTGTGAACGGAGTCAGAAGCATGAGACCTTCAGCGAGGCTTGTATCGAAGCCTTCGAGAGTAAGGATACCGTCCATACCGTCAACGCCGAAGAACTTAGGATCGTAACCCATCTTGTCAGCCTGTGTAAGGATAAGTGAAGCAGGTGTGTAGTAGATAGGCAGGAATATAAGGTCTGCTCCTGCATTCTTTGCTTCATTAAGCTGTACTGAGAAGTCGTTTGCTGTATCATCCGTAAATGTAGTAACGCTTACTACATTAAGTCCAAGCTGCTTTGCTTCAGCTGCAAACTTAGTGTAGATACCTGTTGAGTAAGCATCTGAGTTGTTGTAGATGATAGCGATCTTAGTTGCAAGATTCTTTTCGCTTATGTACTCAGCAGACTTTGTACCCTGGTTAGGGTCTGTGAAGCACATCTGGAATACGTTATCCTTACGCGGGATAGTTACGTTTCCGTCAGCGTCAGCCTGACCGCCGATAACATCGTTTGAAGATGCTGAAGGAGTCAGAGTGAAGATACGGTCAGCATTACTTTCCTGAGATACTGCAACACAAGGAGTTGTAGTTACAGAACCAACGAGGATCTGCATGCCCCAGTCCTTCAGTTTGTTATAAGCATTAACAGATTTCTCTGCGTCATGTTCATCATCCTGGAAGTTCAGTTCGAACTGAATGCCTCCCTTTGCATTTATTTCGTCAACAGCGATCTGAGCGCCGTTCTTTGCAGCATTACCGTAAATAGCAGCTGCACCTGTCAGAGGTCCTATGCCTCCGAGCTTAAATGTTTCACCGCTGCCAGCAGAACCACTGTCAGCTGATCCGCCTGCATTACCGTTACCTGAACCGCAGGCTGTCATAGATACGAGCATCATTGCTGATACAGCAAGAGCTAATATCTTCTTAGCAGATTTCATAATTTTTCCTCCCTGGAATTAAAATATTTGTACACATTTTCTACATATTTACTTTTTGGTGTATGTGGAAATATACATGCTGTATTTTAGCACAGTGCTTTTATGCAAGTCAAGGTATGCTTTGCGTTATGACTTGAAAAATAATAGTTTTTTGATAATTTACGCACGTTTTTCATTTAGATTTTTCTGTAATTTCTATTTATGCCGAAATTTATTTACATACAATTTATGCTCAATATATCTCGATATTACGTCTGCTCCCGCAGACGCACTACAACTGGTAACACTTTTTTACAAAAACAAACTCTTAGCATACATATAATAATATATATCAAATGCAATTCCATGCTTTTCCCGCACGTGAAATATTTGTTTTTTACATTGCAAATTAATGAAATATTACGGCAGCAAACGTCGGGAATGTGACCCGCCACATATATAGTCGAGGTACATCTGCCGATGTGTTATTTGTATTTTTCAATTACAATTATAGTCCGGCCCTTGCTGCTCGTTCCCTTTATCTCCTTGAATACAGCCTTTCCACGGCCGCGTATCACAAGCTTATCGCCTTCTGTCACCTGCTTTTCCGGTTTCGATGCTGTCACCCCGTTTACAAAAACTATGCCTGCAGAGACAGCTTCACCTGCTTTTCCGCGGGAAAGCCCAAACGCCGCTGACAGTACATTATCAAGTCTGAGTGACGATACACTTTCAGTCACTTCTATCCTGTGAAACTCAGGAACTATGAGCTCAGATACCGGCACTTCCTCAAACTGCAGACGAGCTCTCCCCGCCTTATCCATGTTCATCATTATAAATGAAGCCATCTCCTTCAGTACTATTATGTCAGCTCCGTCTTTTCTGACGAGTATATCTCCCGTACTTTCACGCTTTATCCCAAGCCCCATCAGAGAACCGAGATAATCACGATGCGTCAGCACAGGCGCACCCTTTTTCAGCGTCACCCGAAGTACCGTAAGAGGATCGTCATCCGGCTCGGCACTGAAATATTCGGCCGGCTCTTCTTCTATATATTCCGGCATAAATACCGCCAATGCTCTTTCTGCGTCATCGTATCCTCCGTAAAATCCGCATCTTGTGCTTCCAAGCTCTCCTGTACGCAGCATATTCTGCGCCAGAGATCTTCCATGCGGATCGAGAAAATGGCTGGTCGTTATCATATATCTGTCATTGCACTGCCGCGCTCTGTCCTGCAGCAGCGCCTCAAGCAGCCTGTCTTCTTTTTCTGTCAATTTATAATATCTCCTTAATTTTAATTTATTTTAATGATCAATTATCTTGTCGGGGCCGCCGGCGGCCCGTGCTGCGCAGAGCATTCGTACATCCTCGCTTGCTCATGCGTTTATACAGTATACCACACGTTTTCTGCTTTTACTCGCCGGACGCTTACTATATACTTAAAGGATATTATGTTTCAGAGTTATGTCACAAGGAGGCAAAGTCATGAAAATAGCAGTTCTGGGCTGCGGAGCCATAGGCTCGCTCTACGCTGCCCGCCTGGCGCAGGACCCTTCAAACGAGGTCCTTTGCATAGTAAGATCGGAGCAGCACGCTTCACGGATCAACAGCTCAGGCATAAATATCATTTCAAATAACGGATGCAGCAATATTTCAGCATCACCGCGCGCAGTCACCGACACAGAAAATGAAGTACCTGCAGATATCGTTCTTATCGCTGTAAAATCATATGCGACGGAAGATGCAGTAGCCGGCCACGCAGCGCTTTTCGGTCCTGATACCATAGCGCTCACACTTCAGAACGGATACGGAAACCATCTGAAAATACTGAACGCCGTTCCGAAAGAACGCATCATAATGGGAACTACCGCAATGGGAGTAAACATAGACAGTGAAGGTCATGTCATACTCGCCGGCACAGGCAAAACGGTTATCGGATCACTTGCTCCGGAAACAGAAATCGGACATTCATCACTCGCAACAGTAAAAAAACTGCTTTCTGATGCAGGATTTGACACAGAAGAAACATCAGATGCGCAAGGCGCCGTACTTAATAAGCTTCTTATAAACGTTGGAATAAACGCTGTATGCGCTCTCAATGATGTTCCTAACCGTTTCATATGCGACGATCCTGATATGCGCGCCCGTGCGGAAGCACTCGTACGCGAGGCTGTTGAAGTACTTAACGATGCTCTCGGCAAAAGCTTCGATCCTGACAGCGTATGGGGCAAAGTCCTTGCTGTAGCTGAAAAGACAGGCCTTAATGTATGCTCTATGCTTCAGGATGTAAGAAAGAACAGCCAGACTGAGATATCCGCCATAAACGGCGCAATAGTAGATATAGCATCAAAAGCCGGGCTTGAAGCGCCTGTCAATGCTGCCGTAACAGACGAGATCCTGATGCTGACCACATAGGAATGCTTCACGATGATCCGCCCTGATCAAACAGTACGAATTTTAGCGATATAAGATCTTTAGAGAAAATTTCTATGATCGTTTATCGTTAATAGCCAAACTATTATATTGATCTTCCAAAAAATAAAATAAGCTGATATGAACAGCATCTGAAATGATCCGGCTTCCCGACTCTTTATTTCAACGCTTCATATCAGCTTTCTTATGTCTTAAATATTCCAGTTTAAGATCTTTTAAAGACCCTCCTCTGTCAGAACACCGTCCCAAAGACAGTATCTGCATGAGCCCGGACAATTTCTCGGATCATGATAAGGGTTATAATAGTTAGGACATACATTGTTGCTTTCCTTAGGAAGTCTCTTAAACTGAGCGAATTTCTTTTCAAGAAGAACCCTTTCTTCGTCTGTCAGACTTTCAAGTGTCATATAATTCCTCCCATTCCATAAAGTATCAAATACATTTCAACCAATCAGATAAATCTCATATCTAATGATTATATGATTCAGTATAATCATTAGTCAATACTATAATTGATAAAATTAATAAGCTCTGCATAAAAATCCAATGTAACACTCACGCATCAGCGCCGTCCCGGCCAGCGTACATCATATCACATATCGACACATAATACAGTAAAGAAAAACGGACCGCTATGCGCGATCCGTTTTGCCGTTATGTCAAACAACCTAAGAATTTATGAGGACGAAATAAATCGTTACCTGCAAATTTTTTATCAGTCAAATTTATTGACTGCCTTAACATATTTTCCAAGAACACCTATATTAACGAAGTAATATGAGTATCTCTCTTTTTTCTTTACCTGTACGAGCTGACCCTGCTGCAGCTTTTTAAGATGCTGTGATATAGTCGCCTGTGAATAATCAAACGCTCCTACTATATCCTTATTGCACACCAGCTGCCTGGCAGCATTACACTTCATGATATATCTGAATATTCTGATACGGACAGGATGCGCCAGCGCATCAGAAACATTTGCAATAAGCAGGACTTCTTCCTCCTGCAGATCATCGCTTTCTTTTCTAAGCCTCATTTCAGTAACCTTCCATAAATCGCCTATTTTCTATTAGCATTGTAGCACTACATCTAATATAATGCAACAACAAATTGTTTACCTGTTCAATTGTATACATTATATTCACATATGCCGCGCCGGCGCGGCCGCTGATATGGCCTGTTTACGCATAGAAACTCAGGGCATATTTCAGTACGCCTGCACATTTTACAACATGCTGCATAAAGAAATATGCCCTGAATCACTTCCGCAAAATAAATTTTCTATATAATGATCCTGTCGTTAGTATTCATAATACTCAACAGGGACATCAACACGCTGAAGCTCGTCGTCATAGTCAAAATTACCTACTATATAGTTATAGTGACCGTCAACGAAATCATAACCCTTCTCAAGTACATACTTTACAGGGATCTGGATCTCATAATCATCAAGATCTCCTGTTTCAAGCGCAACATCGAGATAATTTTTCGGAATGATCATGATAACATGACCTTCATGCGCAAAGTAATAGTGAAAAGGCTTTAACTCTTCCGGTAATCCCGGATATTCATTATCAAGAGTCTTTGCCTGCAGGTCAAAGACGCTTTTTCTTATGTTCAAATTTTCAAAATCTAAAGCTGTGTCGTTATAATTCATTAATGCACCCTCCTGCCTCTAACGGGATTATACAGCAACCAATGCATAACTTCAAGTAATCCATAAGTTTAAGCTATATTTATTTATGATATGTTTCATTTTTTATGATTTTAAAGCTCCTGTATATCTGTTCAAGCAAAATAACTCTCATCATCTGGTGCGGGAATGTCATCGGTGAAAATGAAAGCCTGAAGTCTGCTCTTTTAATAACTTCATCGGAAAGACCAAGCGAGCCTCCTATAATAAAATCGATATTGCTGCTGCCGCCAAGCGCCAGATCATTTATCTTTGCAGAAAGAGCTTCAGAACTCAATTCTTTTCCACGTACGTCAAGAGCTATGACATACGAGCTGTCACATATCGTTTTGATTATGCTCTTTCCTTCATTTATTTTCACATTTCTTTCCTCTGCTTCAGACGCATTATCCGGAAGCCTGTCCTCCTTAAGCTCTTTTATCTTAAGTGTACAGTATCTTCCAAGCCTTTTGGAATACTCTGTTATAGCGTCTGACCAGTACTTCTCCTTGAGTTTTCCGATACATATTATATTTATGTTCATAGATCTGCTCCGGCGCCGGGAACGGCGCGTATATATACGATCAGCGGCAGGATATATTATGCCTGCCGCTTGATCCTGAATTATTTTATATCTGATCTCTTACATATACATTTTACATAGAAGAGGATCCGACTCCTTATCGAGCTAAGTTAATTTCCGAAGAAATCATATGGGTTTATACCTGAGCTGCCGCTTCCGCTGTTACCGTTATCGCTTCCTGAACTTCCGTCATAGCCTGAGCCCTGTGATGAAGATGACGGCTGAAGTGACTTCTGGTTTGATTCTGACTGAGCTGCAAGAGTTACTTCTGCTGTGCTGCTCTGCTTGTCACGTTCATACGTTACCTTTATAGTGTCTCCGGGTCTGTATTTTACAAGCTCTTTCTTGAGTGCGCTCATATCAGCGACTGAAGTTCCGTTTACAGCTGTGATTATATCGCCTTCCTGAAGTCCTGCCTTTGAGGCCGGTGAGTTAGTGTAGATCTGCATTACGTATATGCCCTTGTCAGCCTTGAAGTCTGTCTGATACTGAGCCTTTACAGCTTCTACATTCATGCCGCTTATGCCGATGTAAGCCTGCTCGTAAGTGCCGTTTTCCTTGATCTCGTCGATTATAGGTGTTGCTGTGTTGATAGGGATGGCAAATCCAAGACCCTCTGCAGAGCTTGCTTTAGCTGAGTTTATACCTATTACCTGACCCTGACTGTTTATAAGAGGACCGCCGCTGTTTCCGGAGTTGATAGAAGCGTCTGTCTGGATAAGACCTTCCATTGTATTCTGGCTGCCTGTTGAGCTGTCTGTCGTCGTTA
This sequence comes from uncultured Clostridia bacterium, assembly GCA_934255545.1. Lineage (GTDB taxonomy): Bacteria > Bacillota > Clostridia > Peptostreptococcales > Anaerovoracaceae > CAKQOE01. The sequence goes on along the minus strand of CAKQOE010000001.1, from coordinate 149,411 downwards.
TAGTTCTGTCAAGACCGCTTATAATGCCCTGCGTAACGCTTCTCTCAAAATCAAGTCCGAGCGGATTGCCGATCGCTACTGCATAATCGCCAATCTCAACGTCATCAGAATCGCCGATCTCAGCTGCAGTAAGATTCTTAGCGTCTATCTTTACTATTGCAAGGTCGAGGTCTGTGCTGTTCCAGAGAACAGTACCTGTATATTCTGTTCCATCGTAAAGGTCAACTGTTATAGATTCTGACTCACCATCGTTTACAACATGTGAATTTGTAAGTATATAACCATCGGATGAAACGATTATACCTGTTCCTACGCCCTGCTGAGTACCCTGCTGAAGACCGAATATCGTCTGAGTATATGTCTGCGATACTGTACTTATACCTACGACAGAAGGCATTACCTTCTTTGATATAGCAGATGCGGCATTAAGGCTCTCCGCATCTGATGAATCTATCTTGATAGTCTGAGTTCCGCCTGACGATGATGAAGGACTGAGGCATTTGACTGCAACCGCGCCGCCTCCGAAGCCTACACCCGCGCTTATACATACCACAAGAACATAGGCTATTATCTTCTTCGCCTTGTCTGATAATGGTTTTCTCGGTTTTTTATGCTTTGCCGGTTTTTCAGGCTCACTGCTGAATGCTCCTGACGCTGCACCGTTTTCCGGCGGTACAGGAGGTACAGAGCCTGATCCGTTACCTGCAGATGTGTCTGCCTGCCCTGCTGATCCGGCTGTATCTGTGCCTGCATTTGCATTTACAGTATCTGATGTATTGTATGCCATAGTAGGCGTGCGCCTTATATCTTCGCGCGCTCCGGCTCCTATGCTGTAGTCTACAGGTGCAGTTTCTGCCTGTTCTGCACACTGAACATCAGCGGGAGCTGATGCTTCCTGCTCTGTGAAATTATCGTTTACTTCTGTTCTTGTTGCATTTTCTGTTGTTACTTCGTTCAGATCTTCTGCGATATTATTTTCATTCGAGGCATTCATTCCATTTTTCATCTCTTCCATGATGCGTTCCTCCTCCGTGCTTATATATGAGTCAGGCAGCTTATGCCATCGCGCTTGAGCACTTCAAGCTTAAGATGCCTGTCTGTGTAAAAATTGTTCTCTTCCAGGATATTTTTTACAGTCTGCTCGGCAAGCTTTGGAAAATTATTTTCTTTGCTCAGGTGTGCAAGATAAACATATCTGAATCTGTCATCAGCTGACATCACATCCGCTATAATGTTGCCTGCAGTCTCATTTGAAAGATGACCGCACTCTCCGAGTATGCGGCACTTAAGGCTGTATGGATAAGGTCCCATCTTAAGCATGTTTACCTCATGATTTGCCTCAAGCGCAATGATATCAGATGTCTTAAGCTCTTTTACGGCTTCATCAGTCACGATCCCGGTATCTGTCATTATCATGATCTTAGATCCGCCGCTGCATATTGCGTAGCATACAGGATCTACTGCATCATGCGATACTCGTACAGTGTGTATCTCCATATCATTTACGCATATCGTATCACCTGCCGTGAAATCTATAAGCTGTCTGTCATCATACACTTTATCCTGCAGATAAGCAGATGTTCCACGGCTTGCGTATATGTTCCACTCCGGATTTTTTTTTGTAAGTACCGGAAGGGCTTTTATGTGATCGCTGTGCTCATGCGTTATGAAGACTCCGTTTATCTCACTTCTTAGTACGCCAAGCTCGTCTATCGAATTATGTATTTTCTTTGTGCTTATGCCCGCATCTATAAGTATAGCCGCTTCGCTGCTTTTTATAATATAGCAGTTTCCGCTGCTGCCGCTTGCGAGTGAGCAAAAACTCAGTCCCATTGACTGCTCCTGTCTGAGGGGCTTCCGCCCTTCTGTATTTATATTTATATACCCTGAATGTGTTGATTTTATGAAGTAATTATGACGTTTTACTGCACTGTGGCTGAAATGTATTTCAAATCGTTATCATTATACCTTATACACCATGCAGGCAGTGCTGTATCATACAGTATACCTCCGTCAACATCGTAGTTGTCTATCCAGTAGACAAGGTACATATCATCGACCGTTATCTGTTTGCTCTTATCTGTTTCAGTCATAAACTCAAGCAACGCTGAAAGCTGCGATGTAACTTCTATCCTGGAGTCACCCTCGCTTACTACTTCCATCCACTTTCTTTCAAAATCAGTTATACGGCCATTTTCAAAATATACCCTCATATAGCACTCCTCAATCGGTATATTTTTATAAACATTGCTGTATGACGCTACAGTTGACGTCCCATCATTAGATATGCCTTCATAAACAACATTTTCCGACATGAAACCGCATCTTTCTATCAGATCATCAGCTGAATTCTTGTATCCGGGCTCATTTCTGTCTGCCTGGGGCAGACTCCTGGTATTCTTTATATTCTTTTGGACTAGATTTCTGTCATATTTACCGTAGCTTACTGTAAGAGTGGTCATCTTTGGAAGCTTATTGTATATCTGGCCCTTATATACAATGTTGTTTTCCTCAAGTACATTCATAGTATACTGATAAGCATTATTATTTTCACTTTTCTTCTGAACGAAGCTTCCGCCGCCGTAGACAGCTATCAGAAATATATTCGTGATAAGCAGTATGACGAGTATTATATTTTTTGATTTATTCCAGTCCATCAGCCGGCCTCCTCCGCATTCCACGCAAGTATATGTCCGTCCTGCGGACTGCACCAGAATTTTACTCCGTCTATTTTTATATACCATGCAGACATGAGATACGACGGATTAGCTGATGTATCCCTCATCATGCAGAACCTTATAATGTTTATATTTTCAGTCACATTTTCAAACTGATTACCCGAAGAATAGCGTTTCAGCATCTCTTCATCTTTATTTTCCTTCGCCTGCTTTATAAGTATGTCTCCGAATTCTTCATATTCGCTTGTTATGACATCTATAGCGTTTATGACTTCGATAGTTTCCGCATTTTCCTTCTGTGTCAGCGCAACTATATCTCGCTGATAAGATGTTATCTGACTTCCGTAAACTTCTATGCGCAGCATCGCTCCCGATGTAAATGATACCGGCACGCCTTTCAGTTTTATGCTGAATTCATACCTGTATCCTTTGTATTTTCCGTCATCAGACACTATACGTGATACCTGGCTCAGATACGGCACCGCTTTCTCACTTATCATCGGCGACCATCCGCCGTGAGTTTTTACGTACTCAACAGCTTCTTCAAGGCCTTCGTAAAATCCTATATCCGCGTACTGTGTGGAGTCAAGTTCCTCTGTGTAGCTTATCCGGCCTGTCTCATCAAGCACAAGCATCCTCTGACTGTATCCGTATGTGTATATAAGCGAGCCCTTATTTTCAGTGATCTTTCTTACAAAATCAAGACCGGAAGGGAAGAACATCTGCTCATATTTTCTTACCTCAGATGCATCATTTATCGAAAACTCACTTTTGCAGCTCAGCGACTTTGCCGTATCCTTCTGATATACAGGTATAAGCGTGTCATTTTTGATGCCTGCAAGGTTTTCGATCGTATAATACGCGGTAATGTTCGTTGCTTCAATACCGCTTATAAGTGACGACAGCTCCGCTGACATCCTGTCTGCAAATTCATCATCTGCCGTAACAAATCTGTAGTAAGCCTTCTCTGAATCATCATAAATGAATATATTCTCACTGCTGGCCGACGAGAATGATATCTTTGTAACGTTCGTCACCGAACTGCTGCCCTGAGGAGGTTCTATTCCATTATTTTTCAAAAAATCAGAAAACGGTATGTCAAAAGAAAACGCAGCTGTCACAGAAGGATAAGACATTACCTCATCATACTGCGAACGCTCTATTTTTTCCTGTGAAATATCAGGCTGATCCATATACTGTGACATAAGATATCTGAGATAGTCATATATCCCGTCATCCGTCATTCCTGTACCGCTGACAGCTTCTGCGCCGGCATAACCCTGCTGCATACCGCCGTCTCCTGATGTTCCTGCATCTGTTTTGCTCACATCTATACCATGCGAAGCAAGCTGCCAGTCCGCGCTTATGACAGTATAGACTCCCGATCCGAAGCTGACTTCTATCTGTCCGGGTCTGGTAAGCTCAGAGAGCTCCGGTCTGTACTCGTCATTTTCCTGCATTCCTATAGCAAGATTTTCCAGATCATTTAAGGATATATCCTTCCAAAAAAAAGACAATAGCAGTACAGCTGATATGAACAGCACTGCTATCAGAATATTTTTTATATGTTCTATAATTTTTCTTCTGTTTTCCATACCGGTCATCCTCATCGCTCATGAACAGATACGTACTGCATTAAAATCTATCCTGCCGCCATAAAGCACGTCAGCTCAATATTCCGGATCCTTTTAAATTTGCAGATCTACAAAAAAACTGCCGGAGATACGTTCAACGTATCTGTCAGCAGTTTCTGCAATCATTAACCGAGTAATTTCTTGAGCAGCGACGACCAGAATGAATTGGTCGTGTTCCGTGAATTAAAAACATCGACCTTTACCGAATCAGCTGTCTTTTTTTCGATCTTTATATACAGCTCACTCGCATATATAGCCTTGCCGCCTGATAATGTCGAAACATTTATACAGTAAACTCCCGGCTCAAGTCCGCTCATCTGCTTCGTATAATAACTCAGATTCTTATCGGATGAATATGTCTCTGACTTTACAAGCGTTTTATCTCCGTTGTTATTGACATCATAAAATGACATCTTTATAGTCCTCGGAGCCGTCATCTTTACTGAAATGAGGACCTTTCCGGTCTGCATTACAGCATTCTTTGTCGGACTGACAATAGTAAGTGCCGGGTCATCACTCAGTCCTGAAGCCGCGAAAGCAGTCGTTGCTGTGCTGCACAGCAGACACATAACTACTGCAAGTATGATCAGAATTCTGTTTCTTCCGGTAACAGCTTTCATGATCTTCTCCTTTCTAATCTTCCAGTTGGGACCGCTGCGCCTCCCCCGTATACAGACGTGCGGCTTTTTTGTATAAAATCCACGCATTTTGCGTATATATTAATCTCACAATACAATAGATAGTATAACCTTAAGATGTTACAATAGTGTTACATCAGCTTTAATATAAATTTACAATATGATCTGAAAAGGGGTAATCAATGAAAATACTGAAAATATATACAGACGGAGCATGTTCCGGCAACCAGAATGAGACAAATATAGGCGGCTGGGGCGCGATACTCGAATTCGGCGAAGCACGCAAAGAACTTTACGGCGGCGAAATAAACACGACAAACAATAAAATGGAAATGACGGCAGTCATAGAAGCCCTGTCTGCATTAAAAAAAGACGGCCAGAACATACAGATATTTTCCGACAGCTCATACGTGATGGACTGCTTCCGCCAGAAATGGTACATTGCATGGCAGAAAAACGGCTGGAAAACATCAAAAAAAACTCCCGTTGAAAACAAAGAGCTCTGGGAAAAGCTGCTTGAGCTCATATCGCATCACACTGTAAACTTTTACAGAGTAAAGGGTCACGTAAACCTCGACCATCCAAATACAAACGTTAATAACCTGTACCGTAAATTTACAGAATGGAATGGGCCCGCGTTCAGCATGGATGATTTCCGCTACGTAACCGCCATGAACAACAGGGCTGACGAGCTCGCCAACCTTGGAATGGAGCCATTCAGAAAAAAATAAATACAATATGCCGCTCTTTAAATATAACCGTCAAAAAAGACAGGCCGCGCATCCGCGCGGCCTGAAGCATAACTGCATGCGTCACCGCATGAACAGCAATGTAAAAAGTCCTATTTGCAACTTCAAAATTCAATAAATATCCGCTTTACTTAATAGTACCTCCGCCTATAACAACGTCACCGTCATAAAGTACAGCTGCCTGACCTGAAGTTATAGCGCGCTGCGGCTCGTCAAACTCTATGTGGACAGTATCCTCGCCTGTCGGTCTTACAGTCGCCCACTGCTCCTTCTGGCCGTAACGAATCTTTGCTTTCGCTCTGAACTCTGCAGGAGGCTCGTCATAAGCTATCCAGTTAAAATCATATACATCAAGATCTTTTGCAAATAAGTCATCGTTAAGTCCGAGCACTACAGAATTATGCTCCATATCCTTTCTGCATACGTACATCGGCTGCTTCAGCGCCAGTCCGAGACCTTTTCTCTGACCTATAGTATATTTTATTATACCCTTATGCGTTCCCAGCACATTTCCTTCCATATCTGTAAAATCGCCTTCAGGATAAGTTTTCCCTGTAAATCGCTTTATCGCAGCAGCGTAATCTCCGTCAGGGACGAAGCATATGTCCTGACTTTCTTTTTTCTGCGCGTTTACAAATCCGTTAGCCTCTGCTATCTCACGTGTCTCTGTCTTATGCATGCCGCCGAGCGGAAATTTCGTGTGCGCAAGCTGGAACTGCGTAAGAGAGTAAAGCACGTAGCTCTGATCTTTTTTCTCATCGACAGACTTGAGCAGCAGCCAGCGGCCGTCACGCTGTTCTATCCTTGCATAGTGCCCTGTTACTACATAATCACAGTCAAGATCCATAGCTCTATTGAAGAAACGTTCGAATTTCAAGTATCTGTTACAGTCTATGCAAGGATTTGGAGTAGCGCCGTTCTCATACGCGCGTACAAAATTGTCTATTACTTTTTCCCTGAAATCCGCTGTAAAGTTAAATACATAATACGGTATTCCCAGAACTGAGCATACGCGGCGCGCATCCTCTACATCGTCAAGAGAACAGCATGTTTTCTCTCTCAATATTCCCGCATCCTCATTTTCAAAAAGCTTCATCGTAGCGCCTATGCACTCGCAGCCTTCCTTTTTCATCATATATGCAGCGACGCTTGAATCTACTCCGCCGCTCATGGCTATCAACGCTCTTTTCATTTTAAGCCCCTGTAAGCCTCCCTGTTCTTTATATTTAAATACTTATCAGCGCAGTGCGCGCTGTCCCGTAATTATACCATGAACAGATCATATTTTACACATGCGCCTGCGCATGCATCCTAAAATCGTATTGATGATATTAAGTATCGATATCATTATCTGCCGCCGGGCGGCAGCTTATGTTTTAATTACATATTATTTTGGTATGTTTTATAAAATAGCTTGTAACCACTATTACCCTGTGAGATAATATGTTTATTAATACGGAGGTGTCTTAATATGAAATTTTCTACAAAAGGAAGATACGCTCTTCGCGTAATAATAGATCTCGCGGAGCATAATTCCGGTAAATATATACCGCTTACAGACATAGCCGCAAGGCAGGAGATATCTGAAAAATACCTTGAAAGTATCGTTTCTGTGCTCAGCAAGAACGGTTATGTTGACGCGCTCAGGGGAAAGGGCGGCGGTTATCGCCTTAATCGTTCTCCGGACGAGTACACTGTCGGCGGCATCATAAAGCTTATAGAAGGATCACTTGCTCCTGTCGCATGCCTTGAACCAAATGCGAAGCCGTGCAGCCGTGCTTCAGAATGCCGCACCATAGGCATGTGGAGCGGGCTTCAGAAGCTTATGACAGACTATCTCGACGGGATAACTGTCGGAGATCTTATCAGAGAAGATACTGTAAATGATTTTGTTATATAAATATTGATTTTATGATTGACATTATGACGGCTGAGCCTTATAATTCATTTAACATACCAGTTTAATATGTTTATTAACATGAATAGAAATACCAAACAACCAAAGGAGGATATTAAAATGTCAAAGGTTTACACATCAGCTGATCAGCTTATCGGAAAGACTCCCCTTCTTGAACTTACAAATATAGAAAAAGAACTCGGTCTTGAAGCTAAGATCCTTGCTAAGCTCGAATATTTCAATCCGGCAGGTTCTGTAAAGGACCGTATCGCAAAGGGCATGCTCGATGACGCGGAAGCATCAGGAAAGCTTAAGCCGGATTCAGTTATCATAGAGCCTACTTCAGGAAATACAGGTATCGGACTTGCTTCTGTAGCAGCAGCAAGAGGCTACAGGATCATGATCGTAATGCCTGACACTATGTCTGTTGAAAGACGTCAGCTCATGAAGGCATATGGCGCTGAGCTTGTTCTTACTGACGGTTCAAAGGGTATGCCGGGCGCTATCGCAAAGGCAAACGAGCTTGCTGAGGAGATCCCTAACAGCTTTATCCCCGGTCAGTTCGTAAACCCTGCTAACCCTAAGGTACACTTTGAGACTACAGGTCCTGAGATCTTTGAAGATACAGATGGCGATGTTGACTACTTCATAGCAGGTGTAGGTACAGGCGGTACTGTTACAGGTGTTGGCGAATATCTTAAGTCAAAGAAGCCTGACGTTAAGGTAATTGCTGTTGAACCTGCTTCTTCTCCTGTTCTTTCAGGCGGTAAGTCAGGTCCTCACAAGATCCAGGGTATCGGTGCAGGTTTTGTTCCTGATGTTCTCGATACAAAGGTTTATGATGAGATCATCCCTGTTGAAAATGAGAATGCGTTTGAATTCGGCAGACTCGTAGGTCATAAGGAAGGCGTTCTTGTAGGTATTTCTTCAGGTGCGGCTCTCTGGGCTGCTGTCCAGGTTGCTAAGAGACCTGAAAACAAGGGTAAGACTATCGTTGTTCTCCTGCCTGATACAGGTGACAGATATCTTTCTACAGCTTTATTTGCTGAATAATATAATATAGAAATTCTATCATTTCTCACTTGAATTTTCAGATAATACAGAACGGCGGCTCCGGTGTGCTTTATGCGCACGGGAGCCGCCGCTGTTTTTTTGCAGTTGTTGTCACCCGCCGGGCGGGTGCGGTGATGTTTAAAAAGCGGACTGCCGGGAGGCGGTCCGCTTTTTGCTTATTATATATCGCTTATATGCAATACACTTTTTAAACTACTGAAGCAGATTCTTCATACTGTTTACACCTATCAGTAATGTAGATGTATTATGAAGGAGTGCTGACATAGTAGGCTGAAGGATGCCTGCAACACCGCCTATGAGGAGCATTGAGTTGAATCCTACTATAGTTCTGTAATTACGATGGATACGATTCATGAGTGCGTTGCTTATAAGCTTGAGTGTTACGATCTCAAACAGGTTGTCAGCGCTTATTGTGATATCTGCGATATCTCTTGCTATTTCTGCGCCATCGCTTATAGCTATACCTACATCAGCCGCTGAGAGAGCCGGTGAATCGTTTATGCCATCGCCGATCATTACTACCTTATGGCCCTTTGCTTTCATTTTATCAACAAAAGCTGCTTTATCTTCAGGAAGCACCTCTGAGTAATACTCGTCAACGCCTACCTGGGCTGCTATGGCTGAGGCAGCCTTTTCGCCGTCGCCTGTCATCATTACGATATGCTTCATACCGGCGCTTCTGAGTGAATTTATAACAGCTTCTGCTTCTTCTCTTACAGGGTCGCTTATGCATATAACTGCAGCAAGCTTGTTTTCGATAGCGAGATAGAGATGTGAATACTCTTCTCTGAGTGCTCTGTATTCTTCTTCGCGTCCCTCAGGTATCTCGCAGTTCTCATCTTCAAATACGAAGTGCGCGCTGCCTATTATGGCCTTCTTGCCTTCTATTTCTGTGGAAATACCGTGAGCTACAGTATACTGTACCTTTGTATGCATCTCGTCATGCTGCAGGTTCTTTTCTGCTGCAGCGTCTACTACAGCCTTCGCCATAGAGTGAGGGAAATGCTCTTCCATGCATGCTGCTATGCGCAGGAGTTCATCTTCTGATCTGTCACAGAATGAGATAACATCTACTACTGTAGGGCATGCTTTTGTGAGCGTACCTGTCTTATCAAATACTATAGTATCCGCATCTGCCATAGCTTCAAGGAATTTGCCGCCCTTGACGTTTATATTATGCTCTCTTGCCTCACGTATAGCTGAAAGTACAGATATAGGCATTGCAAGCTTAAGTGCGCATGAGAAGTCTACCATGAGGACTGACAGCGCCTTTGTAGCATTTCTTGTGAGCAGATATACGAGAGCTGTTCCTCCAAGTGTATACGGAACAAGTTTGTCTGCCAGATGCTCTGCCTTGCCTTCTGCTGATGACTTGAGCTTTTCTGTTTCTTCTATCATCTGAACTATCTTTTCGAAGCGGCTTGCTCCGCTCACTTCTTTAACAAGAAGCGTTACTTCGCCTTCTTCGACGATAGTTCCTGCATATACTGTGCTGTCGATCGTCTTTCTTACCGGAACTGATTCACCTGTGAGTGATGCCTGATTTATCATGGCCTCGCCTGCTACTACTGTTCCGTCAAAAGGAATAGTGCTTCCCATATGGACGATCACTCTGTCGCCTGCGACTACATCATTTGACGATATGAGCATCTCACTGCCGTCTCTTATCACCCATACGTTTCCGGTATTAAGAGCCATGCTTCTTGCCAGATCATCAACTGACTTCTTATGTGTCCAGTCTTCAAGCAGCTCGCCGATACCGAGCAGGAACATAGTTGAACCGGCTGTATTGATATCGCGTCTGATTATTGATACGCCGACTGCTGTAGCATCGAGTAATGATACATCGAGCCTGCGTGACGCAAGTGAATGTACGCCCTTTGCTATATACTTTGTTGATTTAAGAGCTGTGTAAACTGCTCTTACAGGATAAGGTAAGAGCAGCTTTCCTGAATATCTGTATATTACTTTAAATATCAGCTTTTCTTTAAACTCGTCATTCATCTGACGTCCTGAATTTTCGAGTATCGCCTGAGGTATATCAGACTTTTCGTAGCTGAAATCCTTTAAAAGTTTTATTATATTTTCTCTGTCACCTGCAAAGTTTATTATCACGTCTGCCGTTCTGTGGTTTACCTTTACCCCGGTGATGCATTTCTTGTGCGCCAGATAATACTCGATCCTGTCTGCCTGCTCGAATGTCATTCGCTTCTGAAGGACATGGATCCTCATCCGGCCTTTTATCTCATGTAAAATTTTAAAATTCATACGAGCCCTCCCGAGCGCATGCATAAAAAACAGAACCGCAGCGTACCAAATAGTACTGCGGTTCCGGTTCTTTCTTATCTAAAATACTATTCAGCGTCTTCTGCTGCAGCTTCTTCGTCTGCATCTGCAACTTCTACTTCTACATCAGCAACTTCGTCTGCTATTGTGTTTTCTTCTTCAGCTGCTGCTCTGTCTTCGTTGATCTGCTTTGCTTCAGCGAGGATGTCGTCAGCGCTTTCCTGTACCTTAGTTACAGTCTTCATAACTGAATCCTTAGCTCTGAGACCTGCTGCGAGGCACTTAGTGTAAACGCCCTTTGCATCTGCGCTTGAAAGGATCTTAACGCCTGCTGTACCGAAAAGTACGCCTGCCGCGAATACGCCATAATGGATAGGATCTACGCTCTTGATCGCTTTTACTAACTTTAATGTCTTCATTGTTTGTTCCTCCTCATAAAATATAACTGACTGTTTGCTTTAACTAATTATTTTTAAACCTCATATATTTCCGTATTGCGTATTATATATAACCAAAATACGGTTAATCAAGCATAACTTTTACTATTATTTAATATTTTTTTAAAGTTAGACGTATATAACTATCATTTACTTTAACTAACCAAACTTAAAATAATTCATTTTCGAATATTTAGTCTGCCAATTCATTAGTTTTAGTTTGGTCTGCCTGGCAGACCCGCATCATGCCTGTATAATTAATGCCTTCATTTCCATAGTCAATATGGCGATCCTTACGGACCGCCACATTATATGAAGTATATTGATAAAATTCATAAGTTGTTTTCTATCAGGGGCGCTGCGGCAGCGCGCGAACACTGCCGCGGATCATCCTGACCCATTCCCCTGAAGGGTATATATGAGGTTTATTCCCTTAAGCATTCATTACTGATCTTTTTGCAACAAGTCTCTTGTTCTTATTTGGATCAGGTCTGAACAGCATAAAGAGCATTGCTATTGCAACGATCACTGCTGCGATCGTGCCAACTCCGAACTGTCCGTAAGCGATGAGGCTTCCGAACTGGTAAACCATGAGTGATACGCAGTAAGCAAATACATTCTGATATAAGATAGAGAACCAGAACCACTTTCTGTCGTTCATTTCCTTAGCCATTGTTGAAATAGCAGCAAGGCAAGGTGAATCTATCAGGTTGAAGATAAGGAATGAAGCAGCTGCTACAGCTGTTGGGAACATAGCGCCTGCCGCACTCCAGAGTGAAGTATCTGTTTCAGCAAGTTCGCCTACGCCTGAGAGGATACCGATAGTAGTAACGATACCTTCCTTTGCGCTGAAGCCTGAGATAGCTGACGCGCATGCCTGCCAGTTACCGAATCCGAGTGGTATGAAGATAAATGCGATAGCGCCGCCTACGATAGCCATAAGGCTGTTTTCCTGGTCGTCTACGAGACCGAATGCTCCGCCTTCAACACCGAAGCTTGAGAGGAACCACATTACTACGCACGCGAGGAAGAGGATAGTTCCGGCTTTCTTGATGAAGCCCCAGAGCTTTTCCCAAACGTGGATAGCGATACCCTTTAAGCTTGGTATATGGTATGAAGGGAGTTCCATTACGAATGGTGCAGGATCTCCTGAGAATGGCTTTGTTTTCTTAAGCATGATAGCAGAAACTATTACGCATACAACGCCTACGAAATACATGAGAGGAGCCATCCACCATGCGCCGCCGAAAAGTATACCTGAGAATAATGCGATTACAGGGAGCTTAGCGCCGCAAGGAACGAATGTAGCTGTCATGATGGTAAGTCTTCTGTCGTTATCGTTTTCAATAGTTTTTGAGGCCATGATGCCCGGAATACCGCATCCTGAAGAAATGAGCAGCGGTATGAAGCTCTTGCCCGAAAGGCCGAATCTTCTGAATACTCTGTCGAGTACGAATGCTATACGTACCATGTATCCGCAGTCTTCAAGTACAGACAGCAGTATAAAGAGTATGAGCATCTGCGGGAGGAAGCCGAATATCGCGCCCAGACCGCCGATGATACCGTCAACAACAAGGCTTGTAAGTACATCGCTGACTCCTGCATTTTCCATAACTGCCTGGACAGGGGCCTGGATCCACTCGCCTACTACTGTATCGTTTGCCCAGTCTGTAAGCGTGCCGCCCATTGTTGATACTGATATGTAGTAAACAACAAACATTACAAGTACGAAGATAGGAAGACCGAGGATCCTGTTTGTTACAATGCGGTCGATCTTATCTGATGTTGACATCTTTTCTGACGCCTTCTTTATAGAAGACTTGATGTTCTTTGTAATGAGGTTGTATCTTTCGTTTGTTATGATACTTTCTGTATCGTCGTCATGATCTGTCTCAGCTCTTTCAACTACAGCTTCTGCAGCCTTCTTTGCATCAGCTGAAAGACCGAGCTTGTCAGTAGCTTTTATATCTCTTTCAAAAAGCTTTACTGTGTACCAGCGCTTGAGATGATCGTCTACTGATGAAGGCAGGAGATCTGTTAATTCGCTGAGATAGCCCTCTACCTTTGCATCAAAATCAAGCTTCTTAGGAAGAGTGCCCTTCTTTGCTGCGGCGATCGCAGCTTCCGCTGCTTCTGTTACGCCCTTATTTTTAAGTGCTGATGTTTCGATTATTTCGCAGCCGAATGTATTCTTCAGCTTGCCTATATCTATCTTGGCACCGCTCTTTGCAACGAGGTCCATCATGTTCATTGCGATCACAACAGGAATACCAAGTTCCATTACCTGAGTTGTCAGATAAAGGTTTCTTTCAATATTTGTCGCATCGACCAGATTGATGATAGCATCCGGTCTTACGTCTACGAGGTAGTCTCTGCTGACTACTTCTTCAAGTGTATATGGTGATAAAGAATAAATACCAGGAAGGTCAGTGATGATAACATCTTCATGTCCTTTAAGACGACCTTCTTTTTTCTCGACAGTTACGCCCGGCCAGTTGCCGACATACTGTCTTGCGCCCGTAAGAGCGTTGAACATTGTCGTTTTACCGCAGTTCGGGTTACCGATCAGTGCGATTTTCATGCCCATGTTTCTCCTCCTTAAACTGTTCTGATAATTAGCTCCAGCTAACCTTGTGACTAAAAAAATTACTCAACGATAATGATTTCAGCGTCACCCTTTCTGAGAGAAAGCTCGTAGCCTCTGACTGTGATCTCTACCGGATCACCGAGAGGTGCAACTTTTCTTACATAGATCTCACTACCCTTAGTGATACCCATGTCCATGATGCGTCTCTTATAAGCGCCTTCGCCATCAAGCTTTTTAACTACTACAGTTTCGCCGGTAGCTACATCCTTAAGAGTTCTCATAATATACCTCCATTCTCTGAAATATCTGAAGACTAAACTATAATCTTCATCGCCATGTCACTGTTTATAGCCACACGCGAATCCTTTATGCTGACAATCATATTGCCCCCAAACGCAGACAATACGGTAACAGTCTCTCCTACAACAAATCCAAGATTCTCAAGGAACCTTCTTGTTTCTGCTGAACCGCCGACTTTCTTGATCGTCCCCTTTGCGCCTGTATCGATCATTGTTAAAGGCATTTTCATCATCCTTTCTGCTGTAAAGTAAAACCTCAACTGAGCTCATGCGCCTTTTACTTGCAATTTTCATATATTACACTTTCTTCAAGGTAGTTCTACCTAACCCGGGCAGCAAAATAAAAGGTTAGCAAGCTCTAACCACAGATAGATTAGCACCCACTAACCAATATGTCAATGTTTATTTTTAAAAACTTTTACATAAATTTTTCAGATCTGCAGTATTAATGATCAATGAATAAAGCTTTGAAACGCAGCAGCCGTCACCGGCTGAACAGCAATTTTGCCCGTAAAAATATTCTACTACTGAATACTTTATCAACACTTTTCTGACGCTATACGCCGCAGAGCCTCAGCTGTCGCCATGACATCTTCATATGTTGAAAACAGCCCCGGTGACAGCCTTACACAGCCTGTATTTTCTGTACCTATCGCATTATGCGCCAGAGGCGCGCAGTGGTATCCTGCTCTTACGCCTATACCGTATTCATCATTGAGCAGCGCTGCTGCTTTTTCGCAGTCCATGCCATCTATATTAAGTGAAAGTACTGCTGTTTTTTTAGCCGGATCTCGCGGCCCGTACATAATGATTCCTTCTGCATCCTTCAACTCTTCATGAAGACATTCCATAAGATCTTTTTCTTTCCGCCTTATTTTCTCTATGCCTTCACTGAGTATATATGACAGACCGGCGTTCAGGCCTGTTATTCCCGGTACATTCAGTGTTCCGGCTTCATAACCCTCCGGGGCTTTATCCGGCTGTTTAAGTTCAAGCGATTCTGTTCCTGTTCCGCCCTCGATGATATGCTGCAGCCTGATCGTACTGTCTGTATACAGGAATCCTGTTCCCTGCGGCCCCATAAGTGATTTATGGCCGCTGGCGGCCACTGCATGCGCTTTACATTTTCCTGCATCGAACGGTATGCTCCCTAGCCCCTGCGCTGCGTCTATTATAAAAATTATGCCGTGCTTATCTGCAAATGCTCCCAGTTCTTCTACCGGCATTATCGTTCCTGTCACGTTTGATGATAATGTGCATATGATCATCTTAGTGTTTTTCTTCAGTGCCTTTTCAAGGCTGCCGCTTTCAGGATATCCCTCTGAGCTGCATCGCAGTAGCGATGTTTCTATTCCGTATCTTTTAGCTGAGAAAAGTGGGCGTAAAACTGAATTGTGTTCCATCATCGTCGTTATGACATGGTCGCCTTTTTTTAATATTCCTTTTATTGCCATATTCAGGGCTTCTGTACAGTTTTTAGTGAATATTATATTTTCTGCTTCGGCGCCGGCGCCGACTATTGCTGCAGCTTTCTTTCTTGTGCCGTATATTTCTTCTGAAGATCTCATTGCATATTCGTGTCCGGCTCTGCCGGGATTTGCGCACCATCCGGCCATACATTCTGCAACTGCTTCTATTACCTGCTCAGGCTTTGGATATGATGTAGCCGCATTATCCATATATATCATAAAAACACCCCCGTGCTTATATATATGCGCGGGGGTCGTCATCCATTACTTTCTTTTATCGGTCTGTACTTTATTCTGTTATTTATGTCTCTTTCCGGTTATGCATGCCATGATCATGCAGAATGTTGCTGCTGCTGCCCAGAATTTATGCTGTTTCATTATGACCCTCCTTACTTTTACTGACAGTTGTACTTTATCATGCTGATGTCTTTTTATTTTATCCTGCTAAAGATTCTTAAGATCCTCAATAAGTCTTATATCACTTTTCTTTACCTTCATTGCCGATGCTGATGCTTCTCCATCCGGCGGCTGTATCACGACTTTTATTATCGTTCCTTCCTGAAGGTTCTCCAGATAATTTGTCCGCATAAATTCTGCGAATTTGGGATGAAGACCGCTGAAATCTTTTGCTATCTTTTTTAATTTTAATGCTGTTACGGGATTCATTCGCTCTCTTCTCTTTCCTGATAGACCGATATGTATCTGACATTATGCTGTACGGGTATGATACATACGGTCGTTTAGCTGTATCTGCTGTGCTGTCCGTTTTTATGTAATATATATTATTTACGTTACAATATAACTTGTGTTTCGTCAATACGGCTTAGTATGTAAAAAATCAGATCATATTGTACATATAGTCTAATAATTGTACCTGCCTACAATGATACGTGGTAAAATAATATTCAGCAAAACTCAGATTTTGCTTTAAACTGTAAAAGCACTTCTGTACTGCCTGAGGTTTCATGTGAAACATCAGGTACATATTAAGTGGTGCCTGACTATATAGAGGATAAAATTATGATGAATGACCATACTGAGCTTATATGCTCAATGATAAGATATTTTTCGGGTGACCCTAAACGTATACAGCATTTTATGAAGGTTCACAGCTTTGCGCTAATGATAGCCAATATGGAATCACTTTCTGAGGATGAAATATTTACTCTTGAAGCTGCTGCAATTACGCATGACATAGGTATAAAGATCAGTGAACAGAAGTATGGCGACTGTACCGGTAAGCATCAGGAACTCGAGGGGCCGGCCGAAGCTAAAAAAATGCTTACCTCGCTTGGATACAGTCCCGATGTTACAGAGCGTGTATGCTGGCTCATCGCCCATCATCACACATATAAAAATATAGACTCTGCTGATTACCGTATACTTGTGGAAGCTGATTTCCTTGTAAATCTGTATGAGGATGAGCTGCCTTTAAAAGCTGTTATATCTGCATATAATAAAATATTCAGGACTTCATCCGGCCGGATGCTATGTAGAGATATGTTTGGATTTACAGATGCCGATGCTGTATCTGAAGAAACGCCTGATCCTGATAACGAAGCATCTGACAGCGTTTCCACAAAAGTTATCCCTAATATCATTTATCAGACCATGCGTATACGCAGAGGATTTGCAGTTTCGGACAAATGCATACAATGCAGAACGTGTATCGATGTCTGTCCGGAACAATGTATCGACGGCTCACGCCGTCCGGTATATATAGACCAAAGCGCCTGCGCTCATTGCGGTACATGCTTCAACGTATGTGCACACCGCGCTATTATACGGATATGATTTTAAAAACGTATACTTTTCTTTAACTATTGTTATTGCAAAGATGCTGCAGAACTGATGAACATACGGATAAGCGGAGCGTCGGAGCAGAATGGTGATGCTACCCGTGAGGTGAACAGAGCCTATACGTTAAAAATATGTTTGAGCGGAACGCGCGCAAGCGCTTACAATGGTTGAATTTTCCGAAGGAAAATTCATTCTCTGCCGCGAGTTATTTTTAACAAACTGAAAAATTGCACTGCAGCTGAAGCTGCGCAATTTCTGTATGAGACCTGCGCGCCGTATCATAGATACGGGCAGGGCTTCAAAAGCTCTGTGAACCGAACGGAATGCAGCGTCCCATTCTGCGACCGCGGAGTGTTCCGTATGTTCATCAGCAATTCCGCATCCTGTACTTACAAAAACGTATACTTTATCGTAAATAAATGAAAGGAAGAAAATTATGTTAGAAACAGGAATAAAGGCTCCGGATTTTGAGCTGCCGGATCAGAATGGTGATATGCACAGACTTTCTGACTATATTGGTAAAAAGATCATACTGTATTTTTACCCAAAAGACAGTACAGCAGGATGCACAAAGCAGGCATGCGGGTACTCAGAACGCCGGCCTCAGTTTGATGAAAAGAACGCAGTCATACTTGGTGTAAGTAAGGATACTGTTGCTTCCCACAAGCGCTTTGAAGAAAAATACGGACTTGGATTTACGATACTTTCAGATCCTGAGCTTAATGTTATAAAGGCCTACGATGTCTGGAAAGAAAAGAAGCGTTCAGGAAAAGTATCTATGGGCGTAGTTAGGACTACTTATCTGATAGATGAAAGTGGAATGATCGTAAAAGCTAACGATAAAGTAAAAGCTGCGGATGATCCTGAAAATATGCTTAATGAAATATGATGCTTTATTAAATCGCTAAATAGATCCATATATCTTAAGGAGTATATAAAAATGTCTTTAGAAAAAGCAAAAAACTATCTTGAACAGTTCGGTTTTATCGACCATCTTATAGAACTTGAAGCTTCTACTGCCACAGTTGCAGAAGCCGCTGCCGCACTTGGCGTTGAACCAGGAATGATAGCTAAGACAATGTCATTTATTCAGGACGATAGACCTGTCCTCATACTTGCAGAAGGAACTTCACGCATAGATAACAGAAAATATAAAGATACATTTCATACAAAAGCTAAAATGATCCCTTTTGATGATGTTGAATCACTGATCGGACATGCTCCCGGTGGCGTCTGCCCTTTCGGTATCGATCCTGATATCAACGTTTATCTTGATGAAAGCCTTAAGCATTTTGAGACAGTATACCCTGCAGCAGGTAATGACCACAGTGCAGTAAAGCTCACTATTCCTGAGCTCGAACAGATATCAAATTCAAAAGGCTGGGTCGATGTCTGCAAATAGAGATCGTAAACTTAATGAGCGAAAACACTATCCAAGGCATTGACATTTTTATGTCTGCATAATATATTAGAAATACGGGTGAGCACCTACCGACAGTCAGGCTGAAAAAGTCTGGCTGTTTTTTATTGTTTAAAAAATACAGCCCTGTGAAGTTATATGGAGGAAATAAAATGGCAATGATCTGGCCCATAGCACTCGTAGTTTTTTCTAACATCATATACCATATATGTGCAAAAGGACTGCCTAAAGATATGAATACTATGGCTTCTATGACAATAACATATCTTGTGGGAGCACTATGCTCCGCAATAATGTTTTTTGTAATGACACGCGGAGGAAACCTTATGCATGAATATTCAAAAATGAATATTTACCCTGCATTGTTAGGTATCTCTGTTGTTGGCCTTGAAGTAGGCGTAATATATGCATATAAAGCCGGATGGGCTGTCAACACAGCATCTATAATCCAAAGCGTTTTCGTTGCTATTGCTCTTATTTTTGTAGGCGCTATTCTATATAATGAAGGTATGAATGCTAATAAAATAATAGGCATAGTTATATGTCTTGTAGGTCTCTACTTTATAAATAAATAGCTATATGTATAGATGTATATTCGGATATCAAAGAAAAATGTCATGTTTCACGTGAAACATGACATTTTTCTTTACAGATTTTATTTTAAAGATTTCTCAAGGACATAAGCATTTCCAATATTCTTTCAAGCTCATCCTGCGAATAAAACGATATTTCTATCTTACCCTTACCGGTTGTAGGCGGAAGTGATACCCTCGTTCCCAGTATCTGCTTAAGTTCATTTTCAGCAGAAATTATCTCAGGACTCTTATCCTTCTTTGTCGGCTTTATATTCTTCTTCTTTTGTTTTTCAGGAGTCTCAGCTATCATCTGCTCAAGAGCCCTTACAGAAAGTCCGCCGTCAGCTGCCAGCTTTGCAAGCTTTATCTGCGTTGCTTCATCTTCTATG
The DNA here is from genome assembly GCA_934255545.1 of uncultured Clostridia bacterium. Lineage (GTDB taxonomy): Bacteria > Bacillota > Clostridia > Peptostreptococcales > Anaerovoracaceae > CAKQOE01. Next base: position 129,479 of record CAKQOE010000001.1, on the reverse strand, counting down.
CCGGCAATAGCTCTTGCATGTCCTCCCGTTAAATGCCCATCAACAAGCATCTGCCTTACCTTCTCAGGAAGCTTCAAAAGCCTGAGAGCATTCGTTATATACGGTCTACTCTTGCCGACACTTTTAGAAACTTCCTCCTGAGTAAGCTCATAATGCTTTATCATAGCTTCAAAAGCAAGAGCCTCTTCTACAGGGTTAAGATCCTCGCGCTGAGTATTTTCTATTATCGCAAGAAGCATATTTTCACGGTCAGACAACTCTCTGACAATGCAAGGCAGCGTTTTAAGTTCAGCTTTTTTTGCAGCCCTCCAACGACGTTCACCCGCTACTATTTCATACGATGCACCCGATGGTCTTACAATTATAGGCTGGATAAGACCGTGAAGTTTTATAGACTCAGCAAGATCGTCTATAGCTGATTCATCAAAATTCTTTCTCGGCTGAGAAGCATTTGGCTTTATATCATCTATCTTTATATATCTTATACCATTCCCAACAGGATCATCTGTACCTGCTTCCGGTTCATCTATCTCTGCTGCCACTTCCTCCGCAATAGAAGAATCACTGAACAATGCGTCCAATCCTCTTCCCAATCCACCTGAACGTTTAACTGCCATTTACTTCTTTCCTCTCTTCTTAGCATTTTCATTTGCCAGGAATTCCTCAGCAAATTCCATATAAGCCTTAGCTCCCATAGATTTTGGATCGTATTCCATAATAGGCAGTCCATAGCTCGGCGCCTCAGCAAGACGCACGTTTCTTGGTATTACAGTAGCATACACTTTCTGCTTGAAATATTTTTTAACTTCTTCAACTACCTGTATCGAAAGATTTGTCCTTCCATCAAACATACTGAGTATGACACCCTGTATCTCCAATTTTTTGTTCATGCTCTTTTTTACAAGATCTATCGTACTCATCAGCTGGCTTACACCCTCAAGAGCATAAAACTCACACTGTATAGGGATCAGAACACTGTCAACAGCTGTCAGAGAATTTATAGTAAGCAGTCCAAGTGAAGGAGGGCAATCTATAAATATGTAGTCATAATCATCTTTTATCGAATCAAGTGCATGTTTAAGTCTTTTGTCACGTCCCTCAAGCTGCACCATTTCGACCTCAGCTCCGGCAAGCTCAACACTTGCAGGTATTATATCCATCCCCTTTACCACAGTATGCCTTATAGCGTTATGTGGATCGTATCCGTCTATTATCAGCACTTCGTACATTGTATCTTTAAGACCCTTCTTTGCAATACCAAGTCCGCTCGTAGTATTGCCCTGAGGATCTATATCTATTACAAGGATCTTCTTGCCTTTTATAGCGAGGCAGGCAGCAAGATTTATATTCGTAGTAGTCTTACCGACTCCGCCTTTCTGATTAAAAATAGCGATTGCCTTACCCAATATTCCACCTCATTCCGTTCAAAATAAATACGGTATTTAATACAACTTTAGATATTATAACTTATTTCCATTATGATTTCTATAATTATTCGCAGATGGCCCTCTCACTATGATCATCATACAATAAATAATAAAGATAAATGCGCGTCACCACGCCAAAAAAATATGCTCTAAGACGTTTTTTATCATACTCCGGTATCAAATATCTAAAAAAAACGCTGAAATCGCGAATCTCGCCGTATCAGCGTTTTTACCCTGCTTTCAAACCTGTTTTTTACATGTTTTTTATAAAATATTCTATTATTCGCCGCCTGCCTTCCTGCATAATGCATTTTCTGATCTCTTAGGTATAAGTATCCTCATCTCGACCATATCACCTTTATCCTCCTGAAAGAACTGAGCATTCTTCTCAGACTCAAATATAGTTGCAAAAGCTTTCTTTACCGTATTTACATATAACCTGTAATTTATAAAGTGTATGCGCTCGCCTCCGTGCCTGCTGTTTTCCTGTTTACTTAATATATCGTTTATAAGCTTTTCACTTTGCGTTACGTTCAGATTATTCTTGATTATACGTTCTATTATGTAATGACGCATTTCTTCGTCCTCTACCTTGAGCAGAGCCCTTGCGTGCCTCTCCGTCAATTTGTTCTCAGTTATCACCTTCTGTATATCATCAGGCAGCGAAAGCAATCTAAGCTTATTCGATATCGTTGACTGTTTTTTGCCTACTTTCTGTGCGATCATCGTCTGAGTAAGTCCGTGCACCTCCATAAGCTTTTTATAAGCTCTCGCTTCTTCAAGGAATGAAAGATTTTCTCTCTGAACATTTTCAATAAGAGCTATTAATGCTGACTGTTGTTCATCTGCTTCACGTACTATCACAGGAACAGTTTCAAGCCCTGCGCGCGTCGCCGCGCGTAATCTGCGTTCACCTGCTATAAGTTCATATCTGTCCTTATTCATCCTTTTAACTATAAGCGGCTGAATTATACCAAACTCCTTTATAGACTCAGATAATTCATCCAGCACATCATCTTCGAAATCAGTCCTTGGCTGATTAGGATTAACATCTACAGCATTTATATTTATAAATGTCGGTCCACCTTTTTTTCCTATAAACACAATATCGCCCCTCTCATTATCCGCAGCATCATTTTCCTAAGAAAAATATAACTCTTAATATGCATCATCCGGGTGTAAAGATATCGACATAAATCACCACTATATATCAAAAAATACAGGATCGCCGCCAGTGTCATACTTGTATGACGCTGGCGGCGATCTTATTTCTTAATTTTAAGTTAAGAAACTCCTAAAGTGGCTTTTTTTCAGGAGTTCCGGCCTTTCTCGGATATATTTTAGGAGTATTCATCGTCTTTTGTATATATACGATGCGATGTGATATCCCAAACTGATCCATTTCAGTATTCTTTATTTCGATCACTTTTCCACCGAGTTTTCCGAGTGCTGAACGAGCATCATCTATCTCACGGTCAGCATCGGGTCCTTTATAAGCGGCAAGCCATCCACCCTTTTTCACAAAAGGCAGACAATATTCCGAAAGGACTGATAATCTGGATACTGCACGCGATACGCATATATCGAACTGCTCTCTGTAAAGCTTGTTTCTGGCAAGCTCCTCTGCTCTTCCATGAACAGCCTCTACATTTTTCAGACCAAGCTCATCTATTATCTCATTAAGTATCTTTATTCTTTTATTGAGAGAATCAACAAGAAGGAACTTCTTGTCAGGTGAAACTATAGCCAACGGCATTCCCGGAAATCCGGCTCCGGTCCCTACATCGATAACAGTCTCAGACTGCTTGTACTCTTCGTGAGGAAGGCAGCAGAGCGAATCTATAAAATGCTTTTTTATAAATTCGTCTCTTTCAGTTATAGCTGTAAGATTTACCTTTTCATTCCACTCAAGTATCAGCTGCATATATTTTTCAAAACGTCCGAGTGTGTCAGCGGAGCTGTCGTACCCAAACGCTTCCATTGCCTGCTTTAACATTTCCATATCATTACTTCTCCATTCCTTTATGCCTCATCCTCTCAAGATGAATGAGAAGAACATTTATGTCAGCCGGTGATATTCCCGATATTCTGGAAGCCTGCCCTACAGAATCAGGTCTGAATGCATTGAGCTTTTCACGCGCTTCAAGGCGCAGCCCGTCAAGCTGCGAGTAATCCATATCATGCGGTAGCTTTCTGTTTTCAAGCTTCTTAAATTTTTCTATCTGCTTAAGCTGCTTTGATATATATCCCTCATATTTTATATTTACATGTACCTGTACCTGGCTGTGATATGACAGAGCCGGTCTTTCGTGGTCGATAGCTGCCAGATTTTCATACGTTACCTGCGGCCTTCTCAACAGGTCAGCTAATGAAACACGGTTCTGAAGCGGTGAGCTTCCTACTGAGATCAGGAACTCGTCTGCGTCGGCCGGGCCGACGGTAGTATTTTCAAGCCTTTTTATTTCTGCTTCTGTTTCATTCTTTATCTGCAGATAACGCTGATATCTTTCTTCTGTGGCCAGGCCGATCTTATATGATTTTTCTGTAAGACGGTCTGCAGCGTTATCCTGTCTGAGCAGGAGTCTGTACTCGGCACGAGATGTCATTATACGGTACGGTTCTTCCGTTCCCTTTGTTACAAGGTCATCGATGAGGACTCCGATATATGCCTCTGATCGGTCAAGTATGAACGGCGGCTCGCCTTTTACCTTCTGTGCGGCGTTTATGCCTGCCATGAGCCCCTGCGCTGCAGCTTCCTCATAGCCTGAGCTTCCATTCGTCTGTCCTGCAAAAAACAAGTTTTCTATAATACGGCTTTCGAGCGTAGTTTTTATATCAAGAGAATTTATGCAGTCATATTCTATTGCGTAAGCAGGACGCACTATAACGGCATTTTCCAGACCGGCTATAGAGCGGTAAAACTGTACCTGTACGTCTTCAGGCAGGCTGGATGACATACCCTGTATATACATTTCGTCAGTAGAAAGTCCTTCAGGTTCAACAAAGAGCTGATGTCTTTCCTTATCCTTAAACCTATCTATCTTTGTTTCGATAGATGGGCAGTATCGCGGACCTACGCCTTCTATTTCCCCGGTAAACAGAGCGGAGCGATGAAAATTATTTCTGATTATTTCATGCGTTACAGGATTAGTGTATGAAAGCCAGCAATCTACTTTATTTTCTCCCGGATCTTCATTCATAAATGAGAACGGAACTATCCTTTCATCTCCATGCTGGACTGTCATTTTTGAATAATCTATCGTTTTACCGTCTATACGCGCAGGCGTGCCTGTTTTGAAACGGCGCAGAGGTATGCCATGCTCTCTGAGACTGTCAGCAAGCTCCATCGAAGGCGCCATACCATTAGGACCCCCAAAATACGATGACTCACCGATAAATATCTTTCCGCGCAGGAATGTTCCTGTAGCTATGATAACAGCCTTTGCCTTATACAGTGCTCCGGTCCTTGTTACTATGCCTGTAACGCGTCCGTCCTCAACAACGATCTCCGTTACTTCAGCCTGCTTCATATCAAGGTTTTCAGTATTTTCTATGACCTTTTTCATAGATTCGTGGTAAAGCTGCTTATCAGCCTGAGCTCTGAGCGAATGTACTGCAGGTCCCTTTGCTGTGTTGAGCATCCTGCTCTGTATAAATGTCCTGTCGATATTAAGGCCCATCTCACCGCCGAGAGCGTCTATCTCTCGAACAAGATGACCCTTTCCTGTTCCGCCTATCGACGGATTGCATGGCATCATAGCTATAGCTTCCAGTGTTATAGAAAGCATAAGTGTTTTGAGCCCCATCCTTGCAGGAGCAAGTGCAGCCTCACATCCGGCGTGTCCTGCTCCGACGACTATAACGTCGTATTCACCCATCAGATAATGTTCCATATTGAACCTGACCTTCCATAAATTTCTAACAATATATTATTTGCCAAGACAAAATCTTGAGAAAACTTCAGTTACTATATCATCTGTGACAGCTTCGCCCGTTATCTCGCCAAGAAGCATCCATGACTCGCGTATGTCGCTCTCAGCAAAATCAAGCGCTTCACCGTTTTCAAGCATTCCTCGCGCATCACCCAGCAGTCCGAGAGCGTTTCTCAGTATTTCTTCATGACGCACATCAGTTATGAGCAGATCGTCACTCGGGGCAGCTTCACCATTGTAAACTATGCGCTTTATTTCATTGCGAAGCTCGTCTATCCCATCTCCGGAAACAGCTGACATAGTAATAATGCACGGATCTGAAATATATCCCTGCGATGCCTCCGGCATCATGCAAAGTGCATCGATCATAGAATTTCTGTCTGTCACCTGCTCAAGATCTGATTTATTTATTATAAAAATACATTTTTTTCCTGTGATCGTGATCAATCTGATTATATCGATATCGTCATCTGACAGCTTATGTGACCCATCTGCCATCATCAGCACGACATCAGCCTGCATCATTGATTCGCGGCTTTTTTCTATGCCTATTTTTTCTATGGTATCATCAGTATCTCGGATCCCGGCCGTATCTATGATCCTTACCGGTATACCGCCTATTGATGCAGCTTCTTCTATCGTGTCTCTTGTTGTTCCCGGAATATCCGTAACTATGGCTCTTTCCTCGCGGAGCACCGCATTCATGAGCGATGATTTTCCTACATTTGGTCTGCCTACTATAGCTACTTTCAGTCCGTCGCGCAAGGCGCGTCCTGTATCAGACGTATCTGCGAGCTTTTTTATATCAGCTTTTATGCTATCAAGCGAGTTTATTATCTGAGCATAAGTCAGTTCTTCAAGATCCTCTTCAGGATATTCTATATGTGCCACTATATCTGCAAGCAAGTCTGCCATATTTTTCCTTATAGCCTTTATTCTTCTTGAAAGCGCGCCCTGCAGCTGCGCTACTGCCGCATCATATCCTGTTTCCGATCTTGCTTTTATTATATCTATGACAGCTTCAGCCTGTGAAAGATCTATTCTTCCGTTCAGAAAAGCACGCTTTGTGAATTCTCCTCTCTCAGCAAGCTCCGCTCCGCACTTAAGCACGAGCGTCAGTATCTTTCTGAGTGATATTATGCTCCCGTGACACTGTATCTCTACAACGTCTTCACCTGTATATGTGTGCGGTGCCTTCATGTATACGACCATGCATTCATCTATAATATCTGCGCTTATTTTTTCTGCAGAGCGATCTTCATTTTCTGCTGATCCCGGTGACTGCTGATCATGCTCCTTGAATATATCGATTATATTTCCGTATATCATCCGCCTCGGCTCTGCCGATAACATGACCTTGCCTGATTTAAATCTGAATATCTTTTTCAATATATCAAATGAATCATATCCGCTTATACGGATTATTCCTATTCCTCCCTCTCCGGGAGCAGTTGCTATAGCAGCTATTGTATGATCCATATCATTTTCCTCTTTTATCGATCCCGTATTATCTTTCCAATAATAATTAATATTTAAAATATTTTTTCGTATCATTTCTGCGCCCCGGGCGCAGCTATGCTGTGCAAGCAGTATTTACTGTAAATTTAAAGGGTGCCGGTTAAATAAGAAACACGACACCCTTTATTTTAATTCAAATGATATTTCTGTACAATTATTTCTTTACAAGCTCGATTATTACGCGTCTGTTCGGCTCAACGCCTTCACTTCTTGTTGTAACTCTCGGATTGTTCTGAAGAGTAGAATGGATGACCTTTCTTTCATATGGGTTCATAGGCTCCAGTCTTACACTCTTTCCTGACTTTATGCACTTGTCAGAAAGTCTCTTGGCCAGCTGCTGCAGAGTTTTTTCACGCTTTTCTCTGTATCTTTCAGCGTTTATGATAACTCTTGTGTGCTTTCCGCCGTCCTTATTCTGTACTATGCTTGCAAGGTACTGTATAGAATCAAGAGTCTGGCCTCTCTTACCTATAAGAGAGCCTACATCCTTGCCCACAAGGTTGATGTATAAAGTTGAATCTTTGATCGCAGCTTCTGCTGTAAGCGTAAGATCCATATTTTTTGCTATCTCTTCAACAAACTTTACAGCCGGAGCATCCTGAGCAGGTTCTGCATCAGTGTCTTCTGCTGTAAGTGTGAACTTTGTCATCATCTTAGGGAGATTAGAAGAACCGTGCTTTCTGTTTTTTCCCTCGTAATTGTTGTTTTTATGAGAAGGCTTCCTTTCAGGGCGAGCTTCACGGACTTCATGTCCTTCACTGACCTCAGCTGTCGGAGCTTCTTTATTTTCAACTGTTATCGGAGCAGACTCTTTTAAAGCAGTTTTTACTTCCGGTTCTGCAGTTTTTTCAGGAACTATAGGCTTCACAGGTTCAACAGGCTTCTTTTCAACTCTTACTCTTGCAAGCTTGCTTCCGAAGAGACCGAGGAAACCTTTTGAAGGCTGCTCGAGGACAGTTACATTTACCTGATCTCTTGTAAGCTTGAGATCCTTAAGAGCAAGCTCGACTGCAGAGTCGATATCATCGCCCCATTTTTCTACATAATCTGCCATAAATTGTATAATCCTCCGTTATATACACTTTACAAACTATTAAGCGTTTTCTGCTGCTTTCTTATCCTTTGCTTTTTTGCGCATACGGATGATCTTTGTCTGAACTATCTGGAAAATGTAACTCATTATCCAGTACATGCAAAGACCTGCAGGAAGAGTACGCCCCATCCAGACGATCATTACAGGCATGAAATACTGCATGGCCTTCATAGTTGCGTTTGCAGGATTATTACCCTGTGAAACAGTTGTTATCCTCATTGAAATATAAGTTGCTACACCTGCGATTATAGGAAGTATCCATAAGTCAGGCTGAGTAAGGTCATGTATCCAGAAGAATGATTCATGGACAGCTATGACCATATCAGAGTTAGCTATATAATCCATAGGATTTCTGAGTAATGCAAAAAGGCCCCAGATAATAGGCAGCTGGATCAGAAGAGGCAAGCATCCCATTGCAGGTCTGATCTTGTGCTCCTCATATATTTCCTGAAGTTTTTCATTCATCTTTTCAGGATTATCTCTGTACTTAGCCTGTATCTCTTTGATCTTAGGCTGTACTGCCATCATCTGCTCATTGCTCTTCAGCTGCATGCTGTAAAGAGGCAGGATGATAAGACGGATAATAACAGTCATTATTATGATCGATAACGCATAGTTATCTACAAGACTGTATATGCCGTTCATTAAATAGCCAAGTGGAATAGCTACTATTCTCGTCATTAAAATTTAATCCTCCATGTCCACATTATTTCAGGGGATCGTATCCACCCTTGTGAAAAGGGTGACACTTTAAAATCCTTCTGATGCCGAGCCAGCTTCCCTTAAACGGACCGTATTTTTCAACAGCCTGAATAAAATAAGTTGAGCAGGTCGGAATAAATCTGCATTTACCCGGTAACAGAAATGGTGAAATACACTGCTGATAACCGCGTATCATTGCAATTATCATCTTACTGAGAATGCCTTTGATGGCTTTCAATAAAATCACCTGTCTTTGATTTGTTAATGAATTTAAGTCTTCTTTTTGAGTCTTCTAAGGGCGGCTTCAATAGATTTTTTCACATCCGCACATTTACGTTCATTAATTGTATTCCTTGCAATTATTATGAAATCATAACCCTGCGGCAGGCCGCCGATAAGTCTGACGCTCTCGCGCATAAGCCTGCGGGCTCTGTTTCTGTGCACGCTGTTGCCCACTTTTTTGCTTGCGAGATACGAGGTTCTGCTGTATCCGAGATCATTTTTAAGACAGAAGATCACTACATATCTGTCCCCAACCGATTTTCCTTTTTTATAGACACGGTTGAAATCTTCCTGTTTTCTTAAAACATCCTTCCTTAACATACAAATTCCTTTTCATAAGCGAAATCCGGGCACGATTTTATTTTGTCAATTTATCGATTTTAATAAGCTGCGATGTACGACACTTGTACACGCACACTAACATAAAAGGCTTGGCTAAATATATGATGCATCGCTGCATCATGATCTTTTACGTAATTAAGGGGCTGTTATATGACAGCCCCTTTTTCTCAATATTTAAGTTATGAGATTAAGCAGAAAGCTTTTTTCTGCCTCTGAGTCTTCTTCTCTTAAGAACGTTTCTGCCGTTCTTAGTGCTCATTCTCTTTCTGAAGCCGTGTTCCTTTTTTCTCTGTCTTGTCTTAGGCTGGAATGTCTGTTTCATGCTATACACCTCCTGTCATATTTTATGTAATGCATGGTTTTTATACATGCTCAAATCTCTAAATCGTGTTTTAAAGCCTTTTTATATTAAAAATGATTTTTGACTCTCCGCGCACAATTGCCTGTTAATTATATCCGCATAATGCGTCAATGTCAACAAAAATGTCACTTTTCAGCCGCGGCTGCGGCTGCTCCGGTCGTTTTTTTATTCATTTATTTATCCATTTAAAAGCCTTTTTTAGTTATGCACATGGTGTGGATAATTTTTTATGTGGAAAAAAACGTTTTTTGTGGATATTTAGATAAAAATCGCTCAAAGGCTTAAAAAACGATGTTTATTTCGCAAAATTAATGCTATAATCGTTGTGGATAACTCATGAATATGTGCATTCATGGCTTATTTATTATAGATTTGGAAAAGGATTTGCGATGGACAATAATAACGAAAAATGGAATGAAGTTCTCCAGCTTGTAAAAAAAGAAATGCTGCCCACCGGCTTTGACACATGGATAAAACCTCTTGTCCTTAAGTCAATAGATACAGAAAAGGGCTCTATCGATCTGATCACATACTCAGAAATGTCTAAATCCATACTTGCAAACCGCTATACACCGCTCCTTCAGAAAGCGATATATGAAATATACGGACAGGAATTTACTGTTAATCTTCTCATATCAGAAGATGTGAACAGCAGTGACAAAGAATCCACGGCAAAAGAGCAGGAATACTATGAAAAAGTAATGCAGCGGCCCGGCAATGATGAGCTTCAGCTTAATCCTAAGTATAATTTCAGTACATTTGTTGTCGGAGCGAGTAATGAACTTGCTTATGCTGCTTCATTTGCGGTAGCTAAAAGTCCTGCAACTACATATAATCCGCTTTTTCTTTACGGAAATTCAGGACTTGGAAAAACACATCTGATGCATGCCATAGGACATTATGTCCTGCAGAACAATCCGGGGAAAAAAGTTCTGTGCGTGTCTTCAGAAATGTTTACAAATGAACTGGTCAATGCTATTCAGAATAAGAAAATGGATGAGTTCAGGCAGAAGTACAGAAACATAGACGTCCTTATGATCGATGATATCCAGTTTATTGAAAAAAAGGACCGTACTCAGGAAGAGCTTTTCCATACATTTAATACGCTTTATGAAAACAACAAACAGATCGTACTCTCAAGCGACCGTCCACCAAAGGAAATAGAAAGCATAGACAAACGTCTCCAGTCAAGATTCGAATGGGGACTTCCTGTTGATATTCAGCCGCCTGATTTTGAAACAAGAGTTGCGATCTTAAAAAATAAAGCTGAGATGGAAGATATTCAGGTAAACAGCGAACTTCTCGAAATATTTTCTGTTATAGCTGATAAGATAACTACAAATATCCGTGAACTCGAAGGCGCGCTAAACAGAGTAATAGCTCACGCAAACCTGATGAATAAGCCGCTTACAAAGGAAACGGCAAAAGAAGTACTCACCGATGTGTTTGACACATCAAACCGTCAGGTCGATGCGCCTCTTATAAAAAATACAGTATGCGCTCATTTCGGAATAAACGTACAGGATGTCGATTCTGCAAAAAGAACGAAGAATCTCGCCTATCCACGCCAGATAGCGATGTACCTGTGCCGCGAGCTGACAGATCTTTCACTTCCTAAGATAGGTGAAAATTTTGGAAACCGCGATCATACTACCGTAATGCACGCATGTGAAAAGATAACTAAGGATCTGAAAACAAATGAGGATCTTCGTAAACTTATTTCTGAACTGAAAACTACTATACTTGATAAATAATACCCATGATATCTGTTTCAGTGTCATAAAATTTATCCACACGTTTTCCACAGCTTTTCAACAGAAATATCGAGTTATACACAGGACAAAAAGAACAAAGATTCGCAGAATTCCATTGTCCACAGCAGTTATCAACATATTCACAGGCCCTATTATAACTACTACTAATATAATTTATAATAATAAGCCCCCGGTGGCTCCGCTCACCGGTTTTTTACCGCCGGGTGGCAAAAATGCTCGAAATTTTATAAAAAAACGTTTATAATCAATATTTAGCCATTATATTAATTCTGCCGGCGTCATGCGCCGGTAATATATAATAAATAAGGGATATGAAAAACACATTTCATAAGCCTGTTATTTATGGAGAAATGAAACATGAAATTCAAAACATCTCAAAGCGAGCTTAACAAAGCTCTGAATTTTGTTTCAAAGGCTGTTACAACAAGAAGTACGATGCCTATACTCAAGGGCATACTTCTGAAAGTTACAGATGACGGTAAACTCACGCTCACTGCTTCCGATATGGAATTCAGTATCGAAAAAACGATACTGGTATCGGATGCTGAGGAAGGAACGATAGTACTTCCTGCGCGTCTGTTTGCTGACATTATAAGGAAACTGCCTAATGAAACTATAAATATCTCTTCAGGAGATTTTTACAATGTAATTATAAGTACTACTTCAAGTGAATTCAGAATAGTAGGAATGGCTGCCGATGAATTTCCTGAAATAGGAACTATAAGTGAAGATAAGAAAATTTCCATAAACAAAGAAATTTTCAGAGAAATGATAAGAAAGACATCATTTTCTGCAAGCGTTGACGAATCAAGAGGCGTCATAGTCGGTGTACTTATAGAGATACACGACGGCAATATAAATATGGCTGCGCTTGATGGCTTCAGAATGTCTGTAGCCAGTGAAAAAACAGACATCACAGATGATACGGATATTATAATTGCAGCAAGGATACTGAATGAGATCAGTAAAATAATATCAGAATCAGATAATGAAAATGAAAACATCGAGCTTGTACTTGACAAGCAGAAAGCTGTTATTGTAACAGAGGACAGCAGGATAATACTCAGGATCATTGACGGTGTTTTCCTGAAATACAGAGATCTCCTTCCGAAGAGTTTTACTACCGAGGTAAATACAGATAAAAATATGCTCACAGACAGCATAGAAAGAGCGTCCTTATTCGCCAAAGAAGGAAGAAACAATCTGATAAAGATATCTGTAAAAGATGATAATCTGCAGATAACGTCAAAATCAGAAGCCGGCGATGTAAACGAAAATATTCCGGTGAAGAAGAACGGATCTGATATAGAGATCGGATTTAACTCAAAGTATTTGCTTGACGGACTTAAAGCGATAAGATCCGATGATATAGTATTGAAATTCAACACAAATGTTACGCCATGTATTCTTGAGCCGGTCGGAGATGAAAATTTTACGTACCTTCTCCTGCCTGTAAGAATAATGGCTTAATTTAATGTAAAAAAATGTATTTTAAGGAAATGGAACTGAGCAATTTCAGAAATTATGAGAATCAGAAGATCTATTTTCATAAGAACGTAAACATAATCGTTGGAAATAATGCTCAGGGAAAGACAAATCTTATCGAAGGCCTTTATATAATGTCACTCGGCAAATCGTTTCGCACGGCTAAAGACAGCGAAATGATAGGGTTCGGGTGCAATATGGCCCGCGTTAAAACTGTTTCGTGTCGCAGCGACAGAGATGTGACCGTAGAAATAGGGCTTGTAAAAAATAAAAAAAGCCTTAAGATCGACGGCGTAAGAATGAAAAAAACGTCAGATCTTCTGGAAAATGTATATATAGTTGTATTTTCTCCGGATGATCTGAAAATAGTTAAAGAAGAGCCTGAAAAACGCAGACGTTTTATAGACCGTGAATTATGCCAGCTCAAGCCTGTGTATTTTGACAGTATATCAAAATACAGAAAAATATTGGCTCAGAGAAATTTCCTTCTCAAGGAGGAGAAGCCTGATATGTCAATGCTTGACATATGGGATGAAGAACTCAGCGGATACGGCGCGAGGATCATAAAAGAACGCGCGGCGTTTATAGATAAGCTTAGAGAAATAAGCAGCGGGATACACAGTGATCTTACTGAAAACAGAGAGAATCTCGAAATAGAGTATGAATCTGACATAGATGTGCGTGATAATATCAAAGATCAGAAAGATATATTTTATGAGACACTGTGTTCCGGTAGAAAAAAAGACCTTATAAGAAGAAATACAGGTCACGGACCTCACAGAGATGATATAAGGATAATGGTCAACGGAGTTGACGTAAGAAGCTTTGGCTCTCAGGGTCAGCAGCGTTCTGCAGCATTATCGCTGAAGCTTGCTGAAATAAAGCTTATTTTTGAAGAAACAGGAGAAAAGCCTGTACTTCTGCTGGATGATGTGCTGTCAGAGCTCGACAGAGTAAGGCAGCGCCAGCTTATTACATCGTTCGGTGATATTCAGATATTTATCACAACGACTGAAGTCACTGACGAGCTGAGAAAACAGCTTCCGGATCATGCGATCTTTGAAGTTGAAAAAGGAATTGTGAAAAGAGTAGATTGATCTGCTCCTGTTTGTATTTTTTGAATAATTGGAAATGGGGTGAATCTATTGCCTGATACAGAAGTTAAGCAGGAATATAATGCCGAACAGATACAGGTACTTGAAGGTCTTGAACCAGTAAGAAAAAGACCGGGTATGTATATCGGTTCAACAAGTGAAACAGGTCTGCACCATCTTGTTTATGAAATAGTTGATAATAGTGTCGATGAAGCGCTTGCAGGTTACTGCCATCATATCGAAGTAACGATACTTAAGGATAATTCAATAAGAGTAAGCGATGACGGAAGAGGTATGCCTGTAGATATACATCCAAAGCTTGGAATACCTGCCGTTGAGGTCATCCATACAGTACTGCATGCCGGAGGCAAGTTCGGCGGCGGCGGATACAAGGTATCCGGAGGTCTTCACGGTGTTGGCGCGTCTGTAGTAAATGCGCTTTCTGAGGCCATGGAGGTTGAAGTAAGAAGAGACGGAAAGGTTTACAGGCAGAGCTATGAACGCGGAAAGACTATGTCTCCGCTGGAAGTTGTAGGAACTTCAGATCATACAGGTACAACTACATGGTTTAAACCTGATGGCCAGATATTCGATACGCTTGTATACAGCTTTGCAACACTGGAGCACAGACTGCGTGAAATGGCTTTCCTCAATAAAGGCATAAAGATAACTCTTACAGATGAAAGACCTGAGCCTGCCAAAAAGCTGGAATTCCATTACGAGGGCGGCATAAAAGAATTTGTTCAGTATCAGAACAGAACAAAGGAGCCTATCCACCCTGACATAATCTACTTTGAAGTAAACAAGGAAAAATTTGAATGTGAAGTCGCTCTTCAGTATACTGACAGCTACAGCGAGTTCATACTTTCATATGCAAATAACATAAACACTACAGAAGGCGGTACTCACCTCGTAGGTTTTAAGACTGCGCTCACAAGAGCGTATAATGACTACGCAAGAAAAAATAAATATCTTAAAGAAAACGATGACCCGCTTTCAGGCGAGGATATCAGAGAAGGTCTTACTGCCGTAATATCTGTAAAGCTTACAGAACCTCAGTTTGAAGGACAGACAAAGACTAAGCTTGGAAACAGCGAGATCAGAGGCTTCGTAGACAGCGCTACTATGGAAAATATTACCGCTTTCTTCGAAGAAAATCCGCAGCAGGCCAGAGCAATAATAGACAAAGGTCTGCGCGCGGCCCGCGCGCGTGAAGCTGCGCGTAAAGCAAGAGACCTTACAAGAAGAAAGAGCGCGCTTGATGGAATGACTCTTCCGGGCAAGCTGGCTGACTGCAGTGAAAAAGACCCTGCTCTTTCAGAAATATTCATAGTCGAGGGTGACTCTGCCGGCGGTTCAGCTAAATCAGGCCGTGACCGTAAAAGACAGGCGATCCTTCCGCTCAGAGGTAAGATCCTTAACGTTGAAAAAGCAAGACTTGACAGGATCCTGAATTCTGATGAGATCAAAAATATGATAACAGCTTTCGGATGCGGTATAGGAAATGACTTTGATGAGTCAAAGCTAAGATATCACAAGATAATAATCATGACCGATGCCGATGTAGACGGTGCGCATATCTGTACACTTATGCTTACATTCTTTTACAGATATATGCGTCCGCTTATCGAAAAGGGTTATGTATATATAGCTCAGCCGCCTCTTTACAAGGTCGACAAGGGTAAAGAGCGTTATTACACATACACTGAAGAAGAACAGAAAGCTCTTCTTCAGGAACTTGGAACATCTCAGAAGCTCGATATCCAGAGATACAAAGGTCTTGGTGAAATGGACGCAAACCAGCTGTGGGAAACTACAATGGATTACAATACAAGGACCCTTATAAAAGTAAAACTGGAAGATTTTGCTATGGCAGATGAAACATTCTCAATGCTTATGGGCGAGAAGGTCCCTCCAAGAAGAAAATTCATAGAAGAAAACGCTACTTACGCAAATCTTGATATTTAAACGATCAAAAGGAGAAGTTAATGGATAATCTGATTGAAGATTCAAAGATTCGTCATGAAGAGATAAATGAAATAATGAAATCATCATATATCGATTATTCTATGAGCGTCATAGTAGGCCGTGCTCTTCCTGATGTAAGAGATGGTCTGAAGCCTGTTCACAGAAGGATCCTGTATGATATGATGGAGCTTGGCGTAACACCGGACAAGCCTCACAGAAAATCAGCGCGTATCGTCGGCGACGTACTCGGTAAATATCACCCTCACGGTGACAGCTCTGTTTACGATGCGATGGTAAGACTTGCGCAGGAATGGAATATAAGATATAAGCTGGTCGATGGCCACGGAAACTTTGGTTCCGTTGATGGCGACGGCGCTGCTGCGATGCGTTACACGGAAGCAAGAATGACTCCGTTTGCGCTGCAGATGCTCCGCGATCTGAAAAAGGACACTGTAGATTTTCAGCCTAACTTCGACGGCGATGAGAAGGAACCGGTAGTGCTCCCAGCGAGATACCCGAATCTTCTCGTAAACGGATCTAACGGTATCGCTGTAGGTATGGCAACGTCTATCCCGCCTCATAACCTGAGTGATGTTATAGACGCTACGGTAAGGATGATCGATGCGGAAATAAATGACGAGCCATGTGATATAGAAGATCTTATAAATATAATAAAAGCACCTGACTTCCCTACCGGCGCTGATATCATAGGAAAGGGCTCAGCAAGAGAAGCCTACAGGACAGGTCAGGGCAAGGTAACTGTACGTTCAAAGTATCAGTTTGAAGAGACCGCTAAGGGAAAGACTCAGATAGTGTTTACCGAGATCCCTTACCAGGTAAACAAGGCTCGACTCATAGAAAAAATCGCTGAACTTGTTAAGGATAAGAGACTTGACCATATAGCTGACGTCAGAGATGAGTCTGACAGAGAAGGTATGAGAATAGTTGTAGAGCTTAAGAGAGATGCAAATCCTCAGATCACGCTCAACAGACTTTTCAAGCATACTCAGCTTCAGGATAATTTCAGCATAATCATGCTCGCTCTTGTTGACGGCAGACCTAAGATCCTTAATCTTTATGAAATGCTCGACTGCTATCTGGCGCATCAGAATGAAGTCGTTACAAGAAGAACAAAATTTGATCTTAAGAAAGCTCAGGAAAGAGCTCATATACTTGAAGGCTATCTTGTAGCTCTTGATAATATCGATGAAGTTATCAGGATCATAAGGACAAGCTATAACGACGCTAAGGCAAGACTGATGGAAAGATTCAGTCTTTCAGATGTTCAGGCTCAGGCAATACTCGATATGAGGCTTGCGAGACTCCAGGGTCTCGAAAGAGAAAAGATAGAAACTGAATACAAAGAGATCGAAGAAAAGATAGCATGGTACAATAAGATCCTTTCTGATGAAAAAGTACTCATGGGAGTTATAAAGGACGAGCTTCTCGAAATAAAAGAAAAGTTCGGAGATGAAAGAAGAACAGAGATAATTCCTGATGAAGGCGAGATAAACGAAGAAGATCTTATCCAGGAACAGCAGGTAGCGATCACTCTTACCCACCTCGGTTATATAAAGAGAGTAGCTATGGATACTTATAAAACACAGAAGAGAGGCGGCAAGGGCATTACAGGTCTTACTACAAGAGAAAATGATTTTGTAAAGCATATGATAATAACATCAACTCATGATTACCTTCTCTTCTTTACAAATACAGGAAAAGTCCACCGTATAAGGGCGTATGAGATACCTGAAGCGGCAAGGACTGCAAAAGGAACGCCTGCAGTAAACTTCCTGAACCTCATGCAGCGTGAGCGTATCACTGCAGTTATCCCTATGAAAAAAGAGGATGAAAGCAAGTATCTCATGTGCGTAACTAAGAAGGGAACTATCAAAAAGACAAAAGTTTCTGAATTCGTTACAAACAGGAAAAACGGACTTCTTGCTATAAAACTTAAAGATGGCGATGAGCTTATAGGTATAAAGCATACATCAGGAACAAGCACCGTAATAATCGTTACGAAGCATGGCAAGAGCATATGCTTCAGCGAAGAAGATGTTCGCCCTATGGGAAGGATAGCCGGAGGCGTAAGAGCTATAACTCTTGAGGGTGATGATGAAGTCGTTGCAATGGAGCTTGCCGAAAAGGACGAAGAACTTCTTGTTGTTACTCAGGCCGGATACGGTAAGAGAACGCCTGTTGAAGACTACAAGACTCAGAAGAGAGGCGGCAAGGGCCTGCTGACATACGACAAGGCAAAGTTTAACAAGACAGGACAGCTCATAGGAGCTATGACAGTAAGCGAAACTGATGAAGTAATGCTCATAAATTCAGACGGCATAATCATCAGGATAAAGGCAAGCGATGTTTCAAGACTCGGCAGAGCAACTCAGGGTGTAAGGATCATGAAGGTTGCCGAGGATGCAAATATAATCGCTATGGCTAAAGTAGTTAATGACGACACAGCCGGAATAACTGAAGCTGAAAAAACAAAAAATGCTTCAGGTGAAGAACAGACTACACTCGGCGTTTAGCGTGCGTTGTACAGGGTATTAAAAAACTTGAAGGGTTATTTTCAGTACCCTGTTATTTGAAAGGAAGTGACAAATATGGCTGATCTGATCAGATTTTCAGTACCTGGAAAACCTGAATATGTTGGTGTAGTACGACTCGCCATCTCTTCAGCTGCTAATACTGCAGGATTTGATGTCGAGGACATCGAAGACATAAAGGTCGCTGTATCTGAGGTATGTACGCACGTGTTCTGCGATGGTGATGATGTAGCTGCATATGAGGTATCATGTGAGCTTGGTGATGATGGTATGATGATATCTATAGACGATATCGCTGACGACTATGATGCTGAGCTTAGTTTGATGCACGAGTGCATGAGCCTGCCATGCTGCAGAAAAATGATGTCTGATTTGTTTGATCCTTCAACAAGCATTTTCATGCTGAGAACGCTTATGGATGAAGTGAGTATATTCTCAAATCAGAACGAGCGAAGACTTATAAAGATGCTTAAGCATTTCGGCTAAGCTGTTTTTCTTAAGTAACCGGAGGCGTCGGCTTGTTTTTAAAAGATGAGGATTGATTATGGCCGATTCTGCTGCAGAAGATAGAGAATTATTTGAAAAGTACAAAGAGACCGGAGATAAAGAATACAGAAACCGGATCGTTGAAAAATATCTCTATATTGTTAACATTTTAGTAAAAAAATATTTAAATAAAGGCGTTGAGTACGACGACCTGTTTCAGGTCGGATCAATGGCTCTGGTCCTTGCGGCGGAAAGATATGACCCTGACAAGGGTGTTGAGTTTTCCGCATTTGCCACGCCTACTATCCTTGGAGAGATAAAAAGATATTTCCGTGACAAAGGATGGGCTATGAAGGTCCCGAGAAAAATGAAGGATCTTTCCATAAAGCTTCCTAAAGTGCAGCAGGAGCTTGAGGCAAAGCTTCACAGGACTCCGAAGGTATCGGAGATAGCCGATGAGCTTGGAGTTACTGAAGATGAAGTACTTGAGGCTATGGAATCGGGACGCGCCTACAGCGCCGTTTCACTCCAGCAGGGCATGGAGGAAAGTGAAAATGACAACGGCAGCGGAAATGGAGGCGGACCTTCATTCATAGAACGATATACCGGCGAAGAGGATGCTGCTTTCGATACGTTTGAAAACGCAGATTTCATAGAAAGGACGATGCAGTCTTTTACACCTGAAGAGAAGCGTTTCTGCAGTATGAGATTTGTTGATGGAAAGACACAGCAGCAGATAGCTGCAGAGCTCGGAGTCTCACAGATGACTGTTTCACGTATAGAGAAAAAGATCAAGGCGAAGTTCAAAGAAGAATACGCAAAGTAGCGGAAAATTTTAGTAAATAAAATATAAAGAAAAAGCGCAGTATCAGGCAATATCTGAAAACTGCGCTTTTTATGTTTTTAAAGTAATAAATTGACGGTATAGATGTACATGCGTCACCGCATGAGCAGGAATAAAGCTAAAATCTAAATATTATGAAAAATATAATAATGTATAAACATATTACTGTATATCTTTAACATATATTTCTCGTACATTATCAAATTCCATAAGCTTAAGCATAGTAGACTTGCTGACTGTACAGCCCATACCGTATATATGTAAACCGTTTTTCTTTATAAGCTGTGAAGCATCTGCAAAAGTCTGAGGGTCCTCATCAAACATTTTAAGAAAATCAGTCTGCTCTGCCATATAATCCAGCATATCTGTGAAATGTTTCTGCTGAAGTTCCTCGTTTTCTGATATGTTGTCATGATCCTGTACGATGAAGCCGATCTTAGGAAGCGTCGCGATATATTCGTAAGATGATCCGTCAGGTGCGTTGCTGCGAGGATACGTATCAACAGCAAGCCATGGTTCTGTTATCATGAAATCATCATCTTTATCAGCAGGATCAATGATCTTTTCAACCTGAGAGAAGTCAAGCATACGTTCAAATGTCACGTAAGCGTAATATGGCATATCATCACGGAGCCCTTTTATAGTTTCAAGTGATCGTTCAGGAGAACCTGCGGCTCCGTGCATTATCTCTCCCTCTTCCCCATCATTTTTCATACGCTCGTCAGTTATCTTGTAAAGTTCAGTGAGTGATTTTGTCGGATACTCGCCGTTTTTGAAGTCAACGTCTATCTGACTCCAACCGAAAGCGTTTCCTGTAGGCTTTCTCAGTATATCTTCGTTGAAAAGTCTGAGCTTTCCGCGTGTCACCTCTCCTGTTGCTGTAGAAAAGAAGCCTGTGTAGCTTAAATTCTGGTGTATGGATATATTGTATTTTCCGTATCCCAGAGATTCAGCGGTGACATCTGTGCGGTGTGTTTCAGGCATTACCAGTTCGGTATATGTGCCTATATCCCTGCTCATCCTGTTTTCTATAAAAGAATCAGTAGGCTGAGAAACTCTTTCTGTCGGATCGTAATAAAAATTATCAACTATTCCCGGAAGAATGAATTGTACAAACAATATCAGCACGGCTGCAGCAGCAAATACTGTAATACCAAGCTTTATGAATGCCTTTCTTATGGAGCGGTTTACTACTGCAGTAAAATCCTCAGCTCGCTGCGCGCTGTCTGTAATGTTGCCGGCAGGACCGGGATCACATCCGGATCCATTACAGCCGCAGATATTTTCATTCGGTTCTGAAAAAGCTTCGTTTATGTCCGGTATTTCTGATTCTTCGTAAAGATAGTCGCTTATGGCTTCGTGCTTCTCTATGTCAGCGGCGACTTCCTTTTGTTTTTCTTCAGGCAGGGCGTTCTTTTTGTATTCATCAAGTATCTGTCTGTATGTCATAAAGCTGTACCTCCTTTTGAGTTTTTAATTTGAACATCATTGATACGGAAATTCTTTTTCAAGTATTTTCTTAAGATCTTTCTTTGCTCTGTGAGCAGTGACTCTTACGTTTTCAGGCGTTATATGCATGAGCGCGGAGATTTCCTTCTGCCGCAGTCCCGCGAAATACTGCAGGAGCACAATATCGCGTTTTTCAGGTGAAAGCCGAAGCACCGCTCTGTAAAGTATTCGCTGCTCTTCATTTCGAAGCACTGATTCGAGAGTGGGATCTTTTGTGTAAGATCCGGCGCAGGCCATATCTGTATCATTAGTTGGTGAAGTGTTTATCTGAGTGTCATTGCTTATGTCGCTCTGATTTATGAGACGCGAATTTTTCTTTAAAGTATTCAGGCAGAGATTGCGCGATGTAATATAGAGCCAGGCACGCATATTTGTATGCGAGTCCTTCAGGGATATGAAAGCTTTCAGAAATGTTTCCTGCAGTATATCCTCTGTAATAACACCGCTTCGGCACATGGAATATATGTAGATGTAAAGCTCTCTGTAGTACCTGGCATACATGAGCTCAAGCAGTTTCTTATCCAGATGATCACCTCCTGTCATATTGATTTTAAACGCGTTTGTATATATAAAACAATCGTACAGCGAAAATGTTACATAAAAGTACGGGTAAAATTTTTAAAATATCGCAGATAATCATCGCCTATTTAATATTAACGATTTTTTAATATCAATATTTACTCCGGATGTTTAAAATATCAGAAAAATATATCGGGAAAAAGTTGCGAAGTAATAAAACTATAACATTAATATATTTAAAAAGTGATATAAAATACACCAGATTTCCTCTTAGAAAGATAAAAAATAAATGGAAATGCTGTTAAACGCGCGTATGACCATGATACGGCGCTTAAAGTATACGTAAAGATCCACATAAAAAAGCCGCGCTGCGCGCGGCAATGTAGATAGATCAAATTTAAGAAGATATAAGGATGAATCTTGAAATAAGATAAAGTATAAGTATATGCGCAGGGTAAAACGCATAACAGCAGAATGAAATGACCTTACTGTCTCTGCCTCGCTGACCGTTGTAAAGAAATATCGGTATAAGCGCAAGTAATGCAAAGGCCTGCTGCGGAAATGCAAAGGTCGTCCCGAAAAGAGTGATATCATATGTATAGCCTGCAAGCAGGAATCCGTTTATCCATACCATACCCGCAATAACAGCGATCCATCCGCAGCGGAAATGCCTGAAATACCAGAACATCAGCACCATCATGATGCCGCAGCCGTAATAATCGACAAATGTTATATAACCAAGTACATATCCAACGCCCGTACATGCGATAAATGCTAAAAGACCGGCAAGCCAGTGCTTACGGCGGGCTCTTTCAGCGATCCACATAAGAGCGAGTGCTATGACGTATGTAAACAGCACATTCTGATGGAACGGGTAGAACCATGTTCCTCCGTACATAAGGTCAAACGGTATTTCTGTGATAAGCGCCCATATAAACATCTTTCCGATAAATTTTTTAAATGCATCATCAGGTACGTGCGCGAAGCTTTCGGATATCTGAAATGCGAATATCGGATAAGCCAGACGGCCTATGCAAGTCAGCCAGTCATTTCCGGCGGGAACGACTGTAGCCCACATGTGGTCGCACAGCATGAACAGCATAGCCATCATCTTAAGATGAAAGCTTGTTAAACATTTTAAATTTTTCATAGCAAATTATCAGTTCCTTTGTTCAACAGAATTAAATACTTCTAATGAACTTTACAGCTGACGTGCCCGCGCGGGCACCATCGTAGACAGCCTTTGCTACCTGGAGCATTCCTCCTGTGCAGTCGCCTGCAGCGAAAAATCCGGGAACGAACGTAGAAAGATCTTCATTTACAACAAGTTTACCGTCACCGTCAGTAACACCGAGTTTCCTTGCAAGATCGGAAGCTGAAGCTGTGCCGAGAGCGATGAAGACACCGGATGTTTCAAGTGCGTCACCGTCACTGAATACTACTGATGAAACAACGGGATCACCTTTTATCTCTGTTATCCTGCGGCTGTCAAAACGTAGTGTTCCGCCGGCGACGGCGGCAGTTATGTCATCAGGGAGCATTAATGCTCCCGCATTACCTGTTCGTGCTCCTTCTATGGCATCCGCGTTCAGAGAAAATTTTTCTGATATGAAATCTTTCCCGTCTGTCAGGATAACGACCTCAGATGATGTCGGCACAAGGTGAAGCGCTTCGCTGAGAGCGTAATCGCCGCTGCCGATAACTGAAACAGGCTGATCGCGGTAAAAAAACGCGTCACATACGGCGCAGTAGCTCACTCCCCTGCCCTCATGGTCCCTGAGACCGGTAATAGCAGGAGCGCGGCGGCTCGTGCCGGCTGCAAGGATGAGCGCTTTTGAAGTAAACACGCCTGCAGAAGTTGTGATCCTGAAATGGTTTATATACTGTTCAGATGACGGATCTGCTGAAGTGTCGGCGTATGAATACTCTATGTCAAATACTTCGCACTCGGATATCTCAGCGCCGAGGCGCTTTGCCTGTGATATTCCGCGGTCGTGAAGCTCCTTACCTGTGACAGGTTCGGGAAAACCGTAGTAGTTTTCTATCTTGTCTGTCTTTCCGAGCGCTCCGGCATCTTTACCCGCGACTTTTACTGAAAGTCCGGCGCGTACAGCGTATATGGCTGCTGATATGCCGGCAGGCCCGTTTCCTATTATGAAAATGTCAGTCATTGTAAAGTCTCCATTCATTTTACTTTATTTAATGCATATATTCTTTAAATTTAAGAAAGATTAATAATTAATATCCGCTGAGCAGAGCTGAACCTGTTATTAAGCAGACTCTAATTATTTTTATCATCTCCAATAAGAAGCTTGTAAAGCGTAGGATCAGCGTTGAAGCTGCGCATGAATGATTCGGCTTCATTTAGCGAGCGCTGCTTTTTCTTTGCTGATATATTTGTTTTGACCGCGCGTATAAGGAGATTTTTTGGAGTATGTGAAAGGTCTACGAATTCCAATACCTGTGTCTTGTAGCCTTCGTGCTCCAGAAGCGATGCGCGCAGCGCATCAGTAGCGAGTGCGGCAAATCTCTCTTTTATGATCCCGTATTTTGTAAGCATGGAAAACTCATCGCTTTTTATCTGTGCGTTAAGCTCATGCTGGCAGCATGGAACTGAAAGTATTACGCGGCTCCCCCACTTTACAGCATTGTACAGCGCGTAGTCTGTAGCTGTGTCGCACGCGTGAAGCGTGATCACCATGTCTATCGGGCCGTTTGCCGTATAGCTGCTTATATCGCCTACTTCAAAGTGAAGATCTGAATAGCCGTATTTTTCTGCGGCTGCGCTGCAGTCAGCGATAACGTCAGCCTTAAGATCAAGTCCGATCATCGTGGCCTTTATTTTTCTGACATATGTAAGGTAGTAGTAAAGTATGAATGTAAGGTAGGCTTTGCCGCATCCGAAATCAACTATGGTCAGAGAATCGAAGCCGCAGGCTTCAACAGCGTCATCAACGATTTCCAGAAAACGGTTTATCTGTCTGAATTTATCACCCATACTACGGACTATTTTTCCATCATTTGTAAATATACCCATATCTATGAGAGGTGGAACTATAGTTCCTTCCTCTATGAGACGCTTCTTTTTTCTGTTATGAGAAGGCACAGTTTCACATGAAACAGTCGGTAAAGGTATTGATTTTACCGGGTTTGAGCTATTTGATGATGCCTGACCCGCTTTGAGCTTTGTTGTGTCACGCTTGTCTTTTATGTCAATGTCAGATGATATTAAGGAAGATCCGGTAGTTTTCTTTTTATGAACGCCTGACATTATTTTACCTTTTTTACTTATTTTTATATTTCCTGAACTGCTGTCTGAAAAAGAGTCAAGCTGTCGGAATTCATCTGACAACAGACATGTTATATAACCCGGCAGATCTTCAGAAGGCATGTTAAGGTGAAATGCCTGAGTATGCGTAAACTGCTCCGCCTGATACGCAGGCGCTCCCTTTACAGTTATCGGTGATATAACGATCTTTTCATAAACGCGGTCATTGTTAGATGATCCTGAAGAATTTTCAGCAAGGCGCGCTTCATTAAGACTTGAAGCTGTACCGACCTTGCTGCGGCGGTTGCTTATGACTATTTTATACGGAGCTTCAGCGATAATACGCAGCACAGCATCTTTAAGCTCTTTATTTTCCAGATCTACCATGTTTCATTCCTTATGTAGCCCGGTATATAGTTGCGCTTAGGATGATATGTGATGCCGCGGTCGCGGAAATCTTTTATAGTCTCAAGCTCAAGCTCGTCTATATATTCCTGCTTTGTAGGTACGCCGTATATCTTCTTGCAGATAACGCCGCCCGTCATCATAAGGACGAGAGGAAGCTTATCCACCTCAAAGAGTTCGGTAAGTTCAGGCTGCTGCTCAAGGTTCATCTGAACGACTCTGACGTACCCGCCATACTCTTCGGCTATCTGGTTGAGGATCTCTCCTGCCTTATCGCAGAGTGGTGACCACTTTGCCCACAGGTTTATAACTACAGGCTCTACAGAAAGAACCACGTTATCCTCATAATTATTAGAAGTTATCATTTTAAGTCCCATTTTTGGCACTTCTCCTTTCATAATTGGCAAAAACGTTTTAATTTCAATTAATTATACCCTTTATCCACATAAGTTTTCCACAAAATTTATCAACATATCCACAGGTTTTTTGATGAGTTTTCCACAAAAATTGTCAACATATCCACAGGGTGAAATATGTTTTTCCACATTTTTGTCCACTTTTTCCACATAGTTATCCACATTATCCACAGACTTTTCCACAAAAAAGGTAACTTTTCCACATGTTATCCACAGAAAAAGTGGAAAACTGGGGATATATTGTGGATAACTGTATACTTATACACAATATACGCCTGTGGAAAACGCAAAAAAACGGTTTTTTATGTGGACTACCTGTGTATATGTGGAAAACATCTGTGGATAACCTATGTTATTTAAGTATATGAAAAAATATATAATAAAATATACATATAACTTTGATTATATGATATATATAATAAAATATATGTTTTCTAATATAAAGCCATTAAAGACGCAGAATGAATATGAAATGCGATGCATGTGCGGCCGGCGACGGCCGAAGTTATGATTATTTATTTACGGAATAAAAAAAATAATTAATGTAATTTATTGGATAATATGTTGATGCGTGAATTATTTTTATTTAAATAAAATTATATATTTGAAATCGGAGACCATTCATGTATAATAAAACGAATAAGCAAAAACGGTATGTTAAAAAATATGACGGATCTCGTGCAGATACGTCATTTTACGCAGCTATTCATGTTAGGAAATACAGCATCTGCAGGAGCGCAAACAGGATGAAGAATATTTTACTGTGCGCCGGTTCAGAAAAGAACCTTGAAGCGCTTTCAGCATTGATAAGGAGTTTTATCGCTGCTGAGATAACGGCTGTCACAAGCGCAGCTGAAGCCCGCAGGCAGATCGCAGAGTTTCCTGAGACAGATCTTGTTATAGTAAATACTCCGCTAAGTGATGAGCAGGGTGTTGAGATGACGGTGCAGATGAGCGAAAATAATTCTGTGCCGGTCGTTCTGGTAACAGGAAGGGAAACGTATGAACGTTCAAGCGATCTTATAAAGGGACGCGGAGTTGAAGTGATATGCCGGCCGGTCGATAAGAAAACCTTCTGTACTGCTGTTGAAGCTATGCTGACAGCAGGTATAGTTATGGCCAGATTGAGGCAGGAGTCCTTAAAGCTCCGTGAAAGTCTTGATGAAATACGTCTCGTAAACAGAGCAAAGGCGATGCTCATAAGCAATCTTAATATGACAGAAGCTCAGGCTCACCGTTATATCGAGAAGCAGGCGATGGATCTTCGTCAAAACAGAAAGGTCATCGCTCAGAATATACTTAAAACTTACTACAACAAGTAGTGAGATACTCATATTGCAAATAAGCTTTACATAGATGGAGAATGGAGGAAAAAATGGAAAAGACACGGTATCTTCTCCTTGAAAACGGAACAGTATTCAAGGGAAAGGCTTTCGGCGCCGAAGGCGATGTTACCGGTGAAGTTGTCTTCACGACAGCTATGACCGGCTATATTGAAACACTTACTGACCCAAGCTATTATGGTCAGATCGTCGTTCAGACATTTCCGCTTATAGGAAATTATGGTATTATTCCGGAAGATTTCGAGAGCAGAAAGTCATTTGTTAAAGGGTATATAGTTAGAGACTGGTGTCAGGAGCCTTCCAATTTTAGAAATCAGGGAGACCTTGACACTTTTTTGCGGGAACAGAACGTTCCGGGTCTTTACGGTATAGACACGAGAGCCCTTACAAAGATCGTGCGTGAAAACGGTGTAATGAACGGTATGATCCTTTCCGAACTTCCTCAGGAAACATCTTCTGACATATGGGAACTCAAGCAGTACATAATAACAGAAGCAGTTGCCAATACTACATGCGAAGAGGCAGAGGAGCATCCTCATACAGCAGAGCCTGCTGACGGAAGCGCGCCACTCAAGGTGGTACTCATGGATCTGGGCGCAAAGCGCAACATCTGCAGAGAGCTGCAAAAACGCGGCTGTGACGTTACTGTTGTTCCTTCATCAACAAAAGCGTCTGATATCATAGCAATGAAGCCGGACGGTATCATGCTTTCAAACGGCCCAGGGGACCCGGCTGAAAATACTGAAGTTATAAAAGAGATCAGAATACTTCGCGAAAGCGGTATACCTGTATTTGGCATATGCCTTGGTCATCAGCTCCTTGCTCTTGCTTCAGGCGGACGCACGGACAAGATGAAGTACGGACACAGAGGCGCCAACCAGCCTGCAAAGCGCCTGGCTGACGGAAGAGTATTTATCACGAGCCAGAACCACGGATACTGTGTTGTAGGCGACAGTCTTCCTGACTTTGCTGAGGTAAGCTTTGTGAACGCAAATGATGATACATGCGAAGGCGTAAAGTATAATGACAAGCCTGTATTCTCAGTTCAGTTCCATCCTGAAGCGTGCGGCGGCCCGCTCGACTCAGGTTTCTTATTCGATGATTTTGTAAAGCTTATGAAGGAGGTTGGAGTAAATGCCGTTAAATAAGAAATTAAAAAAAGTAATGGTGATAGGCTCCGGTCCGATCGTAATAGGACAGGCCGCAGAGTTTGACTATGCAGGCACACAGGCCTGCCGCGCTCTTAAGGAAGAAGGACTTGAGGTAGTTCTGGTAAACTCTAACCCAGCTACTATCATGACTGACAACCAGATGGCTGACAGCATTTACATAGAGCCGCTTTCACTCGAAGTAGTAAAGAGGATAATCCTCAAGGAAAAGCCGGACGGACTTCTTTCAACGCTCGGCGGCCAGACAGGTCTGACACTTTCGATGCAGCTTGCAAAGGAAGGCTTCCTTGAAGAAAACGGCGTTATACTTCTCGGCGCAAATCCTGAAACTATAGATAAGGCAGAAGACCGTCAGATGTTCAAGGATACTATGGAGTCCATCGGTCAGCCTGTAATTCCTTCAAAAGTAGTAAATGATATAGAATCAGCAGTTGCTTTTGCTGGTGAGATCGGTTATCCGGTAATTATCAGACCTGCATTTACGCTCGGCGGCTCAGGCGGCGGTATAGTTAACGACGAAGCAGAGCTTCGCGAGATAACTGAGCACGGCCTGCGTCTCTCACCTATTACTCAGGTACTCGTAGAAAAGTGCATATCCGGCTGGAAAGAAATAGAATTCGAAGTAATGCGCGACAGCAAGGGCAATGTTATCACTGTCTGCTCAATGGAAAACTTCGACCCTGTAGGCGTACATACCGGCGACAGTATCGTAATAGCGCCTGCCGTAACACTTGCAGACAAGGAATACCAGATGCTCCGTAAGGCAGCTCTCGATATAATCTCTGAACTCAAGGTGGAAGGCGGCTGCAACTGCCAGTTCGCTCTGCACCCTGAAAGCTTTGAGTACGCAGTTATCGAAGTAAACCCAAGAGTTTCACGTTCTTCTGCGCTCGCGTCAAAGGCTACAGGTTATCCTATAGCAAAGGTTGCCGCAAAGATCGCTATAGGTTTCACACTCGATGAGATAAAGAATGCCGTAACAGGTAATACATACGCATGCTTCGAGCCGACGCTCGACTACGTTGTAGTTAAGTTCCCTAAGTGGCCGTTCGATAAGTTCGTTTACGCTAAGCGCGATCTCGGAACGCAGATGAAGGCTACAGGCGAAGTAATGGCTATAGGCCAGACATTCGAAGAAGCGCTTATGAAGGCTGTACGCGGTGCAGAGATAAAGCACAATACTCTCGATGATGAAGAACTCAGAGAACTGAGTGACGAGGAAATAAAGGCACGCATCCACAACTGTGATGACCAGAGACTTTTCGTACTTTATCAGGCTCTCAAGCGCGGTATAGCTACAGTTGATGAGATCCATGCGATCACAAAGATCGATGAATGGTTCCTCAATAAGATAATTAAATTAATAAATATAGAAAACAGACTCGCCAGCGAGCCGCTCACGGATGAGCTGTACCTTGAAGCAAAGAAGCACGCTTATCTTGATTCTGTTATCGAGGATATGTCAGGTCAGAAGATCCAGAACAAGCGCCATGCTGTATTCAAGATGGTAGATACATGCGCAGCTGAGTTCGATGCTGAAACACCTTACTTCTACTCTACTTACGATGATGAGAATGAAGCTTCAGTATTCCTTGAAAAGCAGAAGAAAGCAGACCATTGCAAGGGTACTGTTATAGTATTTGGCTCAGGTCCTATCAGGATCGGCCAGGGTATCGAGTTCGACTATGCTTCCGTACAGTGCGTATGGTCACTTAAGAGAGCCGGCTACGAAGTTGTTATCGTAAACAACAACCCTGAAACTGTATCTACAGACTTCGATACAGCAGACAGACTTTACTTCGAGCCGCTTACAGACGAAGACGTAATGAACATAATCGCTACTGAAAAGCCTGACGCTGTAGTAGTAGCGTTCGGTGGACAGACTGCGATAAAACTCACAAAGCATCTTGACGAGCACGGAGTAAAGATACTCGGCACACCTGCAGACAGTATAGATATGGCAGAAGACAGAGAGCGTTTTGACGAGCTTCTCGAAAGAGAGCACATAAAGCGCGCTGCAGGTCTTACTGTAATGACTACAGAAGAAGCGCTCCACGCTGCAAAGACTGTAGGATATCCTGTACTTATGCGTCCTTCATACGTACTCGGCGGTCAGAACATGATCATCGCGTGGGATGATGACGATATCAAGGAGTACATGGAGATCATACTCCGTCAGGAAATAGAAAATCCTATCCTCATCGATAAATACCTTATGGGTATAGAGCTTGAGATCGACGCTATATGCGACGGCGAAGACATCCTCATACCTGGTATCATGGAACATATCGAAAGAACAGGTATACATTCAGGTGACTCTATAGCAGTATATCCTGCATGGAATATTACTGATGAAATAATTGAAAAGATAATCGACCAGTCTAAGAGACTGGCAGTATCAATGAATACATTAGGTCTTGTAAATATCCAGTATCTTATTTACGAAAACGACCTTTATGTCATAGAAGTAAATCCGAGATCATCAAGAACTATCCCGTATATCTCAAAGGTTACAGGCGTTCCTATGGTAGATCTTGCTACACGCGCTATGCTCGGTGAAAAGCTCGCTGATATGGGTTACGGTACAGGTCTTTACAGAAAGTCAGCTTACTATGCTGTAAAGGTCCCTGTATTCTCATTCGAAAAGCTCATAAACGTTGATACTCATCTCGGACCTGAAATGAAGTCAACAGGCGAAGTCCTCGGTATCGCAGGCACGCTCGAAGAAGCTCTTTACAAGGGACTCGTTGCTGCCGGCTATGAAATGAAGAAGGAAGGCGGCGTACTCATAACAGTAAGAGACAGAGATAAGGCTGAGATCCCTGATATAGCAAGAGGATTTGCAGAGCTTGGCTTCAAGCTTTACGCAACTTACGGCACAGCTGATATCATAGAAGCTGAGGGCCTGCCTGTAGAACGCGTTTCAAAGATCAGCGAAGCTGAGAACAACTGCCTTACTCTTCTTGAAAGCGGAAATGTAGATTATATAATATCAACATCTTCACGCGGAAGGATCCCTACAAAGGACTCTGTAAAGCTGAGAAGAAAGGCTGTAGAAAGAGCTATACCTTGCCTGACTTCAATGGATACTGCAAACGCGCTCCTAAACAGCCTGCGTTCAAAGTTTACTAAGGAATGCACAGAGCTCGTAAATATAAACGAAATGAGAGAAAGCCGTCAGAAGCTCAGATTCCTCAAGATGAGCGGAACAAAGAACGACTATATCTACTTCAACTGCTTTGATCAGCAGATCGACAATCCTGAGGGACTGGCTGTAATGCTTTCAGACAGACACCTCGGTATAGGCGGCGACGGAATATGCCTGATATACCCTTCAAAGATAGCTGACGCATCTATGGTCCTTATAAACCAGGACGGTACAAACGGAGGCATTTCAGGCAACGCTCTCAGATGCATCGCAAAATACCTGCACGATTCAGGTATCGCGCCGCGCGATATAGTTACAGTAGAGGCCGAAGGCCTCGTAAGAGCTGTAAAGCTCATAAAGCAGTACGGTGAAGTTACAGCTGCCACAGTTGAAATGGGCGAAGTAAAGCTTGATCCTGCTGTTATACCGGTTGAACTGCCGGGCGAAAAAATTATAAATCAGCCTGTCAAAATCGGTGAAAACGAATATAATATAACTTGTGTAAACGTCGGAAATCCGCACTGCGTTGTATTTACAGATAATGTGGACAGAATAGATCTGGAAGAGATCGGTCCGAAGTTTGAGCATAACAAGATATTCCCTGAAAGAACGAATACAGAATTCGTTAAGGTCATCAGCCCGCAGAAGCTGAAGATGCGTGTCTGGGAAAGAGGAAACGGCGAGACATGGGCATGCGGCACAGGCGCGTGCGCAGCAGTAGTCGCAGCCGTTGAAAACGGATATTGCTCAAAGGACGAAGAAATAACTGTAAAACTCATAGGCGGCGAGCTTAAGATAAGATACGCCGGAAATACAGTAACAATGACCGGTGACGCCAGTACGATTTTTGAGGGAACGATCGAAGTATAGTAATTTGAAAATCTTCAGGAGGATTTTATGAAAAACGTCAAATATATTTTCGTAACAGGAGGCGTTGTATCCGGTCTGGGAAAAGGCATAACTGCCGCATCACTGGGTCGTCTTCTTAAGTCAAAGGGATATAAGGTAATATCGCAGAAGCTGGATCCGTATATCAACGTTGACCCGGGTACGATGAGCCCTTATCAGCATGGTGAGGTATTCGTAACAGAGGATGGCGCAGAAACAGATCTGGACCTCGGTCATTACGAAAGATTTATTGATGAAAATCTGAATAAATTTTCAAATCTTACGACCGGAAAGGTTTACTGGAGCGTTCTCAACAAGGAGCGCCACGGCGATTACCTCGGAGAAACTATCCAGGTAATACCTCATATCACTAATGAAATAAAGAACTTTATCTACTCTGTAGGTAAAAAGGCTGAAGCTGATATCGTAATAACAGAGATAGGCGGAACGACAGGCGATATCGAGAGCCAGCCGTTCCTCGAAGCGATAAGACAGCTTTCACTTGAGGTGGGAAGAGAAAATGCGCTGTTTATACACGTAACATTTATCCCTTACCTCGTAGGTTCAGGCGAATACAAGTCAAAGCCTACTCAGCACTCTGTAAAGGAGCTGCGCTCAATGGGTATAGCTCCTGACATCATCGTTGCAAGATGCGACATGCCTGTACCTGACAGCATCAGAGAAAAGATCTCATTATTCTGCAACGTAAAGCCTGACTGCGTGATAAACAACATCACTATGCCTATCCTTTACGAAGCGCCTCAGATGCTTGAGGAAAGCAACTTCTCTTCTATCGTTTGCAGAGAACTCGGTCTTGAAGACAAGCCTGCAGATATGAGAGAATGGGAAGAAATGACTGAGCGCATAAAGAACAGCGACAAGGAAGTAACTATTGCACTTGTCGGCAAGTACGTTCAGTTACATGACGCTTACCTTTCAGTTGCAGAAGCACTTAAGCACGGCGGCTGGGAGAACGGTGCAAACGTAAATATCGAGTGGGTAGATTCAGAAACGCTCGCTCCTGATACAGTTGAGGATATACTCGGAAAATGCGATGGTATTCTCGTACCGGGAGGTTTCGGCAACAGAGGTATCGAAGGAAAGATAACTGCTATAAAGTTTGCAAGAGAGAATGATATTCCGTTCCTCGGAATATGCCTCGGTATGCAGATGGCTGTAGTTGAATTCGCAAGAAACGTTATCGGACTCAAGAATGCAAACTCAAGTGAGTTCGTTCCTGAGGGTGACTGCTCTGTTATCCACTGGATGCCTGATCAGCGCGGCGATATCCAGATGGGCGGAACTATGCGTCTCGGCGCTTACCCTTGCTCTATAAAACCGGGAACTGAGCTTGAAAGAGCTTACGGAAAGAGCGACATCGCAGAGCGTCACAGACACAGATATGAGTTCAACAACCTGTACCGCGATCAGTTCAAGGAAGCAGGAATGGTATTCTCAGGCCTCTCACCTGACGAGAGACTCGTTGAGGCAGTTGAATTACCTGAAAAGACATTCTTTGTAGGTGTTCAGTATCATCCTGAGTTCAAGAGCAGACCTAACCACGCTCATCCTCTCTTCAGAGAGCTCATAAAGGCTGCGCTCAGCAAGAAAGAACTCATGGAAGATTAATAAAATAAATAAATGTGCGAATGTTTAAAATATTCTCGTAACGGAAATAATGGAAAGCCGGAGCCCGCATGGGCTCCGGCTTTCGTGCGTATCGTGGGAGCGCCGGGCGCTCGGACAGTATGTGTATATTACATATTAATTGCATTTGTTGACAAATGTATACTACTATGATAGTATACGGAGTATAAAATATATTAAAAAGGGGGATAAAATGGATATTAAATTATTTGATTCTGAGCTGGCGGTAATGAACGTTATCTGGGAACACGGTGATATAACTGCCAAGGAGATATCCGATATACTTAAGGAGTCTATCGGATGGAACATAAACACGACTTATACGGTCATAAAAAAGTGTATAGCTAAGGGAGCTGTCGAGCGCCGCGAGCCGAAGTTCATATGTCATGCTCTTATAACGCGAGAGGAAGTACAGAAGGCCAGTGTTGATGAGCTTTCAAAGAAAATGTTCGGTGGATCTTCTGAGCTGATGTTTGCGTCATTGCTGGCTAACCGCAGCTTTTCAAAGAAGGAGATCGACAATCTTAAGAAAATGATTCAGGAGTACGAGGATTAGAGGATCGGGCTTATGTCAATTTTAAACATGACGTTTTCAGCGTCGCTTATGATAATGATCATTGAGATCATGAGACGTTTTTTGAAGGATCGAGTTCCGCGAAAGGTTTTTTATGGGCTTTGGCTGCTCGCTGCTGCGCGCATGATAATACCGTTTGGTATACCGTTCGGGTTCAGTTTGTTTTCTATATTGCAGAAGCTTGGTCTGCCGGTTGGAGGTCACGAAGGACCTGTGGCTGCCGCTGCGGAGGCTGCGGGCGTAGGCGGCAGTGACGGAGCGCTTGCAGCGCATGGGTATATTCATTATACGATGATACTGAAATTCATCTGGATAGCGGGAGCTATCGGGTTTGCGGTGTATTTTATTATTACTTATATCAGAAATATTTATAAATTCAAGGAATCGCTTCCGGCTGACGGCAGCGTGGCTGAGTCGTGGGCTGAGAGACTTGGAGTTCACAGAAAAGTAAAGGTACGTGAGAGCGATTATATAAACTCGCCTCTCACCTACGGTATCTTCAGACCGGTGATACTGGTGCCTGCGGGGGCTGTTGACATGATAGAAGAAGAACAGCTCGGGTATATTTTTGCGCATGAGCTCGTGCATATAAAGCGTTTTGACTCGCTGGCGAAGATATTTGTTATGCTGGCTGTGTGCGTGAACTGGTTCAATCCGTTTGCGTGGATCATGTACGCGCTTGTGAACAGGGATATAGAGATCTCATGTGATGAGGCTGTGATCCGCAGGCTCGGAAACGCTTCAAGACCTGCTTATGCCATGACGCTCGTGAGATTTGCGGAGCTTAAGGAAATGTCGCTTTTTGCTTTTAACAGCTTTGGAAAGAGTGTGCTGACGCAGCGCGTCAATGAGGTCATGACTAAGAAAAAGACGGGGATTTTGAGCTTTATGAGCGGGTTTGCCATGTGCCTGCTCGTTATGGGCGCGGTGGCTGTGTCTTCGTATATGAATAACGCGCCTGTGGGAACGAACAACGGTATAGAGCCTGCGGCTGTGCCTGAGACAGTTAATACTGATGTGGATAGCAACGCTGATAATTCGGAGACTGCAGCGGATACAGCCGTAGCGTCTTCCGACCCTGCGGCTGCGACAGGCGCGCAGTCCGCGACCCGGACCACGCGCGTTAAAAAAGCAAGCGCCTCCACATCCTCGAAGGGCGCAGGGACCGGCAGCCGCGGAAATACCGCCGCTGCCGCTCCTTCCCGGACGACTCCGTCGATAAACAGCGGTTACGCTTCACCGGGAAGTATTGCAGCCGCTTCAGGCGATGTTACGAAAATATCTATATACGATCCTTATGATGATGATGACGATGATTCTATTGGATATGGATATACAAAAGCTGAGCTTGAGGCTATGCGGGGAGAAAGCAGTTCAGGTGGAAGCAGCGGCGGAAGCGCTTCGCCTGATAATCTGCAGACGAATGGCAGGCAGTAGGAAAGCAGGATCGGCGCCGCCCGGTCGGGCCGCGCCTGCGCGAGCATCATGCACCGCTGAGATACGGACGCGCCGCACGCGGCTTTTGGGCGTGATGCGCCGCCTGGATACCGCAGCTGCGGCGGGCCGCCGGCTGACGCCCGCGGCTTTCAACAGCAAACATAAAAATAAAGAATAAAAAACGGAGCTAAAAGCCATGAGAACAGGAAAATTATCATTGGAAAACATAATAACAGGACTGTTCATAATGCTTATGGGCTCCGTTTTTCTTTTATGCGCGCAGGGATACAGGACTATATCTGATGGTAAATATCATATGTTTATCATAGTATGCGGCGGGTACTGCGCCGTTATGCTTTTTGTGGCTTTTCAGCGGTTCGCGCTTGGGTCAGGAGGCTTGGCGCGCCATGAGGCGCTGCTGAAGGACGCTGCGGATCCGGCGATGGAAGAAGCCGCGGGCGCGGCTGCAGGCGCATCGGCGGCGGTCGGAGGACATGCGACGCGCGGATATGACCGTATAGGCGCGGTGACGCGCGCCGCCGTAGTTATATATATCATTCTGACGCTCATATCGGCTCTCTGCTCTGATTATTTCCCTGAAACGATATTCGGGTCGGGAAGGCATGAAGGAACGCTTACGATCGCGATCTACGGCCTTACATTCATATTTGTGAGCAGGCATTACCGTCCTCACCTGCTACACGCGGCGGTATTTGGAGCGTCAGTGATAGCGTTTGACATTATCAGCCTGCTGCAGGCTGCGGGCATGAACCCGTTCGGGCTTTATCCGGACGGGCTTTCGTGGGCTGACAGGAATGTAAAGTACAGCGGGGAGTTTATAGGGACTATCGGGAACGCCGATCTTGTTTCGGCGTTTTTGTGCGTGGCGATACCGCTGACGGCGGTGGTCGGGGGTCATCTGGTTTTCGGAGCGGGGAAAGCGGATATATGCATTAAGGAAAATAATGGAAAACAAAACGGCGATGATGCAGGAAATGAGTGTGATGATTTCGGAAGTTCAGTTGAGGGCAGCGGAACGCTGCCGGTCGGTATGATCTGCCTGACTGCGGCCGCGCTTTCGCTCGTACTGCTCGCAGTCATAAAAGTGACCGCTGGCCTGCTCGCTATGGCATTTATCTGCCTGATAGCCGCACCGATCGCGGCATACATATTTTCAGATTCCAAAAAAAGGAAGATGATCGCGGCGTATCTGGCGGCGCTCGTACTGGCGGGCTGCGCCGCAGGCGCTTTCATATACGCAGAAACGAGCCTGCCGGGAACGGCGGGCGAGCTGCATGAGATCATGCACGGAAATATAGACGACAGCTTCGGAACGGGCCGCGTTTATATTTACAGAAATATAATAGAACGCGTGCCGTCTCACCTGCTCCTCGGAACGGGTCCCGATACTATAGGACATATGGATATAGAGCCGTTTCAGCGTTATGACGCGGACCGCGGCGTCATGGTTACGGCGCGCATAGATACGGCGCATAATGAATTTTTAAATGTGCTGGCGTGCCAGGGTATCCTTGCGCTGGGCGCTTATCTGGCGTTTGCCTTGGGCGTGACGGCCGCGGCGCTCCGGGGGATGGTCAACTGCGCGGCGGCTTTGCGTGGGCGCGTGGGTTCGGCCGCGGCGGCATCAACGGCGCTGCTACTCTCAGTCACCGCCTACCTTGTACAATCAATGTTCTCATTCAGCAGCTGCACCACAGCGCCATATTTCTGGATAACCTGCGCTGTTATTATCCGACTGAATGAGTTAATGAATAAATAATACAAAAATCGCAGGAGAATGTCTCATATTGTGCCGGTCAGTTTTGCTGACGCAGCTCCATACCGGTATTTATATAAAACTGAGCCTGTTCAGCAGATAAAGGCACAGGCTCCTGTGAGCTTATGCAGAGCAGGTATTGTTCATCTGGTTTTTCAAGTATGTAAGCATCAGATGCGTCAAATGTCACTATACTGTCATGAGCGTCGTCAGCCGTGTTAAAAGCAGGCTGTGGAACGACCATATAAGAACAGACTATAGCTACGGCAAATATTAGGGTTACTGTAAGTGTGGCAATTTTTTTCGCTTTGTTATAATTGTTACGATCGTATCCTGTTATTGCTTCAAAACGTTCTTTTATTTCATTTTCAGGGCTGAATCCTGAAAATGCTGCAGATCTGTCAGGCCTTTTGTCACAGCTTCCGGCTCCGCGAATGACAGATAGTATAGTCTGCAGATATTCAATACGTCCTTTTTTATCAAGCATTCCTGAAACAGCCATATCGCATTTAAGCTCAAGTGTCTGAGAGATGTCTGTTTTTAGCAGATATACAAATGGATTCCACCAAAATACAATGCGATATATATTTATCATCAGCTTCAGCGCTATATCATGATTGATGAAATGCGTATATTCATGCAGCAGTATATAACGAAGGTGATTTTTATACGGATCTTCTACTTTTCCACATTCCGCGCAACTGTCTTCAATATTTTCAATTTGTTGCGGAATCACTATGTATTTGGAAAAAAGCCCCGACCCAAACGGTGTATCGAGATGTTCTGCCTCACGCAACTGCGCGTGTATATTTTTACCGGTAATACGCTTTATTTCTTCTAAAAGTTCGTATTTATTATTATCACATTCAGTTGAAACGGCTTTTATATGTTTTTCTGCACGTATCTCGCAAAATATATAAACTGCAAGAAGTATTAATGAACCGAGGATCCATATAACGGCAATTACCGTCAAAATATCAATGCGATATGATCTTATGATAGTTTCTGTCGTAAGGAATCTGTAAAAGCGTGGATAAAAAGTATCATCTTCTATGACCGAAGTACATCTAAATTCAATAGGAACAAGCAGTCTGAATGCACACAGCACATAAAGCAGAACTATCATGGTCATATCTGCATGGCAATGAAAGAGTCTCTTCCTGCGGATGATAAAGACTGCGATGATCATTATGCTGCTCCAAAGCAGCGCAGATAAAAATGAAAAAAGCGTTATATACATAACGACCTACTTTCATATAGTCTAGCAATCATGAGCGTCATCTTCGGCGCTATAGCGAGCTATCATATCTTCAAGTTCCACTAGCAGTTTCTGATTGCGTCTATCGAGCTTCTTTCTGCCACTGCTTTTTTTTACAAGCGCAGCTGCTATATCAGGAAGATCAGTGATCTTTATGCCCGCTTCGTTTAAAAGTCCGGCAGCATACTCGTCTTTGTCCATTAGTGGAACGAACTGACGGGAGTAATGATTGCGTTCTAGCGTAACACCGCACATATTGACCATTTCTTTCTTAACAAGAAAGTTAATGATTTTAGTGACATAATTAGCCTTCCAATCCATGTCGTCAGCCAGACTAACAATCTGTGAGATAGTTAGCGGAGCATTTTCCTGCCACAGTATCTCCATGACCCTTTCTTCTGATTTAGATAATCTGTATTTTTTCATAACTGTCACCCTATAATAAAACTCTAGATATCCCTGTCTTTACGTGTGAGATATCAACACTTTTGTAGAGTATGATTCACCATAATAACTTATAAAATATATGCTTACATCAAGTGATATTATGTATTTGAACATTTCGGTGGTTCATCCGGTCATCCCACCTTTTACTGGTTGCTGCCTATGTGGATTTATATTAATTAAGTGGAGACGATCAGTAAATATACACTACAATAAAGTAGACACAAGAAGGAGGCGTCGTATATGGTGAACCATACAGGTATACTACGTATAAATTTTCCAGCTAAATGTGTCTACTCACTTGAATATATTCCAGATATTTCTTATTTTATAAATCTTAAAAATTTACTTTTCCATTTTTCTAATATATCTGCTTCTACATTGAGCGGCCATGTGGAAGGTATTATATCCTCGTCTGCTACTTCGGGTAAGGCCTCTTTTTCTATGTCTGTTATTTTGTCTATTAATTTGGAAGAATCAGCATGAATGGCTGACATACATATTTTTCCATTATAAAACGCTACAATTGCCTGCAATTGAACATCCTCAGGCATATCATACTCAACAGGAATAATGTAGCAGTATACATTTTCATCATTTGATGTAATATCATCCTTCCTTAAAAACAGAGGCATTATACCTTCAATATTACCGCTTGACATATCAGAACTTTTTGAAACTGTCCAGTTTTTATAAGTTTGATTAAAAATAAGCTTCTGTTCTACTATTTCGCTTATCTGGGTTTCATCGCTTATCTCCCATCCAAATGACTCAACAAGAGATATAGCTATATTTTTTAGTAAATTTTTATTGTTATAATAAGTTCCAACATGTATGCCTACAATAAACACTGTGATTACTGTCGTAAAATATAATATTAAAATCACTGATCGTCTCATTTTATATTTCCACCTTTGATTTACGATTATATAATATTTATATATCCTGAACCATTTGTCCTACTATACCATGTTGTGTTATTTGTATGTCCTGTAGCATCTATATATAAATAGTGATATCCAATATTGGCACTGCCATATACTTTAATGTTTCCAGTTTTATTTCCTTGTTGAATAGATGTACATAAGCGAAGCCAAGTTGATTAAGTCAGTATCATTAGTCTCAAAGCTTTTAAAAGATATTGATTTTTCAATACTAAGCAAATAAAATAATTCATAATTATCTGTTTCAAAATATTGTGTTACTGAATCTATATATACAATGATTTCAGAATCATTAAAAGAATCTAAAAACAATTGTTCACTTTTGTAGTCCTTTAATACTTTGATTACGTGTATATCAGATATATCATCTTCAGTGATGTTTCGTAGATTTTTATACTGTGTACAATTTAGAAATGCAATTTTAAATGATGGTTCCATTTTAAAGTTATTTGTAACATCAATACATGTATATTTATTCTTAATATATTCAATTAAATCAACAGTATGAATTTCTTTGGGCCTTATTAATGGCTTATACTTAAATAATATATTTTTTTGATAGTTATTCATTATTTTATTTTACGTATTCCATTATAAGCATGGTAAAAAGTCGTTTTTTTCATTTGCTATTCTTCTTTTGCAGTTCACTTAAAATGATAATCATACTCTAAAAATATCATAATAAATATAATAGGTCAATAATTAAAACTTCCCACACTGCATCAATGTGAGAAGTTTTAATATCTGAATAATATATTAAGTTAAACCACAAAAACTATATAGTCCTCGAGTGAAGTAATAAATAAAAAACTGATACGTTGCGCGCCCGGCGCGCGAAAATACCTATTATATTAGTCTTTTAATATTTTATTAATAAATTATTGTGTTAATACATTATACATCATATATAGCCCCATTTAGCCGAATGTACTTGATTTTTTTATAAATTTCGGCTAATATGAAGCAAATACAAGAATTAGCCGAAAAGGAGACCAGACTAATGGATTATATAACAAGAAATCTTGAAAAAGTGGTAAATCAAGTCACAAAGGAATATCCCGTAGTTCTTGTTACAGGACCAAGGCAGGTAGGCAAGACTACGATGCTGCAGAAATTAATGGACGGAACAGACAGAGGATATGTTACTCTTGATGACCTGAACGAGAGAAATCTTGCAAAAACTGACCCGGAATTATTCCTGCAGTTGCATAAGCCACCTGTACTGATCGATGAAGTTCAGTATGCTCCGGAGCTTTTCAGTTATATTAAAATGTATGCAGATAAAAATCATGAACCGGGAGCGTTTTGGCTGACAGGTTCTCAGGTATTTAAACTGATGCAGGGAGTCGGTGAATCTCTGGCAGGAAGAGTAGCTGTGCTTTCACTTACATCATTATCTCAGGCAGAGATATCAGGCGGAGAAATGAAGCCTTTTATGATCGATATGGAAGCGCTGTCTGCAAGGACGAAAGAAAGAAAAGAAGCTGACGTAAAAGAGATTTTCGAGAGGATATACAAAGGCTCTATGCCTGCGATCGTAAGCGGGGGAAACAGCAACAGTCAGATCTTCTACAGCAGTTATTTAGCTACTTATATAGAACGTGATGTAAGGGAATTGTCAGATAGTATAGATTCACTGAAGTTTATGAGATTTATTACGGCTATAGCGGCAAGATGCGGTCAAATGCTGAATATAGCAGAAATTGCGAGAGATGCAGATATAAATCAGCCGGAGGCAAAGAGATGGTTGGGTATTTTGGAAACTTTAGGTATTATTTTCTATTTGCATCCTTATTCAAATAATTTGTTAAAGCGTCTTGTGAAAACTCCAAAGCTGTATTTTTATGACACAGGTCTTGTGTGCTATCTGACTAAATGGAGCAGCGCGGAGACATTAGAAAGCGGTGCCATGAACGGCGCTATTCTTGAAAATTATGTAGTTTCAGAAATAATGAAAACGTATATAAATTGCGGCATGGAGCCTTATTTATACTATTATCGAGACAAGGACGCAAAGGAAATAGATATTGTTCTTGAGCATGACGGCGTTTTGAACCCTATTGAAATTAAAAAGACATCAAATCCGGGAACAGAATTGACAAAAGTGTTTCATT
Organism: uncultured Clostridia bacterium; assembly: GCA_934255545.1. Taxonomy (GTDB): domain Bacteria; phylum Bacillota; class Clostridia; order Peptostreptococcales; family Anaerovoracaceae; genus CAKQOE01. The sequence continues at coordinate 86,758 of CAKQOE010000001.1, read as the reverse complement.
TATTGGATAAGTCATCAGTTCCACGATCAAAAGGCGCAGTTGTCTGTATGAAACCTGCACTTGGCGCGATCGACAGAGAAAATTATATCGTACCCGTATGGATGATATAGCTTTAAATAACAAGGCTGCCGCACCTGTTTCAGCGCGGCAGCCAGCTCTTAAAAATTGATTTTAATTCATTGATCTACACGTTTTTCGTGCGCCCGGCGCACCCAAACGCTACATTACATTATCCTTCACATACCGCCCCATCCAGCGTGAAAATTTCTGCGCCCCATAGCAGTTAGTATGCAGGCTGTCAAAAAAGTCAGTCTGTGAATTAAAACCGAACTCATCGAAATATTCATTGCAGTTGAGCAGATAAAATCCTTCATCAGCAACGTCCTTCCGTATCTGCTCCGTATGCTCGTCAGACAGGCGTTCGTAATAAGGCGCTATATACGGGATGAGCGTTATATCGTTTTCGCGCGCGAGCTGCGTGATTTTTTTGAACCATTCAAGATTAAAATCGTATTCGTCCTCAGTTACTTTCTTTACGGTAAACTTGCCCTGCGGAACTGCGTCAGTCAGATACGTGTAACCGCGGCATTTTTCAGCAGTATATCCTTCAAGATTCTGTTTAAGCTCATCAGGCGTTATTTCATTCCAACGGTCGTGATAGTCATATATAGGAAAAAGAAGTCCGAACCACTCATCCTTTTCGGCAGTATCGAACGTCGCGCGCAGGCGGTTCTCGCCCCACGGCATGTAGCCGATATTGGCCTTCTGGAAATCATTTTTTTTCGGGAAATACATCTCAGTCATCTCGACAAATACGATAGACGGAGACTGCGTTTCAAGCGCCCCTTTTATATAGTAATACGTCATAGCCATATTCTGCTCCGGCCCCGCCAGAACATACGCGGAGCGTCCCGATGTCTGCGTAAAAAAGTCAGGGTAAGCGTCGCAGTAAACGATAGAGCTTCCGAAAAACATAACATCGCACGAATCCTCTTCAGCCTGCAGAAATCCTCCCCAGTTCGCCCCGAATGAAGTTCGCTGAGGCATGAGCAGGCCGCCCAGCGGCCACACGATCATAAAAAGTATAAAAAGTGAAACGATTGCGGCAGCACCGCATAAAATTCTTTTTTTCATGTCGTTCCCACCTTCTTAAAAACGGAAATAAACGAATTCCTGCGCGTCAAATCCCGGCCCGTAGCAGCCGAATATAAATATGACGCAAAGCATAAACGTAACGGCAGCGAACCACTTCCAGCCTGTCAGACGTTCGCGCAGCGGCCTTTTCTCCCCTGCCAGATCGACACCAAGCAGTACGATGAGCGCCGCAATGATGACTGTGACGAGTCTGCGGCCCGCTCCGAGCATATCAAGTGACAGATTCCACGCGTCGGCACCCTCAAACAGCTCAAGTATCCCCCTGTATATGCTGAGCGCGTGATCGATGTTATCGGCTCTGAAAAATATCCATGCCGCAGTCATGAGTATAAATGTCACAGCGCGGCGCCAAAGTTTGAGGACGGCGCCGTCCTCATGCAGATGCAGCGCCTTATGTAAAGCTGTGCGCTGTCTGTCAGTAAGTATGCCGATGACCTGGTAAACGCCGTTAAGCGCGCCCCATATGACAAACGTTACAGCTGCGCCGTGCCACAGTCCGCTTACCGTAAACACGATCATGACGTTGAGCAGGCGCCGCGCGTTTCCGTAAAGGCTTCCGCCCAGCGGAAAATAAAGATAATCGCGGAACCATGTTGAAAGCGATATATGCCATCTGCGCCAGAACTCACGGCTGTCGAGCGACAGGTACGGAGCATGGAAGTTTTCTATCAGCCGTATCCCGAAAAGCCTGCCCGCACCGAACGCGAGCATAGAGTAACCTGCAAAATCACAATATATCTGCAGCGAATAAGCCATGGCTGCTATAAGGAGCGCCAGTCCGGATACCTCTTCAGGCACTGCGTACGCGCTGTCAACGAGTATGCCCAGATTGTCAGCAAGTACCATTTTAAGAAAAAGACCCCAGCAGAACAGCAGAGCCCCTTCTCTGATGTCCGCGCGTTCAGGCGTTTTCGCAGCCTTTATCTGCGGTATGAGCGAGTCGGCTCGCCCTATAGGTCCGGAAGCGACCTGCGGAAAGAAGCATATGAACGCCGCATAAACTGCGGGATTGCGCTCTGCCCTCACCTTTCCCCTGTAAACATCGATGAGATATCCGCAGATCATAAAAGTATAAAAAGATATACCGACCGGCATGACGAGATCAAGCTTTATACCAGTAAAAAATCCGAAATACTTAAATACGAAAAGTTCGCCGAAATGAATGATCAGCGCTGCCGCAAGCAGCAGCTTTTTAGGCGCGCCCGGCGCGCCGGCTTTTTCGATGCATATTGCGAATACATAGGATATCGCGACAGCTGCCGCAAGCATGCCGAGCATCTGAAGCGAAAACATGGCGTAGCACGCGATGCTCGCCGCGAGGAGCACCGGAAGGCGCAGTTTTTTATGTGAAAAGCGGTAGATAACGGCCATTGCCGCAAGAAAAACGATGCCGCTGAAAGTCTGTAATGTCAAATGATCCTCCTTACGGAACAGCCTTAAATTTATTTGAACGGTATACCATATTGATGCAGTACCAGATGAAAGTACTGCGTAAGGTGATACTAACATAATAGTATGTATATGTCAACTAAGTATACTACTGTGGTAGTACAGAAATACGAAATACATCTGAAGCGTGTTCCCGCGCGCTGGGCGCGCGCAGCTGTGAGGAAAATTTAAAAATTCATGCAAAATCAAAAAAATTTTCTGTATTCGTGTAACGTATGCTTAAAAATTCTGTTATAAAGGTAAAGGGGATAAAAATATAAATGTCAAACAACCTATACGTTAAAGCAAAAGGAGATTTTTAAAGAGAGAGGAGAGAGGATATGATAAAGATCAGAAAAATGACGGTTGTGCTGCTCAGCGCTCTGATGATAATGTCGGGCATAAATGTGTTCGCGGCATCAGGACCGAGCGCAGGCACCGGCTCGGACTCAGAGAAGGATACATTTAAGGTTCAGTCTGTCCTTCCTGACGATCAGACGGTGAGTGTGCCGGTAAATACAGGCATCGAGATCACATTCAGTGACAAGGTGTCAGATATAGACAGCCTGTTTTCCGTGAGTCCGGATGTGAAGGGGCGCTTTGAAAAGCACGGGAAAACTGTCGTATTCGTTCCGGAAAAGGAGCTGAGCTATAAGACTGTTTATACGGTGACTCTTAAAGCGGGCGTTAAGAATGCCGCAAAAAACGCGGTGACGACAGAAGACACTGTTTTCAGCTTTGAGACGCGCTCAAGGGAGGACGGCAAAGATATCGACGATATGAAAAATCCTTCATGGTCTGTCTACTTCAACAATGAGTACGGCGAGCTGCCTGCTTCTGAGGCGCCGAGGATAAGGCTGAGCTATTACTGTGACGAGAAAAGCTCGGACAATGATCCGGATCCTCAGGTGGAAGTATTTAAATTTCCTGACAGTAAGGCGGCTGTAAATTATCTTATAAACAACGGAACCCGTCTTTGGTGGACGGCGTACAATAACGTTAAAAAGGCCGCTGATGTCAGCGGATATGATAAAGTAGGATCATTTAAGCTGAGTGAGCGTTATGACTCGAAAAATCACATGATGGAGCTGCCGTTCAGCCTTTCTGAGGGCTTTTACGCTGTCAACGTTTCATACGAGGGCGTCGTAAAGCAGATGATACTCCAGATAAACGACCTGCCGACTCAGGTGGTTTCTGACGGAAACAAGACTGTATTCTGGGTAAACGACGTGAGCACGGGCAAAGCGGCTTCCGGCGCGGCTGTCAGTGTTTACGGCGGCGCAAGCCTTGGGGTCACCGGGGGTGACGGAACGCTTGAGATAAATTCGGGCATAGATGCGGAAGCTTTTTATCAGGTAGTGAGCGGAGGGCGCGTAAATATCATAGCGCCTGAATATATACGCGACAGCTATTATTACGGAACTGACGACTATTATAACGGATCTTCGGCTGATTACTGGACGGAGCTGCAGCTCGACAGAAGTGTATTTCAGAAGAATGATACGGTAAGCTTCTGGGGGTATGCGAGCCCGAGGACCGGAGCGTCAGGAAAGAGCCCTGCTAAAGTGGATAAGGTAACTGTAGCAGTATCGGAAGGCTGGTACTCTCAGGATATTTTGTATAAAACTACTGTTGATGTAAAGAACGGTTCGTTTTCGGGCAAGGTAAAGCTGCCTGCGCTTGACACCGGATCATACAGTCTTTCTGTTTACTGCGGAAGTACTGTAAATGCAGGCGAGAGGCTGGCGTCTGAATATTTTTCGGTCCAGAAATACGTCAAGCCGTCATACAGGATAGAGCTGCAGTCAGATAAAAAGGCAGTTTTCCCGGGTGATACGGTAACTTTGACGGCAAGAGCTTCATTCTATGAGGGTACTCCTGCGCCTGAACTTAATGTGGCGTACAATGCTTCGGCAGCATTTGAGAGCAGGTCGGGAAAGAATGTGACAGATGCTGACGGAAACGCGGTAATAACAGAAAAAGTAAAGACAAACGGACTCAAACAGGGCGCTTCATGGGAATCTGTAGGCGTCTACGCAGAGCTTCCTGAAAAAGGAAAAATATCCGCGTCAAAGGATATAACTGTCTTTACTAATGATATCAATGTAGATATAGACGCGGAACGCGACGGTAAGAAGGCTTCGCTGAAGTTCAAGGTAAATAATATAACGCTCGATAAGATCAACAGCAGCGACGGCGAGTACTGGAACGCAGGCGACGAGCTCGGCGGGGCTGTCGCGGGCAAGAGGCTTGATGTAAAGATAAACCGCGTTTACTGGGAAAAGGTCAAAACAGGAACGAGCTACAACTATATCACTAAAAAGACTGAGCCTGACTACAGATACGACAGGCATGAAGAGGTCATAGACTCGTTCTCTGTAACTACAGGCAGTGACGGCAAGGCTGAAAAATCGTTCAGCGTACCTGACAGAGAAAAGGAAAGCTATTATGCGACTGTTACGTGCGTTGACGGAAACGGAAGAAGCATGACGTTTAAAAGCTATCTCGGAAGCAGCTATGACGATTATTTCTGGAATCTGTACAGAGGTAAATATTACCATCTGGACGGCGCACAGGAATCGTACAAGGACGGTGACTCTGTAAAGCTTCAGCTCAAGTACGGCGATACAGCAGTGAATAACGGAAGCTGCATGTTCGTAGAGATGCAGAACGGAATAAAGTCATATAAAGCAGGAAAATGTAATTACAGCGGCAGGTTCAGCGCGTCCGACGCGCCCGTGAAATACATCAGAGCTTATTATTTCAACGGATACAATTACGTCGCCGATTACGGACTTTATAAAGCTCTGCGCTTTGATTACGAAGGACGCAGGCTCGATATAGATATAAAGACAGATAAAGAAAGCTACGAGCCGGGCGAAAAATGCACGGTCACAATAAATGTAAAGTCAGACGGCAAGGCGAAAAAAGCCCATGTGAATCTGGCTGTAGTAGATGAGGCTGTATTCAGCATAGAGGAATATAATGTCGATACGCTATCAGAATTGTACAGCGAAGTTGAAGACGGCGTTAAAAATTCTTTCGCTACGCATGATGCGTATATTTCAGGCGATCCGGAGCAGGGCTATGGAGCTTCCGCCGGCGGAAGCGCGAATAATTCAAAAGAGGACAGCGCGGCTGACGGAGGAATAGCAGCGAATGAATCGTTCAGCACAGCAGATAGAGCAGATGCTGTTCAGAAAAACAACGGCGCGGGCGCCGACAGGCTTCGCGAGAGATTCAGGGATACGGCTGAATTCATAAGCGTAGATACTGACGCAAACGGCAGGGCTTCGTATTCGTTTACAATGCCTGATGATATAACGTCATGGAGATTTACTGCTTCTGCGATATCTGACGATCTGTACGCAGGAAATGAAACAAAGCAGGTGAGCGTAACTGCTCCTGTTATCGTAAATTACACGCTTGCTGATTCATTTATGAAGGGCGATACGCCATATGTCGGAGTATCGGTGTACGGCAAGTCTGTAAAGAATGATTCAACTGTTAAATATGAAGTATGGGATGAAGCATCTCCGGCTAAGAAGTACACAGCTTCGGGCAAGGCGTTCAGCCGCGTGAATATCCCGCTGTGGCAGATGAGCGAGACAGGGCATCATGCGCTTATAATAAAGGCCTCAGTGACAGGCGGCTCGTCAGATACAGTCAAGCACGAGTATGACGTTGTAAATACAAACAGAACTGTAGAAAAGGCAGAAACGTTTGACGTGACGGCGGGAATGAAGTTCACGGCTGATTCAAAATCAGGAATAAACAGAGTAATATTCGCTGACGCTGGCCGGGCAAGATATCTTTCAGATATTATAAACCTGACCTACGGCTCAAGGATGCGTCTGGAAACAGCGCTTGCAGGAAGTGAAGCGGCGGCGCTTACAGAAAAATACTTCCCTGATTACAGCGATTACCTGACTGAAACGGGCTGCGATATCAGCAAGTATCAGAAATCAGACGGAGGAATGGCTATACTGCCTTACGCGGCTTCCGATATCAGGACTACGGCTCAGATAATGCCGCTGATCGCCGATAACCGTTCAATAGATAAGGATAAACTTATAAACTATCTGAACAAAAAAGCTGAAAGCGGCAGTGCTGCAGAAAAAGCGCAGGCGCTTTACGGACTCGCAGTGCTCGGAGAATCGATTGGAGCACAGCTTGATACAGCGGCGGCTGACACGGCAAACAATGCAGAGGCAAGCATATACGCTGCACTTGCATACGCAGAGCTTGGAAATACAGACGCAGCAGCTAAGATATATGACGCAGAGCTCGCACCTCTTATGGAAAAGACGGATCCGTACTGCAGGCTCAAGGTCAGTGACGATCCGGACGAGATCATAGATATGACAGGCGCATGCATGAACCTCGCGGCAGCGCTCGGCAGAGACGAAGCAGAAGGAATGTTCCTGTATTGTGAAAAGAATCACAGTAAAGAATTCGTAACTGCCGCATACGAGATAATTTACATTGCAAACGCAATGGAAAAGATGACAGCCGAAACAGGAAGCGTAACGTACAGCCTGTACGGCGAGAGCGCGACTAAGGAATTCGGTACAGCAGGTCGTGGTTCGGGCTTCGTAGTAAGCGTTCCGGCGACAGCCATGGATCAGCTCAGCGTCAAGTCTGTAAAAGGCAGTGTAAAGGTTGTCGTAATATCGCAGACAGAAGCGTCAAAAGTATCATCTCCTGACAATTATGTGACAGTAAAGAGAAAATACTACAAGAAAGGCGCGTCAACTGCATCAAATACATTCAGCCAGGGCGATATAGTCAAGGTAAACGTATGGGCAGATCACTCAAAGAACGCCCTTAAAGGCGCGTACACAGTAACAGACTATCTGCCTGCAGGCCTCGCATACGTAGACGACTCCGCAATGACAGGCGGCCGCACTTACGACGACGATGCGATGTGGTGGTGTGAAAGCGACGGAAACAAAGTCAAGTTCTACGACTACTGCACCGAGTCCGGCAAGGGAAGACTCTATACGTACTACGCGAGAGTCGTATCACCCGGAACATTCAATGCAGAGGGCGCGACAGTACAGAGCGCAGAGTCTGCAAAAGCACTTTACAGCGGAACAGCTGACAGAATAACGATCAGATAAAATATAACAGAGTACATGAAAAATAAAAAGAGCCGGATGTATTTGTAATAAGTACATTCGGCTCTCTGTATGTTACTGCAAAAACTGTGTCATAGATACTTCTTATGAGATGTAAAGGTTATGGTTGAAGATATAAAATATGATAGTTATAATTGAAATATGGGTGTTACCATAACGGTAGGCGGTTAGTCCTTCAACAGAGGGACTGTGACCCTCTGATTACATAGAAACCTGCAAAGGAATTCAGTGGAAAGGAGGGCTAAGCTAATGAGTATAATGGATTTCATTGCAGTTGTAAGCTTCGGCATTACTTGCTTTTGTGTCGGATACACATTAGGGAAAGATAATAACAATACACAAAAATAACCGCCCTGTCTGCAAACTAAGCGGTTATTTTTTATAATCGATAAATATGTGGGCTAACCGTCTATCGGCAACACCCTTTTTCTATACTTATATTAGCACGCATTTGTGAAGATGTCAAAATCTTATTCTTAATGACATGGGGTGCGTTTTTTTAATATCTGTGTATGTTATTTCCTTAAAAAAATAAAAACCATATTATCAATGGCGGCCTGCAGGCCGCAATGCTTGTGCGGTGACGCACGCAGGGATGTTTGCCCTTGTTACCGGTATCAACTAACAGTTTATACCCATGGCGATACAGTTGATGGATGGACTTCGGCTTTGATGATACTATGTAGACAAATAAATCAGTTAAATTTTTAACGCAAGTTTTTAAAGCATATCTACACAAACAAAACAGGATCATTAAAGGAGGAAATCCCAATGGAAAGAAAGTATCCACATCTCTGCGCGCCTATCAAGTTAGGTAATGTAACTTTCAAGAATCGTATGTTCTCTGCTCCTATGGGCGGTACAGACATCACTGTTGACGGCTGCATCGGCCCTAAGTCAACAAAGTTCTATGAATTAAGAGCTTACGGCGGAGCTGCTGCTGTAACAGTTTCTGAATGCATGGTACACCCTACTGACGGAAGCCACGCTTACAGACTCGATCTTACGGTTCCGGGAAGCCTTCCGAGCTTCACTTACACTGCTGACGCTATCCGCAGACACGGATGCATCCCTTCAGTAGAGCTTTCTCATTCAGGTCAGTTCTCAGGTACATACCTCGCTGACAAGGATAGAAAAGCAGGAATGGCTCAGTGGGGTCCTTCAGCAAGCGTAAGAGCTGACGGCATGGAAATAAAGGAACTCACTAAGGAAATGATCGACGAGATCGTACAGGCTTATGCTGACACTGCTGCAAACGCAAAGAGAGCAGGTTTCGAAATGGTAATGATCCACGGCGGTCACGGCTGGCTCATCAACCAGTTCTTCTCACCACTTTTCAACCACAGAACTGACGAGTACGGCGGTCCTATAGAAAACCGTGTGCGCTTCGCTCAGGAAGTCCTCGCAGCAGTAAGAAAGGCTGTAGGTCCCGGATTCCCTATCGAGTTCCGTATGAGCGGTGACGAGTTCGTTGAAGGCGGTTATCACCTCGACGAGGCTGTAAAGATCGCTCAGGCTGTTGAAGAATACGTTGACCTTATCCACGTTTCAGCAGGTACTTACCAGAAGACTTTCGGCATCACTCACCCATCATGGTTCGAGGATCACGGCCGCAACGTTTACCTCGCAGCAGAGATAAAGAAGCACGTATCAAAACCTGTAGCTACTATCGGCGCACTCAACGATCCTGCAATGATGGAAGAGATCATCGCTTCAGGAAAGGCTGACGTAGTTGAAATGGCAAGAGCTCTCCTCGCTGACAACCAGCTTCCTAACAAGATCATGGAAAACAGAGACGATGAGATCGTAAGATGTCTCAGATGCTTCACTTGCATGGCTGAAAGAGCAGCTACTTCTACAAGACGCTGCACAGTAAATCCGCTTATCGGAAGAGAAGATGAAGGCTTCGGTGAAGTTGATCCTGCAGCTCACAGGAGAAAGGTCCTCGTAGTAGGCGGCGGTCCCGGCGGACTTTACGCTGCATACACTGCTGCGCGCAGAGGTCACGACGTAGTTCTCTGCGAAGCTACTGACGAAGTAGGCGGCCTTCTCAAGGGTGAAGCTGCTATACCGTTCAAGTATGAAATGTACCAGCTTGGAGGCTCTTATAAGCTCCTCTGCGAAAAGGAAGGCGTTGACATCCGTCTGAATACAAGAGTTACAAGAGAATACGCTGAAAAGGAAGCACCGGACGCTATAATCGTTGCAGCGGGCTCTGAACCTCTCGTTCCGCCTATTCCGGGCCTCAGAGAAGCTGAGAACATGATCGTTGCAGAAGATTACCACCTCCGCAAGGATGAGATAGGCGAAACAGCTATCGTTCTCGGCGGCGGCCTCGTAGGATGCGAGCTTGCTGTATGTCTCGCTGACGAAGGCAAGAAGGTACACGTTGTAGAAATGAGAGATCAGCTCTGTCCTGACGCTAACGTAAGATACAGACCGATGCTCATGAAGAAGATGGACGAATGCGGCATCCGGATCCATACCGGCTGCAAGTGCGAAGAAGTAAATGAATCAGGCGTTATCTGCTCTGCAGATGGTCAGAAGATCGAGATCGCAGGCGATACAGTTCTTTGCGGCTTAGGTCTCAAGCCTAACACTTCAGTAGTTGACGAGCTCCGTGACATCGCTCCTCAGTTCGCATCTATCGGTAACTGCGTAAAGCCTGATACTATTACATTCGCTGTATATCAGGGCTACCACGCTGCACTCGATATCCACTAATATATAACAAGACCAGACTTTAAAGGTGCTGCCCGTATCAGCGCATACCGGCCGGGACAGCGCAACAGTCCGATAAAATAAATAAGTTCACTTTAACATCTACCCAGATGAAAATTTGCTATACAAAAAGACCGGCCGCGCGCACGGAATCAGAAATGATCCAGAGCGTAAGCGGTCGGCTCTCCCGAGCCGGGATGTCTGTGTAAGATGCATACCGGTTCCGGAGAGCCGACTGAATATCGGTTCAAGATTCAATTTATTGAATAACTTTGCAAAACTCACTCTTAACAAAATCATTATGTTTTCATGCGATATAAAAGAGCGACATATTCTCTCCTTCTCCCCCTTTTATAAAATGATGCGCTGATAAACCGTATCAGATGCAGCAGAAAACTATATCCTAAAAGGTGCAAATGCTACATGCGCCGACCCCCGGTCAGACGGTGATTTTCCCTCCGTCAGGCTGAAACATTCAAAACAGGAATTGAATATATGTAATGGACAGCGAAGGACCCGCGTCCCGGTGATATTTCATACCGGAGCGCGGGTCCTTCTTTTTTAGTTCGTTGTAATGATCAAACGCCGGCAGCCGCCCGGCGGCTGAACAGGATCGAATGTCATTGAGGTTTATCTGAAAAATGTTTTAATGAGCTCCTTCACGACAGGATGCCCCTTGTTTTCTTCAGGACAGACGAAGCATATAGACCACGGTATGGAGTCTTTTAATTCTATAAGCCGCACAGGCAGCTTAAACATCCTGTGGTCGTGTATATCTATATCAACGCCTATACCGAGCTTTTCTGCTACATATTTATAGATCAGCGAGCTTTCCATTGTTTTGATGCGTATATCAGGAACAAATCCGAAGTCACGGCAGCGTTCTGTTATATTATAGAAACTCTGGTAATTTTCGTTAAGTGTTATGAGCTGCTCGCCCTTCAGATCTTCTATGGAAAGCGATTCGCGGTCGTACAGAGGATGTCCTTCATATACGACTGCACTGTAATGCTTTTTAAGCAGTATACTCTGGAAAAGGCTGTCGGACGGTATGCGCCCTATGACGAAAGCCGCATCGCATCCGCCGGATGTTACAAGATCTTTTATGTCGTTATTTGCACCCTCGTGCCACGTTACGCCGGCCTCCGGATGATCGGCAGCAAACTGTTCTACTTTTACGACATCAAGCACGTTTATGACGCCGCACGCGTAACCTATATGAAAGCTCTGGGTGCCTCCTGCAAAGCTCTTTATGCCTTGCTCTATATCGCGGAAGCGCTTCATGAGCTCAGTGCCTTTTTTATAAAGGTAGACACCGCTTTCGGTAGGAACGAGCCCGTTGGGCGTCCTGTCAAACAGTTTCACGCCGAGCTCCGCCTCAAGGCGGTTTATAGCCTTGCCGAGCCCCTGCGGAGAAATGAACAGGTCGCCAGCGGCCTTATTTATGCTGCGAAGCTCGAAGCTTCTGATAAAACCTCTTATATCCTTTGTATCCATGTAATAAATGCCCCATAATCCGCCGGCCAGGCCGGCCCACATATAGTATATATTAATAAATGCATTTCAGCATATGCGCGCCGCTGCGGCGCGACCGGTAACGTATTACTTTTTCTTCATTTCAGCCTCGCACAGGGGCAGGAGCCTGTCGTGCTCATCCTTGCAGTTGAGCTTTACGTCCATAAATATCTCAAACGCAAGTATGCCCTGATAAAGCAGCATGGACATGCCGTTCATCGTTTTCAGTCCGCGTTTGCGGCCGTAAGCCAGGAAATTTGTCTCCCAAGGGTTGTATATCAGGTCGCAGAGCAGAGCCGATGTCTCATCAAGGAATGAAAGATCATCAAAATCATCACCTGTCTCGGCCATGCCGAGCGATGTGCAGTTAACGATGACGTCAGCGTCAGCCGCAGCCGCAGTCATATTTTCGTGAGTCTGCTCAAGCGGAGTCGCATATGAAAGCCCTTCGCATACAGCGAGCGCCTTCGGCAGAGTACGGTTAAGAACAGTTACTTTTTGAACCGATTCCTTTGCAAGTCCCTTAGTAAGGGCTGCAGCTACGCCGCCTGCGCCGATTATCATGATCTTCGCATCCTTAAGATCAACGCCGTAGTCCTTAAAAGCCATCATCAGGCCGCGGACATCGGTATTATAGCCTGTAAGCTTGCCGTTGCGTACTTTTATCGTATTTACAGAGCCGTATTCTGCCGCCTCCGGGTCCAGTTCATCGACGAGCTCAAGCATATTCTGCTTATGCGGCATTGTAGCGTTGAAGCCCGACAGACCGAGCAGACGAGCCGCTTCGCAGAATTTTCCGGTCTCCTCGTACTTTACATGAAACGGAAAATAAACTGCATCGAGCCCAAGCTCTTCTATCATATGGTTATGCATGAACGGTGACATGGAATGGGCGACCGGGTCGCCGATAACAGCCATCTTCTTAGTATTTACCGAAATATTTACATCCATAATATCACACCCATGGCGCGAGCCATGCCTTTCATCTCACATTGCATTTACTTAAAAATTAATATTATTGATCGATCAAACTGATACCATGCAGACCGCGCAGCGCCCGTGACCGGCGGACGTCTGTTTCACGCAGTTATGCATTACATTGCTAAAACACAGTATACCACTAAAACCCCGCTGCAACAAATCTAAAAAAATATTACACGCGCTGCGGAAAAATGATATAATCACTTTCAGTTGAGTAGCAAAGAGCGTAAGTCCAAACGGGCCTGCGCTCTTTTTATTTTATGGAGGTAATGCAATATGGAAAAAACAGTAAGCAAAAATAAACTGAAAGTAAGTATTCTTTCACTGTCGCTTCTGACGGTAATGGCAGGCGCCGCGATGGCGCCGGCTCTGGGAGTTATTGGTGAGTATTTTTCAGATGAAAAGACGCTGTTTGTACAGATGATAATAAGTATGCCCGCAGTGTTTATATTCCTGACGAGCTTCGTGTTTCCAAAGCTTGCGGCGAAGTTCAGGGCACGCACGCTCCTGATGATCGGTCTTGCTTTTTACACGATAGGCGGCTCCGTGGCAGGTGTGTTTAACAGCATATGGCTCGTGCTTCTTATGCGCGCTCTCGTAGGCATAGGCGTGGGGATCATCATGCCGCTGTCAACAGGCCTGCTTGTGTTTTATTTCAGCCCACAGGAGCAGGAAGGACTTATGGGATGGTCGTCAGCAATGAACAATATGGGCGGCGTCATCGCGACGCTCATATCCGGCGCGCTTGCAACTGTAAGCTGGCGCATCAGCTTCCTTGTTTATCTAATGGGAATGATAAGCATAGTACTGTGCGTAGCGTTCATGCCAAACGACATGATACAGTCAGACGATCATGAGGATGCTCGCGAAAAGCAGCGCGGGAGCGCTGAAACGGAACAGCGCATTCCGTCAACAGGACAGGTATTCCGTTCAAATTACGTTTATATAATAGCCATGTTCCTTGAAATGTCAGCATTTTTCATATATCCGGCAAACTTTGCAATGGTGACGGCAAGGGCAGGAGTAATACCTGCGGATCTGACTGCTGTAATAATGGCGACGATGGATCTTATAGCGTTCTTCGGAGGAATGCTTTTCGTAAAAGTAAAAGCTGCCGCCGGCGGCAGCACGAAGTTCGTAGCTCCGATATTATTTGTTGTGGGATACATTCTTCTCGGAGTCGCAGGCGGATGGTTTGGCGTGATCGCAGGCTCAGTCTGTGTAGGCTTCGCAAACGGCGAAGGAATACCGCTGATAATATCAGAAGCATCAAAAAAGATGGGACGCCTCGCGGCGACAACGGTAATGCCGCTCATATCCGCAGCGCTCTACATAGCACAGTTCGCTTCACCGTTCATAATGTCAGGCGTGACAGCTATTGCGGGCGACGCTGTAAACCTGCCGTACTACTGGGGCGCGGCGCTTTCAGTAATATTCCTGCTCTGGTCGGCGCTGATACCGTCAGACGTCGCAAAGTGAAGCAAAAAATAAAAATAAGCTGATCTATAAAAAAAATCCCGGGCAAACACATAATGTATGTCCGGAATCTTTTTCAGATTATGTCAAATATGGTTTTAATTAAAATGATGCAGCTTCTGAATCATCATATGATGTGATATCAATGCTGTCTGAAATTGAATCATCATCAGCATTTGTGTCAGCGGAGCTGTCGTCAGCTGTGCTGTCTGTGTTGGCATCAGTATCAGTATTATTGTCAGATGATGTGCTTTCTGCATAGCTGTTAAGAAGATCAAGCTTTTCCTGAAGCAGTTCGCCGAGACCCTGCTGCAGAGAGATCTGTTCATCCTGAACAGATGAGACTGTTGCAAGGATGAGCTTTGCACTGTCGTAGTCCTTTTCGTCAAGGTATTTATCGCCTGTTGCCTTGAGAGCAGATACCTTGAATCTTGCATCGGCTATAGCCTGCCTCTGCGCCTGTATTTTTTCTGACATGCCGGCAAGATCGGCGTCAGCATCGCTGTCGAGAGCTCCGGACTGCTTGAGTTCATGCTGCAGGACAGTTATCTGCTTCATAAGCTGTGTATTTCTGTTCATAAGTTTTTCGATAGATAAACGGTTAGCCTTGAATGTCTGAGCGTAAGTTCCGACCTCTGAACGATTTGATGCAGCGTGAGAATCGGATGCATCAGGTGTTTCAGCTGCATAAGCTGAGACTGCCATAGAAGCGCACATTACTGTAGTCATAATTGCACATCCTGCCCTTCTTGATAAGATTTTCATAATTTATACATCTCCTTTCTGAGTGACAGATCAATAGTGTGTTGTTTACTGGTTGTAAATACTGTTTTAATTTTCGGGATGATGCGGAAATTTGTTCCGCATCTGAATAATAACTTATTTTGGCCGGGCGTTTCGAGAGTAGAAATGCGGCAAAACTGCGGCAGATATTTACTGAAAGTGCGGCAGATGATATATTAATAATAGACAAAAATACATTAAAAAATATACATTGTATTGTGATATATATTTACCGGGAAATGACGGAGGTGAGACTATGCCTAAAAAAATATATATCGGTGATGATGAAAAAAATATCCGTGATCTGATAGCAGTATTTCTAAAAAAAGAAGGCTTTGAAACAAGAACGTTCGCAAATGGCGATGATCTGATGAAAGCATGCTCAGAAGAGATGCCTGACCTTGTAATACTGGATATAATGATGCCCGGAACTGACGGACTGAGCGTATGCTCAATGCTGAGGCAGTCAAGCGATGATCTTCCTATCATAATAGTTTCGGCAAAGGATACTCCTTATGACCGGGTGACCGGTCTTACGCTGGGCAGTGACGATTACATGGTAAAGCCATTCCTGCCTCTTGAACTCGTTGCGAGAGTAAAGGCTCTGCTTCGACGCTCAGGCAGAAACTCAGAAAACTCTTTAGAATCGGATAAAAATAAAAATGAGATCAGCTTTGCAGCGCTTCGGATATCTCCTGAGCTTAGAACAGCATCCATAGACGGAAAAGAGCTGAATCTTACTCCGACGGAGTTTGATTTTCTGAGATACATGACGGAGCAGCAGGAGCGTGCGGTAAGCAGAGAAGAGCTTTTGAAAAATCTGTGGCAGATGAACTGGCAGGCTGATACAAGGGCAACGGATGATCTTGTAAAACGCCTCAGAAAAAAATTGAGGGAAAGTCACAGTTCAGTCAGGATAGAGACAGTCTGGGGCTTCGGATTCAGGCTCGTAGACGATGCTGCAAGAGGACGGTAAGATGATGAAAAAACAAAAACTGCTTTTCAGGCTTGTCATACCTACGATGCTGATACTTTTTCTGCTGCCTCCGGTATCATGCCTCATTTTCAGACATGCGGCACATGATTACGCGTACAGCGAAGCGGCAGACGAACTGAGCGAGCTTCAGAATTCAATACTTACAGCAGTTGATGAATCGTTCGACGGCACCTTGAGTGAAAAGACCGGAAATGCAGATAAAAACGGAGAAAGCGGTTTGCACGGCAGGAGACGCGGTGTACCGAAAAGACTTACAGGATCTGATGAAAGCAGTTCATCGCGAACACCGAGAACCACGCTCAGGGACAGAAATAATTCACAGTCAGAGAGCCAGCGGGAAAGAAACAAACCAAATAATGAAAACAGCGCAGCGAGGCGGCCGTCACCGGACGGATCGGGAAGTTCGAAAACGCAGGACGGAAGCGGAAACAGCAATTCAGGAAGTCAGAACGGGACCTCACAGCGCCGTCCTTACAGAACGCCTTCAGGAACAGGTTCGGGTACGTCAGGAGCAGATAAGAATACCGACAATGGATCATCAGGGTACGATCTTAATGGCGTAGTATCCGGCTCAGGTACATATAAACCGAACAGACAGCCAACAAGTACACCGAACAGCGGAACTTCGAGTCAAGGCACAAGCAATCACCGTGGCACAGGATCCGGAAACAGTAAGGGAAAAGGATCACAGAAAAGTGACGTCAGCAGCGGAAGTACTGATGAAAACACAGGAGAAGAGGAAGAGCAGGCAGCATTTTTTAACAGCGGAGCACAGCAGTTTGAACTCCTGTCAAATGTAAAGCTCATAGATACCACATATGTAGATACATCATCATCTCAGCCTGAACAGCCGGTTCAGTCCGGCCCAGAAAACGAGTACACAGATGATACAGCAAGCCCTGCTCAGGTGAGAGAATTCCTGAGAAAAGCAGGAAAAACGGCAAGAACGAGCACAGGAAGAGCGAGGCTTATGATACTTAGCCCTGAACTGACTCTGAGGTACCCTTATGAAGAGGAAGAACAAGCATCAGTCGAGCAGCTGTACGAGGATATAAGCAGATATATATCAGAAAACGCAGAAAGTATAACTGCAGAAAGTGCGGATGATACAGTCGTGATAACGTCAGGAGGACAGGATAATATTCTGAGCTTAAGCGAGATCCCGATGCAGTCTGTAGAAATAAAATATATAGCAGCATACTGTCCTACGGAACAGATGGATATATGGGTAAATAAAGCAAGTCTGATAGTACTTATAATATCATCAGCGCTTGCCATCATAGCGTTGGCGGTATTGCTTCTGACAGTGAGGAGCGTTACAAGACCGGTAAGATTTCTTTGTAACGCAGCTGATAGGATAGGAAACGGAGATCTTGGATCGGATATAATACAACCGTTTTCAGTAGCGGAGCTTGAAGAACTGAGAAATTCAATGAACAGCATGAGCAATCGCCTGAAGCGTTCAGATGAAATACAGAAAAACTTCTTTCAGAACGTATCACATGAACTCAGAAATCCTCTAATGTCAATAAGCGGCTATGCCCAGGGCATAGAGCAGGGAGTGTTCGACCATCCTGAGGATGTAGCTCATACTATACTGGAGGAGAGCGGACGCCTCACAGAGATAGTAAGCAGTCTGCTTACGCTGTCAAGACTGGAAACAGCGGATACAGAAGCTCAGCTTTCAGATATGGATATAAATGAGACTATAGAAGAATGCCTCGACAGAGTAAACGGGCAGGCTATGGAAAGGGACATATCACTGCTTTATGATGAAACAGATGAGGAATGCACAGTAATTGGAAATGAGGAACTGTGTGAACAGGTAATATGTAATTTTCTTACAAATGCTGTAAGATATGCGGCATCATGCGTTGAGATATCAGTGTATGAACATTCAGATAAAGTAGCCATATCTGTTTCAGACGACGGAAAAGGCATATCTCCTGAGGATATAGATCATGTATTTGAACGCTGTTACAAGGGCGACGGAGGTAATTTCGGCATAGGGCTTGCTATAGCGCAGACAGCGGCGCAGCGTATGCATGGCGAAGTAAGCGCAGCAAACAGAGCACAGGGCGGTGCAGTATTTACACTGACGCTGGGTAAAGCCACTGCATAGATGTATTACGACGATGGTGTCTGCCGCCGGGCGGCAGCAGGTATGTGCGCATTTATTGCATGATTTACTGCGGAGCACAGATGTATTTGTTGTTCAAAAATAAAAACAAAAATTTACGGTTGACATCAAATCGTATTGTTGTATACTATTAACCAAGATAGCAAAGGCGCTATGGATCATAAACGATTCATGGCGTCTTTTTCTTTTTTCACGGGTACTGCGTCGAGGGGGTCGGCGAGTGGGTGAAAGCCTTGTATATCAGCACTCTGTGAAAATTTATCTTGATATTAAAATTTGTAGAATATGGAAAAAACAAAAGGAGAAAACAAAAATGGAAAAGATCAACGACGTATTCGGCAGCATGGTCTTTAACGATGCAGTCATGAAGGAACGCCTTCCGAAGGCAACTTACAAAGCGCTCAAGGAATCTATCGAAACAAGCGCAGACCTCACTATGGATGTGGCAAACGTAATCGCTGCAGAAATGAAGAACTGGGCTCTCGAAAAGGGCGCTACTCATTTCGCTCACTGGTTCCAGCCGCTGACAGGAATCACTGCTGAAAAGCACGACGCATTTATCAGCCCTAACGGTGATGGTACAGTTATCATGGACTTCTCAGGCAAGGAGCTCATCAAGGGCGAGCCTGACGGTTCTTCTTTCCCATCAGGCGGTATCCGCGCTACATTTGAAGCAAGAGGCTATACTAACTGGGACCCGACTTCATATGCATTTATTAAGGAAAAAACACTCTGCATACCTACAGCATTCTGCGCATACGGTGGCGAAGCACTCGATGAAAAGACACCGCTCCTCCGTTCTATGGACGCTGTAAACAAGCAGGCTTTAAGAATAACAAAGCTTTTTGGCATGGACGATGTAAAGAGAGTCATCACTTCAGTAGGTCCTGAACAGGAATACTTCCTGGTGGACGCTGACGTAGCAGCAGAAAGACCTGACCTCCTTTACTGCGGAAGAACACTTTTCGGTGCTAAGCCGCCAAAGAGACAGGAACTCGACGACCATTACTTCGGAGCTATCAAGCCAAGAGTAAAGGCGTTTATGGAAGATCTGAACAACGAACTCTGGAAGCTCGGTATCCTTTCAAAGACTGAGCACAACGAGGTAGCTCCTGCTCAGCACGAAATGGCACCTATCTATACAGAGACAAACGTTGCCCTCGACCATAACCAGCTGACTATGGAGATCCTCAAGAAGGTAGCAAAGAAGCATAACATGGTATGCCTCCTTCACGAGAAGCCATTTGCAGGCGTAAACGGTTCAGGTAAGCACACTAACTGGTCTATATCTACAGATAAGGGTGAAAACCTGCTCAACCCGGGCAAGCACCCTGAAAACAATAAGATATTCCTGCTCGTACTTTCAGCAGTAGTTCAGGCAGTTGATGACTATCAGGATCTGCTGAGAGTTGCAGTTGCAAGCGCAGGCAACGACCACCGTCTCGGCGGAAACGAAGCGCCTCCTGCAATCATCTCAATGTTCCTCGGCGACGACCTGACAAGAGTTGTTGACTCTATAATCTCAGGCGTTCCACTGGATGCAAGAAAGTCTTCAGTACTTGAACTCGGCGCTAATGTACTTCCTTCATTCCAGCAGGATAACACAGACAGAAACAGAACATCACCGTTCGCATTCACAGGCAACAAGTTCGAGTTCAGAATGACAGGCTCAGAGCAGTCTATCGGCGACGCTTGCTTCGTACTCAACACTATCGTAGCTGAGTCTCTCGAACAGTATGCCGATAAGCTCGAAGCAGCAGAAGATTTCGATAAGGCTATTGATGAACTTATCAAGGATGTATTAACTAAGCACCAGAGAATAATCTTCAACGGCGACGGTTATGAAGAGGAATGGGTAGCAGAAGCAGAAAAGAGAGGTCTCCTCAACCTCACAAGCACAGTAGCAGCAGCACCTTACCTCGCAGCAAAGAAGAACATAGAGCTCTTCAAGAAGCACGGTATCTTCTCAGAAGTAGAATCAATGGCAAGATACGAGATCAAGCTTGAAGAATACTCTAAGATCATAAACATCGAAGCTCTTACTATGATAGACATGGCTAAGAAGGACATCGCTCCTGCAGTAAGCTCATACAGCGCAGAGCTCGCTGCAACAGCTATCTCAAAGAAAGAGCTCGGAGTAAACGCAAAGGCTGAACTCGAAGTACTCACAAAGATCTCTGATCTCGCAGCAGTACTCAACGACAAGATCGCTACGCTCGAAAGCGCAGTTATCAAGGCAGGCGAATTCGAACTCAAGGAACAGGCTGACTTCTTCCATGATACAGTCATCCCTGCAATGAACGAACTCCGTCTCGTAGCTGATGAGCTTGAAACACTTACAGCTGAAGCATACTGGCCATTCCCTGGCTACGGCGACCTGCTGTTCAGTGTTCAGTAAGATACAGTAAAAAAGTCTCCTATTTTTACATATTTACGTTATATAACCTTTTAGCGGAAGTCCGTCCCGATATTTTCGTCGAGGCGGTCTTCCGTTTTTTGTTCTTTTGAATCTTGATAAATATAGTTCAAAGAAATAATAAGGTCCTGAAGACCCTGCGACGGCCCGGCCGTCGAAAGGCGCAGAGCGCTTTTTGAAAGATTTTTTCAGGATATTGTAGAAAAATTACAGCAGGAAAGGTAAAATAATACTATCATAGGTAAATACTTATGACAGGTATTTATATTATATATTTTACATTATATATGCGATGACATACTATATAAACAGATAAAGAAATTAACAGACAACCTGCCGCGGAGCGCTATGCGTGGCATAAGAAGGCCAGGTGAGATGCTGTGGAAACTCTGATAGTAAAAATAATAGTATGTCTTACGATCATAAGCGTTGCTGTATTTGGAGTAAAAAGCTGTGATACAGACAAATATCTTGATGTATATGATGCCGCCGACAGCGGAAGCTATCTCGATCTTGTTTCTGATTATTCAGAGGTAGTTCCGGAGTCTGAATGGGGCAGATAAAAAAAGCAATATCGTTCCACTTTGTAAAGAATAAAATGAGGAAAGCAGGACTGCAAACGACGGAGTAGCAACGTCGTAAGCAGTCCTGTTTTCTTTTTTGTGTGATTTATGTTATGCTTGACCGGGAATAAAAAGAAAAAGAAAGGGGTGTATATCATGAAGGATCTTGTTGTGATAGCGCTGATCGCGCTTGTGATAACCATTATAGTAACGATAACAGGAACGACACTGCTGCTCAGGCAGGTCAAAAAGCCTGAAAGCCAGAGAAAGGGCGAAATATTTCAGCCGGAGCATATAGATGATCCTCAGACTGAGGAAGACTGGAAAAAGTGGGATGAGGATGACTGGAACAAGGACGAATGGGAGGAACAGTGGAATAACTGGGATTTCGACAAGCATGCTCCCGCAGAAAACAGCGGAGCATCGGATGCTCCGGAGCAGACATCAAGCGATGAAGATAATGTAAACAATGATGAAACCGAGGATATGTAAATAAAATATCTGACAGGAAAAATAAGGAAAATGATAGTAATACAGATAATAATAACAGTTATAATACCGGCGGCCATGATAGTATGCGGCCGCCGTCTTTACAAAAATATACCGGAGTACGGCTCGGATGGATTCGCATTCAAAACGCGTATGGCAAAGCTGTCTGAGGATACATGGACGTATGCGAACAGACTGTTTGCAAGCATGCTTTTTGCAGCGGGCATAAACGCGTGTATCATAGCTGTACTTTTTATGATAGTTGCAGTGTGCCTGACAGATGTGAACGGATGGGCTCTTGCAGGTATCATAGCGCTCTTTGAGGCTGCAGCAGTGGTGCTCCCGGCTATTGCCACGGAAAAGCTCATAGGCATGAATTATGACGAGAACGGGCAGCTGCGCAAGGAAATGAAGAAGAAGCGTAAGGGACGAAAATAACGGTAAACTGACTTAACGGCATACTTTAAAGAGCGCAGCGGTGCAGGCGCAACAGGCAGCGACGCTGCCTTCCTATAATTTTATTGAAAAAATTTTGTAAATTTTATTCGAAAGCTGTAACCTTCAGACATAAAACCGGTCTTTAAGGGTGCAGATGCATATGAGCGGACGCGCTCATGAATGACAGGAGGAACCGTATATGGATGACAGCATGATCGTCGATCTTTACTGGAATCGCGATGACCGCGCGATCGGTGCGACAGCGGACAAGTACGGGGCAAAGCTTTCACATCTGGCGGAGAATATGCTGCGTGTGCGTGAGGACGCTGAAGAGTGTGTGAATGACACTTATCTGCGCACATGGAATTCCATACCGTCCAACAAGCCGGAGCACCTGTTCGGATATATAGCAAAGATATGCCGCAATCTCGCTCTTAATCACATAGAACGCCTGAATGCCCAAAAGCGTTCAGCTGACGTTATGGAGCTTTCAGCAGAGCTTGAGATGTGCATACCGGATCAGTACGATCAGCAGCGCGAGGACAGCGAAAGGATAGCTGCTGCACTGACAGGGTTTCTGAGAGAGCTTCCGGAGGATCAGAGACTCATATTTATGCGCAGGTACTGGTTCTCAGACAGTGTGAAGTCTGTAGCGGAACGCTACGGGATAAGTGAGAGTAAGGTAAAGACAACGCTTTTCCGCGTAAGGGCTAAGCTGCGGGAGCACCTGGAAAAGGAGGATATAGTGTTATGAGGGGGAAAGACTTACTGTACGACTTGAGTTTTATAGATGACGATCTGGTCCAGGAAGCTGCATCGGATGAGATGCCTGAATGCTTTAAAAAGGGGAATAAAGCAGGAAAAGACACAAATGATGTAAATGCCGGGCCACGCAGCAGACAGCGCAGCCGTCGCCGGCTGATAGCGATGGCGGCATGCCTGATGCTCGCTGTAGGGGTAACAGCGGGGCTGTCGCAGACGGATATGTGGTCATGGATAAATATGGGAAATTCTGTAAGCGGCGGAGCGCATGACGATACAGCGGGAGCACCGGATAAGGGAAACGGTGATGACAGGCTGTTGGCGGGAGCACCAAATGACAGCAGCGATCTCGAAGCTTCTGAGGATGCTGTAAGTGAGGACGTGGATGGAAGCAGCGCGGGCGGAGCCGGCGCGGTTACGGACGGAAATACAGACAGTACTAAGAAATACAGCGGTTCACAGAAAGAATATGCAGGCAGCAAAGTCAGTTCAGGAGCTTCTTCAACAAAGAACGACAATAACAGTACAGGGGATAAATATGATGCAGCTGTTTTACCGGGAAGCGGCAGCACTGATGCCGGATACGGAGCAGGGGATAACAGAGCGGATACATCGGTAATGTCTCCAGGTCCGGGAGCAGCAGATGAGAATAAAAATTCAGGAAGCTCAGAAAGCACGGCCGCAGGCGGTGCTCCTGATACGAATGGTGCGGGAGGAAGCTCATCATCAGGCAGTGGCGGCAGTTCAAACAGTAATGATGCCGCGTCAAATGCCGGCGTCATAACATCGCAGAAGCTTGCCGATTACCTTGCCGGCCTTGATTATACAGGAACTGTCAGTGGGTCAGACGCTGAATACATCGTAAGCAGCGGCAGCGGAGCGGTCTACTATGTAAATCTCACAGAAGGATCTGTCCGCACGGCTGACGGAGAAGCAAAGCTTACGGCGGCTCAGATACAATATATAAGATCTGTTATGTAAAGATAACTGCAATCTTATCGTTCATGAAATATTGAGGAGCGGCACACGGTCAAATATATCTGTGTGCCGCACCTTTTTTGCTGCAAACGCTGTGATTTTGGGCTTTTAGGGTTGAAATAGCATACTTTTTATGATATTTTAAAGGATAATTGCGAAAAGAATGATTTATCAGCTGTGAACGGGAAAAGTAAGCGGAAAAGCGCAAAGCAGGGAGTGGCATCGTGACTGAAAGTGCCATTTGAGGCGGCCGTCGAAAGAACACCCGGGAGCTCGCTTTCTGAAAAGCTTTTAATGCTGCGCGGCATGCACGCCGCGAGTGTCGGCGCGCCGGGCGCGCTTGACAGTTTTGAGGCATTTATAACTGTATTGCTTATTAGGAAAGCGCGTTTGATGCGCGTTACTGCATTTTAAGAGGACATGGACTGCGGAGCACGCTGCTTTTCATGTCAACACGGGTGGTACCGCGGTATTAGATCATTAAAATGTTTATTATCGTCCCTGTGGTCCGGAGACGGGCTGCAGGGGTTTTTTACGTTTTTGGAGGTAAAACATGCAGATTACAGACGAACTCATCGACTATATCGGTGATCTTTCAAGGCTCTACCTCAGCGATGAAGAGAAGGAAAAGGCTAAGGCCGACCTTTCTGACATCCTGAATTATACGGAAAAGCTCAACGAGCTTGATACGGCAGGCATGCCTGAGATATCGCACCCTTTCGAGGCTGTCAACTGCTTCCGCGAGGATGTTGTGACTAACAGCGACGATCATGAGAATCTTCTGGCTAACGCTCCGGAGAGCAAGGGCCAGTATATCAAGGTGCTGAAGGCTGTAGAACAGTAAAATAGGAGGAAGTAAATGGAAATAAGAGAACTGACGGCGCTCGAGCTCGGACAGAAGATCCGCGCAGGCGAGGTCACGTCGAGACAGGCTGTTGAGGCTTATCTCGCGGCCATCGATGAAAAGGACAGCGCTGTAAACGCATATATAACTGTTCTGCGCGATGAGGCGCTTGCCCGTGCAGACGAGATACAGAAAAAGATAGATGCAGGCGAGTTTAAGGATTCACCGCTCGCAGGCGTTCCTGTAGCAATAAAAGACAATATGTGCACGCGCGGCGTGCGCACTACGGCGGCTTCAAACATCCTGAATAATTTCGTGCCGCCTTACAACGCGACTGTTATAGAAAAGCTCGAAGCGGCAGGCGCAGTGATCATTGGTAAAGTAAATATGGACGAGTTTGCAATGGGCGGCTCTACTGAAACTTCGTTCTTCGGAGCAACAGGAAACCCATGGGATACGACTCGCGTGCCGGGCGGTTCTTCAGGCGGCTCTGCTGCGGCTGTAGCTGCAGGTATGGCACCTTATTCACTCGGTTCGGATACAGGCGGCTCTATAAGACAGCCGGCTGCTTTCACAGGCCTTACGGGCATAAAGCCGACTTACGGCGCTGTTTCTCGTTACGGTCTGCTCGCTTACGCATCTTCACTTGACCAGATCGGTCCTGTGGCGCACGATGTAAACGATGCGGCTGCTATACTTGAGATGATCTCAGGACCGGATAAAAAAGATAGTACATCAGTAATAGGCGATGCAAAAGCAAACAAGGGCGCAGCCCTCGAAAAGAACGGCTTCAGGTTTGATTTTTCCGGCTGCCTTGCAGATCCTGCTGACGCGGCTGCAAAGATAAAGGGCATGAAGATCGGTATTCCTTCAAACTTCTACGGAGAAGGACTCGACAGTGAGATTTCTGAGGCTATAATGGCTGCTGCAAAGCTGCTTGAGGACAGCGGAGCTGTCGTAGAGAAGTTTGAGATGCCTGTTATCGATTACGCTGTTCCTGCGTATTACATCATAGCATGTGCTGAGGCAAGCTCAAACCTTTCGCGTTACGACGGTGTAAAGTACGGTCACAGAACAAAGAATGCAGAAGATCTTGTTGAAGCTTACTACAAGTCAAGAAGTGAGGGCTTCGGCGCAGAAGTACGCAGACGTATCATGCTTGGATCATTCGTACTGAGCTCAGGATATTTCGACGCTTATTACAAAAAGGCGCTGCAGGTGCGCGGACTCATAAAGCGCGCGTTCGATGACGCTTTTGAAAAGTACGATATGATACTCAGCCCTGTAAGCCCGACTGTAGCTTACGAGATAGGCGGACAGATAAGCGATCCTATCGCGATGTACATGGCCGACATTTACACTGTAGCTATAAACCTCGCAGGACTTCCTGCAGTTTCGCTTCCGTGCGGCTTTGCAAAGAACGGTATGCCGATCGGCATGCAGTTCATCGGTGATTCATTCGCTGAACCAAAGCTCATAACTATGTCATCAGCTTACCAGGCTATGACAGATCATCATAAGGCGAGACCTGCTGTATTTGCCGAAGGCGGCGCTGCAGGACTTGCGTCACTCAAAAAGGGAGGTGAGAGATAATGGAATACGAAGTAGTAATGGGTCTTGAAGTCCATGTTGAGCTCTCAACTAAAACAAAGATATTCTGCGGCTGCTCGACTGAGTTCGGCGGTGAGCCTAACTCTCACACATGCCCTGTATGCATGGGTATGCCGGGAAGCCTGCCTGTACTCAATAAAGGCGTAGTGGACCGCGCCATAAAGGCCGGACTTGCTTTCCACAGTGACCTGCAGTATTCAAACATATTCGACAGAAAGAATTACTTCTATCCTGACCTGCCGAAGGATTACCAGATATCTCAGCTTTATCATCCTGTCTGCCTTAACGGATATATCGAGATAGACAATGCCGCTCCCGGCCAGGATCTTGATGAGTACGGCATGATCCGCGACAACGGCGCTTACGAGGGAGACGGCGCAAACGGCGCTGTAAAGGCTGCAAGCGGACTTGAGCCTGTCGCTCCGGGCAAGAAGCGTATCAGACTTCATGAGATACACATGGAAGAGGATGCCGGAAAGCTCGTTCACGATGCCGGCGGTACTCTCTGCGACTACAACCGCTGCGGCGTTCCTCTGATCGAGATCGTTTCAGAGCCTGATTTCAGAAGCGCAGACGAAGTAGTTGAATATCTGGAAAAGATACGTGAAATGCTGGTATATATGGATGTTTCTGACTGTAAGATGCAGGAGGGCTCTATGAGAGCCGATGTAAACCTGTCAGTCCGTCCTAAGGGCTCAGACAAGTTTGGCACACGTACTGAAATGAAGAATATCAACTCGCTTAAGGCTATAAAGCGCGCTATCGAGTTTGAGAGCCACCGCCAGATAGAAGTCCTGCAGGCAGGCGGAACTATCCACCAGGAAACACGCCGCTGGGATGACGAAAAGGGCGAGACTTATGCTATGCGTTCAAAGGAAAACGCTCAGGACTACCGTTACTTCCCTGATCCTGACCTCGTTCCTATCAGCATCTCTGAGAAATGGGTATCGGAAATGCGTTCAGCAATGCCTGAACTTCCTGCTGCGAAGCGTCACCGCTACATCAAGAAGCTTGGACTTGCGCCTGACACAGCAAAGGTACTCACATCAGAAAAGAGACTCGCCGCTCTGTTTGATGACGCATACGCTATCTGCGGAAAGGCTCGTGAGACTGCAAATACTGTAGCAGTAGATGTTATCGGACTCCTCAAGGAAGCAGGAAAACCTGCGTCGGAGCTCGAAATGGACGCAAAGAAGTTTGCCGATATAATAACTCTCGTGGCTGATGAAAAAGTAAACAGAAGCGTAGGCAAGGAGCTCGTAGCTGAATTATTCAAGAATGATATCGACCCTGTAAAGTACGTAGAAGAAAAGGGTCTTATGATAGTAGAGGACACAGCTCTCATATCAGAAACTATAGACGCTGTTATCGCTGAATTCCCACAGTCTGTAGCAGACTACAAGGACGGCAAGGAAAAAGCATTCGGCTTCATGGTAGGACAGACTATGCGCCGCCTCCAGGGCAAGGGTTCGCCTAGAACAGTGAACGGTCTTCTCAAAGAAAAACTCGATGGCGTAAAATTTGACGCTGATGCAGCAAAGGCAGCAGAAGCAGCACGCGCACAGGAAAAAGAAGAAAAAGCACGAGCAGCAGCCGCTGCTGAAAATGCAGGTGAAAACGGCGCTGCAGGCGGAGCAGCGCAGCGCGAATCACGTCCTGAACAGCTTACGCTTGCTGAAAAGGCTCTCAAGAGAGCACGCGAAGCAGCAGGCAGCAGCGCAGGCGCTGACTCAGACGATGACATTTCAAGAGTAGCATTCCAGCCTAACAGATACAGAACGCATAACTGCGGCGAACTCAGACCTGAGGATATCGGCAGGGAAGTCCGCGTTTCAGGCTGGATACAGACTATAAGAAACCACGGCGGTATCGTATTCGTCGACCTCCGTGACTTCTACGGCGTGACCCAGGTAGTAGTTACTGACGAACAGATAAAGGATTTCTGCAAGGAAACTGTAGTCCTCGTAACAGGCAAGGTGCTCGAGAGGGACGCTGAAACTGTAAACCCTAACATCGCTACAGGCCTTGTAGAGGTAAAGGCTGACAGCGTTCAGCTCCTCGGACCTTCTATGCCGAACCTGCCGTTCGAAATAGAGCGTTCAAAGGAAACGAGAGAGGATATGAGACTTAAGTACAAGTATCTCGACCTCAGAAATTCAAAAGTACGCGACAACATCGTGTTCCGTTCGCAGATCATAAAATATCTCAGACATAAAATGGAAGATATGGGATTCCTCGAAGTACAGACTCCTATACTCGCAGCATCTTCACCGGAAGGCGCACGTGACTACCTTGTACCGAGCAGAAAGCACAAGGGCTGCTTCTACGCTCTGCCGCAGGCACCGCAGCAGTTCAAGCAGCTTCTCATGACTTCGGGCTTTGACCGCTACTTCCAGATCGCGCCTTGCTTCCGTGACGAGGACGCGCGTCTCGACCGTTCACCGGGTGAATTCTACCAGCTCGACTTTGAGATGGCGTTCGCTACTCAGGAGGACGTTTTCGCAGTAGCAGAAAAAGTAATGTACGATACATTTACGACATTCTCCGATCTGCCGGTGTCAAAACCGCCGTTCAGAAGGATCCCGTTCAAGGAAGCTATGCTCAAGTACGGTTCAGACAAGCCTGACCTGAGAAACCCGCTCATCATAATCGATCTGAGCGACTTCTTCGCAAAGGTAGACTTCCCTGCGTTCAAGGGCAAGATCGTCCGCGCTATACGCGTACCCGGCGCTGCAAAGCAGTCTAAGAGATGGTTCAAGGACATGGAAAAGTACGCGCTCAGCATTGGCATGAAGGGTCTTGGCTATATCAGCGTAAACTCAGACATGACTTACAAGGGACCTATCGACAAGTTCATGACTGACGACCAGAAAAAGGAAATCGCACAGCTCGCAGAACTGCAGCCTGATGACGTCCTCTACTTCATCAGCGATGAAAAGGACGTGGTTGCAAAGTACGCAGGCCAGATAAGAACAGAAGTCGCAAAGCGCCTCGACATGATAGATACAGAAAGGTTTGAGTTCTGCTACATCGTTGACTTCCCTATGTTTGAGATCAACGAAGAAACAGGCAAGATCGACTTCACGCACAATCCGTTCTCAATGCCTCAGGGTGAGATGGAAGCGCTTGAAAACATGGATCCGCTTGAGATAAATGCTTATCAGTACGATATCGTCTGCAACGGCTACGAGCTGTCATCAGGCGCAGTACGTAATCACCGTCCTGACGTAATGGTAAAGGCATTCGAGATAGCAGGCTACGACGAGGAAGTAGTAAAGAGCAAGTTTGGCGCTCTCTACAACGCGTTCCAGTACGGTGCGCCACCTCACGCAGGTATGGCTCCGGGCGTTGATCGTATCGTAATGCTTCTCACAGGCGAGGAAAACATCCGTGAAGTAATCGCGTTCCCGCTCAATTCAAACGCACAGGACCTCATGTTCGGCTCACCGAGCGAGGTAACGGAACAGCAGCTCCGCGAGGTCCATATAAAAATAAGATAATTGATTTATCAAATATAAACCTGCGATAATACAGTAATAAAGTCTAAAACTTGACGTGCGCCCGGCGCACCTACAGATAATCGATCGACCGATAAAAAATAAGGCTGACACGCAATCGAAAAGAAAGCGTGCCAGCCTTTTTAAATATATATGAAGTTAAGTACTTACTGCCTTTTATGCCCGTTACGGCGCTTCAGGAACACTATGATGCCGCCTGCCGCGCCTGCTAAAACACATGTCATAGCCGCTCCGACTACACCTGAAACGCTTGTGCCGTTAACAGCTCCGCTTCCTGAAGCAAAGTCGTAATCAGGAAGTATAGATGTTTTGTCCTGTATTGACTGAGCAGCGCTGTGGGCGCTGTCGTTTGCTTCAAGCTCTGCAGTTCCTGCAACCTTCTCCATAGACCATTCCAGGCCGTCAGGATAAGCTGAAGCAAAGAGTGAAAGACCGCCGCCTACGAGAAGCGCGAGCACGGCAAGGACGCATACTGTCTTTCTGATGCTGACAGGAGCCTGATCGGCAGCGCCGACCTGTTCTGCGCCGATTGCGGAACGCAGTATTTCAGGACGTGAGTTGTTTACATACACAAATACAGCCGCAGTTATGATCCCTTCTACGATGCCTATCGCAAGATGTATAGGCTGCATGAGCAGAACGAACGTAGAAAACGGAAGCGCGGTAATGCCGGATGCGGTAGTTTCGAGCACGACCCCGAAGGCGCCGAGCTGAAGACCGAGAACAGCAGATATTATGGTTGCCGCTGTCATACGCCCCGTAGCAAGCTTCTGACCTGAACCGCCGCGGGCAGCCCACTTCATCACAGGCCTGAATATGAGCGGATAAATGATAAGACATGGTATAACGCCCATGTTGAATATATTTGCGCCCAGGGCAAGCAGACCGCCGTCAGCAAAGAAAAGGCACTGTATGATAAGGACTGCCGCTATCGTAAGCAGAGCCGGGCATCCGCCAAGCATACCGGCGAGCAGTATACCGCCTCCGATATGACCGCTTGAGCCGGTACCGGGTATGGTAAAGTTTATCATCTGAGCAGCAAAAACGAACGCGCCGGCGACCGCCATGAGCGGGAGCTTAGCGGCGCTGAAACCGCTGTCAAAGCTGTCTGTAATACCGGATGCTGATGCATCCTCTTTCTTCATCTTATATATAGACCAGCCGATGGCGGCTGCTGATGCTGCATACATTACTCCCCCGACAGCAGGCGAGAGCAGCGCGTCTGACATATGCATAAAAATTCCTCCTTTTGTAACGGATCGACCAGCCGATCCTCATGCAGTAACCGGAGCATTGCGTTTCCGGTGCTTTTCGGTAACTATTTTAACAGATGAATATACTTGATTCAATGCGCTGTTCGTGGTAAGTTAAACTGAAAAAGAAAGGCATGATATGGCGGATATACGGAGCAAATTGAATGAAATGTATTCGCTGGAACAGCTTGCGGCGGGCAGGACAGCCGTACACCGGCTGCATCCGGCGGTAAAGATCATTGTTACTGTGATATATATAATATGTGTTGTATCTCTTGAGCGGCATTCGCTCGGACGGCTCGCGCCGTTTCTGATATACCCGGCGGTCGTCATGGCTGCCGCTGACATACCGTACAGAATGATACTGCCGAGGGCGGCAGCCGCGCTGCCGTTCTGCGTTTTTGCGGGCGTGAGCAACCTTATAATAGAACGCGAGCCATGGACGCGCCTGGGCGCGCTTACATTAACTGCAGGAGAGATGTCATTTCTCGTTCTGCTTGCAAGGACGGTCCTCTGCGTGAGCGCAGTCCTTATACTTGTGGCTGTCACACCGTTTTCTGAGCTTACAGGTCAGTTGCGGCGCATGCACGTTCCGGCGGTGTTTGTCAGATTGTTTGAAATGATATACAGGTATATAAGCGTGCTGGTCGAGGAGGCGTCTACGATGCTGACATCATACAGGCTGCGCGCCGGCGGCGCAAAGTGGCCTGATATAAAGCATTTCGGCGCATTTACAGGGCAGCTGCTGCTGCGAAGCGTTGACAGGGCGGAGCGAGTGTATCACGCTATGCTCTGCAGAGGGTATTCGTTCGATACGGCCGCGGGGACGCGGCGCAGGATGACTGCGGGTGACTTGGCGTTTATCACCATTGCAGGCGGTTCAGCAGTCATTTTCAGGATAGTAGATATTTCATTTTTTATTGGAGATCTGCTGATCTGAAGTTGACTTAAAATTCTGTGTGTGTATTGCAGAGCAATTTGATATGTGTTATATTTTAGACATAAAGAGGGAAAATACTGCCCACAAGTGGTTAGACCTCGTTAAGTGAAGATAGAATCACCACCCTTCTACCGGTCAAAGTTTCGGGGTGGTTTTTCTATGCGTAAAACATTATCTGATAAACGTAAAAACGAATGTCAGCAATGCGATAATGAACATTCCAAATGCCATTAGATCTTTAAAATCAAACGGTTTGTTATCCATCTGCATCACCTCCGTTCTATGTATTAATAAAGAATGGAGGCTGCCACCCTGCAACGCAATATTTTCCTTATTTAAATAATAACATACAAAATATAAAAATACGATATTTCATTATATAATTAATATACAAATGGTACGAATAGAAGATCTTACTGTAAAATATCCTGACGGTACGACAGCCGTGGATAACATAACAATGAATATAAACGACGGAGAGCACCTTGCGCTTATCGGAGCGAACGGCGCAGGAAAAAGCTCGCTGATACTGTCTATGGTAGGTGTGCTGCCGTCCGGCGGCAGTGTAGAGATAGACGGCGTAAAGCTTGGAAAATCAACGCTTACTGATATAAGGCGCCTTGCGGGGGTCGTATTTCAGAATCCTGACGACCAGCTTTTTTTGCCGACAATATACGATGATATAGCGTTCGGACCGCGCAATATGGGGCTTGATGAAGAGTCAGTCAGGTATCGTGTTGAGGACAGGCTCCGGCTGCTCGGAATAGAGCACCTGCGCGACCGCACTGCGCTTAAGCTCTCAGGCGGTGAAAAGCGTATGGCTGCTATGGCGACTGTACTGGCGATGAAACCGTCTGTTATGATACTTGATGAGCCGACAGCGTTTCTCGACCCAAAAGCGCGCAGAAATCTGATAAACGTTCTTAAATCACTGCCGCACACGATGCTTATAGCTACACATGATCTGACGTTTGCTGCAGAGGTGTGCCGCCGCGCTGTAGTGCTGCGCAAGGGCAGCGTTTTTGCTGACGGACCGACTGATGAGCTGCTTTTTGATGATGAACTGATGGATGCGGCAGGCATAGAGTCTATAAATGTATATATCGGAGATATATTTAAAAAATGAAAATATGTATAATGAAATCTTGTGCGAATAATATATCGTGTGAGTACGATGCGCGCTCCGGGCGCGCGTGCAGGCATGAAATATTAATATGAGGAATGAATAATGGATAAGGATGAAGTAAGAAAACTTCTGGAGCAGGTGGCTGACGGCACAGCGTCAGTAGATGATGCGATGCTCAGGATAAAAGAGGGGCCGCTTCAGTCATATAAGGATATGGGCTTTGCGCGGCCGGACCTGCACAGAGGTTTGCGGCAGGGCGTGCCTGAGGTCATATACGGTGCGGGAAAAACACCGCAGCAGATAGCGGATATATCGGCGGCGCTTCTTGAAAACGGGCAGCGCACTGTGATAATAACGCGTATGAACCGCGAAGCGGCGGAATTTGCAGGCGCGAGCCTGCGGGAGCGTTTTGGACTTATTGCTGCAGGAACTGAAGAATCAGGGGAATGGGCTGCAGAAGCATACGGGCAGAATGTTTTTGCGTATGATGAACTGAGCGGTATCGGAATAGCAGGGAAAATGCCACTTCCGTCTGACGTCGGAAATATCGTTGTCGCAACTGCCGGGACAAGCGATATGCCTGTAGCTGAGGAGGCTGCAAAGACGGCTGAAGCGCTTGGAAACCGTGTGACGCGGCTGTATGACGTGGGCGTGGCGGGTATACACAGGCTTATGGCTCAGATGGATACACTTATGAGCGCGAAAGTCATAATCGCTATAGCAGGTATGGAAGGCGCTCTTGCAAGTGTGATAGGCGGGATGGCGGACTGCCCTGTCATAGCAGTACCGACAAGCGTGGGTTACGGTGCGTCATTCAACGGCCTTGCAGCGCTTTTATCAATGTTGAACTCATGTGCCAGCGGAGTAAGCGTGGTAAATATCGACAACGGATTTGGCGCGGGGTACCTGGCGAGTATGATAAATAAAATAGGAATAGAATAAATTAAGTCAGCAAAGTTGCAAATCAGCGAAAATGCTGACCTAAAAATATATATGAAAAGAGAAATGAGAGACAATAAATGATAACAGGAACAGATCTTGCGATACTGGATTTTATCCGGGCGCATATGACATCGCCGTTAGGCGATGAAATAATGCCGATCATAACTATGCTCGGTGATAATGGAATAATATGGATAGTAATGGCAGCCGTAATGCTGCTCTTTAAAAGGACAAGAAAGCTCGGCGCAGCTATGGCGATAGCGCTCGTGATAGACGTTATCTGCTGCAATTTTATAATAAAACCGCTTGTAGCGCGCATAAGACCATTTGATGTAAACACAGCAATAAAACTGATAATATCAGCGCCGGACGACTACTCGTTCCCTTCAGGACACACAGCTGCCGCATTCGCTGCATTTGGCGCACTGTTTTTCGGCAGAAATAAACTTACAGGAAGTCCAAACAGCTTTGTGGGCATGAACATATACGATGACCTGTCAAAGCATAACGGCTCCATAGCCCCTGTCGGCGTCCAGGTGTTGAACTATGAAGAATTCACCTCAAGCCGCCCAACTGTATTTTCACAGAAAAACCTCTGGATACCGGTACTCGTACTTGCGATACTCATAGCAGCATCAAGACTTTACTTGTACGTCCACTATCCTACAGATGTTTTGGCCGGAATGGTGCTCGGAACATTATTTGGTTTCATCGGCGCCAATATCACGGCATATCTGTGGAAAGCAAGAATCATTAAAAGTTCAAAACGCATGTAACATCAGATAATATATAAAACAAAAAACGGCGCATGCGCCGCATAGAATCAGAAATTTCGGTACGCATAAGATGACGGAACGTATGAGATATGCAGTGTATGCGCCGTTTTTACATACGACCCTGTAACGAAATACAGTCAGAATGCATTAACATATGTAACGAATAAATGATCAGGAAACCTGCACCGCGCCGGCGCGGCAAAAAGCAGGCATGCATCTGCAAAGCAGTGCGACTGCAGCGTGCTGTATATGATAAAGTATATTTTAACTACGCATAAAAGAAAGGAGGCAGCAGAAATCATGAATGATACAGAGAATATCGATCATATGGAAGAAGTATACCGTAAGCATGCGCAGACAGTATACCGCTATCTGCTGTCCCGTACAGGAAACAGCGATGTCTCCGAGGAGCTTACGCAGGAAACATTTTATCAGGCGGTAAAAAGCGCAAATAAATTCAACGGCTCATGTACGGTCGTGACATGGCTTTGCGCTATAGCGAAGAACAAGCTGCGTGAGCATGAGCGTAAAAGAAATCGTGAATTGCCGATAGGCGATACAGAAAACGCAGCCATATCAGCAGCAACAGCGCCACAGCTGCTGCACGGAGAAAAAACCGACAGTTCAGCAAAGCGCCGACAGGCGCCGGGCAGTGCAGCAAACCTGCAAGATACTCAGACGGTGACGTCTGCAGAGTCGGAGATCATTTCTTCGGAAAATCGAGTAGAACTTATGATGGCATTACAGCAGCTTGACGCAGGCGTGCGAGAGGTCATTTATATGCGGCTTTTCGGCGAGCTTTCGTTCAGAGAAATAGGAGAAGTGCTCGGACACTCGGAAAACTGGGCGCGAGTAACTTTTTACAGGGGGAAGGAACGGCTTAAGAAAAACATATCAGAGGTATCGAAGGGAGGTACGGACTGAAATGGTATTTTACGATGAAAACAAAGATACGAAAAATGTAAAAAATGCGCGGGAAAGCGGAGTAAGGAACGCAGAACGCAGCGGACGCGGCGGTACAGAAAGCAACGCGGTATGCACTCTGCCGTGCGAGATAGTACGCGATCTGCTGCCGTCATACGCAGAAGGACTGGCGTCAGATGTTACAGAAAAAGCGATAAAGCATCATCTTGAGGATTGCAGCTCATGCTTGGAGGTGCTTGCGGCGATGCAGGCGGACGACAAGGACGTAGCCGGAGCGATATCGGACACGATATCTGAAAGTGAAGTTTTGGAAAGCGAGACTGGCGAAATAGACTATCTTAAAAAAGTACGCAGACGGTTTATAACAGGCATAACTATATGCATCGCAGCGGCGATCATAGCCTTGTGCGGTCTGTGGACCGTCCAGTACAGGTTCAATACATTCAGCATGCAGACAACTGACATAGAAAGCGCAGCAAACAGCGTCAGCGTAGAAAACACGACGCTTGAATTCAGCGGAAAAATAAAGGAAGACGGGAGAGCGATAACCGATATAAACTTCGTCTACAACGAGGGAGTAGTGAATATATCAGCTAAGATAACAAAAAAATTCCCATGGAACAGCGGCGATTTTGATGAAATATTCAGTGCACCGGGTGATATACGCCAGGTATGGATAGCCGGTCAACTTGTCTGGGAAAACGGTAAAGCTGTTCCTGAAAACGTAGGAAGGCTATATTCTTCAAAAAATAAGTATGTAGGGGATATTCCAGGCAACGGAAAAGTAGCAGAAGCATTAGATATTTTTACACATTCAGGCAATTGGACCAATGAACTTCAGACATCGACAGAGCCATACGGATGGACGCTGAAGCTCCAGACACCTGTGAACAACTACGCACCGACAATTACACATTACGAAGAACAAATGCGCCGCGACGCATATATGCTGATCGCGCTCATAGATAACCTTGGTTATGTATCATGGGAATACGATATAGATGGAGATGATAAGAAAAAAACGCTGACAGTGACACAGGACGAAGCAACACAGGCGCTCGGCAGCGACATAAAAAAATGCGCCGAGACAGCGGAGTCGCTTCAGGACGCAATGGAAAAACTGGGAATTTATTAGTGGACGGCAATAATAAGGTAATGCAGCAATGCATAAAACCATCGGCGGCCGCCCGGCGGCCGGGCAGGCGCGCTTCGCGCGCCTAAAACCCGAGATCCTCATTAA
This sequence comes from uncultured Clostridia bacterium, assembly GCA_934255545.1. GTDB lineage: Bacteria > Bacillota > Clostridia > Peptostreptococcales > Anaerovoracaceae > CAKQOE01. The sequence goes on along the minus strand of CAKQOE010000001.1, from coordinate 49,601 downwards.
CAAGTATTATCTTGAAACGCTTAGGTATCTTACTGTAAGACGTGATGAGCGTGCTGCAGCATATACGATCGGGCGACTTGCAGTCAGCGCAGTAACCTGTATTCTTGCACGGAGTCTTTATATCAAAGCGCTGCGCGTTTACCGGCGAAGCGGTGTTTTTTGCACGGCTCATGGCATCATCAAGCGTCTTAACGATTTTATTCATGCCGACTACCATAAGCACATAAGCAGGTCCGAACGAAAGACATGCTACGCGGTTTCCAATGCCGTCGATATTTACGATAACGCCGTCCTCGCTCATTGCGTTGCAGCTTGTCAGGAAAAAGTCAGCGGTATTGTGGCTGCGCATGATATCCATACGCTCCTGCATGTCATCAGTGACTTCGCGGTCGAGCGCGTTGTAGTTTCCGCTGCGGATCGCGTCGTTCAGCCCGATAGCTTCGGTAGTCATCGAGCCTCCCCAGCCGACAGAGCTGCCCTCAGGTATCAGCTCAAGCGCCTTAGCCAGCGCAGCCTCAGCGCTTTCAGCGTAATAAGCCTCATGATTGCGGCTTTCGAGCGCCTTTATAACATGCGGCGCAAGGCGTTCATTTCTTTTAAAAGTCATACTTTCCATTACTAAATACCTCACAATTCATAAATAATCAAATAAATTTAATACCATATAAATTAATTGTGTCCCAGGCTCGGCGGCCCAGCCGCCAGATACCCGCGCGGTGACGCGCGCAGGGCATGATTTATTTTAACACATGAAAATTATATTAACAGAAAGGGAGCCGAAAATGAAAAGAAATAATGTATTACTGAAAAAGACAGGCATAGTACTTATCGTTATAGTAGCAGTTATTGTATTTGATCTGCTGATGCTTTACGGAGCAGGAGTTTTCGAGTGGTATGGCATAAAAAAGACGTATCAGAAAGCTCTTAATGAAGGCTCGACTGTTATGATATACAAAGACGGTGATGATATAACGACTGTTATCAATGAAAATAATGAAAATGCGGAGGAAATCGATATTTCCAATAAAGAACTTGATGAATATATAGAAAGTATAAGCGATGAAGAACGCAGAGACCTGATGAAGGACTACTTTTTCCTGCCCTCAGTGCCGCAGTATACAATACAGGAGATATCAGGCCTTCCTGTAATGGAACGTGCAAAGTACCTGGCTGAAATGCCGATAGACGACTTGAGAGCAGCAGTCAAAGTCATACAGGACAACATAGACAATTCCATACGCATACAAAATGAAGAACAAGGCAAGTAGATCCGGCTGCTAACTGCTGAAGCCATGTATTATGCTGCATAAATATGATAAAATGTATATAAATACAATCAAGCAATGCTGCCGTCACCGGCAGAACAAAAGAAGGCATCAGGTGAAGAGTATGAAGACGTCAAGCCTGTAACATGGCCGCTTAACGTTAAACAGAACATCATTGAAGATTGGAAAGTAAAGTTTTCGGATACTACACTGTAGAGGTATAACGGAAAAGCTTCCTTTTATCGTATATTGATTCGGGAGAAGGAAGCTTTTACATCATTTATTTGAATTGTTAATTAACCTGAATATACTATTCACAGCAGAATTACGTATCAGTGCTTTCAGAGTTACGTATACTGTCGATAAATTCCTGAGTGCAACCGGTGATCTCGCAGATTTCTTTGTCTGTAGCTATATCCTTGACGAGCATATTTTTTACAATTTTACGTATGCCTTCCTCAAATCCTGCAGCTCTGCCAGCATTGTAATTCGCCTCATCGCGTTCACGCAATTTCACAAATTCCACCTCCAACTCCCTGTTGTTTTTTACTTTAAGGACACGTTCATGGATCTTTGTTACAAGTTCGCTGTCAAGGCTGTCAGCAGTTTCGGTGGTGCTGCTGACTATGTATCTGAAGAATTTTTCAATGTCAGTATCGCCGTTGCTGTCATCAGAATTTGTTAAAACGACTATACTGCTCTCATCGTTCAGTGAAAGATCGTCAACTTCGATACATTTACGCTCAAAAGTATACTTCTGCTTCTGCCTGTGAAATGGGTCAAAAAGACATATGAAGATAACGAATGTACTTTTGAGCATGTTGTAATTTACGCCCTTTTCGAGCTGATCAAGGTCCATGATGCTTAAGTAATAACGACTTCTCTTACCGATATTATACTCATTCCTTTTCTGCATTTCAACAGAGTAGCGGGTACCGGCGCTATCATTGGCATACACGTCAAGCCTTATACCATGCGCACCCGGGTCTATCTCCATGACCCTCTGATACTGCACGAGCACGACTTTTTTGATAGGAAACTTAAGAATTTTTTCAAGCAGCAGACGAAGTATTTCTTCATCCTGCATGACCTTACTGAAAAGAAAATCATCGGAAAGATTGAGCTGTTGATAAATATCATGATAGCTCTCTATTTTGTTTTTTACGTTATTATCACCCATAATAAACCCCTTTCAATAAAAGGTAATAACTTACAAGATGATATTACAATTAATGGAATAAAATAGCAAGAAAAATATTCCAGATTATGTATTAAAATCTAATATATATGCCTAGCCGGTGACGGCTGATGTGTCAGCAAATATTTATTTATAAAATTAAATGTCAGCCTTTTATTAATATTAATAAAAATTAATAAATTCAACATATCAAACATGGTAAAATGTATATGAATAAATACAATCATGTAATGCTGCCGTCACCGGCAGTTCAGAAGGTCAAAACGATTTATGAAATGATATTTCATTTATCAAATCAAACGACGAAAAAACGGTGAATCGAATGCTGCAGATATTCCTTGCGATGCTTGAAACGGACGAAGAAAAGGAAAGTTTTGAGCAGTTTTACTATAAATACAGAAAACTGATGCTTTATACGGCATACGGAATACTGAATGACAGCGGGCGCGCGGAGCACGCTGTTCAGGAGGCATTTATACGTTGCGCAAAAAATTTTCAAAAAATATCTGATATTTTTTGTCCCCGGACGCGCGCTTTCGCGGTTATCATAACGAAGAACGAAGAACGAAGCGCTGCGCATACTTGAACATGAAAAACGCCATGAAGCAGCATCGGATGATGAAACGCTTAAAGACAGTATCGACCACGCAGATGAGAGTGCGGAGGAAACAGCATTCAGAGGGATAACGGCGCATGAACTGTCATTGCTGATAGAACAGTTGGATGATAAATACAAAAATGTTATTTATCTCAGGTATTACAACAGCTTCAGCATGAATGAGATAGCATCTGCTCTTGGCATAACCGTTGAAACTGCAAAGAAACGGGCGCAGCGCGCGCTTGCGATGCTGAGGAGTATGAGCGGATCTGAAGGCTGACGGGGACGGGTCTGGCAGAGCATCGAAAATTCTGCTTAAAAAGTTCTTCAAAATCCATATGAAAGGATAGATGGCAGTGTATGATAAAAATCTTGAATATCTGATCAAGGAAGCCTGTCTGGAAGCTTGTGAACGTGAGATGTCAGTGCTACCTACAGAAGCAGATGATCTGAGGATAAAGCACATAACTTTTTCAAAGGGGTTTGAAAATAATATGGATCGACTGATAGCGGATATCATATCAGGCAGATTTCATCGTGTATATGTTAAAAATTCGGAAGCATCTATAGCAGAATGGAGTGGAGCAGGCAGGAAACGTCACTGTCACCTCCATAATCACCGCAAGCTGAAGCTCATAGCAATAGCCGCAGCGATGCTCCTCGTACTCTGCGCCTGCGCAGCTACATATATAGCGATAGAAATGTACATTCATCCTGAAGAGGATCATACAGATATAACGTTCGGAACAGGCAGCTTGTCAGCGGGAGCTGACGCGGAGCAACGATTTCAGGTATTAAAGCCGGATATTCCAAAAGGGTATGAGATAACGGAGGAAGAAAAATGGGCTGATGGACAGTACTATATGTGTATGACGAATAGCAGAGAAGATGAAATAATCTACAGACAGTCTCTTCCTGACAGCTCAGGAATAGCGATCAATACGGAACATTCAGGGTATACTGAAATAGAGATAGGCGGCTTTAAAGCTGTACGATATGAATCACCGGGTCTGGTAAGCTTCATATGGACGGACGACCGCTACGTTTACAAAGTTTCAGGTTCATGTGCTGAAGATTTATTGATAGAAGTTGCTGAAAGTGTAAATAAAAAACACTGACATATATTTACTGAAAATATTTTTTAAAAATTTTTAAAAATTCTGTCCCCATATCACCACCTTGAGGGTTATATAGATAGAAACGTTTTTAGGAGAGATCGCTGAAAGCATTTCGAGTATATGACGGAAAGGTGGTGAATTTTAGTTATGTCAAAAGCGATAAAAGTATTCGTATCGGTGTTTACCATAGTGAGTGTGTTTTTCAGTATGGCAGTTATGGGATATGCATGGAGCAATGAAAATGATATGGTAGCTCCTATGTATGAATATGCAGACGATATAATATCATCGTTGAGCATTAATTCAGGAACCGCAGAGTTAAGCTGTTCTGCCAGTGGATCATCAAAGGTAGTAACAAAGATATCTGCAACTATGTATCTTGAAAAGTACGACAATGGAAAATGGCCTGTTGCAGGAAACTGGAGTAAGTCAAAAGATGGAAATATATTGACTTTTTCAAAGACTGCTTCTGTAACAAAGGGTCTGTACAGAGTACGTACAGTCTTTACAATTTATTCAGGCTCTAAGAGCGAAACTATTACACGTTATAGTTCAAATGTAAGGTATTAATGTAGAAAGGAGATAGATGATTCTTTAGAATCGTCAAACAAGAATATGAGTTACACACGTAAAAAAATTTTTGGATTCTTTGCAGTTGTTATATGTACTATATTGATTATTAATTTGCAAATAATGTGCATATATGCAGATGATAATATATCTGAAAATAAAATGGAATTATCAGTGAACGAAGAAGTTGCTGAATTAACAGCATTACTTTTTATAGCAGGTAATACAGATAGTTCTTCTGAATGGAATGATAGTACTAATATAAAGGAAATTAGAGGCCTATATGATGCAGATAATAAGATCAACAGCTATTGTATTTATTTGTCTACAGAAGGTAAAGATACGGGCTATATAATAATTTCGACAGATTTAAATAGAGCTTTAATACAAGAGTTTTCAGATAAGTCAGAGCCTATATTGGGTGCAGAGGGGTATTCTGTATATACTATAGAAAATAAAAACTATAATAATGAAGTGTATAAATATCCTCGATCATCAGAAGCGGTTAATAAAAATATAGATGAAAGTATATATGATAGAAATGTTGAACTGATTGAAGATGTTTATTTGATTATGAATTCAATGAATGTTGCGTATGCTAATGATAAGACAATTATAGAAGATCCAGTAGCCTATCTGAAAGAAAAGTATCCAAGGTTCGTATTTAAAAATGATTCCTATTATAATATTGGAGAGAATGCTGTACCAGCTTATGAAATTAAAGATAATAATGCATGCTCGATATATGGTATAGCAAGTTTGTTAAATTATAATTTAAAGGGTGATGGTGTAAGCTTTAAATCTAGAGTAGAGAAGGTTAAGTCGATAGCTGTTAGTGGCGGGTATTGTAAAAGTGAAAGTGATTATTATGTTTATGTTGGTAATTTAGCACCACTTGCTAATGCATCGTTGAAAGCCTATAAGTCTAATTTAACAGCATCGAGTAGTTTACTATCTTGGTCAACTGGTACAAAGTCCATATCGGATAATCAGCCAATTCTTTTGAATATAGCATCTGATGGAAATAATTACTATAATGACCATACTGTAACAGCATATGCATGGACTGTATTTAAAAATGAAAATGGTTCAGCGCAGCGCTTTTTTAAAGTAAGAGATGGATGGGATACCGGTGTGTATAGATACGTTCATTATGATGCTTTAACGGGCACATATATAACAAGGTTTAAATAAATTTAATAGGTGGTAAGTATGATGTCAGAAAACCAGAAAACAAATTCAAATGAAAGTCTTGAAGCTCAGATACGCGAACTGAAAATACGTTGCTGGTATTACAAATGCTTCATTAAAGCTATAGTAATAATTTTAGTGACTGTATCGGTCGTATATGGAATATACAAGGTAAATTATGATTTCCATTATGACGGGCGTTCGTTCATAGGATTTATAGAAAATGGAACATATTACTATCAGGCAGAGAAAAATACATATGAATGGACCGAGAAATATGGCAGACAGAAGCTTGGAAAAAAGGAAGCGGAAAAAATATCTTTTTCTAAGCATGGAGGAACCGAGGTCGATCTGGCTAAAGGAAGATTTGAAGTCAGAGACACAGATCAACATGATTCATATGGCGATGAGATCTCCAATTTATGCTATGTTTCCGATAAAGGAGAAAAGATTCTGGCATCATACGACCATGGGTATAATTTCATTGATAGCGATAACGAATACCTTATACTTCAGACAAGCCTGTACCAGGGCAGACAGGGCAAGACATACGGCTATCGCATAATATACGACGAGTCAGGTTACGTAGACCATATAGAACTGATAGACGTATTTTATGATCTCAAAGGAAAGTGGTAATAAAAAGCATTTTATATTTATGAAAAAAGGTGATCGATCTTATTATGGAAAAAAGTAAATTAATTAAGACGCTGTACTGCATTTTATGCCTGATATGGTTTGTCTGTTTTTTCCTGTCTAACGACCTATGGAGCGGAAAAGCGTTTGAAAATATCAACTTGATATTTTTGATGCTGACGCTAATAACCATATTATGCATGTTATATTTAAAACACAAAAAGATTTTTCCGGGCACCTCAAATAAATATATATCAGGCTATGGCATAGAGATCTCCCTGTTGTTCATTACATTATTCGAATTTGTAAATCACATGTTTCATGATGAGATACAGACATTTATCAATAACCTGAATTAACAAAGCGCGGAATACTGCAGGAATAAATATTTCAAAGAGCGCGCGTCACCGCGTCGGTAAGAAGGGGAAAAACAGACGTGAGTAATTTTTCTGCATCTGACGTAGCACAGATCCGTATTTGCGACGGAAACTATAAAGTAGATTTATAACAGAAAAGCTTCCTTTTTACCGTATATTGATTCGGGCGAAGGAAGCTTTCATAACATTTAACTAAAAAATTAATAATTTATAAATGTACTATTCACAACAGAGTTATATATCACTGCTTTTCAAAGTTGCGTATACTGTCGATAAATTCCTGAGTGCAGCCAGTGATATCGCGGATGTCTTCGTCTGTAACTGAACCCTTGCTGAGCATGCTTTTTACAATATTATACTTTTCATGCAATGCGCCTTCCTCGAATCCTGCCTTGTAATTCGCTTCATCGCGTTCACGCAATTTCACAAATTCCACCTCCAACTCTCTGTTATTTTTTACTTTAAGGACACGTTCATGGATCTAATAACGGCTTCTTTTACCGATATTATACTCATTCTTCTTTTGCATTTCAACAGAGTAGCGGGTGCCGGTATCATCATCAACTGAAAAATCACATTGCGGCTAAAGCCGCGTGATTTCTGTATGAGACCTGCGCGCCGTATCAAAGATACGGGCAGGGCTTCAGCATACACATCAAGCCTTATACCATGTGCACCCAGATCGATCTCCATGACCCTCTGATACTGTACAAGTACAACTTTTTTAATAGGAAACTTAAGGATCTTTTCAAGACGAAGCGGAAAGTCAGTAAATTTTAAAAAAATTTAAAAAATCCTGTCCCTATATCACCACCTTGAAGGTTATATAGATAGAAACGTTTTACAGGAGAGATCTCTGAAAGCATTTCGAGTATATGACAGAAAGGTGGTGAAATTTAGTTATGGCAAAAGCGATAAAAGTATTCATATCGGTGTTTACCATAGTAAGCGTATTTTTCAGTATGTCAGTTATGGGATATGCGTTGAGCAATGAAAATGATATGGTCGCTCCTATGTATGAATATGCAGATGATATAATATCATCGTTGAGCATTAATTCAGGAACCGCAGAGTTAAGCTGTTCTGCCAGCGGATCATCAAAGGTAGTAACAAAGATATCTGCAACTATGTATCTTGAAAAGTACGACAATGGGAAATGGCCTGTTGCAGGAAACTGGAGTAAGTCAAAAAACGGAAATATATTGACTTTTTCAAAGACTGCTTCTGTAACAAAGGGTCTGTACAGAGTACGTACAGTATTCATAGTTTATTCAGGCTCTAAGAGCGAGACTATTACACGTTATAGTTCAAATGTAAGGTATTAAGGAATGTTTATTGCTTAGTATAAAGTTTAGAAACAGAGAGGAGCTTAAAATTGAAAAAAATATTTAGTATATTTTTATGCATGGTGACGATTATAACAGGAAGTGTATCAGTATTTGCTACAGATAATAATTTTAAAATAAATAATGTATTAAAAAATTATAGCAGCAATGAGGATTATTATAATATATACATGGCGAATAATGAAAAATTAATTGCTGATAAATTTAATAAAGTGGAAGAAATATTAAAAAATAATGAGCTTTGTATTGAAACTGGAACCACAAAAGAAAAAATTTTTAATTTAGGTGATAATTCTAAATTGAAAATTACACTTATTGATGAATCAGAAGATGAATCATTAATAGACTTAACAGCTAGTACACCTGGAGGCGAGACACTTTGGAAAGATTATGGAAATAGAAAATTTACCTCTCATTATGAAGTGTGGATAGGTCCATTATATTATGATTTATACTTAGTTAATCATTATAAATTGAGTGCTAGTGGTATTACTGAAAGATATGGAGAGTCATATATGGATGTTTCTGGAGCTGCAAGTGGAAGTGCGGGTAATGTTAATATATCTAAGTCTTCAGCAGGTATAGGAGAAACTGTGTCCATGAATTGTGTATTTACGTTAACGCAGACTACGACAGCACAATATAGTAAAGTATTTAAGATGTATAATAAGGTAAAATGCTCTTCAATAGACACAGTTGATAAACAGGTAAAAGTTGTTCAGTCTTGGAATGGAGAATGGCTTTCGTAATGAAAACGATTGCTTTTATTTTAAGTTTAGTTATAAAAATAATACCACTTATAGTATTAATTTTTATATTGATAAATATAAAGAAGCGATAATGATATCAGTAATAAATTAGAATAAAATTTAGTTAATCTGGTGACGGCTGCAGTGATGAATTATGCCGCCCCAAACTGCATTTTGTGGTTTTGGGGCGGTATTTTTATGCCGTTTTTCGGGCATTCGGTGCGATCAATAAAGGACTTAAAGAAATCTTAAATATTTACGCTGTTTTTTCTTAATCGCGCATTTGATACAATAATACCATCGGAAGGAGAGATGGAATTAGCTGCATTGGGAAAAACTCTTGCGGTGGTTCCGATAGATAATAGGGTAAGCGATAATAAATAACAAAATTACGTAATATTTATCTCCGGCATTGAGGCAGGTCAGTAAAATGACAGCCTCGCTTCTGCCGGAGTTTTTGTTTTGATCACAAGTTCTAAATAGTCGTTTAGGAGCCTTTCTGCATGAAATGCATTAATAGCTTACAGCCTATCAGTACATAAGCGCGTCTGCCAGGCAGACGAAAACAGCAGCAGAGCCGCTGCTTTAAATAATTATTTGAGCATTAAAAAGAAATAATATTGAATATACAAAAAATATGTAGTCACAATAAAATCCGCAGTTTTACACGCTCAGTCCGCAGTTTTGCAAACCGTATTGCGATGGAAGATACTATATGATAATGTTCGAGATGAAAGGAGTAGCATGAAAAATATGAAAGCAAAAAAGATAATTATCGAGATAGTCATAGTTGCTGTTTTATTATCAGCTACGGTCATACCGAACTGCGTGTTTGATTTCTTTGGGTATGCGGTAAATACAGCGACTGTATGGTTTCCATTGTTCAGAGCTGCGTTTTCAACGATCGCATGGTTTGTATTCCTGTATTATATCGTTTATAGACTGATGAAGTTTATGGAGAAAATGTATGAATAAAATAAGCAGCCCTAAAGTGAAAAAGATATTGCAGATCATAGCGCTGTGCTTTGTGATACTGATAAGCTTGATAGTATTATTTAACATTACATACAGCAGCAAGAATTCATATAGGATAATGGAAAATGTGCCAGTCGATGAATCCGGAACGTCATGGAGACAGCCTATCGGATACGGAGCGTACAAGATATGGGTGTCGAATACAACAAATAGTGACGTTCAGGCGATCATCACCAGCTCGTGGGGATATGAAAGCACAGATACGATACCGCCAGGCTCCAAAACCGTAATAATAAATAATAAAGCGCATCCCGTTATGTACAACCTTAATTTTATAACTGAAGCAGGTAAACTTGACGGCGAGGTAAGTTTGAGAGTATATCAGGCGTACCCTGATGAAGAGGTCGAAGAACAGCAGAAATAATGGACGATGATATATACTCTTTTAGGCGTGAAGCTGTTGACCTGTTTAACAGAATAAAGAAAACGTAAAGCACTGCCGAGCGGCGATAAAGCCACGAGGCAGTGTTTTTTTAACGCCGCTGCGCTATACAAGCGCTATATACTATATAATAGAAGTAATAATATATGGAGGACAAGGGGCGGATGAAAAATGTTTAAGATACTTATATGCGATGATGAAAAAAATGACGCCGAGGTACTGCGGAGGCATATGGAAAAATACGCTGAAGAGCATACGTTCAATTGCAGCATGACCGTATCAGAGGATCCGGCAGACATAATGAACGACGGTGAAAGCTATGATATAGCGCTTCTTGACGTACAGACGGGTGAGATAAGCGGGCTTCAGTTGGCTGAAGAGCTGAAAAGAAGAAATAAGAACACCGCGTTTTTCTTCATTACTAATTATAACGGATATCAGGATGAAGCCATGGACCTGAGAGCGTTCCGATTCCTGATAAAGCCCATAGAACCGGAAAGGCTGTATTCAGGGCTTGACAAAGCATTTGAGTATATCAATAACTTTTACGGAGATGTATTTATATTTGCCGGCGCCGGTGACGGCGCGTACAGGCGCATAGATATCAACGATATAATCTATGTAATGATAGAATCGCGGCGCGCAGTCATTATTACAGCCGACGGCAGAGCGGCAGTCAGGGAAAGCTTCGATGATATCTGCTCCATGTTGCCCGAAAGATTTTTCTTCAGGATACATAAATCGTACATCGTTAATATGCATTACATAACCGAATACAAATACAAAAAAGTAATAATGTCAAACGGCGAGTCATTATCCGTCGCCCCGCGCCGGCAGACAGAATTTCACAGATACTGGTTTGAATACATGGAAAGAAGGTAACTATGCTTAATCCGATAACGGCAGCCGTATTCTATACTATCGAAATGCTTATATCCTACATGTTTTTTTCCGGAACGACTGAAATGAAAAGGTCGAGGGGATTCGTGATATTTACGGGTTTCATAATTTTCCAGACTGGCGCGGCGGTAAATATGGCGTTTAACAGTGACATTTTCATGAATACGACGGTAGAAATGATCATTAACGCAGTATTTCTGCTGCTGTGCTTTAAGACTGGCATAAAGGAAGGCGTGTTTTTTACGCTCGTCCTGACGGTGCTTTCAGGAATGACTGAGATAATAGCGATCTTTTCGTTTTCTGCGTTCAGCGGCGAGCCGCTGCGCGGCTACAACAGCGATTTTACGACATTTATGGCAGAGTATCCCGTAAGCAAGATGCTCTATCTCGCAGGCGTGATAATAGTAATGAAAATAATAAACAGAAACAAAAGCGAAATCAGGAAAAGGATCCCATATTCATTTCTCATATACCCTGCAGCTGTCGCCGGATGCGTATACATATTCTGGATCGTCGCGACAGAAAGCGATACATCGTCAGACATAGAATTTTACCTGGTCATAGGAGCGATGCTGCTGTCTTTCGCTACTATAGTGCTTTTTGTGACGTGGCAGTATTACGCGGACACTGAAACAGAGCAGATAGAAACTCAGACAGGAGATATGAGGACCGACATAGAAAAAACGCATTACGAGGCACTGGAAAGGCAGAATCAGCAGCTGATGCTGTACGCGCACGATATGAAAAAGCACTTAAGCATGATACAGCAGCTCAATAAAGACCATGAGCTTGACGAATACATAAATACCCTTACAGACAAGCTCAATAAATACAGCAGAGTCTCGTGCAGCGGAAACCTAGTGCTGGATGCCGTACTCGAACGCTACTCAGCACAGGCTGAGATACAGGACATAAAGTTCACTTATGAAGTAAGGACCTGCAACCTCCGCGGAGTGGACGACACAGATATAGTGACTATACTCGGAAATATACTTGACAATGCCTTCCGCGCGGCGGAGCCGAGCCAGAAGAAGAGCGTGCTTTTTGACACGACGACGAGAAACGGTTACAGCGTCATAATAGTAACGAACAGCTGTGACACACCGCCGGTGACGTATCGCGGCGAGCTTGTAACGACTAAAGAAAAAAAGCTTCTGCATGGCATCGGCATAAAGAGCGTAAAAAGAGCTATAAAAAAGTATAAAGGTGACCTTAATTGGCGATACGAAGCCGATAAAAAGGAATTTATCATGACGGTAATATTAAAGGAATATGAACAGGTATGCGCGTCTGCTGGGCAGACGAAATGATGGAAAATATTTACTTGAATTTTATGCATTGCTTCTTAAAGAAATCTTAAATATTTACGCTGTTTTTTCTTAATCGCGCATTTGCTACAATAATAGCATCGGAAGGAGAGAGAAAATTGTTCAATATACTGGTATGTGACGATGAAAAGGATATAGTGGCGGCGCTTAAGATATATCTGGGCGCGGCGGATGATTACAGGGTGTTTGAGGCGTACAGCGGGCAGGAAGCCCTCGATGTCATGAATGAAGAGGATATACAGCTCGTGCTTATGGACCTGATGATGCCCGGGATGGACGGGATAACGGCCACGGCGAAGATCCGTGAGATATCGAATGTCCCGATAATCATGCTGACGGCGAAGAGTGAGGACAGCGACAAGATACTCGGCCTGAATATAGGAGCGGATGATTACATAACGAAACCGTTCAATCCTGTTGAGGTAATGGCGCGCGTCAAATCGCAGCTGCGCCGCTATACGAATCTCGGCTCGTGGAACAGGCACACGGCAGATGTGCTGGAAACGGGCGGGCTCCGTCTGGATAATGAAACTAAAACTGTTACGGTGGACGGTGAACCTGTGTCGCTCACGCCGATAGAGTACAGGATACTGAGATTCCTGATGAAAACGCCGGGAAAGGTGTATTCGTCAGATGAAATATACCGCGCGATATGGAAGGATGAGCCCTACGGTTCGGAGAGCGCAGTCGCGGTGCATATAAGGCACATACGTGAAAAGACGGAGATAAACCCGTCGGACCCGCGTTATCTGAAGGTAGTCTGGGGACAGGGATACAAGATAGAGAAAATATAGAAATAACAGGAATAATGCAATAATAGAGGCATAATAAAAATGCGTGCGCCCGGCGCACAGATGAGATGCTGCAGGAAAACAGCAGTAAAGGTCATCAGGGGGTAAATTTTTACGAAAGGAGAGATACATAAAATGACAAAATTTACAAAACTGACAACTAATACAACAGTAAAAGTCATAGCAGTGCTGCTTCTCATAGCGTGTTCATTCATATGCGTGGGCAGTACGATCTGCATAGGCTTTGCATACGAAGCATGGCCCCACGACAACTTAAACAGAAGCGACATTGATTCCGCTGATTCATACATGGAGCTTAATGCCACAAGAAGCAGCCTTGCATATGATTATCTCAACTTTATATCAAGCAGCATGGCAGGCTACGGAGCCGAGCTTGCGAAGGATGACGGAAGCACAGTGCCTTATCTCGGATACTGGGCTAATTACGATGGAGCATGGGATCATGTAAATATGTATCACGCCAGAAATCTGGAAATACAGGTGTATGATTTCTCAAGCGACGGAGTGACTTACGATGCAAATGGTGATCCTGTATATGGCGATCAGAAAGCCGCTGACGACAAACTGTATATGTATGAAAAATCAGATAATGCCGCATTCCTGCTCGACAGCGACGATTCAAAAGCAGACAGAAAGCTGTACGACCAGCTTAGAGATCAGCTCCAATATATACAGCTCATGCCTCAAACGTTTGCATATATGATAGCAGAAGATGCTGTATATACAGATGATGCATATGCCAGCGTATATTACGATGAATATACCGGTACTGCTTATGGGAACACAGAACCTACGACAGCCGCTCCTACGACAGCCGCTGTTGAGGAGACAGAAGGCACATACGGAATGGACTTTGTCGGCGCTAAGATATTTAAATACGGAATGCCTGAGCAGCGCAAAACAGGAACGCTGCTTTTTGACTCAGACCAGATAATCGGCGGAGACCACAGATCAAGCGAAACGCCTGACGACACAACGGGATACACTATAGCGCTTATGCACAGAAACGGAATGGTAGCATTCTGCACTGTCAGAGAACCGATGAAGTATTTTGACAAATATTGGGTAGACAGAGTGGCGTTTAACGTTGTAGTTCCGTTAAAGAATACACTGCTCTTTGTAGCGATAGTTTCGGGACTTCTTACGCTGGCGCTTTTTATATTCCTGATGATCGCAGCCGGCAGACGCACAGCTATGATAGAAGAAAATGATGACGAAGATGAAGAGGATGACGGCGACAATATTGATGAAGGCACGAATGAAGAGTCAGATGAAGCTGCGCCCGGCGCAGGAAATACCTGGAACAGTAAAATACACCGAAACGGTGTAGAAAATAAAACAGCAGAAAAAGGCTTTATTATAGCTGAACGCTGGTCTGACCGCATACCGCTCGACGTACTGTTTGTAATAGTATGCCTCATTATCGGCGCTTTCATGGCAGTATTTGCATTAGGACTTAACAGCGGCCCTTCATATTCATCTACAGGAATTACAATATCTTCAGCTTATCCGCTTATCATCATGATGCTTATAGCAGCAGTAATAAGTACGGGAATAGGCATAGTTTTCTGCATGTCATGCTCGGTACGCTTCAAGCTCGGAAGATGGTGGAAAAATACATTATGCTGGAAGTTCTGCGCATGGGCGCTGTATCTTTGCGGCAGGATCATCAAAAAGATACTCGGACCTGCAGCGTCAGCGATAGCAAGACCTGTAAAGATGCTTGCAAAACAGGCGGTAAAAGCTATAGGAAGCATAGGCGTACAGTGGAAGCTTTCGGTATTGACAGCAATTATACTTGCCGCAAACCTGTTCATGGGATATGAAGGATACTGGCACGGAGGAATGCTCTTCCTTATGGTACTTGCGGATATAGTAATATTCCTTGTAATACTTGCTATAGGACTTATGCTCAGACGCCTGCAGAAGGGCGGCGAAGCACTCGCGTCAGGAGACCTCAAAGCAAAGGTAGATACAGATAAAATGGTCGGAGATTTCAAGCGCCACGGCGAAAATCTGAACAGCATTTCAGACGGAATGGCTATAGCCATAGATCAGCGCATGAGGAGCGAACGTCTGAAAACAGAGCTTATAACTAATGTTTCGCATGATATCAAAACGCCGCTTACTTCAATAGTAAACTATGTGGATCTGCTGAGCAAGGAAGACCTCGAAGGAATGCCTGCAGAGTACGTCGAAGTATTGAAGAGGCAGTCAGCCCGCCTTAAAAAGCTGACAGAAGACCTCGTAGAAGCGTCAAAGGCAGCCACAGGAAATATAAGCGTAGATCTGAAAAAGATAGATATCCGCGAGACTGTAAATCAGGCAGTGGGCGAATACAGCGAAAAACTCGAAAAAGCAGCGCTGAATGTATTAGTAGACGCGCCTGAAACTCCTGTAATGGCAGAAGCAGACGGACGCCTGCTCTGGAGAGTCCTCGATAACCTGCTCAGTAATGTATGCAAATACTCGATGCAGGGAACGCGCGTATATATAACGGTATCAGAGACAGGCGCAGCCGGCGTCACCGCCGGAAAGCAGTACACTGCAGCTAGAGAAGGTCTCAGTGGAATAGTGAGGATAGAAGTAAAGAACATATCGCGCGACGTGCTGAACGTTTCAGCGGAAGACTTAATGGAACGCTTCGTTCGCGGCGACAGCTCGCGCACGAGCGCCACGGAAGGCAGCGGCCTCGGCCTTAACATAGCAAAGAGCCTTACAGAACTCCAGGGCGGCCGCTTCAGACTAACAGTAGACGGTGACCTGTTTAAAGCTGAAATAATACTTAAAAAATAAAATAAAGACAAGTCATCAACGAAACAAAAGGGGTTAAAAAACGGGCAGCTGCTTCCGTAAAGAGGCGGCTGTCCGTTTTGCGTTTCTACTGTAATTTTTAGTTGGCATATGCAATATAATTGTGTATAATTTCAAGTACAAGGCAGCCGCGGCCTGGCCGCGGAACACCTGCTGCGCGGGCGCAGCGCAGTTTGCAACTGCTTTGTATCAGGCATTTACTCAATATATCAAACCGGACAAACCGGCAAATGGAGGAATCAGAAAATGACAGATGTAAGACAGATCCTTGCGGAATTCCAGAATGGTCTCGGCGAGCTTCAGAAGGAAGTTCCGGGCGTTGTTGAAGCATTTATAGGAATTCAGGATGCGACCTTCGGCGACTCTGCCATATCCAACAAGACAAAAGAGCTCATAAGCGTTGCGATGGGCATAGAAAAGCGCTGCAAATACTGCATCGTGGCTCACGTTTACAATGCTTACGAAGCAGGCGCTACAAGACAGGAAATACTTGAAGCTGCGATGGTTGCGATGGGCGGCTTCGGATCGGGCCCAAGCATGGCGTACTCAGCAACACTTCTGCTCGATGCAGTAAATGAGTTTGAAAAAGACTTTAAATAAGCCGGGATCACAAGGTAAAAACTGACAGAATATATGTCTGACAATGGCTGACTGCTATAAAAGCATAAAACTGCCGCGCGAAACAAACGATCGCGCGGCAGTTTTTGATTACATTATATGACAACATATGAAGATTATGCGGCTATGAAGTTTTCTGTGTTTCCGGATGTGATTTTAAAGCGTTGGGAGCATCAGGATCCTTTCCGAGGCTCAGCACACCGAGCGCGACAAGTACGATCACCAGTCCGATGATAGATATGACCGACGGTATCTCTCTGTATATTATCACGCCGAATATCATAGCAGCCACCGGCTCAGCCGAACCCAGCACGGAAGCCATGCCCGCTTCTATATGATTGAGCGCCAGATTATAAAATATATAAGGAAGTATCGTTACGCACGCAGAGTGCGCAAGCATCAGCAGGCCGTTTTCAAGAGGAGCGGCCGCAAACATATCGCCAATGATATGCCATTTTGTAAACGGTACCAGCACGATCGTAAGTATCAGAAAACTATAAAACGTGACCGTAAGAGCATGATAGCCGCGGTCCATAGCCATACGCGAAAACACACTGTAAAGCGCATAGAAGAAACCGGAAAGCACGCCGATGATAACGCCCGGCACAGTCCAGTGAAGCGTATTGCCGCTGTTAAAGATACCACTGACCATAGCGCATCCAACAACAGCTGCAACCGTACAAACGCCCTTGCGCACGGTGATGCGCTCACCGAAAAGCGGAGCCGCCATCAGAACCACAAAAACAGGCGAAAGCCCAAGCAGCACAGCCGAAAACGACAGTGTAAGCGAGTTGATCGAAATATTATAGAAAACATTAAGCCCGAGCGACCCGATAAGCGAAACAGCACCGAAAAGCCATATGTCTTTAAGTTTTATCTTGAATTTTGACTTGTCCCATAAAAATATCCCGACAGCCAGCACGATAACAGCGATCCACAGGCGCGACTCAAGCAGCGTGAACGTGTCCATGCCCCAGTCAGTCATAGTTCTCACAAAAAAGCCAGCCATACCCCACATTACACCGGAAAGTATCGGAAACAGGTAAAAAATACCATTAGATTTTTTATTATTCATTATAAATGATTCCTCCTGTACAATAATCAGAATATTATAACATGAACACGCCTTGAAAAACAACAGATACAGGCATGTAAGGCAGCGTCGCTGCCTGTTGCGCCAGCAGCTGTGCATTCGTGCATTGCATCAGCCTATAAAAAAATTTGAAATTAATGCAAAAAAATATTGCATACATGAAAATATGCAGGTATAATATTAAGGCTTGCGGAAATTCCGCGAGATCCTTGCCTCGCGTAGAGTGCGAGGCCGGAAGTCCATAAGGAGGTAAAGAAAAGATGACAAATTACGAAGTACTGTACATCCTCGATGCATCTATCACTGATGACGAAAAGACTTCATTTGCTGAACGCGTTCAGAAGATCATAACTGACGAAGGCGGCGAGATCGGCAAGGTTGATGCTTGGGGCGTAAAGAAGCTTGCGTATCCGATCCAGAAAAAGGGAGAGGGTTACTACACTCTCATCGAATTCCAGGCAGGACCGGAGCTCCCTAAGGAGTTAGACAGAAGATTAAGAATCGCTGACGCCTGCATTAGACACATCATCGTAAACAAAGACGAGCACTAGGATCTGACGGTCGTATGACCGGTACGTCTTTGCGACGGGACCCCGACCGCGAAAGCGGACCACGGGAATCTTAAATAGTAAACTTTTTCGTTTATGATGAAAAGGAGTTTGAAATGAACGTAGTCGTATTAGTAGGAAGACTCGCAAGAGACCCTGAAATAAGATATACAGGAAACCAGATGGCTGTATGCTCGGCTACCATCGCGGTAGACAAGGGCAGAGACAGCAACGGTAACGACCGCGGAGCTGATTTCATCAGACTTACCATATTCGGCAAGCAGGGTGAGACATTCCAGAAGTTCCTTACAAAGGGCAGACAGGTCGCTGTACAGGGAAGGATCAATACCGGTTCATATGTGAACCAGAAGGGTGATACTGTTTACACAACTGACGTTGTCGTTGACCGCTTCGATTTTATCGGCAGCAGGAACGACGGCCAGGGAAGCGGATTCACAAGACCTCAGGGCATTGATAACATGGGGTCTGCACCATCACCGTCTATGTCAGCTCCATCTGACATACCGGAAGGCTTCGAAGCTATAGACGACGACGATATCCCATTTTAGAGAAAGGAGACGCCATCATGGAGAAGAGAAGAGGCGGCGGCAGAAGAAGAAAGGTTTGCCAGTTCTGCGTACAGAAGGCTCAGAACGGTGCTGCAACTATCGATTATAAAGATGTCGATACTCTCAAGAAGTACGTGACAGAAAGAGGTAAGATTCTTCCTAAGAGAATCACAGGCACTTGTGCTATCCACCAGAGAGAAGTCACTAAGGCTATCAAGAGAGCTAGGATCGTAGCTTTATTACCATATACACAGGACTAATAAAAATATCAAGGCTGCCGCTTAACGGCAGCCTTTTTTAGGTCATGGATACGAACCGCCCGGACATTGCAGCAGGCGGGTCTGAGCGGCTGATATATAACGGTGCGGACACCGTACGATATTGTAATAGAAGCGTTAATGTGATATACTGAAGCTCTGTTTACGGAGGCTGAGAATTGCGGTATGAAAGATAAATATTCTAAGATAAAAGACTGGTTTTCAGTTAATAGAGTGGATATTATCGCCATGCTTGTTCTGGTTGCGATAATCACATGCATAAGGCCGTTATATGCTATACCTTCGCTTCTGATAATAGGAGTTGTGCTGTATGTTGACAGCATACTGGACAACAGAAACAGAAAATCTGTTTCGAGCCTTGTAGAACGCGTGGTGGGAGGCATGGCCGATATCACATCTTCGGTAGTCGTTACAAGCCCATATCCTATGTGCCTTATCAATGAAGACGGACATATCCTGTGGCGCAACGAGCGCTTCAAGGAGCTGTTCCCTGAGGAAGAAAACGGGGCGGAAGAAGATATATACGATCTTACCGGGGTCAAATTCAATAAGCTCACAAACGATGAGCTTAAAGACAGAAACATACAGATAGCCGCGCTCAACAGATCATTCAGAGTACAGTTTTCAGAGACATTCATACCTCAGAACGATAACTTTGATGTGATAGAAAGCGTGTGCAGTCAGGATCCGGACTGCTGCGATGGCGGTAACGGAAAATGCGTAAGGATGCTTCACTGGATGGAAAATACAGCCAGCGAAAACCTTAAAAAGAGCTACAGAGATGAAAGGCTCTGCGTAGCGCACATTATAGTAGATAACCTTGACGACATATTAGCGCAGGCGCCTGACGATAAAAAATCAACGCTTGCAGGGGATATTGAAAAAGAGATAAGACAGTGGACAGTGAGAGCGCAGGGAGCGCTCATACGCTCGTCAAAGACAAGGTTCTGCATGATATGCGATACGAGAAATATGGAAAATATTATTGCCAATAAATTCCAGATACTTGACGATATAAGAGCCATAAATACAGGCGGAGACATACCTGCGTCATTGACTATAGGCCTCGGAGCCGCAGGCAAGAGCATAACGCAGACCGAGGAATACGCTTCCGCAGCGTTAGACCTTGCACTTGGACGCGGAGGCGACCAGGCAGTAGTAAAGCGCGGTTCAAATGTTGAGTATTTCGGCGGAAAGCTGCAGACAGTAGAAAAGCGAAACAAAGGAAAATCACGTATCGTAGCGCTCGCCATGAGGCGCCTTATAGAGCAGTCAAACCATGTTTACGTCATGGGACACAGACTGCCTGACATGGATTCACTGGGAGCTGCGCTCGGCGTAGCGCGTATGGCTATGAACCGCGGCAAAAAGGTAAACATCGTCATAGATTCATGGGATGCTGTTGATATGCTTTATAACCTGACTCTCGAGGAAAATCCTGACATATTTGTAAGCAGCGAGTTCGCAAAGCAGAATATACAGCGCGAGGATCTGCTCGTCGTAGTAGACACAAGCAAACCAAGCGTTGTAGAGTGCGCGGAGCTCACTGTTATGACAGATAAGGTAGTAGTCATAGACCATCACAGACGAGGCGAGGAAATGATATATAATCCTGTTCTCGTCCACATAGAGCCTTACGCGTCATCTACATCAGAGCTCGTTACAGAAATGCTTCAGTACACAAGCTCCGAAAAGAAGGATCTGACCAGGGTCGAAGCGGAAGGTCTGCTTTCGGGCATAGCCGTAGATACAAAGAATTTTTCGATAAAGACAGGCGTAAGGACGTTTGAAGCTGCTGCATGGCTGAGACGTCAGGGTGCCGATACAACTATAGTAAGACAGTTCTTCCAGACCGATATGGATCTTTTCCAGCAGAAGGCTGAGATAATCTCGAGGGCGAGACGCCTGCGCGGCGATGTTGCCATGTCATACTGCGAAGGACATCATAACAATATATCTGTTCTTATTTCCATGGCGGCAGACGAGCTGCTCAACATACGCGGCATGCGCGCGTCATTCGTTATCGGCGAAAATGACGACGGGTCGCTCCGTGTGAGCGCGCGTTCGCTTGGCGGTATAAATGTCCAGCTCATCATGGAAAAGCTCGGCGGCGGCGGAAATCTTACGACTGCCGGCGCGCGCATAGAGGATATGACAGTCCAGGATGCGCTGGTGCTGCTTGAACGCATAGTTTACGAAGCTATAGAAGAACAGCAGGAAAAGGAAAGAAAACAGCAGGAAAAACAACAGGCAAAGCTTTCAAAGGAAACAATGGAGCTGAGGCTGTAGAGCCGCGGTACACCCGCGGAATGTACGCGCGGTGACGCGCGCAGCTGTAATAAACATTAATGCAGTGCGCGGGCTGCTGCCCGCATTTTATGCGTATTTGCATATAGAGGAGGTTCAAAATGAAAGTAATACTTTTACAGGATGTCAGAGCGCTCGGCAAGGCCGGCGAGATAGTAAAGGTCAATGACGGATATGCGAGAAACATGCTTTTCCCTAAGAATCTTGCAAAGGAAGCAACTGCGGGAAATATAAAGGCGCTTGAAAACAAGAAGGCCGCAGAGGCTGAAAAGAAGGCTGAGCAGAAGGCAGAAGCTACAAAGATAAAGGAAGCTCTCGCTGATGAAGTGATCACGCTCAAGTCAAAGGGCGGAGAAGGCGGAAGACTTTTCGGCGCTGTAACAAACGTTGATATCGCTGCTGCTATAAAGGCTCAGAAGGGTTTCGACATCGACAAGAAAAAGATCTCCATCCCTTCTCCTATAAAGACAGCAGGCGAGCATACTGCAGAGATCAAGCTCTTTACAGATGTTAACGTAACTGTTACTGTAAATGTAGAAATTTAATAAATAAAACATACTGTACGTTGAGAGGTCTGAAATGAATGAACGGATACCGCCGCACAGTATAGAGGCGGAAAAATCTGTACTCGGTTCAGTGCTGCAGAGCAAGGAAGCGCTTTTTGAAGTGCTTGAGATACTCGAGCCTGAGGATTTTTACAGTGAGCATCACAAAGAAGTCTTTGAAGCTGTAAGAGAGCTCAACAGACGCTCAGAGCCGGTAGACATACTGACTGTCAGCGAAGAACTGAAAAAGCGCAATACGCTTGCGATGGTGGGAGGGCGTGCGTTCGTAGCATCTTTGCCTACGGAAGCGCCGTCAACGGCAAATGCTGAGTCATACGCGCATATCATAAAAGAAAAAGCGATACTGAGGAGCCTTATACAGGCTTCTGCCGATATCCTCGACAGGAGTTACAAGGATAAGACTGATTCGCAGGAGGTACTGAGCTTTGCTGAGCAGGAGATCTTCAACATCGCCAGAGCAAAGCAGAAAAAGGATTACACGTCACTGTACGATGTCATGATGGAAAACATCTCTCAGATAGATGCGATGGCCTCTACTGAGGGCAAGCTCATAGGTCTGACGACAGGGTTCGTGGATCTTGATGAAAAAACTGCAGGACTTCAGAAATCGAACCTTATAATAGTCGCAGCCAGACCTGCCATGGGTAAAACGGCGTTCGTGCTTAATCTAGCTCAGAACGCAGCACTTAAGGCCGATGCCAAGGTCCTGATATTTTCCCTGGAAATGTCAAAAGAAGAGCTCGGTATGCGTATGCTGAGCAGTGACACATGCATAGACCTTGCAAAACTCAAGACAGGCGACCTCAACAGAGGCGAGTGGGAGGATCTCTACATAGGGATAGACAGACTCACAAAAGCAGGCATCTATATAGATGACACTCCCGGCATATCGCTTATGGAGATGAAAAACAAGTGCAGACGACTCAAGGCAGAAAAGGGACTTGACCTTGTCATAGTCGATTATCTTCAGCTCATGGAAGCTAAAGCCGAATCAAGACAGCAGGAGATCAGTAAGCTGTCGCGAAGCCTGAAGATCCTTGCAAAGGAAATGGACTGCCCTGTTATCGTACTGTCGCAGCTCTCGCGAGCTGTAGAGCAGCGTATAGAAAAGAAACCGCAGCTTTCGGACCTGCGTGAATCAGGAGCCATAGAACAGGACGCTGACCTTGTAATGTTCCTGTACCGTGACGAGTACTACAACCCGGACACAGATAAACCGAATACATGCGAAGTAATACTGGCAAAGCACCGTGGAGGCTCAACAGGTACAGTTGAGCTTGCATGGCTTGGTAAATATACAAAATTTGCAGATAAAAGTCCGATGAAGCTGTAGCAGGCGCGGAAACGCAAAAGCTCAGAGACAGGGGTACAGGAGGCGCGCAGGCGCGCGTGCCCTTTATCGGATCTACAGCGGACGCCCTCATTCGGGCAGTCCTTGATAAAAAGAAGGAGGATTTGCAATGTCAACATTAGCAGTCGTAGGAACACAGTGGGGAGACGAAGGCAAAGGAAAAGCCATCGATTATCTTGCAACAAGAGCTGACATGGTAGTCAGAGCGCAGGGCGGAAATAACGCAGGCCATTCAGTAGTTATCGATGGTAAGAAGTATGCGCTTCACCTCGTTCCATCAGGCGTTCTCAACCCTACAACAGTAAATATAATAGGAAACGGCGTAGTTTTCGATCCTGAAGGCTTTATCAAAGAGGTCGAAGATCTTAACGCTGACGGTATAAATACTGACAATATCTTTATCAGTGACAGAGCTCACATCGTATTTCCTTACCACAAGATCCTTGACGGTCTCAGCGAGGCTTCCAAGGGCAGCTCGAAGGTAGGAACTACAAACAAGGGCATCGGTCCGTGCTACATGGATAAGATGGAACGTACAGGCATCCGTATGTGCGACATGGAGGACCCTGAGATATTCCAGGCAAAGCTGTCTGCGCAGATAGACAGAAAGAACGACATCATCACCAAGGTATATGGCGGCGAGCCTCTCAACAAAGAAGAGATCATCACAAAGTTCCTCGAA
The DNA here is from genome assembly GCA_934255545.1 of uncultured Clostridia bacterium. Lineage (GTDB taxonomy): Bacteria > Bacillota > Clostridia > Peptostreptococcales > Anaerovoracaceae > CAKQOE01. The sequence continues at coordinate 25,270 of CAKQOE010000001.1, read as the reverse complement.
TACGCTGAGATCCTCAGACCTCGCATCAAGGACACTATCGTTCTCGTAAATGAAGCGATCGCTTCAGGCAAGAAGGTACTTTTTGAGGGCGCTCAGGGCGCTATGCTCGACATAGACCTCGGTACTTATCCGTATGTAACAAGCTCACACCCTGTTTCAGGCGGCTTCACTACAGGCTCAGGCATCAGCCCTCGCAGCATAGAAGAAGTTATAGGGATAGTAAAGGCTTACACTACAAGAGTAGGCGCAGGTCCTTTCGTTACAGAAGAAGATAACGAAACAGGCGACAAGATCAGAGAGATAGGCCACGAGTACGGAGTTACTACAGGACGTCCAAGACGCTGCGGATGGCTCGACCTCGTTGTTATAAAGTACGCTGCAAGAGTAAACGGCCTCACAGGCATCTCACTTATGCTCCTCGACGTACTCGACCAGTTTGAGACTGTAAAGGTATGCGAAGGTTATGAGTACGAAGGCAAGATCCTGACTGACTTCCCTGCAAGACTCGACGTTCAGGAAAAGTGCACTCCTGTATACAAGGAACTCAAGGGCTGGAATACAGACATCACAGGCTGCAGAAGCTACGAAGAGCTCCCTGACGGCGCTAAGGCATATATAAAGGAAATCGAAGATTTCACGGGCGTTCCTGTAAGGATAATCTCAGTAGGTCCGGACAGAGAACAGACAATGGTCCGCGGCGAATTATTCGAATAATAAATTATCGTCGGAACATAACGGCCGCCCGGCGGCCGAGCATGTGAGCGGAGCTCACGCAGCCTGTATGCCTTTTAGCAGCAGGTATTTGAAGTGGATAACGAAAAAATTACGGGGACGATGTAAAAATCGCCCCCTATATTTTGTATGGCCATATTAAAGCATACTAAATATTGTATATATACAAAAGTTTATTTGCTCAAATTGTATGAAAATACAAAAAATGTCACGGTTTGTGTAACAAAAATGTCACATTTCACACAACCAACACAAACTATATGTTAAAATAACGGACGTATGAAGGCGGTAGATATGAATTTTAAGCGTGAAAGAATAAAAGAACTTTATCTTAAAGATACGCCGATAGAAAACTTTTTCATCGCAGAATACATGGTAGATGCGAACGGGGATTTTATAAAAGTTTATCTGACGGCGCTTATGTACGCTGACACTGATGAAATGTCAAACAGCCTGATTGCCAGACATCTTGGGATGACAGAAGAAGATGTTCTGAGAGCATGGAACTACTGGGAAGAAAAGGGCGTTATAAGAAAGCTGTATATGGATCCGCACGACAAGTTCCATTACACTGTCGAGTTCCTCAATCTTAAAGAAAGATTATACGGAGCACCGCAGGAAACTGAAGCGGCAGACGGTGATACAGCAAACGGTATGACTGCCGAAATGGATGATAATGTCCTCAGAGATGTTATAACGTACATCGAGGACACAACGGGGCGTCTCATGGAAGGCAGAGAACCGGAAACGGTAGTTTCATGGTTATATGAAGACGGACTTGAGCCTGAGCTTATAAAATTCGCATACAGATACTGCGCAGAGAAAAGGGGTCAGAACAGATTTTCTTATGTGTCAGCGGTTGTCCGCGAGTGGATAAAAGCAGGTATATTCAAGCTTGCAGACGCAGAAAAGTATCTTGATGATACAGAACTGCGCAGAAACCAGTACAAGCGCATAATGCAGGCGCTGGGATTCTACAGAAACCCTACGGAGGCAGAACAGGCCATGATAGACAAGTGGTTCGACGTCATGGGTTTTGATATGGATAAGGTGCTTGAGGCATGCAACAGGACTACAGGCATAGGCAATCCGAACTTCAATTATCTTAACGGTATACTGACAAACTGGTATACAGAAGCAAACGGCGGCGAGGCCGTTAAAAAACAAAAGCAGACGATGCCTGCAAAGGCAGTCGGAGCTAAGAATGCTGTCGCTCTTGTGAACAGACTTTATGAAGATATAAGACGTAAAAACGAAACGATAAGAAACGACAGAAGAAAAGCGGTATTTGAGTCAGTTCCAAGGATCGAAGAGATAGAAAGCGATCTGCGCAGAACGAGTATGGATCTCTCAAAGGCAGCATTTAACGGGGGTAGATCAGGAGGCATTTCGGCAGATGCCCTGAAACAGAGGATAAAGGATCTTGAAGCAGAGGAAGCGTATTTTTTAACAGAGAACGGCTTCCCATATGATTATCTGGAACTGCAGTACGATTGCAAACGCTGCAGGGACACAGGCGTATTAGACAATGGAGAACGGTGCAGCTGTTTCTCCGAAAAACTGAAACAGTTCGTGTAAGGGGGTAAGATCGAAGAAGAACCAGTTGAGTAGTGGATTGCTTAGCAATCAGGAAAGGTGGCAAACGATGGAAAATAATTCAAATTCTAAAGACGTTGCTGAGTCAACGCACAGTATAAAAAATATTTTTAGAAAATACGCAGCACAGGCAGGGGAAAAGATCTATCAGATAAGTGCTGCATGCGATGATAAGCTGGAATATTTCAGACAGGACGTGTGTGAAATGGTTTCTGCGGGCATCCTCGTCGGGGATCTTGTAGCGCGCAGAGTTTATCAGGGCATGCTGAGGATGAGAGGACTGCACAAAGCCTGCGGCGTTGCTGCTGTAGATAGAAAATTTGAGCATCACGCAGAAAGCGTAATGGATGATCTCAGAGAAGGACGCTTCAGCGGCGCAATAGAGGGCATAGAGCACCGTCAGCGCAGAAGAGCGGCATTCTTTGATGCAGCTTCGCTCAAGATGCATCGCGTAGTAAAGAGGGTAGAAGCCCGCATCGATGCAGTTATAGAACATTTCATGGAAAACAGAAAGCGCTGGACTGTAACTATGGCTACAGTAGCAGGTTGCTTTATGATGTTCTGTGTTACAGTTAATGCCGGAACTGTATATAATTACTACTACCACGGTACTGAGATCGGTACTGTAAAAGACAAAACAGAGGTTGCAGCTGCAGCAGAGCAGGTGAAGGAAACACTGCCTGAGGACATGAAGGTGAATGTCGATGTAAATGCAGACCCTGACGTAGATATCACTTATGAGAAGGAGTTCAGCTTCTCAGCAGCTGTAGATTCAGCTGCAGACGTAGCAGATAAGCTCGTAAACAGTGATGAACTCGAAGCAAACGGCTATGCGATAAGAGTAAACGGCGAAGTAGCAGCTCTTGTAGATACAGAGGAAACTGCTTCAAAGATAATGGAAACAGTAAGAGAAAATTACTGTACTGAGCCTCAGACAGTAACTGCAGCGGATACAAGCGAAGACGCTGATGGTGCCGATGCTGACAGCGTTTCTGCAGCGAGCGATACTGCCGGCAGCAGTTCATCAGATACAGTAATGGATGATATATCTGACGATGCTGACGAGTCAGCATCAACTGCATCAGCAGCCGCCGCAGCCGCAGCAAGAAGCATAATCCTTGCCGACAGCATGAACGAAAAGACAGGCGTAGTAGCTTCAGCTCCTGCGGGTAAGGCAGCAGACAGCATAAAGAGCGCGACAGGAACAGCATCAGATCAGAAGACATCAGTAGATTACTCAAAGATCGACATCAGTTCAGGCGACGTGACAAAGCTTGAGGGCATAACGCTTGACAATGTAATCATAGAAGATGAAGTATCAGTAGAGCCTGTTACATCAAAGGTATCTGACTTTAAGGATTACGAGGACGCAATAGGTCTTTTCGTAGATGAAAACGGCAAAAGCAAGATATTTAACGTTTCAACAGCTGAGATAGAAGTATATAATGAACCGATAGCATACACTACAGTTTATGAAGATACAGACACACTCTATGAGGGTGAGTCAGAAGTAAAAACTCAGGGTGTTGACGGCGTAAAGCAGATAGTTGCAAGGGTAACTAAGGAAAACGGACAGGAAACTGCAAGAGAGGTGATTCAGGAGACTGTAACGACTCCTGCTGTAGATGAAGTCGTACTTCAGGGTACAAAAGAAAAGCCGAGCTGGGTAGCTACAGGCCACTTCATACAGCCTGCAAACGGCAGACTGTCTTCAAACTTTGGACGCAGATGGGGCAGACAGCACCAGGGCATAGATATCGCAGCATCTTACGGTTCAGATGTAGTGGCTGCTGACGGCGGTACTGTCGTATATGCAAGCTACAACAGCAGCGGATACGGTAATCTTGTAAAGATAGACCACGGCAACGGCTACGTTACGTACTACGGACATAACAGCAAGCTCTGCGTATCAGTAGGCGATAAGGTATACCAGGGACAGGTGATAGCAAAGATCGGAAGCACAGGCAGAAGTACAGGAAACCACTGCCACTTTGAGATCCGCATAAACGGTACGCCTGTAAATCCTATAAGCTACCTTAATTAGTAAAAACAGTTATTTTGAGGCATAGCTGCAGCGCCGCAGCATCCGGATGCGTCTGGTGGCAGACGTTTTACGGATGATGCGGCGCTGTTGTCTTTTTACGGATGTGCGCCGGGCGCCGCCTGTTCAGCTGCCGGGCAGCTGCAGGTATATTGAAATTCCTTATTTTGGATTGTTATGTATACATTTTATATTTAATATATGGAGCATTTATGGTAAAATATTAACGATTGAATGCATTGCAGGATGGCATATCAGGGGAGTAAGATGTGTCTGATATTGCTTAGTCATGATGTAAAAAGGGGAATATTATGAATGATTCAAAGAAAAAGATACTTGTTGTAGAGGATGAGAAGAATATATCGGATATTATAAGGTTCAACCTTGAGAAGGAAGGATTCCAGGTAGAGACTTCCTTTGACGGAGAGGACGCAGTAAATAAAGTAAAGCTGGTCGATCCCGACCTCATGCTGCTTGACGTTATGCTGCCAAAGCAGGACGGATTTTCAGTATGCAAGCAGGTGCGCGAACAGAATATAACAGTTCCTATCATCATGCTCACAGCCAAGGAAGAGGAAGTGGACAAGGTACTGGGACTCGAACTCGGCGCTGACGATTATATGACAAAGCCTTTCGGAATGAGAGAGCTGCTGGCGAGGATAAAGGCAAATATACGCCGCGCGTCGCTCAACCTCGGACCGGAGATCGACACAGTATCGCCTGACGTGAAACAGTTCGGAAACCTGACCATAGACCTTAACCGATACGAGATAAGAAAGAACGGTGAAGTCCTCGAACTCACGCTCAGAGAATTCGAGCTGCTGCGCTACCTTGCTGAGCGCGAGAACAAAGTTTTCTCAAGAGAACAGCTGCTTGAGGAGGTCTGGGGCTACGAGTATTACGGCGATATACGTACCGTCGATGTTACAGTCCGCCGCCTGAGAGAAAAGGTAGAGGATGATTCGAGCAATCCTAAGTATATAATGACTAAACGAGGCATAGGTTACTACTTCCACAGAGCGTAGCGCGCTTAAGCTCAGGAGGAAATATGTCACTTGTTTTAAACAGATCAAAAAACAGCATAAAATGGAGAATAATCGTAACATATCTAATAATCGTCTTCATAGCGATGACGATATCAGGCGTTTTTATCACAAATAAGCTTGAGTCGTATCAGCTTGATTCCATACAGACCAAAAGTCAGAAAACGGCAGAAATGGTAATGAGTTCCATACCGTTCGAGACATACACATCGCTCGCAAGCGGCAAGAGCAATATCCAGGCGATCATAGACGAATGGAAGCTCGGAAACGATTATGAGATATATATAGTAGATAACACGCTGTCGATCATAGCAGCGGACAACACAGCCGTAGTCGATAAATCAGCCATAGGCATACTCGACGATACAGTCGTTGTAAGCGCGCTTGAGGGCAGCACGGCAGAAAGCAGAGAAACGCTTTCAAACGATATACCTGTAATGAATACAGCAGAGTCGATAAAGGGAGCTGACGGCACCGTCAGCGGCGTGATATACATACGCGCGGACCTGTCGAGCGTCTACTCGACTATGCAGGAAGCCCGTATGATATTCATACAGGCCATGGCGATAGCCGTACTCATATCAGTTCTTATATCATTTTTCATCACAAACAGCATAACCGACCCGATAAACGATCTGACAGAAAAAGCAGAACGCATGGCGTCCGGTGATTTTTCACAGCAGATAGACGTAAGGTCAAATGATGAGATAGGCCGTCTGGCCGAAATGTTCAACATGCTTCGTCAGGAGCTGGACAACAAGATAACAGAAACGATAAACGAAAAAAGCAAGCTTGAAACCATACTCCGCTATATGGTGGACGGACTCATAGCGCTCGACCTTGACGGCGACATAGTACACATAAACCCGGCAGCAAAGGCACTTCTGGACATCAGCGATGATGAGATAAACGAAGGCCTTGATTTCACAGGCATACTGCAGAGATTCGGCAAAAAAGACATTACGGACGGCATAAAAAAAGTCATATCGCGCGACGTCATAAGCGAAATAGCTGTATACCGCGGAAAGATAATTTCCGTAAGATATGCGCGCTTCATGGATGACGACGAAAACGATATCGGCGTTATCATGCTGCTTCAGGATATAACGGAACAGCAGAAGCTCGACCAGATGCAGAAGGATTTCGTAGCAAACGTCTCACACGAGCTGCGCACGCCTATAACCACGATAAAGAGCTACACAGAAACGCTTCTTGACGGCGCAGTAGAGGACCCTGACATGCGCAGAAACTTCCTGACCGTGATAGATGAAGAAGCAGAACGCATGACGCACCTCGTAAAAGATCTCCTGCAGCTGTCGCGCCTTGACAATGACCGCGAAAAGCTCAACCGCCAGGAAACAGACATGAACAAGCTGCTTGCAAAATGCGCCCAGAAAGTCATGCTGACAGCTCAGGCTAAACAGCAGACAGTAGAGTGCAATATAAACGAGGACGAGCCGCTTAACGTTTTCGTTGACATAGACCGCATCCAGCAGGTCATACTCAACATCCTGACAAACTCCATAAAATACACGCCGGAGGGAGGCAGGATAACGATAACATCAGGACTTGAGGGCAGCGCGGCGCGCATCGTGATCTCCGACACCGGCATAGGCATAAGCCAGGCAGAGATAGGACGCATATTTGAGCGCTTTTACCGCGTAGACAAAGCCCGATCAAGAGCTATGGGCGGTACAGGCCTGGGACTTTCGATAGCAAAAAATATAGTCGAAGCCCATCACGGCACGATAAGCGCCGAAAGCGTCGAGGGCAAAGGCACGTCTGTGACAGTCCTCCTCCCGATAACCTGGAGCCGTGGCAGAAAAAACATAGAGTAAGGCGCAAAATATAAAAAGTAAAACATATACAAATGCAGGTCAACAACATAAAAGTAAGGCCGGGGCTGCTCACGCAGCCCCTTTTACATGCCTGCCGACGGCTCACGCCGTCAAAAGGGCGCGCATGCGCGCGCCGTTACCCGATAAAGCGCTCCGCGCATAAAACCATATAACCGTCATACATCCCGCAGTTTACGCATAATTATTGTTACAGGCAGGACCGCTGCAGCGCAGCAGCATACCTGCCGGTAAAACGATTTAATTGCACAGCACCGGAACGGGGATGAAAATATGATGACAGATCATTCAATAATAATGGAAAATCGTGAAAGCCTTACAGTTACAGCTGTGACTGATGTGAAGAGTTTTGACAGCGAGCATATACATATAACGCTTCGCGAGGGCGGATTGTCAGTAAAAGGAAGAAACCTTAAGATAACGCAGCTCGACCTTGAAACAGGAAATGTATCCATAAGCGGTGAATGCTCGAGCCTCGTCTACACAGAGTCAGTTCAGGAAAGCAGCGTAAGCCTTCTTAAACGGCTCATGAAGTAGCCTTGCGGAGTGTGATCATCATGGGATTTACAGATGCGGCAGCCGGGACGGCAGCGCTTGTCATTGACTGCATGAGATACTTTTTTACTGACGTTGTGGACAGACTGACGGGAGAGCCGACGCCGGATCCGCTTACCGGTTTTGACTTTATGGCGCAGCAGCTGAGAGAGATGCTTATAATGGCTGCATGCGGAGCCTGCGTTGCTTTCATGTTTCAGACGTACAACGGCTGTATAAAGCGGTGGCAGGCAGACCGGGCGGCCCGCTGCGCGCGCCGCCCGCTAGTGCGCGGAGCGCTCGTCATATTCGACATCATCTTCTGCATTATTGCAGGCGTAGTAATTGCAAGATTCTGGTTCAGGAGCAGCTACGGCAGACTGAGCATACATGAAACGCTCGGACTCCTTACCGGGCTTGCCGTAGGACTGCGTACATTTGCCGTCGGAAAATCAAAACGAAGGCATACTATATCGGTGATTTATGTTATACTTATTACAACTGCATATTTTGTGATCTCGTAAATAAAAAGGAATTGACATGGCGAAGAGACGTAAGAAAAAACAGAAAGCCAGGGAACTGACAGAACAGAATATCATAGACATTGACTCCAAACGCGATGAAAGAAGGCAGAAGCTGCGCAGGCAGGCAGAAGCTGAAAGAGCAAAACGCGGCGAAAAGTCCATAATGCAGGAAATGATGGACGATATGTCCCGCGGCGACGAGAGATACGAGCCGCGCGAGCAGGACGAAGCCGCTAAAAGAAGCAAAAAGCGCAGAGAAAAAAAGAAAAAAGGCGCGATGTCCACACAGAAAAAAATAGCTATCGCTGTCATAATAGTAGTGATCGCCGCACTGGCCTTTTCAGTAGGCAACATCATAAACCTGAAGATACAGAAAAATGAGGCAGAGCGAAAGCTTGCAGAGCTGCAGGAAGAAAAGGATGACCTTGAAAAGCAGGTAAACCAGATAGGCAGTGACGCGTACATGGAAAAACAGGCGCGGGAATGGCTTAAAATGGCAAAACAGGGCGAGATCATATACGTAAACGACGATGACAGCAAAAATAAAAAACAGGAAGACAGCACAGAACAGAATGACACAGAACAGTAATAAAAGTGAATTGATAAAAGAAGTTATAGTCGTAGAAGGCCGCGACGACATCGACGCAGTCCAGAAAGCAGTCAATGCCGACATAATCGCGACACACGGCTACGGCATAAGCAAGGCGACTATAGACAGGATAGAAAACGCATATAAAACCCGCGGCATCATAATACTCACAGACCCGGATCACGCCGGAACCAGGATACGCCAGCGCCTTACAGATCTTTTTCCAGACGCGCTTCAGGCATATATATCAAAGTCTGAGGCGAAGGACAAGGCTGATACAGATATAGGCGTTGAAAATGCAAGTCCCGATGTGATAGCGCGAGCTATCGAGGCTGCAGGCAGGACTCTTACAGAGCAGCATTCGGAGTTTACAGAAAAAGACATGATGTATTACGGCCTTGCAGCGGGGGAGGGCTCAAGAGAGCTGCGCGACGCGCTCGGCAGAAAGCTCGGCATAGGCTACGCCAACTCAAAGGGCTTCCTGAAACGCCTTAACAACTACGGGATATCACGCGAAGACCTTGAAAACGCGATCCGCGATATAGAAAAATAAGAGAGATACAAGAAAACGGAGAAATAATGGACAAACTGTACTCGCCGTCTACAATGGCGAAAATAAGAGAAAAACACGGCTTCCGCCATTCAAAAAGCCTCGGTCAGAATTTCCTGTCCGATATACATATAATAGAAGACATAGTTGACGGCTCAGACATCGAGCCGGAAGACCTCGTAATAGAAATAGGTCCGGGAATGGGCGTCCTGACAGCAGCGGCGGCCGAGCGCGCCGGCAAAGTTATAGCTGTAGAGATAGACAAAAAGCTCATACCTATACTCAAAGAAACGCTCGCCGAGTATGACAACGTAGAAGTCATAAACGCCGACATAATGAAAACAGACCTGACCGAGATAGTCGAAGCAAACCGCCCGGCGGACGGCGGCAAAGTCAGAGTGATAGGAAATCTTCCTTACTATATAACGACACCGATAATCATGAAGCTCCTGGAGGAAAGCGTTCCTGCAGACAGCATAACGATAATGATGCAGAAGGAAGTAGCCGACCGCATCAAGGCAGAGCCGGGAGGCAAGGACTACGGCGCGCTGACAGTCGCTGTAGGCTTTTACTGCACGATAACGCACGTAGCAGACGCGCCAAAGGAAGTATTCGTGCCGCGCCCGAAGGTAGACTCCACAGTCATACGCCTCGACCTCAGAAAAGAATGTCCGGTAGACCTTATCGATCAGAAGATATTCTTTGAAACAGTAAAAGGCGGCTTCGGCCAGCGCCGCAAAACACTGCTCAACTCCCTCACAGGAGTGAGAGGACTGCCAAAGCCTGAGATAGCAGACGCGCTCGACGCAGCAGGCATAGATCCGAAGCGAAGGGCCGAGACGCTCAGCCTCGACGAATTCGCCGCTGTCGCAAATGAAATCGCAAGGCGGGCTTTAAACCGGCAGTAATGTGGTATAATTAAAATATACACTGGTAAATCAATGTGTTTAAGGGAAAATGAAAGATGTTTTTACAGCGGCTGCCCTCGCGGGCAGTGCAGCATACAGACTGACCGCGCGAGCGGTCGCAACGGAGGAAAAGTATTATGGAAAGAATATTACCGCAGCTGCTTGATTGGAAGCTCCAGTTTCAGGATTATAAGACTCTGCTTCTCACAGGAAGCACAGAAGAAGACCGCACAGAGGTCATAAAAAATTTCGCTCTTGAGTATTTCCACAACATGATACACATAAATCTCAAGAACAACCAGGAAGTAAGAGAATACATAAACACGCAGCCTACAGGACGCGACGCGTACTACTTTATAGAAAAAGCAGTCCACGATATGATCGTGCCGCTCGATACCATACTTATTTTCAACAACGCTGATTCATGTGAAGGAAACGGTATATGGGACTATGCAGAAAACTTCTTCAAGCCTGAGGATGAAAGCTTCCTGGCCATAGTCGGCGACTTCACTGAGGAAGAAATAGAAAAAGCTTCCGACTACTGTGTAGTCGTAAGGCTTCCTGAAAAAACACAGGAGGAACAGGATAAGTAATATCAATAAAGTTCTGCATGCCCGGCTCTGCCGGGAAAACTGAAAGGGGGAAAAGATTCTATGAGGAGATTCATGGAAAGACAGGAAAGCCCTGTAAAAGCTTGGAGCCTTGCTTCCGCAGCCCTGTCGGTCACTCTTGCGGTACTCATGGTGCTTTCTACAGCAGTCATACCGCAGACGAGAGACGGATTTAAGAGCTACGCGGCAGAATTCAAGGACACATCGAAGCACTGGGCTAAAACTTATATCGAAGAAGCAGTAAAATACGGTTTTGTTTCAGGCTACACAGACGGAACGTTCAAGCCGGATAACCCGATAACAAGAGCAGAATTCACAAAGATGCTCAACTCAGCTATCGGAAACACAGCCGAAACAGATATAAACTTCCCTGACGTAAAATCAGGAAAGTGGTATTACAACGATGTCCAGAAGGGCGTTGCAGCAGGCTTCATATCAGGCAAATCAAACGGAGACTTTGCGCCTGACGCAAAGATAACCCGTCAGGAGACTGCAGTCATGCTCTCAAGGATCGTTCCTACATCAGGTTCTAACGCCACGCTGAAAGTATACAGCGACTACAAGGATGTAGAATACTGGGCAGAAACAGCGCTCGAAAAGATAACTGCAAAAGGCTATCTCGGCGCATACAATGACGGTAAGCTTCATCCAAAGGATAATCTGACCAGAGGTCAGGCAGCAAAGATCCTTACATTAGTGCTTCAGAAGGAAACTATAGACAAGAACAACAAGCGCATCGTAGCTCATGACGGCTCAGACATCGTACTTAAAGATACGATATACTCCAACAACATGACTATAGACGCGACAGCAAAGGATGACGTCATAACGTTCAGCAACTGCGTTATACTCGGAAGTCTTAAAGTAAACGGAGGAAAGAGCGGCTCAGACAGGGGCGTAGCGCTGCTCAACTCAAGGATAGCAAACGTTGACGTAAATACAAGCAACGATGTCCGCGTTTATGCAAAGGGCGAGACTACCGTACTCAGAACTTCGGTCACAAATAAAGCAACTATAGAAAATATAAACCTTACAGCAAACGGAGATTTCGGCAAGGGTATCGACAACGTAACGATCGGCCGCGCGGCCGACATAACGATGTCAGGCAATTTCAACAGCGTTGATATCCCGCAGGAAAAAGTAGACATTGCGCTTACATCAGGAACGATAAAGTCTCTGAAAGTAACGTCTGCAGCATCAAAAACTACAGTAGCGCTGGCAGCGGGAGCTGTCGTAACGACAGCTGACGTTTCAGGAGCTTCAACTTCATTCACAGGCTCAGGAACAGTAGGCACGCTGAACGCGCACGTGAACGGCATTACTTATGAGATAAAGCCGGCAACTGTAAACGCAGACGCGTCAGTAACAGTTCCGCCGGCATATGCATCAGGCGGCCTTACGCCGACGCCTGCACCGTCAGACGCGCTCGTTATAACGCCGACACCTGCAAACGGCGCATCCAAGGTCGCAGTATCAGAGCCGATAGTCCTCAAGTTCAACTCAGCCGTGCACGCGACAGGAAACACAGGAAACAAGCTGACTGACTCACAGGCGGAGACTGTCATATCGCTCAGAAAGAACTCCTCAAGCGGTTCTTCAGTAGATTTCACTGCAAGTGTAGCGTCAGACAGCAAGTCAGTAACGATAACTCCGGACAGCCCGCTTTCGCTCAACGCGACATACTATCTCAGGATAGCGGCAGGCGAGCTCACAGACGAAGCCGGACATGAAAACACGCTGTTTACAAGCAGCTTTACAACAGGAGTTTCAGCAGCGGATATCACGTTTGAGCCTGCGTCAGGCTCGACAGAAGTATCACTCACAGCAGTTCCGACTATTACATTCGGATATGCTGTAAAGCGTTACTCAGACAGCTCTTCAGTTTCAGACTCATACCTCAAGAGCGACGTACTTACAGTACAGAAGGTCGGCCCGGGCGAGACTAAAAAGACAGACGTTGCGTTCACAGCGACTATTGACTCTTCAAACAGGCAGATAACGATCACTCCTAAGTACGATCTGGAAGAAGAGACAACTTATTACATAACTGTAAACGCAAAGACGCTCGCAAGCCAGACAGACGGTGAAGCAGTCACAGCAAAGACATTCAGCTTTACGACTACATCAAGCTCACTGTCAAACAGGATAGCGTCATCTTCTGACTACGATGAAGCAAGCGTATCATTCAAGGCTCTGCAGAAGGGAACTGTTTACGGCATAATATTTGACCAGGACGATCTGAAGTCAGATCCGCCGACTGCAAAGCAGATAAAAGAGCATTCATACATCGGCAGCGTTTCAAACACAGGCCACTATGACAGCGTAAAGGTATCAAGAAACGAATGGTCGTCACTCGATTTCAGCCGTCTTGACACAAACACTTCATATTATATATACCTTGTGCTCTACGACAGCTCAAACGATCCGGGCAATGTGTTCTGCGAAACGATCAATACAAAACAGAAGCTCGTATCTCTCGATACGCTCAAGGCAGAAATGACTCTTAACGGAAGCTACGACGGCTCCGCCGACCTGCTGAAATTTACAGACAACACAGACACGACAAACTTCTACGTAGGAGCTGACAACACGCAGGTAAAGATAACGCCGGCGAAGTCAACGAGCAAGAATGAAACAGTGACATATTCATTCTCATTCAATTCTTCTGAATCAAACATAGACGTAAAGAAGACTGACAATTACATGACGCTCGATATCCCTGCAGCAGCATCCGGCAAGGGCGATACAGACCTCGGAACAGCAGTAATAGGCGTAAAGAGCAGCGACAAAACATACGGCTCAAGAAGCTACACAGTAAAGCTCAAGAGGATAAACCAGAAGGCAAACAACGTATCATTCACAGGCTACAGCCTGCCTATAGATACATTTACTAACAGCTCATATATAAACTCATCAGCGTACAGCACATACACAGTTTATCTGTCATCGCTCGCTGATACAGACAAAGTAACGCTGAAAGCAAATATACCGAGCGGCAAGTCAGTAAGGTACAAGGTAGACGTCCTTGATTCCAACACAGGAAGCCAGATCTGGGCTTCAACAGGATCAGGCGCATACGATACGTCAGCCCCGATCCTCGGCACAAAGAAAGAACTCCTCGACCGTACAGCAAGCAAGGGCTACAACGTATACCGCATAACCACCCAGTACTACGTATACGGCCCTGACGCAAACAGCTTCAACGCCTCAACAAACAAACTCAAGAACGAAGTAAGCTACGTCAAAGTAAAGTTCGTAAAATAAATAAAATATCAACTATCCCGAAAAGCACCGCGATCCATTTTGCGGTGCTTTTTTTGATCGATTTTGTGTATAATAGATATATTGGTTGTACTACAGCGAAAGCAGGTGAAATGATGTTACCTAAGACATATTTATGGATAGAGGATAGAATAGAAAAATCAAGCTATAAATTTTGGACAACATTTATGCATGAAGTCTGCCCAGAAGTGATTGTTGAAAGCAAAATGAATAACTGGGAATTAGTAAAATCAGTTAGTGGATTAAGGGATGAAGATAATAGATATATAATTGCATTAGACAATTCATTTGATAATGTACAGGTTTGTATGGAACAAAAAATTCTAAAAGAAGCAGCGGATAAAAGAAATAATGTATTATTATTGAATCTTATATGTTTTGAATATACACTATTGGAATTTGATGAACTTATTGATTGGATATATGCACCAGAAGATGAATTTAGAGATAAGAGGGCAGGTGCTATAGCTGCACGAAAAAAATTAGTTCAGATTATTAGATCAGGTGAAATGAACTATAAGGCAATACAGGAAATCATAGATTATGACATAAATTTAGATAACCACAATATTGAACAATTATCTGCAAAGTTATTATTTGATCTTACAAGGAACACAGGTTTCATAGTTTCAAAGAGCGATTTAGGAGAATGTTGGCAACAAAATTGTTGTGAGTGGACAAGAAGACAAGAGGATGATATCTGTGGGCTGGACCATACGAAGCTTACATTAAATCAAAAAATGAAACATATTTATTTAGGTACATCGCTGCAAAATGAATTTAAAAATGTAGGATTGGGGGCACTGATATGATCACAATATTTAAAGATAAAAAAGATATACCGGATAATATAGAATATGTGGAACTGAATGATGTGTTTTTTAATCAGAATACAGTTTTAAAGATAGATGAAAGAGCAGGTACGATCGTAGAAAAAATAGATGCATCAAAGCTGATTGGAAAATATAGGATGAAGTCGAAATTTAATGGCGTTGTACTGGACATAGACTGTTTGTCAACAGGCTGTAAAACAGTATTAAATGTAATGTATTTTCCGGATAAGGTTTTCTGCATTAAGGAATGTGGCGATAATGCTTTAGAAGTATTATATGGATTGGATGCTGGATCAGTCTACAGTGATTATGCAGTAATTCCTTTCAATATGAATAGAGTAAAAACGTGTGATGAAAAGGGTGTAACTGTGATCTCTGATTATGAACAATTAAAGGAGTGGTGGAATAATGAAGAGTAAACCTGTAGTTATGGATCATTTTTCTACAGTCCATACTTCATATATAATAAATTTTGATTTTACTAATAATATTACGATTCTTACCGGTTCATCTGCAACAGGAAAAACGGCTTCATTTTCATTTATGAGAGAGTGTATGGCGGTAAATCCTAATATAGTATGTATAAATTATCAGGACTATCAGAAAGATATAAAAAAACTTATTATGAGCGAAGCAGGGAAACTTATAGTTATTGATAATGCTGATATATTGTTAAATGATGATACTAGAAAATATATATCAATGGATGATAAGAACCAGTATTTGATAATAGGAAGAAACCCAAAGAATCTATTCGCAACGAGTGATAATTTATTTGAGCTTGTTAGCAAAAAAGAAGGTGAACAGACAGAATTTAGATTGAAAAAATATATATGATAGTTTTATATTATTTTAAATAGTCATATGATTATAATCAAATATAATGCGGTATTAAAATAAATGATAAAATAATTTGGTATGACCAACTAATTATAAAAGCAGCTAAAAGCTTAAGAAAACTTTAATAAAAAATAAGCTACTAAAAATATAAAAAGTATGTTAATATATAAAGCGCTGTTAAGAAAGGCTAACCATAATACGACGCGCCAGGCGCGTCAAAAGGAAGTATGGACAACAGCCGGATGCTGAAAAATCAACATACAAAGCATTGATAAACAACGCTCGTCACAGAAATGACAAATTTGTATCACTTCTGTAACACAGGTGTAATGGACAAATTTTAAAAGTTTGCTATAATAAAAACACAATTGAGCAAAGGGCTTAATAAGGATTGTATTTAAATAAAAACCAACAACAGTTCATTATTACAGCTCTGTTACATTTCTAACTTGCGGTTGACGCGAGTTCATTTGAAATGTATAATTTCTCTATGATAGAGCCTGTATGTTCTTTGGACGTACTGTTCTATATATTATGTCAAATTATCGAAACATGGAAGGGAAGATAGTTTGCACAAAAATCACTAATTTCCCCTTCCGCAAAAGAATTTCTACAAGGAGGAATCAAAATGAAGAAAGTACTTTCAATTGTACTCTCTATCGCAATGGTTGTATGCCTCGCGCCTACTATGGCTTTCGCTGCAACTACTTCTGCGGCTCAGGCTGATGCAGCTTACAGCGACACAGAAGGCAAAGCTTGCGAGGGTGCAGTAAACGTACTCTCTGCTCTCGGCGTTGTAGACGGCTTTACAGACGGCACATACAAGCCTGAGCAGATAGTTACAAGAGCTCAGATGGCTAAGCTCATCGTTGCAGCTCTCGGCGTATCTGAATACGCAACAGCAAAGAATTCAAGCTACACTGATATGGGTTCAGCTCAGTGGGCTATCCCGGTAGTAGAATATGCTACAAACCTGGGAATCATCAATGGTGTAGGAAACGGTAAGTTCGCTCCTAACAAGACTGTAACTTATGAGCAGGTAGCTACTATGATCTGCCGCGCACTTGGTTACACAACTGCAAGTAAGGAAATGAACGGTACATATCCTGCAGTCTTCGTTCAGAAGGCAAGAGCACTTGGCATTCTTGAAAACGTTCAGGGTTATTCACTCGGTACAGGCGCAAACAGAGGCGACTGCGCAATCATGCTTTACAATGCACTTAACCTTGCTCAGGTTTATGCTGATGCTGATGGCGTAACTCAGCCTAAGAGCGGTACTGATAACGGTGAATTCCAGGGTAAGACTGGTACAGGTTACCTTACTATGATGGGCACACTCAACAAGGGTGGTTACTCAACATATGACGTTGTTGACGAAACTGATGCAGAAGATGCATTAACACCTATTAAGACTTATGTTGGTGCGGCTGCAAAGATCGTTTACAACAAGCAGGGCAAGGTTCTCGCTGTAAGTGATATCAAGACTACTTTCCTCACAGGTGATTATGACAAGGATGGTAAGTTTGATGTAGATGGTACTAAGTACACTATTGCAAACAAGCCATACTCTGTATTCACAAATGCAGGAAAGCAGAATGCTACTGATGAAGTTACAACTACAGCTAATACAAAGGTAACTGCATTCTTAAACAATGCAGAAACTACTGCAAAAGTATTTACTGATGCTGATGATGGAGATACTTTCACAATAGCATGCAAGGTATCAGGTAAGACTATAACAGATATCTTCTCAATTTCTACATGGTCTGAAAATGACGCTAAGAAGGTAAGTGCAAGCCAGCTTAAGAAGATCACATCAGACAAGTCACTCTTATCATATGACTTCCCACTCGATGATGATACAAATGTAGATGAAACTGCATTCATTCTGAATGGCGTAGATAAGTTATCTGACATTAAGGAAGATAACATAGTAGCTGTATATGCTGATAATGCAGATACTAAGAAGGGTACTATCACAAAGGTTGAAGTAGGTACTAAGGTTGTTTCAGGCAAGTGCACAAAGGTTAAGGCAAATTCTGATCCAGCTAAGGTAGAGTACACAGTTGATGGAAATGTTTATAAGTTCTCTGAACTTAAGGGTTCTGACATTCAGTCAACTAAGAAGGCTCAGGAATTCAAGGTTGGAGATGAAGTAACTCTTTATCTTGATTATGATGGAAAGATCTACACTCAGGAATCTACTGAAACTAACTACTCATACGGCGTTGCATTAAGCTCAGCAGTAAATGATGCCGATGTATTCAAGAATGATGATTACAAGATTAAGTTATTCACAGCAAATGGTGAAGAAAAGGTATTCTCATTCAAGAATGATTCTGATGGTAAGAAGGCTTCTGAGAATAATAAGCTCGTAGCTGGTGCACTCGTACAGTACAAGGTAAACTCAAGCAGTGAGATAACTGAAATTAATACTACAACTGCTACAACAAATAAGACAGAATATAAGAATGGTGTTATCGGAGGCAAGAAGGCTGCAAGCAATATCGTTGTATTTGAATACAAGGGTGGAACTAAGACAGATAAGGATGAGTATTCTGTATTAAAGGTTAATGATTTAACTGATGATTCTACAGGTGCTACTTACTTTACAAACAGCAAGTCTGATATGACTGCAATCTTAGTTACTTCAGATGCTACAGCTTCTAATGACCTCTATGGTGTTATTAACAGCAGATATGAAACTCAGAATTTATCTGAGGATGATGTATACCAGTATGTTGGTATCGCTAATGGTGCGGAAATAGATGCATTAACAAAGGATCAGTCTACAAGCGCTACATATGAATCATCTAAGTTCAAGTTTGTATACTTCTCAAAGACTGGTGATGAGATAAAGAGCGTTAAGAAGGCAACTGAAAAGTATGATACAGAAATTTCCGATAGCAAGGCAGATGTAGGTTCTGGTAATGTCGTAGCTTACGGAACATCTTCAAGTGATGCTAAATTTGCAGACCTCAGGGCTTATAAGGTTGAAAAGGCTGATAGCGAAAAGGTTAAGGTAAATGGTGACTATCAGGTAATCAAGGATGCTAAGGTATATGTTGCTAACCTTAAGTCAAACAACAAGTTTGATAAGTGGACTATTGGTTCAACTTCAGACATCAGCATTGACGGTTATGTAGTTCTTATCCAGACTGATAAGGATAGCAACAACTGGGATACAGTTCTTTACATCTCAGACACAGATGCTGCAGATTGCAAAGACATTGACTTATTTTCTACCACAGAAAAGATTGCAAGAGATAATGCAGAGAAAGCTGTTGCAGCTGCAAAGGCTTCTGTAACAACAACTGCAGCTGATGTTAAAAAGGCAAATTCTGTAGATGATACTGTTGCAGCTATTGAAACTTCTGCAAAAAATTTAGTAACAACAAATACAGGTGTTACTCTTAAAACTGATGCAAAAACAGTATATACTAAAGATGAACTTGGTAATTACAACGTTACAGTAACTATTACTGCTACTGCTGATACTTCAGTATCTGATACAGTAGTTGTTAAGGTAACTGTAAAGTAGTCTAAATCAAATGATTTAGGTTTATTAAAGCTATAGAATAATGAAAACCCCTCTTATTGATCAATTCAGTAAGAGGGGTTATTGTATTTTTGAAACAATCTTGTTACTTATAAAAAATCAAGAAAATACTGTAATAAAAAGTAATAAATTCTATAAAATAGTTGCTAAATTTATCCAAATGTTGTATCGTATAAATTAGTCATGATGTAAATATATGTAATTTACATCAGACTTTATCTATCTGACGCACAATGTCAGATACTATTCAAAGGAAGCATCAGAAACCGCATAAGCTGGAACTTCTGATGCGCGGTAATTTGGGAGGAAAACGGATATGATACAACGAAAACACAAAGATAAGCTATTCACAAAGCTCTTCGGCGACCCGGACAACAAAGAAAACCTGCTGTCACTCTACAACGCCCTGAACGACAGGAATTATACGGATATAGAAGATCTCGAGATCAACACCATCGACGACGTGATCTACATGGGGCGAAAGAATGACGTTTCGTGCATCGTAGACGCGCATATGAACCTGTTCGAGCACCAGAGCACATACAACCCCAATATGCCACTCCGCGGCATGATATACGTTGCAAAGCTTTACGAAAAATACATAGAGCAGTATGAGCTCAACATCTATTCAGAAAAGTTAGCAAAGATACCGACGCCAAGGTACTTCGTGTTGTATAATGGTACTAAGGATATGCCCGAAAGGATGGATCTGAAGCTCTCCGACGCATTCGTCCATTCCGACGAAGCAACGGGCATAGAGTTCACAGCCACTATGATAAATATAAACTACGGCAGGAATAAGGAACTGATGGCAGCGTGCCGCACGCTGGAGGAATACGCGATATTCGTAGACAGAATGCGCCGATACGTAAAGCCCAATATGAGTCCGTCCGAGATAGAGGATGCCGTAGACAGAGCAGTAGACGAGTGCATAAAAGAAGGAGTCCTTGCAGGATTCCTGTCGAAGCACAGAGCGGAGGTGCGAGATATGATATTGACTGATTACGACGAAGAAAAGACAATGGAGATGTTCAAGCGCGAGTTCAGGGAAGACGGTTACAGCGAGGGACTGCAGGCTGGCTATGATAAAGGCGCGCGTGATGGCGAGCAGCGCGGTTATAACAAGGGCGAACAAAACGGCAGACAGTTAGAGCTGCAGCGCATAGCGCTCCAGATGAAGACGAAAGGCATGTCTGATGACGTTATCGCCGACATGCTCAGTGTGACGCCGGAGCAACTGAAGGAGATACTCAGCGACGACAAGGTCCATGAGTTATAAGCTCTGCTCGAGCGGTGACGCTCGTAACGCTATGTTATTTTTATAATTACTGCAGAAAAACGTGATTTACTCATATTATTAGTGTTACATTTATTTTACGCTGTTTAAGACACTCTCATCATGTGAATAATTCCGATCTTTCGCTGCTTGTCCAGATCGCTGATCATTTTAACGTTCCGCTCTACTATTTCGTTGGGCGCAAATGACCTAAGGAGCCCATCCCTAAGGCGTATGAGGTATGTATGTGGGATCTTTTGTTTGGCTTTTAGAGGCAATCGAGTAGGAGGGAGTAATCAACTCCCGTCCTCTCACACCACCGTGCGTACCGTTCGGTACACGGCGGTTCAACCAACTTAACAAGTAACACACCTTTCGGTGTAGTAATCTAACATTGAGACTAGTCCAAATGCGGCTAGTCTTTTATTACTTATGGCTTTCTGTACCCATCCATTGTGGGCTAACCGGGCATATCTATCACCGCAGTATGCAATCTTAAATGCCGCCCATCTTGGTACTTCCAGTTTCATAAGGTTCTTTGCTCTGTTTCGCGGAGTTTTCCAGTGTTTCCATATACACATACGAAGTCTGTACCGTATATGTTTGTCTGTTATTGTGCAGAGTGTCTTTATACTTCCTATCTTGAAGTAGTTGACCCACCCTCTAATGAGCTGGTTAAGTCTCTCTACTTTATATCTGTTGCTGACACCCCAACTACGGCGTGTAAGTTCTTTTATTTTCTTCTTTAACTTCTCCACTGATTTTGTATGTGGTTTTGCCTTAAACTGATGTGCTCTCCAATCAAAGTAGAATCCAAATCCGAGATATTTTATCCCTCGTGGTATATCTACTTTACTTTTGGTCATATTGACCTTAAGTCCTAGTTTCTCCTCAATAAATCGTGAGATATTTCTCATAACTCTGTTAGCAGACATCTCGCTTCTGACCATGATAATGCAATCATCCGCGTATCTTACAAAGTTAAGCCCTCTCTTTTCCATTTCCTTATCAAGTTCATTAAGCATGATATTAGCCAGTAATGGCGAAAGGTTTCCTCCTTGTGGAGTTCCCACAACTGAATCCTCGTATTCATCATCTATCATAATTCCACTGACAAGGTACTTTCTAATGATAGAGATAACATCTCCGTCTTTGATCGTTCTATCTATTATGGTCATCAGTTTGTCATAATCTACTGTGTCAAAGAACTTTTCCATGTCAATGTCTACGATCCAATTATTCCCGCAGTTCATCATGTCTAGTGCTGTTAGGATTGCCTGCTGTGCACATCTATTCGGTCTAAATCCATAACTGTGGTCATGGAACTGTTCCTCATATATCGGTGTTAAGACCTGTGCAATGGCTTGTTGCATGAACCTATCTGTCACTGTCGGTACTCCCAGGTTTCTGACACCGCCGTCTGGCTTTGGTATCTCCACTCTTCGTACTGGTCGAGGCTTATATTTTCTTGTCCTCAACTGTTCTTTGATTGTTCCACCGTTCTTTGCAAGGTGTTCTTTGAGTTCTGTGTACTTCATTTCATCCACACCCTCAGCACCTTTGTTTCGTACGACTTGCAGATATGCTCTGTTGAGGTTCTCGTTAGATAATATCTGCTCCATTAGACTACTTGTGTTCATGCGTTCTTTCCTTTCCGTCTCGCTTGATTTGACCATCCTTTACCCGATTGGTTACGGCAGATGTTGTCTCTTCTGCAATACGAGATATACTCAAACTTATTGATTGTTCACTCCTTCGCTCCATCTCCATTACAGAGACTTCTACACTACTATGGGCGCGGCTGACTTCTCACAGTTCGTTGTTACTAGTCTAATAGAACCTCTGTGAGACCTCCACGCTTAAGGTTCGCGCTCTTTCCTCTAGAGCGCGCCCATGGCGCGCAAACTGAAAAAACAGGCTGCCGCATACGCAACAGCCTGTTGAAATATCTTATGATATTTGATTTTTAGTTCGGTTAAGAACTGATTACTTCATTGTGATTACGATGTAGTTTACGAGATCGTAAGCATTATCCTTAGAATCTGATGTTTCAGTCTTGTAAAGCTTGATTGAAGTAACATCGTCATCTGTTAAATCAGATGTAGAACCAATGCTATATTCATCATCAGTTGTGTTGTAAATATATACAACAGCATCCTTATAGAGGTTATATGTTGTACCGTCTTTTTCAAATCTAACGTAATCATTCTTTACTTCATAAGCAGCCTTTGTTGCTGATATAACTTCAGTCATAGCGTCGAACTTATAAGAACCAGCAGTTGTCTTCTTGATTTTGAAGAGAGCGCCACCCTTCTTAACTGTTACAGGTGTGCCGCTGTCAACCTTAGCATCAGAAACCTTTTCTGAACCTACATAGAAGTCTGCGCCGTCACCGCCGTCGATCTTGTAAGTAGAAGTTACAACACCGTAAGTATCATCAGATGTAGCAGAATCGCTTATAATCATTAATACTACTTTGTTAGTGTCCTTGTCAACTACATAAGTTACGAGGTCGAGTTCTGAATCAAGAACGTTAGCCTTCTTAGTAACGCTGAGGTCATCTGTATCAGAGTAGTCAAATGCGCCGCTCTTTACAGGTACTGCGAATACAGTTGCGCTGTCTGCGATACCATAACCATCAACGTATCCAGCCTTTGTTATCTTCTTGCCTGTCTTATTAGTAGTATCAGCATTATAAGTGTAATCCTTAGTAGCAGGAGCTATGAGCTTAGTGATTTCGCTGCTGTCATTTACAGAGTACTTAACGATATCACCAACATTTAATGATGTCCAAGCTATAGAATCATTATCAGTATACTTCTTACCGTTGATTGAGAATACCTTGTCGCCATCAGCAGTGAGGAGTTCCACCTTAGCTGTACCGCTTACATTTGATGAAGATGGAGCATCTTTAGACTTAGCGACAACAACTGCGAAGTTGCCTGATGTACCGTCAACAAGGTCAGCATCATAAATCTTACCATCGTAGTCGAGGATAAGAGTTACTTCATTACCTGCATCGAGATCGTTGCTACTTGCAGAGATTACAGCCTTATCAGCGAATCCATAAGCAGTACCATCGATAGTAATCTTAGAACCAGAATTCTTAGTAATCTTACCAGTTACAGTCTTTGTACCAACATCAATTCTCTTGATTTCATCCTTTGCAGCGTATACATATACGATATTGTCAGCCTTGATATCGCTGAGTGAAGTTACACCATTGAGGATGAATGAACTATTGTCAATTTCCTGATCATCGTTCTTAGCGAACTTCTGACCGAGGAGCTTGCTGTTCTTAGTAATCTGGTTAAGATCGCTTGAATCTACCTTATCAGCCTTTGTAATATTCCAAGAAGCGATTGAGTAGATACCTGTGATTGTCTTACCTGAGATAGTTACTGCAAGTGTAAAGTCGTTATCTACATCTCTGAGAACTTCTTTACCGTCAACTGTAACCTTTGCAGTAGTGCTTAACTTATCTCTGTTATCGCCAGTTACGTTGTTAACAAGACCAGGAACGCCGCCTTCCTTTTTAGTTGAATCAAAAGCAGCAGCTTCTTTTACAGTACCTGTTGTAGTATTTTTGAATACCTTGTAAGCGTCAGAAGCGATTGTGTAAGTTGTACCATTGTCAGCTTCGAACTTACCATTTGACTTAAATGTACCTGAAAGGAATTCAGTCTTGATATCACTCAGTGCTATCACATCATTATTCTTGTTGTAAGTTACTTCAGCTGCAGCACCTACATAACCAGCAATGCTGTTTACTGCACTGTTTGCATCTGAATCGGTTACTACTTTATAAGTAGTTGAACCATTTACATTAAGAGTATCCATCATTGTAACGTAACCACCGTCAGAACCAACCTTCTTGTTAGTCTGACCATCGTTGTCAGCGTACACTTCAGGAACATTTAACGCATTATAGAGCATGATTGCGAGATCGCCTCTTGTTGCTCCAGTAGCGCCCTTGTTAGCTACATCGTTGAAGAGACCGAGAGCAGTTGCCTTCTGGATGTAGATTGCAGGCCATGAACCGTTCATTTCATTGCACTTGTCAGTGAAGCCGAGGGCTCTTACGATCATTGTAGCAGCCTGCTCGTATGTAACGTTGCCGTTAGGGTTGAACTTGTTGTTGCCAACACCGTTTACGATGTTGAGGTTTGAAGCGTATTCAACGTAAGGGATAGCCCATGTTGCTGCGCTCATGTCTGTGAACTTAGATGTCTTTGCTGATGCATAATCAGCTACGCCAAGAGCTGTAACGATGAGCTTTGCCATCTGAGCTCTTGTAACTACCTGCTCAGGCTTGTATGTACCGTCAGTGAAGCCGTCTACTACGCCGAGAGCAGAGAGTACGTTTACTGCACCCTCGCAAGCAGTGCCCTTAGTGTCGCTGTAAGCAGCGTCAGCCTGAGCACTAGTTGTAGCAGCGAAAGCCATAGTAGGCGCGAGGCATACAACCATTGCGATAGAGAGTACAATTGAAAGTA